>NZ_JAHUWL010000016.1:0-150061 GCF_019219045.1 Pseudomonas sp. PDM25
CACTCAGGCGCTGGTGATGCTGGCTCGCAAGCTTGCTCGGGTGGTATTCGCCTTGCTGAAAGGGCAAAGCGAATATCAGCCAAAAGCCAGTTGAGGGCTTTCCCTCAACCATAGAATCTCCCACATTAGATCGCGTTCCTCTGAGAGGAATCGGTCAACTGTGGGAGCGGGCTTGCTCCGGGCGGCGATCTGACGAAAGCGGTCTATCAGGCGCTACGGCTCTGCTGATACTCGGCCAACGCGGGCAGCAATTGCTTGTCGATGGCCTGGCGCACGGCCGGCAGGATGGTCGCACTGCTGGTGTACATCTGCTTGACCATTGTCCGCAATTCCGTTGCCCGTTCGTTGTTCAAACCCCGTACCGCGCATTCGCAGGCCTGCTCAGCGGTTGCACCTGGGGGGACTGCAAATCCTAATGCCTTGAGCTGGCCCAACAGGTCTTCCTGGTCAATCAAATCGGTGTACATCATGACGCAATCCTTCTTCAGGGAACGGTGTCGTGGTTCGATTCTCATAGGGGTACGGAGTGGCGGCAAGGACGATTTGTCGCAATGGCCGCAATACCTATGAACAGGTCGTTTTCGGCTAACTTGCTACAGATGGGAGTGGGCACACTGGGATCAGCTGGTTTCACGATGGTTTGGTCACCCTCGCGCAACGGCTCCTCAACAGTACCCACCTCTGCCCCGATCCTGTCACGGCTTGATCGGGGTTTTTTTTGCCTGTGAATCAGGGAGGTATGAGTTGTCTGGACTGGCGCCATCGCGAGCAGGCTCACTCCCACAGTTGACCGAGTTCTAACAGGAGAATGCGGTCGAATGTGGGAGCGGGCTTGCTCGCGAAGAACGATGACGCGGTCTAGCGCTGCAACACCAAAATCCGCGACAACAATTCATCCCGATCGACATAACAACCCTGAAAATGTCGGGCGCCAGTAGCAGGGTCGAAGGCGTTGCGGGCGTGGAGGGTGCGGCGGTTGTCGAAACACCACATTTCGCCAGGGTTTAACCGCGTCATCACGCGGAATCGCGCTTCCCGGGTCATCGCAATAAAGCGGCGGTAGGCGTGATAGAGCGCCGGCATCTGCTCGACCGACGCATCGAACGGACCGCGCAGAAAATTCGCCATGCGGATTTCTGAAACCTGCCCAAAGGCATCCAGCGCGATGATCGGCGCCAGGCAACGGTAGTCGCTGTGGCGGTCTTTGTTGCGGAACTCCACAGGGATTTCGCAGAGGCTTTTGAACGCTTCGGGATCTTCTTTGCGCAAGGCTTCGGCAATGGCAAAACCGTCGACGAAAATACTCTCGCCACCGTCAGCGTCATTCACCAGGCAATGCAGAAATTGCAGCCCCGGTTGTAACTCCCGGGTTGGCAGGTCGCTGTGCAACGGCAGGTTGAAAGCGGTGTAGGCATTGCTGTCGGCATCGGCCTTGGATTGCACGTTGAACAGCACGCCAAAATTGCTCTCGCGGATGAAGGAAATCCGCTGGGCAATCAACTTCAACGAGCCCGGCTCGGTGGGCACACCGCGGACCTGAGTCAGGCCGGTATCGCGCACGGCCAGCAGCCATTGCAGCAAGGCGTCGTTGTCGTTCATCAACGCCTGGTAGTCGAACACCGGCAGCGTCAGGTTGCTGTTCCAGAGCTGGCTTTTTGGCTTGGATGCCCGGCGTTCGGCGCGGGACTCGTCATCGTAGGCGTGGGCCCGTAGCCAGCCAGGATCGAAGCGGCTGAGATGGCCGTCCTGCCAATCGACACGCAGGCAGCCTTCAGCATCAACGCTGACGTCCGAGGGCTTGAGGTTTTCGGCGACGTCGACGATTTCCAGCACTTGCTCGCGGGTGACGGTGTAGACGCACAGCGGGCACGGGCAGTTGTCCCGCAGCCACTGATGATGAAACGGGCTGACACGGTCATCGGCCCACTTCACTTGAATTCGGTCCGCCAGGGTGTGTACGGCGGTCAACGCGCTGATCAACGGGTAGGTACGGAAGTCGGCAAAAGCGGCGGCGGTGTTCAATGGCGATCTCCTTGTTATTTTTTAGGGGGTAACGCGATCACTCGGCCAATGTAGTCGGGGGCGGGAAGGTCGGTTTGCTCGACGACGATGGCTCGCAGCTTGCTCAAGGTGTCTTCGCTGAACGGTGCGGAGCGCGGCCCGGCAAGGTCGACGTGCAACAGCATTTGCTCGTTGCCTGCCAGCTCCTGGTCGTCGCCCACCCGATGCAGGCTGTGATAGAGGTGCAGGCGTTTGCTGTCGTGGCCGATGATTTGGGTGTGCACTTCGACGTCGGTGTCGAGCTTCACTTCGTGCAGGTAATTGAGGTGCAGTTCGAGGGTGAACAACGAGTTGCCGCTGGCTTCGCGGTTGTTGCTGTCCATGCCCAGACGATCCATCAGCGCGTCGGTGGCGTAGCTGAAAATCAGCAGGTAGAAGGCGTCGCGCAGGTGGCCGTTGTAGTCGACCCAGTCGGGGATGATTTTGGTTTGGTAGGTGGTGAGGGTGGGCATGGTGTAGGTTCCAACATGAGTGGTGACTGGGCTGCCGTCTTCGCGAGCAAGCCCGCTCCCACAGGGGATCTGCTGGGTGACATAGATTGTATTCACACATCAAATCAACTGTGGGAGCGGGCTTGCTCGCGAAGGGGCCAGACCTGCTGGCCCATTAGCCTGGGGTTATTCGCTGAAGGCCATCCCATGCTTCTCTTTGGTGGTCTTCACCGCTTCCAGCACCGCCAGCAAGCAATCATCACGATAGCGCTCCAGCGCCGAAATGCTGTGCGTGCCCAACTGATCGCTGGTGCCATCCACCACATCATCAATCAACTTGTCGGTCAGCTCCGGCGCCGGTAGATACGTCCACGGCAACTGCAACGCCGGCCCGAATTGCGCCATGAAGTGCCGCATGCCCGCATCGCCACCCGCCAGGGTGTACGTCAGGAATGTGCCCATGAACGACCAGCGCAGACCCGCGCCAAAGCGGATCGCATCATCGATTTCGCCGGTGGTCGCCACACCGTCGTTGACCAGGTGCAGCGCCTCACGCCACAGCGCTTCGAGCAAGCGGTCGGCGATAAAACCGGGTACTTCCTTGCGCACATGCAGCGGACGCATGCCCAAGGATTCGTAGACTTTCATTGCTGCTTGAACCGCTTGCGGGGCGGTGTTTTTGCCGCCCACCACTTCCACCAGCGGCAGCAGGTAAACCGGGTTGAACGGGTGGCCGACGACGCAGCGTTCCGGGTGCGTCGAGCTCTCGTAGAACTCGCTCGGCAACAGGCCGGAAGTACTGGAACCGATCAAGGCATTGGACTTGGCCGCCGCGCTGATTTTGGCGTGCAGCTCCAGTTTCAGGTCCAGACGTTCAGGGGCGCTTTCCTGAATGAAATCCGCATCGCGAACGCATTCTTCAATGGTGGCGACAAAGCGCAGCCGATCCTGCGATGCACCTGGCGCAAGGCCCTGTTTCTCCAAGGCACCCCAGGCATTGGCGACGCGTTTGCGCAGCGCGGCTTCGGCGCCAGGCGCCGGGTCCCAGGCCACCACGTCGAGGCCGTGGGCGAGGGCGCGGGACACCCAACCGCTGCCGATGACACCGCTGCCCAGGGCGGCGAAGGTTTTGATTTCAGTGATAAAGCTCATGGCGACGTCCTAAATAGTTCGGTGACCTAATGTGGGAGCGGGCTTGCTCGCGAAAGCGGGGTGTCAGTCGACAGAGATGTCGGATGTGACGGCCTCTTCGCGAGCAAGCCCGCTCCCACAGGTGAGGTGTAGGTTCGGGTTAACCGCGCTTGGTCAGGCCCATTTTTGCCCGGCCTTCTGCCGGGGTCAGAACACGGGCGCCGAGGCGGCTGAGGATTTCGCTGGCGCGCTCGACCAGTTGGCCGTTGGTCGCCAGTACGCCCTTGTCCAGCCAGAGGTTGTCTTCCAGACCGACTCGCACGTTGCCGCCCAGCAGCACCGCTTGCGCCGCCATCGGCATCTGCATGCGACCGATGCCGAAACCGGCCCACACCGCATTGGCTGGCAAGTTGTCGACCATGGCTTTCATGGTGGTGGTATCAGCCGGCGCGCCCCATGGGATGCCCAGGCAGAGCTGGAACAGCGGGTCGTCGAGCAATCCCTCCTTGATCAACTGCTTGGCGAACCACAGGTGACCGGTGTCGAAAATTTCCAGCTCGGCCTTCACGCCCAGCTCTTGAATGCGTTTGGCGCCAGCGCGTAGCTGGGCCGGGGTGGACACGTAAATGGTGTCGCCATCGCCGAAGTTCAGGGTGCCGCAATCGAGGGTGCAGATTTCCGGCAGCAGTGCTTCAACGTGGGCCAGACGGGTCAGCGGGCCGACCAGGTCGGTGTTCGGGCCGAACTCCATCGGGTTCTCGCCCGCGCCGATTTCCAGGTCGCCGCCCATGCCGGCGGTGAGGTTGACGATGATGTCGACGTCCGCCTCGCGGATGCGCTCCATCACTTCGCGATACAGCGCTACATCACGGCTGAATTTGCCGGTTTCGGGGTTACGAACGTGGCAGTGAACGACAGTGGCGCCGGCCTTGGCGGCTTCCACGGCGGCTGCGGCGATTTGTTTCGGGGTGACCGGCACGTGTGGGCTCTTGCTGGTCGTGTCGCCAGCACCGGTGAGTGCGCAGGTGATGATGACGTCGTGGTTCATGAGGCGGTTCCTGTTCTTTGTGGGAATGGCGGGCGTGATTAGTCGATTCGCAGCCCTGTCGGGCTGCGAGTCGGTGGTTCAATCGGGTTTATTTGATGGTCAGTTTCAGGTTGTCAGCTGCCGGTTTGCCATCGAAGGTGGTCACGCCTTCGAGCCAGCGTTGCTTGTCTTGCGGGTGATCTTTCAGCCATTGCTTGGCCGATTCGAAGGCGTCCTTGTGATCCAGCAGCGGCTGCATCATCCGGCTCTCGTCTTCGGCGGTGTAGGTCAGGTTGCTCAGCAAGCGACCGATGTTCGGGCATTGCTCGGCGTATTTCGGCGCGGTGACGGTCCAGACCGTGGCCATGCCTTCGTTCGGGCCCAGGGCGTCGTCGCTGCCGGTGAGGTAGGTCATCTTCACGTTGACGTTCATCGGGTGCGGCGCCCAGCCGAAGAACACCACGGCCTCTTTGCGTCGCACGGCGCGATCCACCGCCGCGAGCATGCCGGCCTCACTGGACTCGACCAACTGGAACTTGCCGAGGCCAAACTGGTTCTTGGCGATCATCGCCTTGATTTGGGTGTTGGCACCCGAACCTGGCTCGATGCCGTAGATCTTGCCGCCCAGTTCCTTTTCAAACTTGGCGATGTCGGCGAAGGTTTTCAGACCCTTGTCGGCGAGATACGTCGGTACGGCGAGAGTGGCGCGGGCGTCTTTCAGGCTTGGCGCCTCAAGCACCTTGACCTGATTGGCCGCGACGAACGGGGTGATGGTCTGGGTCATCAGCGGGTTCCAGTAGCCCAGGAACAAGTCCAGGCGCTGGTCGCGGATCCCGGCGAAGATGATTTGCTGGGAAGCGCTGGTTTGTTTGGTGTTGTAGCCGAGGCCATCGAGCAGGACTTGGGTCATGGCACTGGTGGCGATCACGTCGGTCCAGTTCACAACGCCCATGCGTACGTTCTGGCATGAAGCAGGTTCGGCCGCCATGACGCTGGCGCTCAAGAAAGCGGTACCGCTGAGTGCAAGAACACAGCTGCTGATCAGTCGTTTCATCTCAGGTTTCCTCGGCAGTTCGTTATTGTGGGTCCGGGCGTCTTCGTGCGCCGGTGATGCCCAAGTTACGCAGCTAAGGCCCTGTGAAAACGCACTGCGGCGACCAGCTCTTGCACTGCGGCGACCTGCGCTCTTGAATGCCGCGCGCAAGTGGCGTATCAACGTCCACACGCTTCCCGCCCTCTCGTTACCTGCCAGTCGAGTGCGCTCCATGTCCCAGGATTTCTACTTCTTGTTGATGCCGGGCTTCTCGGCAATTGGATTTATCTCGGCCATCGAGCCGCTGCGGGTCGCCAATCGCTTTCGTGGCGAGCTCTATCGCTGGCATGTGCTCAGCGCGGACGGCGGGGCGGTACTGGCCAGCAACGGCATGTCGGTCAACGCCGATGCGGCGCTGGAGCCGCTGAAGAAAGGCGCTACCTTGCTGGTGGTCGCCGGATTCGAACCGCTGAAGTTCACCACTCCGGCCCTGGAGCACTGGTTACGCCGCCTGGATAACGAAGGCGTGACCCTCGGCGCCATCGACACCGGCAGTTTCATCCTCGCCGAAGCCGGGCTGCTCGACGGCCATCGCCTGACCCTGCACTGGGAAGCCATCGACGCCTTCAAGGAGTCCTACCCGCAGCTGAGCGTCACCCAGGAGCTGTTCGAGATCGACCGCCGACGCATCACCTCCGCCGGCGGTACCGCTTCCATCGACCTGATGCTCGACCTTATCGCCCAGGCCCACGGCCCGGAACTGGCGATCCAGGTCAGCGAACAATTCGTACTCGGCCGTATCCGCCCGCGCAAAGACCACCAGCGCATGGAAGTCGCCACGCGTTATGGCATCAGCAACAAGAAACTGGTGCAGGTGATTGGGGAGATGGAGCAGCACAGCGAACCGCCGCTGAGCACGCTGGAATTGGCCGAATCGATCAAGGTGACGCGACGGCAACTGGAGCGATTGTTTCGGTTGCACCTGAACGACACACCGAGCAATTTCTACCTGCGCTTGCGGCTGGAGAAGGCCCGGCAGTTGCTGCGCCAGACCAATATGAGCGTGTTGGAAGTGAGTATTGCGTGCGGTTTTGAATCGCCGTCGTATTTCACTCGAAGCTATCGGGCGAAGTTTGAGCGGTGTCCGCGAGAGGATCGGCGGCGGTTGGGGGATGGCCGGGAGCTTGTTTGATGAGGGGCTTGGACCTGACACAAAACCACTGTGGGAGCGGGCTTGCTCGCGAATGCGGTCATTCATGCAACATTAAGGTCGACTGAGACACCCCATTCGCGAGCAAGCCCGCTCCCACAGTTTTGATCTGCTGTGAATGTTACTTCTTCATCAGCGCCGAACAGGCCGCTTTGTACGCCTCGTGCTGATACTTGTTCAGTGTGGCCGGCAGTTCGAAATCGAATTTCTTGTTCTGCGCATTGATAGTTTGTGGCGACAGCAGCGTGACCTCGCAATTCTCCAGCAACTGGAAAACACCCTCGATCTTGAACGTGGTCGGCCCACCGGCAAACTCACCCTTCTTGCTGCGTTTCTTGATCGCAATCCGATCAATGGCGTTCTCGCGCACAAACGACGCCACCTGAGCGGCAAAGACTTTGACGTTCGCGGCTTCGTCGTCATCGTCTAGGGCGATTTTCTTGGTGTTCAGCGGGATGTGGCTCAGGACCTGATCGTCGAGGGAAGCCACGGCAATGATTGCTTCGCTGCCTTTGATTTCGATGCCGCAGATTTTCATTTGAATCCCTTTACTGGCTGATAGCGTGCAGCTTACAGCTCAAGTTGATCGGCGTTGATGCCAAAAGCCGCGGCAATTTTCTCACGTGTCGCCTTGCGAGGCTTGGCGACGGTCTCTTGCTGGGCGAAGGCCGGTTGGGAGATGCCCATGCGTTTGGCCACTTCATCCTGGGTAAGGTTCAGATGTTCGCGCCAGGCGCGAATTGGCGTTGCGCCGTCGACGATACGGCTGACCACCTCGTGGGGAATAAGATCGGGCTCAATTCTCTGCGCCACATATTGCGCGTAGGGAATGACCACGAACGCAGGGTTTCCATCTGCGTCATTGATGATTTGAACGTCAGTAGGTGCGCTCATCGCGTTTTTTGACCTCTTGAATACTGATCACTTTAATTGCGCCATCCCAGTCGAACATGATCCGATAATTGCCGACTCGCAGACGGTAGGCGTAATCATGACCAACCAGTGCTTTGACGTTGCCCACATCAGGCATGTCAGCCAGCACCGTGATGGCATCACGAACCTGGATCTGATGAGCGGAATGCAATTTCAGAAGCTGCTTAACGGCCTTTCGAGTCCAGTGGATGCTGTTCATAGGAGAATATAAGTCTTTTATAAGATTTGCGAATCTTTACTTATATTTTGCAGGTGGCCAATAAACGAACCGTGTCGGCATGTTGCCCACATTGGAGCAGTCGTTTTTGGCTAAAGGACAGATGCAGGCGTGGTCAACAGAGTCTGTAGGAACACGTATTTCTTGAGGATTGAAAGCTGGCGACAGCACCAGCTTCCGACGGACGATAAGGTTTACTCCTGCCCAATCGACTCCAAAAACTCCGACCGCTCGTCACTCATCCGCGCCACGCAATCATTCTGCGCAATCGTGAACGCCTTGCTACCGGCTGTCGCCGGAAACGCTTCAACCGCGCAATCCGCATCCCGGGTCTTCAGCCACTGCTGTTGAGCAACCTTGAGCTTGGCGGTGATGTCGGTCAGTTGCGCCGGGCTCTTGCCGTAGAGCGTCTGCATGCGCTCGTTCAGGCTTTTGTAGTTTTCGCTCAGCAGGTCTTCGGCGGTGGTTCTGCTGTAGACCGAGCATTCCAGGGTCTGGACCTCGTTTTCGACTTTGTCGCAGGGGTTATCGTCGGCTTCTTCAGCCGCGTGTACGCCGGTCGCTATCAGTGCCAAAGCCAGGAAGATCGATTTCATTGCGCCGCCGCCCGTTTTTCCAGTAAAGCATCCAGTAATGGCGCGAATTCTGGCCCATGCGCAGGCCCTTGAACAGGTGCCCCATGACGTCCGGCGACGACCCTTTGTCGCGGATTGACGCTTTCGGCAAACCCCCTGTCGTTTTTGCACCCGGCTGCCCCCTCCCTCAGGCATATGCTGGCCCCAAAGCGCCGGCACACGATTCGGCGCATGAATCGCTAATAGGGGACAGCCTGATGAGCCCAGCCGAATTGCACGCCGACAGCATCGTTATCGACGGTCTGATTATTGCCAAGTGGAACCGTGAGCTGTTCGAAGACATGCGCAAGGGCGGTCTGACCGCGGCCAACTGCACCGTGTCGGTGTGGGAGGGCTTCCAGGCCACCGTCAACAATATCGCCGCCAGCCAGAAGCTGATCCGCGAAAACAGCGACCTGGTGATTCCAGTGCGCACCACCGCCGATATCCGCAAGGCTAAAGAGCAAGGCAAGACCGGCATCCTGTTCGGCTTCCAGAATGCTCACGCCTTTGAAGACCAGATCGGTTATGTAGAGGTGTTCAAGCAGCTGGGCGTCGGTATCGTGCAGATGTGCTACAACACCCAGAACCTGGTTGGCACCGGTTGCTACGAGCGTGATGGCGGCCTGTCGGGTTTCGGTCGTGAAATCGTCGCCGAGATGAACCGCGTCGGCGTCATGTGCGACCTGTCCCACGTCGGCTCGAAGACCTCCGAAGAAGTCATCCTCGAATCGAAGAAGCCGGTCTGCTACTCCCATTGCCTGCCGTCGGGCCTGAAAGTCCACCCGCGCAACAAGTCCGATGAAGAACTGAAGTTCATCGCCGATCACGGCGGTTTCGTCGGCGTGACCATGTTTGCGCCATTCCTGGCCAAGGGCATCGATTCGACCATCGACGATTACGCCGAAGCCATCGAATACACCATGAACATCGTCGGTGAAGACGCCATCGGTATCGGCACCGACTTCACCCAGGGCCATGGCCAGGACTTCTTCGAATACCTGACCCATGACAAGGGCTACGCCCGCCGCCTGACCAGCTTCGGCAAGATCATCAACCCGCTGGGCATCCGCACCGTCGGCGAATTCCCGAACCTGACCGAAACCCTGCTCAAGCGCGGCCATTCCGAGCGCGTGGTGCGCAAGATCATGGGCGAGAACTGGGTCAACGTCTTGAAGGACGTCTGGGGCGAGTAAGCCACAGCACCTCTGAATCCTTTCCCCCGGCCGTCCGCGCCGGGGGCAACACCAAAATTTTCTGGAGTTAAGTTTCCATGGCCAAGATCGCCCCGCAATTGCCAATCGAAGTCGACAGCGAAACCGGTGTCTGGACCTCCGACGCCCTGCCAATGCTGTACGTACCGCGTCACTTCTTCGTCAACAACCACATGGGCATCGAGGAAGTGCTGGGCGCCGACGCCTACGCCGAAATCCTCTACAAGGCCGGCTACAAGTCCGCCTGGCACTGGTGTGAAAAAGAAGCTGAATGCCACGGCCTGGAAGGCGTTGCGGTGTTCGAACACTACATGAAGCGCCTGTCGCAGCGCGGCTGGGGCCTGTTCAAGATCCAGGACATCGACCTCGACAAAGGCACTGCCAGCGTCAAGCTCGAACACTCGGCGTTCGTCTACGTGTACGGCAAGGTCGGGCGCAAGGTCGACTACATGTTCACCGGTTGGTTTGCCGGTGCCATGGATCAGATTCTGCAAGCCCGCGGCAGCAAGATCCGCACCGTTGCCGAACAGGTTTACGGTGGCTCCGAAGAAGGCCACGACGACGGCCTGTTCACCGTCAAGCCGTTGTAAGTCGAGGAACCCGCCATGGCTTTCGAAGCAATGTTCCAGCCGATCCAGATCGGCAAACTGACCATCCGCAACCGCGTGCTCAGCACCGCGCACGCCGAGGTTTATGCCACCGACGGCGGCATGACCACCGACCGGTACGTCAAGTATTACGAAGAGAAAGCCAAGGGCGGGATCGGCCTGGCGATTTGTGGTGGTTCCTCCAGTGTGGCCATCGACAGCCCGCAAGGCTGGTGGAAGTCGGTCAACCTGGCCGACGACCGGATCATTCCACACTTTCAGAACCTGGCCGATGCCATGCACAAGCATGGCGCCAAGATCATGATCCAGATTACCCACATGGGGCGTCGTTCCCGCTGGGACGGTGAGCATTGGCCAACCCTGCTGTCGCCGTCGGGCATCCGTGAGCCGGTGCACCGTGCGACCTGCAAAACCATCGAGCCGGAAGAAATCTGGCGGGTGATCGGCAACTACGCCAGCGCCGCGGCGCGGGCCAAGGCCGGTGGCCTGGACGGCGTCGAACTGTCCGCCGTGCACCAGCACATGATCGACCAGTTCTGGAGCCCACGCGTCAACAAACGTACCGACGAATGGGGCGGCAGCTTCGAAAACCGCATGCGTTTCGGCCTGGAAGTGATCAAGGCTGTGCGCAAGGAAGTCGGCCCGGACTTCTGCGTCGGCATTCGTCTGTGCGGTGACGAGTTCCACCCGGACGGCTTGTCCCACGAGGACATGAAGCAGATCGCCAAGTACTACGACGACACCGGCATGATCGACTTCATCGGCGTGGTGGGTTCGGGTTGCGACACCCACAACACCCTGGCCAACGTTATCCCGAACATGAGTTATCCACCGGAGCCGTTCCTGCACTTGGCGGCCGGTATCAAGGAAGTGGTGAAGGCCCCGGTTCTGCACGCGCAGAACATCAAGGACCCGAACCAGGCGACCCGTATTCTGGAAGGCGGCTACGTGGACATGGTCGGCATGACCCGCGCCCACATCGCCGACCCGCACCTGATTGCCAAGATCAAAATGGGTCAGGTCGACCAGATCAAACAATGCGTCGGCGCCAACTACTGCATCGACCGTCAGTACCAGGGCCTGGACGTGTTGTGCATCCAGAACGCCGCGACCTCCCGTGAATACATGGGCGTACCGCACATCATCGAGAAATCGACCGGTGTGAAGCGCAAAGTCGTGGTGGTCGGTGCCGGTCCTGCCGGGATGGAAGCGGCGCGTGTGTCGGCCGAACGTGGCCACGACGTGACCCTGTTCGAGAAGAAAGAATTCATCGGCGGGCAGATCACTACCGCGTCGAAAGCTCCGCAGCGCGACCAGATCGCCGGTATCACCCGCTGGTTCCAGCTTGAGCTGGCGCGTTTGAAGGTCGACCTGCGCCTGGGCGTGGCCGCCGATGCGGCAACCATTCTCGACCTGCGTCCGGACGTGGTGGTGCTCGCCGTTGGCGGCCATCCATTCCTGGAGCAGAACGAGCACTGGGGCGCGGCTGAAGGCCTGGTGGTCAGCAGCTGGGACATTCTCGATGGCAAGGTCGCACCGGGCAAGAACGTGCTGGTCTACGACACCATCTGCGAGTTCACCGGGATGTCGACCGCCGACTTCCTCGCCGACAAGGGCAGCCAGGTCGAGATCGTCACCGACGACATCAAGCCAGGCGTGGCGATTGGCGGCACCTCGTTCCCGACGTACTACCGCAGCATGTACCCCAAAGAAGTGATCATGACCGGGGACATGATGCTGGAGAAGGTCTACCGCGAAGGCGACAAGCTGGTGGCGGTGCTGGAAAACGAATACACCGGCGCCAAAGAGGAGCGGGTGGTGGACCAGGTCGTCGTCGAAAACGGCGTGCGTCCGGACGAAGAAATCTACTACGCCTTGAAGGAAGGCTCGCGCAACAAAGGCCAGATGGACATCGAAGCCCTGTTCGCGATCAAGCCACAACCTTCGCTGAGCCAGGCGGGCGACGGCTACTTGCTGTTCCGCATCGGCGACTGCGTGGCGCAGCGCAACACCCACGCGGCGATCTACGACGCGTTGAGGCTCTGTAAGGATTTCTAAGGCTTGCACATAACCCTGTGGGAGCGGGCTTGCTCGCGAAAGCGGCGGGTCAGACGACATCGATGTTGAATGTCAGTCCGTCTTCGCGAGCAAGCCCGCTCCCACAGGAACCGAGTAAGGCATCTCGACCTGCAAGACCCCGAGGTCTTTGGGAGCTCCACCATGTTGAACACCCTTCTTCCAATCCTGTTGTTCGCAGCCCTGGGCCTTGCCGTCCTCGGCGCGTTGCGGCGGGTGGCTATGTGGCGCCGAGGCCGGGCTTCGAAAGTCGACCTGATCGGCGGCCTGTTCGCCATGCCCAAGCGCTACATGGTCGATTTGCACCATGTCGTCGCGCGGGACAAATACATCGCCAACACTCACGTCGCCACGGCTGGCGGTGCGGTGGCGTCCATTGTGCTGGCGATCCTGGTTCACGGTTTCGGCCTGCACAATCGCATTCTCGGTATTGCCCTGCTAATTGCCTCGGCGGTGATGTTCGTCGGTGCGATTTTCATGTTCCTGCGTCGTCGCAACCCACCGGCTCGCCTTTCCAAAGGGCCATGGATGCGTCTGCCGAAAAGCCTGTTGGCGTTCTCTGCGAGCTTCTTCCTGTTGACCCTGCCGGTCGCCGGCATCCTCCCGGAAAACTTCGGCGGTTGGGTGGTCGCTGCGATCCTCGGCGTCGGTGTGCTGTGGGGCGTATCGGAGTTGTTCTTCGGCATGACCTGGGGCGGGCCGATGAAGCACGCCTTCGCCGGTGCCTTGCACCTGGCCTGGCACCGTCGCGCCGAACGTTTTGGTGGCGGCCGCTCCACCGGTTTGAAACCGCTGGACCTGAACGACCCAACCGCGCCACTGGGCGTGGAAAAACCCAAGGATTTCACCTGGAACCAACTGCTCGGCTTCGACGCCTGCGTGCAGTGCGGTAAGTGCGAAGCCGCGTGCCCGGCGTTCGCCGCCGGCCAGCCGCTGAACCCGAAAAAGCTGATTCAGGACATGGTCGTTGGCCTGGCCGGTGGCACCGATGCCAAGTTCGCCGGCAGCCCGTATCCAGGCAAGGCGATCGGCGAACACGCCGGTAACCCGCATCAACCGATCGTCAACGGCCTGGTGGACGCTGAAACCTTGTGGTCCTGCACCACTTGCCGCGCCTGCGTCGAGGAATGCCCGATGATGATCGAGCACGTCGACGCCATCGTCGACATGCGCCGTCACCTGACCCTGGAAAAAGGCGCGACCCCGAACAAGGGCGCCGAAGTCCTCGAAAACCTGATCGCCACCGACAACCCTGGCGGCTTCGCCCCGGGTGGGCGGATGAACTGGGCGGCGGACTTGAACCTCAATCTGATGAGCGAGAAGAAGTCGGTCGACGTGCTGTTCTGGGTCGGCGACGGTGCCTTCGACATGCGCAACCAGCGCACTCTGCGCGCCTTCGTCAAAGTGCTGAAAGCGGCCAAGGTCGACTTCGCGGTACTGGGTCTCGAAGAGCGCGACAGCGGTGACGTAGCCCGACGTCTGGGCGACGAAGCGACCTTCCAGCTGTTGGCCAAACGCAACATCCAGACCCTGGCCAAATACAACTTCAACCGCATCGTCACCTGCGACCCGCACAGCTTCCACGTGCTGAAAAACGAGTACGGCGCCTTCGACGGCAACTACCTCGTGCAGCACCACAGCACCTACATGGCGGAAATCATCGGCGCTGGCGCCCTGAACCTTGGTCAGCACAAAGGCAGCAGCGTGACTTATCACGACCCGTGCTACCTCGGCCGCTACAACGGCGAATACGAGGCGCCGCGTGAAGTGCTGCGCGCCCTGGGGATCGAGATCAAGGAAATGCAACGCTCCGGTTTCCGCTCGCGCTGCTGCGGCGGTGGTGGCGGTGCGCCGATCACCGACATCCCGGGCAAGCAACGGATCCCCGACATGCGCATGGAAGACATCCGCGAAACCGGCGCCGAACTGGTGGCCGTGGGTTGTCCACAGTGCACCGCGATGCTCGAAGGCGTGGTCGAACCTCGGCCGCTGATCAAGGACATCGCCGAACTGGTGGCGGACGCGTTGCTTGAAGACACCGCGCCGGGAAAGCCTTCAGCACCGGCCAAACGTGAACCTGCGGAGGTGCATTGATGAGCGACATTATCCGCCGCGACCCACGCGCTGAATGGATCGCCCGCAACCGTCTGCACCCGCTGCACGCGGCCATGCAACCGGCGCAACACAGCTGGATGGGGCCTAACGGCGTCATCCGCAAGAATCCCCATGGCATCGGTTTTATCGGTCCCAACGGGATCAAACGAATCGACCGCAGCGGCGCTCAACAGGGCGGGGCGACTAAACGCTCGGCCGCGGTTGAAGTGCAATTGCCGCTGCATCAAGTGCCGCAACCGGCGTTCTACATCAACGTGGTGCCGGACATGGTCGGCGGCCGCTTGAGCAGCCACGACCGCGACTTGCTCGGCCTGGCTCATCAGTTGGCCGGCAAGGACGGCGCGGTATTGGCCGTGGTCTTTGGCGAACATAAAGAAAACGCTTTCGCCACTGCTGGCGTCGATCGCTTGCTGGTGCTCGATGGCGAAGAATTCAGCGGTTATGCACCGGAACAACGGGTCCAGGGGCTACGGGCTGTGGATAACCAGTTCAACCCGCGTCACTGGTTGCTGCCGGACAGTCGCAGCGGTGGTGGTGAATTGGGTCGACGCTTTGCCGCCGCGCTGGGCGAACGCCCGGCCACCCGGGTCTGGCAGGTCAAGGATCAGGAATGCATCGGCCGCGCCGGTGCCGGTTTGCAAGACCTTGCGCGCCCGGTGGCACGCTTGATTCTGGCTGCCGTCGAATGCGCCGAACCGGTCAGCGAAACCCGTCACGAAGCCTTGCCGGTGGAGTTATCCACAGCCGTGGCGCGCAGCTTGTCGCGCATCGAGGATCTGGGCGCGGTGGCAGTGGACCCGGCGGCGATTCCGATGGCCGAAGCCGAGTTCATCTTCTCCGGCGGCAACGGGGTCAAGGACTGGGGACTTTTCCACAGGACCGCCGAAGCGCTGGGTGCTACCGAAGGCGCGTCCCGCGTGGCGGTGGACGATGGCTTCATGGCGCGCGACCGTCAGGTCGGTGCGTCCGGCACCTGGGTGACTGCGCGGGTCTACGTGGCAGTGGGGATTTCCGGGGCGATCCAGCACCTGCAAGGCATCGGTGCCTGCGACAAGGTGGTGGCGATCAACCTCGACCCTGGCTGCGACATGATCAAACGGGCCGACTTGTCGGTGATCGGCGAGAGCGCCGAGATTCTTCAAGCCTTGATCGATGCGGTAGAGGCTTACCGCAATGAAGCCAAGCGCGATGCGGCTTAAGGAAAGGAAAGGGTTATGAGCACGAAAATCATCAGCCTGGTGTCCATCGGCGCCCACCCGACCTCCGGCCGGCCACGTCGCGCGGAGCAGGATGCGCGGGCGGTGGAGCTGGGCCTGCAATTGGCTGGGGATAACCTGCAAGTGCTGCATGCCGGTGACGTCGCGGAACCCGCATTGCGTGCCTATTTGGGCATGGGCCTGGAACAGCTGCATGTGCTGGAGCAACCGGAAGGCGCCGATGCGCTGCCGGCATTGACTGCGTATTTGCGTGATGCCGGGGCGCAGGTCGTGCTGACCGGCAGCCAGGCGGAAACCGGTGAAGGCTCGGGCATGTTGCCGTTCCTGCTGGCGGAAAGCCTGGGCTGGCCATTGGTAGTCGGGCTGGCTCAAGTTGAATCCATCGACGGCAATTCAGCGCTGGTGCTGCAAGCCTTGCCTCGCGGTCAGCGCCGTCGGTTGAAAGTGCGGCTGCCGTTCCTCGCAACTGTGGATAACGCTGCGCCGAAACCTCGGCAGAGCGCCTATGGCCCGGCTCGACGCGGGGTGTTGCAGGCGGATGAAGTCGAAGTGATCGACGACGCACTGCTGGCGGTCGCCACGCTGCAACCGGCCAAGCCACGGCCTAAACGCTTGAAGGTGATCAAGGCCAAGAGCGGCGCGGACCGGATGAAAGCCGCGACGGCCAAGGCCAGCGGTGGCGGCGGGCAGGTGCTTAAAGGCGTGACTGCGCAAGCAGGTGCCGAGGCGATCCTCAAGTTGCTGATCGAAGAAGGCGTGGTCCGCTAACGAATACCCAATACAGATCTAATGTGGGAGCGGGCTTGCTCGCGAAGAGGGCGGTTCAGTCGACATTGATGTTGTCTGACACACCGCTTTCGTCGGATCGCCGCCCGGAGCAAGCCCGCTCCCACAAGGAATAACAAATGACCGTTGAATTTCGTTCGGCCCTGCGCGCGGATGCGCGGGAGATTGCTCGCTTGTTTCAGATTTCTTCAGAGGGCGCTGCAGATTACATCTGGAGCCAACTGGCACAACCCGGTCAGGATTTGCTGGATGTCGGGGCCAGTCGCTACGCCCGTGAAGACGTCGATTTCTCTTACCAAAACTGCGTGATTGCGCAGGCCGAGGGTGAAGTCATCGGCATGATGCACAGCTACGTGATGCGTCACGACCCACTGGCGCCTCCAGTGACCGATCCAGTCCTGGCGCCGTACGCCAAAATGGAAATCCCCGACACCCTCTACATCTCCAGCCTCGCGCTGCATGAAGGCTGGCGAAACCAGGGCCTGGGCAAGCAATTCCTCGCCTACGCTTACGACCGTGCCAACCAGCTAGGGCTCAATGGCTTGAGCCTGATCGACTACGCGGTGAACACCGGCGCCCGCCGGTTTTACGAGCGACATGGCTTTCGTATCGTCGATACCTGCCAGATCACGCCCCATCCGATGATTCGGGTCACGGGTGAGGCCTATCTGATGTATCGGCCCTGATGAGCTACATTTTTCTATGAGCTGGCTTTCCATGAGCAGGGCGGGGTGGCAGCAGCGCTAATTCCTCACACTCGTTTTCAAGAATGGGTTGAACATGGGAGCGGTCAGTCGACGTGAGACCTGTCTGATCTGTGGCGTGATGCTTGTTGTGTTTTTTCTGGTGGTAACCACGCGTTCGATAGCGGATACCAGAAAGGAAGATCCGGATTTTTACAAATGGCTGGAGTCTGAACAGGGGCAAAAAGCCTCCCTGGCGCAGATGAAACAGCAATGCGACAAGGTGCTGGATACTGAAAAGAACCTGAATTGTTCAGTGTCCGTTTTCTCCCGAATGTTCGAGGCCAAAACCGCAAACCTGATCCCCGAGTACTATCTGGCGATCAAGCGTCGTCATGCTCAGGCAATCGCGAATGACCCTGAGCTCAACGCGATGTTCTCCATGTTCGGCAGCGAATCCCTCGCGACCCTGCGCAGGCTCGGCGATTTTTCGGTGACAAGAACCAAGCGACACGAGGTGCTGGCGATTCATCCTTACGCCAGCGACAGTCACGTCTCTGACGATGTGCTGCCCTACCTCGATGTCAAAGCGGCCAATGGTGTCTCGTCGCGCTTCATTCTGGACACCGGCGCACCGCAAACGCGGGTCAACAACGACACCGCGAAGCTGATGGGCATCAGGTTGTTAACCGACTCTCACTATGGCTACAGCACGTTTTATGGCGAACGTGACCTGTCTGCCCAACTCGGGATCTTTGAGTCTTTAACGATAGGTACAAGCGAGTTCAGAAACGTCCTGGTGTTTGTCAGCGACCGGGAAAACTTACTGGGGCTTGATCTGATCGGTAAGTTGGGGCGTTTGAAGGTCACCAAAAAGACACTGGAGGTTAACGCCGAACCTCCCGCGCGATGCGATTCGCCAATTAGCTACGCGCGCATGGACATTAATCAACGACTGACCATTGCCGCACGCCTGGATCGTCGGGCCACACCGGTGATTATCGACACCGGCAATGTCGATTACCTGACATCGTCCTCGCCGGGCAACTCACCCATTCATGTTACCGATGAACCTCGTCCCCAAACCTTCAAGGGTGAATTGAGCCTGTCGGGCCATATCCAATCGATCACCTACAACTACTACCCGGACTTTACGATTCCTGCGTCGTTATTGCTGGGTCAGTACGTGCCTTCGCTTTTGCTTGGGTGGGGTGCATTCAATGATTATGAGTTGAATCTGGATATCGACTCGGGATGGTCGTGTTTCAACAGGACCTGATCATGGTTACCCACAATCCCTGTTAGTGCTTCTGTGGATAACGTGTTCGCCCATCGCTACACCCCATACAAACCAGGCCCTGCAACCCTTCGTACAAAAAACAACCAGCCTAACTTGCGGTTTTTTCAGGCTTTTTCCAGAGGATAACTTTGTACGCAAGCCAATACTTGCCCCCAATCTCTGTTAGCGCATCTGTGGATAAGATGTTTGCTGTCCTCTACAGGCCATATAAAACGGGCCTATCAGGCGGCTGATCAAAAAGCGATCAAATCATCGTTTTAAGCCGGTAAACCTCGCGCAAACCCCGATTTATCGCGGCTTCCAGCGGTTTTCCACAGATCCGCCCAAGTTGCCCCCAAAGTCTGTTGGCGCTTCTGTGGATAAGGTGTTCGCCATCCTCTGCAAGCCACGTATAACGTGCCTTTCAAGCTTTAGATCAAAAAACAACCAATCGTTGTTCAAAACCCTGCTTCTGGATAAGTCACGGATTTTCTTCAGTTTCTGTGGAGAAAGTTTCCACGAAATCCACACTTGTCCCCAATAGCTGTGGGTGGAGGTGTGGATAACTTGTTTGCTAAAGGCTGGGAGCCATGTGGTGTATAGGCCTGAACGTAATAGATCATATTTCGTACAGTTCTATAGGGGGAGAGGGTTTCGCGGGAGAGGGATGCAGTGACTGGGAGGGCGCTTTCGCGAGCAAGCCCGCTCCCACACTGGATCTATGACGCACTGAAGATCCCTTGTGGGAGCGGGCTTGCTCGCGAAGCTTTTGAGGTTAGCCCTGAACCGGCACACCTTTAAGGTATGGAGCAGGCTCTGCCCCAAGGTTGTTCAGCAACCGCTCGCTGTACCAATCCACAAAATTCACCACGCCAAACTCATAGGTCTTGGAGTAAGGGCCTGGCTGGTAAGCCGTGGAGTTGATCCCGCGCTGGTTCTCTTCGGCCAGGCGACGGTCCTGGTCGTTGGTCGCATCCCAGACCTGGCGCATGCGCTCCACGTCGTAGTCCACGCCTTCGACCGCGTCCTTGTGGACGATCCACTTGGTGGTGACCATGGTTTCCTGCGCGCTGATCGGCCACACGGTGAACACGATGATGTGGTCGCCCATGCAGTGGTTCCAGGAGTGCGGCAGGTGCAGGATACGCATCGAGCCCAGGTCCGGGTTTTTGATCCGGCCCATGAGTTTGGCGCAGCCTTGTTTGCCGTCCAGGGTCATCGACACGGTGCCCTTGAGCAGCGGCATGCGCACGATGCGGTTACGCAGGCCGAAGCTGGCGTGGGCGTAAGGGATCTTCTCGGCTTCCCAGGCAGCGGCGGAGGCCGCGACATGGTCCTTGAAGGCCTGGTCGGCACGCGGGTCGGTGACGTCGTCCCATTCCAGCAGGGTTTTCAGCAGTTCCGGGTGCGACGCGTTGCAGTGGTAGCACTCGCGGTTGTTTTCCAGCACCAGTTTCCAGTTGGCCTTTTCCATCAAGGTGGTGGTAATCGCCACCTTGGTGTTCTCCATGTCGTACGGTTCCATGTAATGGTTCAGTGTCGACAGGAAGTCATCAATGGCTGGCGGGTTCTCCGACAGGCTGATGAAGATGTAGCCGCCAGCGGTTTTCACGTTTACCGGTTTGAGGCCGTACTGCTTCATGTCGAAGTCGGCGCCCATTTCGGTACCGGCGAACAGCAGGCGGCCGTCCAGCTCGTAGGTCCACTGGTGGTAGTGGCAGACCAGTTTGGCGACCTTGCCTTTTTCACTGGTGCACAGCCGTGAACCGCGGTGACGGCAAACGTTGTGGAACGCATGGACTATGCCGTCTGCGCCGCGAATCACGATGATCGGGTTCTTGCCGACTTGCAGGGTCAGGTAGTTGCCCTTGGTCGGGATTTCGCAGGTCATGCCGGCGATCAACCACTCTTTCTGAAAGATTTCCTGCATGTCGATATCAAACAGCCGCTCGTCAGAGTAAAACGGCTGCGGCAGCGAGAAAGTGCGCTCGCGCTCTTGCAGCATCTGTGCGGTGGCCTTGCGTGCGGGTTCCAGCGGATCGCCCAGGCTCAGGGTAGTGGTGACGTCCATCATTTAATCCTCAAGGCCATCTGCGTGGCCGGCGAAAGTGGCTGATCAGGTTTGCTACGCAAGGTGTAAAGGTTGTGTCTTGGTATGGAGCGAGTGTGGGGCCGGCGCTAGCCAGAACCTTATCCATGGGCGACATGGCCCAATCTGTTCCCGACGCGCAACCCCCGGTAGATGTGGGCTGGTCGCGATAAGTATGTGAATGTCGCAGATAGGTAAATGGGTGGTTCGCACGTTACGCAGAATCGCCAACATAAGGCCGACCATCGGCGGTGGAGAACAGCATGTCCAACAGCTTCCTGAATCCGGTAACCACCCAGACCTGGGCCAATGGTCGACACATCGTCCGTTGCGTCAAAGTCATCCAGGAAACCTGGGATGTGCGCACCTTCTGCTTTATGGCTGACCAGCCAATCCTGTTCTTCTTTAAACCGGGGCAGTTTGTCACCCTGGAGCTGGAAATCGAAGGGGTGCCGATCATGCGCTCCTACACCATTTCCAGCTCGCCGTCGGTGCCGTACAGCTTTTCGGTGACCATCAAGCGTGTGCCGGGCGGCAAAGTGTCGAACTGGCTGCACGACACCCTGCACGAAGGCCAGGAGCTGGCGGTGCACGGGCCGGTCGGGTTGTTCAATGCCATGGACTTCCCCGCGCCGAAGGTGCTGTACCTCAGCGGTGGCGTCGGTATCACACCGGTCATGTCGATGGCGCGCTGGTTCTACGACACCAACGGCAACGTCGACATGGTGTTTATCCACAGCGCCCGTTCGCCCAAAGACATCATTTACCACCGCGAGCTGGAACATATGGCGTCGCGGATCGATAACTTCAGCCTGCACCTGATCTGCGAGAAGCATGGTCTGGGCGAGCCGTGGGCCGGTTATCGCGGGTACCTGAACCACAAGATGCTCGAGCTGATGGCGCCGGACTTCATGGAGCGCGAAGTCTTCTGCTGCGGCCCGACGCCGTATATGAATGCGGTCAAGCGCATGCTCGAAGCGGTCGGCTTTGACATGGCGCGTTATCACGAGGAATCCTTCGGCGCTACGCCAGCGGAAGCCCGTGCCGATGCGGTGGAGCAAGCCGAAATCGCCGCGGATGCACCGGACATCGACATCGCAGACCTGCACCAGGTGGAATTCACCGCTTCCGGGAAAAGCATTCGTGTTGCACCGGGTGAAACCGTGCATGCGGCGGCTGCCAAGCTTGGTTTGTTGATTCCGAAGGCTTGCGGGATGGGGATCTGCGGGACGTGCAAGGTGATGAAGCTGGGTGGCGAGGTCGAAATGGACCACAACGGCGGGATCACCGAGGAAGACGAAGCGGAAGGGTTCATTCTTTCGTGCTGCAGCGTGCCGAAGGGCGACGTGCGCATCGAGTTCTAAACCTGTGGGAGCGGGCTTGCTCGCGAAGACGGCGGCACAGTCAACATTGATGTCGCCTGACACACCGCTTTCGCGAGCAAGCCCGCTCCCACAAGGGTTGCTATTTCAGTCCACAAACAGGTCTGGCATCAGCTTGTCGTTGGTGCCGGGCTCAAAGCGGTAGTGATCGAATTCGGTCACGCCATGCTCCCGCAAAATCTCCTCATCAATCAGCAACCGACCGGTGACGCGGCGACCACTGCTGCTCAGAATCGCGTAAGCAGCGTCCGCCATAATTGCCGGCGTGCGCGCATGCTTGAACGACTCGCGTGACCCGAGCTGAAATTCGATGGCAGCGGTGGCAATCATCGTCTGCGGCCACAGGGAATTGACGCTGATTCCGTAACTGGAAAATTCCTCACTCATGCCCAGGGTCAGCATGCTCATGCCGTACTTGGTCACCGTGTAGGGACTGTACTGGGCAAACCATTTCGTCGCCAGGTTCAGCGGTGGCGACAGGTTAAGAATGTGACCATTGGTTTTTTTCAGATAGGGCAGGGCAGCCTGACTGCACAGGAGCACGGCGCGGGTGTTGATCTGGTGCATCAGGTCGAAGCGCTTGAGTTCGATGTGTTGAACCCCGGTCAACTTGATCGCCCCGGCATTGTTGATCAGCGCATCAATGCCGCCGAAATGCTCGTTGGCCTTGGTCAGCGCCTCACGCACCGCGACTTCATCACGCACATCCACCTGCAAGGCCAACGCCTTGCCGCCCGCGGCTTCGACTTCCGCGGCCACGCTGAAAATCGTGCCAGGCAACTTGGGGTGCGGCTCGGCGCTTTTCGCGGCAATCACAATGTTGGCGCCGTCGTGCGCAGCCCGCAGCGCGATCTCACGACCAATCCCGCGGCTGGCGCCGGTAATGAACAGGGTTTTGCCTTTCAATGACATGCGTGCGCTCCTGATTATTGTTATCTGACCGACTCGCCACTCAATGTAGACCAAGTAATTTGCGGTGAGAGTGCGTGCCTAAAGGCCAGTCAGTCAGGAGCTGAAAGACGCGATCCTTGTGGGAGCGGGCTTGCTCGCGAATGCGGTGTGTCATTCAACATAGGTGTTGAATGACCTGACGCCTTCGCGAGCAAGCCCGCTCCCACAGGGTTTCATTTCATCTCGGAGGTTAGCGGGACATGACTTCGCGAATATCCGCCGCCAATTCGCGTACGCGTTCTTCTTCGGTGTCCCACGAGCACATGAAGCGTGCGCCGCCGTTGCCGATGAAGGTGTAGAAGCGCCAGCCCTTGGCCGTCAGTGCGGCGATGGCCGGTTCCGAGAGTTGCAGGAACACACCGTTAGCCTGCACCGGGAACATCAGTTCCACGCCAGGAATATCGCTGACCAGTTCAGCCAGCAGCTGCGCGCAGTGGTTGGCGTGTTTGGCGTATTTGAGCCAGGCGTCGTTTTCCAGAATCCCGACCCACGGCGCCGACAGGAAACGCATCTTCGAGGCCAGTTGACCGGCCTGTTTGCAGCGGTAATCGAAGTCTTCAGCCAGTTTGTGGTTGAAGAACAGAATCGCTTCGCCCACCGCCATGCCGTTTTTCGTGCCGCCGAAGCACAACACGTCGACGCCGGCCTTCCAGGTCAAATCTGCCGGCGTGCAGCCAAGGAAAGCGCAAGCGTTGGAGAAGCGCGCGCCGTCCATGTGCAGGTTCAAGCCGAGTTCTTTGCAGGTGGCGCTGATGGCGCGGATTTCTTCCGGGGTGTAGACGCTGCCGACTTCGGTCGCCTGGGTCAGGGTGACTACGCGCGGTTTCGGGTAGTGGATGTCCTGGCGCTTGAGCGCGATTTCGCGGATCGATTCCGGGGTCAGTTTGCCGTTTTCAGTGCGGGCGATGAGGAGCTTGGAACCATTGGAAAAGAATTCCGGCGCGCCGCATTCGTCGGTTTCGACGTGGGCGGTTTCCGAGCAGATCACGCTGTGGTAACTCTGGCATAGCGACGACAGGGCCAGGGAGTTGGCCGCGGTGCCGTTGAAGGCGAAGAACACTTCGCAGTCGGTTTCGAACAGTTTGCGGAAATCGTCGGACGCACGTGCGGTCCATTCGTCGTCGCCATAGGCGCGTTGGTGGCCGTGGTTGGCCTGTTCCATGGCAGCCCAGGCTTCAGGGCAGATACCGGAATAGTTGTCGCTGGCGAATTGTTGGCTCTTATCAGTCATGGCCCTGCTTTCCGTGGTCGAGACGCTTATGGTGAAGAGCCTCGTGGTCAATGATGGTGCGCACTTTACCGAAGATCATCCGGGGAGCACACGCGATGCGTCTGACAGAAAAATCCAAAGACGACGGGCAATTATGCACATGACGCAAAGGGATGGGGCACTGGATCTGCTCAAGTGGCTGGCGCTGCTGAGCATGGTGCTCGATCACCTGCGATATGTCGGGTATTCCGTCGATCTGCTGTATATACCGGGACGGTTGGCGTTCCCGTGGTTCTGTCTGGCGATGGCCGCAAACCTGGCGCGGGCCCGCGTGGTGACGACCGAGGGCCAGTGGCGTTATCTGGGGTGGTTGCTGCTGTTTAGCGCCATCAGCGAAATTCCCTACAGGATGTACATTCCTGATCCCGACACCTTGAACGTGCTGCCCACGTTGGCGCTGGGATTGCTGGTGGCCCGTGGCTGGCAGGACCGAGCCCTGCAAACGCGACTGTTGGCGGCAGGCGCCTTGCTGCTGGCGGCGCTGTTTGCGCCGCGACTGATGTTCGGCTTCTTCGGGGTACTGTTGCCGCTGGCGATGTTGCTGGTGATCGGACGTCCCTGGTACTTCAGCCTGTTGCCGGGGCTGGTGTGCCTGGCGGCCAATCAGTGGCCAGTGCTGTATTCCTCCGCGCAGTTTCACAATATTGAAGCCATCCTCGGCATCGCCGCTTGTCTGATTGCGCCATTGCTGGGGCTGCTCTTGTTGCGACATGCAAAAGGCTTCCAGCCACCGCCGATGCGCCGGTGGGCGTATGCGCTCTATCCCGCGCATTTCCTGCTGTTGCTCGCAATACGTCAGGTCATCACCTGACCCCTGTGGGAGCGGGCTTGCTCGCGAATGCGGTTTGTCATCCGACACTGATGCTGACTGGCCCGGCGCATTCGCGAGCAAGCCCGCTCCCACAGGGGATTCTGGCTACTTCAAGGCTTGTGTCCGGCCAGCCATTTCCCGCCATGTCGTAAACGCACCTTTGCGTGGCGTCCGTAGGCATTTGGCCTGTCTGCGCCGGTCATACCATCGCATTCAAAGGGCACTGTCGAAACACCAGTGCCTTACCGAGACGAATGGCGCATAGATGCCGCTGGGAGAGACGCGATGTTCAGCAAGCAAGACCAGATCCAGGGTTACGACGATGCACTGCTGGCGGCGATGAATGCCGAGGAGCAACGCCAGGAAGATCACATCGAGCTGATCGCGTCCGAGAACTACACCAGCAAGCGCGTGATGGAAGCGCAAGGCAGCGGCCTGACCAACAAATACGCCGAAGGTTATCCGGGCAAGCGCTACTACGGTGGCTGTGAGCACGTCGATAAAGTTGAAGCGCTGGCCATCGAACGCGCCAAGCAATTGTTCGGTGCCGACTACGCCAACGTGCAGCCGCACTCCGGTTCTTCCGCCAACAGCGCCGTTTACCTGGCGCTGATCCAGCCGGGCGACACCATTCTCGGCATGAGCCTGGCTCACGGCGGTCACTTGACCCACGGCGCGAAAGTGTCGTCCTCGGGCAAGCTCTACAACGCCGTGCAGTACGGCATCGACACCAAGACCGGGTTGATCGACTACGACGAAGTCGAACGTCTGGCCGTCGAGTGCAAGCCGAAAATGATCGTCGCCGGGTTCTCGGCTTACTCCAAGACCCTCGACTTCCCGCGTTTCCGGCAGATTGCCGACAAGGTCGGTGCGCTGCTGTTCGTCGACATGGCTCACGTGGCCGGTCTGGTCGCCGCTGGTCTGTACCCGAATCCGCTGCCGTACGCTGACGTGGTCACCACCACCACCCACAAGACCCTGCGCGGTCCACGTGGCGGGTTGATCCTGGCCAAGTCCAACGAAGAGATCGAGAAAAAGCTCAACGCTGCGGTATTCCCCGGCGCACAGGGCGGCCCGCTGATGCATGTCATTGCTGGCAAAGCGGTGTGCTTCAAGGAAGCACTGGAGCCTGGTTTCAAGGCCTATCAGCAACAAGTTATCGACAACGCCCAGGCCATGGCCGGCGTATTTATCAAACGCGGCTACGATGTAGTGTCCGGCGGTACCGATAACCACCTGTTCCTGGTCAGCCTGATCCGTCAGGGCCTCACCGGCAAAGACGCGGATGCAGCACTCGGTCGCGCCCACATCACCGTGAACAAGAACGCTGTCCCGAACGATCCACAGTCGCCGTTCGTGACCTCCGGCCTGCGCATCGGCACCCCGGCGGTGACCACTCGCGGCTTCAAGGTTACCCAGTGCGTTGAGTTGGCCGGCTGGATCTGCGACATCCTCGACAACCTCGGCGACGCCGACGTCGAAGCCAATGTTGCGCAGCATGTTTCGGCCTTGTGCGCGGACTTCCCGGTTTATCGCTGAGCGCGGTTTTGGAGTAAATGACTATGCAACGCTACTCGGGCTTCGGCCTCTTCAAACACTCCCTCAGCCATCACGAAAACTGGCAGAAAATGTGGCGCACGCCGACCCCTAAAAAGGTCTATGACGTGGTCATCGTCGGCGGTGGCGGGCATGGTCTGGCGACCGCCTACTACCTGGCCAAAGAGCACGGCATCACCAACGTGGCCGTGGTCGAGAAAGGCTGGCTGGGCGGCGGTAACACCGCGCGCAACACCACCATCGTTCGCTCCAACTACCTGTGGGACGAGTCGGCGCACCTGTACGAACACGCGATGAAATTGTGGGAAGGCCTGTCCCAGGACCTGAACTACAACGTGATGTTCTCCCAGCGCGGCGTTTACAACCTGTGCCACACCCTGCAGGACATCCGTGATTCCGAGCGTCGGGTCAGCGCCAACCGCCTCAACGGCGTAGACGGCGAACTGCTCGATGCCAAACAAGTAGCCGACGAGATTCCGTATCTCGACTGCTCAAAAAACACTCGCTACCCGGTGATGGGCGCAACCGTCCAGCGTCGCGGCGGCGTGGCCCGTCATGATGCCGTGGCCTGGGGCTTTGCCCGTGCGGCCGACGCCTTGGGTGTGGACTTGATTCAACAGACCGAAGTGATCGGTTTCCGCAAGGAAAACGGTGTGTGCATCGGTGTTGAAACCAACAAAGGCTTCATCGGCGCCAAGCGCGTCGGTGTGGTGACCGCCGGTAACTCCGGGCACATGGCCAAACTCGCCGGTTTCCGTCTGCCGATCGAATCCCACCCGCTGCAAGCGCTGGTGTCCGAGCCGATCAAGCCGATTATCGACAGCGTGATCATGTCCAACGCCGTACACGGTTACATCAGCCAGTCCGACAAGGGCGACCTGGTGATCGGCGCCGGTATCGACGGCTACAACGGCTACGGCCAACGTGGTTCGTACCCGGTGATCGAGCACACCATTCAGGCCATCGTCGAGATGTTCCCGGTATTGTCCCGCGTACGCATGAACCGTCAGTGGGGCGGCATCGTCGACACCACGCCGGACGCTTGCCCGATCATCTCGAAAACCCCGGTCCCGAACATGTTCTTCAACTGCGGTTGGGGCACCGGTGGCTTCAAGGCAACACCTGGCTCGGGCAACGTGTTTGCCGCGAGTCTGGCCAAGGGTGAAATGCACCCATTGGCTGCACCTTTCTCCATCGACCGTTTCCACAACGGTGCGTTGATCGATGAACACGGCGCTGCTGCGGTTGCCCACTAACAGGAGAAATCCCCATGTTGCATATCTTCTGTCCTCACTGCGGCGAACTGCGCTCCGAAGAGGAATTCCACGCATCCGGCCAGGCGCACATCCCGCGCCCACTGGACCCGAACAGCTGCACCGACGAGGAGTGGGGCGACTACATGTTCTTCCGCGACAACCCTCGCGGTCTGCACCACGAGCTGTGGGATCACGTCGCCGGTTGCCGTCAGTACTTCAACGCCACCCGTGACACCGTGACCTACGAGATTCTCGAAACTTACAAGATCGGCACCAAGCCACAATTCACCGACAAGACCGATAGCCCGAAAGCGGCCGCCACGGCTCTGGGAGAGAAGGTATGAGCCAGATCAATCGCCTGTCCAACGGCGGACGGATCGACCGCAACAAAGTGCTGAGCTTCACTTTCAACGGCCAGACCTACAAAGGCTTTGAAGGCGATTCCCTGGCCGCGGCCTTGCTGGCCAACGGTGTCGACATCATCGGTCGCAGCTTCAAGTATTCCCGTCCGCGCGGCATCTTTGCCGCTGGCGCCGAAGAACCAAACGCCGTGCTGCAAATCGGCGCGACTGAAGCCACACAGATCCCGAACGTACGCGCCACGCAACAAGCGCTGTATCAAGGTTTGGTCGCCACCAGCACCAACGGCTGGCCGAGCGTGAACAACGACATGATGGGGATTCTCGGCAAGGTCGGCGGCAAGCTGATGCCGCCGGGCTTCTACTACAAAACCTTCATGTACCCGCAATCGTTCTGGATGACTTACGAGAAGTACATTCGTAAGGCCGCCGGTCTTGGCCGTTCGCCGACCGAGAACGATCCGGACACCTACGACTACATGAACCAGCACTGCGACGTGCTGATCGTCGGCGGTGGCCCGGCTGGCCTGGCCGCTGCACTGGCGGCTGCTCGCAGCGGTGCCCGTGTGATTCTCGCCGATGAGCAGGAAGAGTTCGGCGGCAGCCTGCTCGATTCCCGTGAAAGCCTCGACGGCAAGCCTGCCACCGAGTGGGTCGCCAGCGTCATCGCCGAGCTGAAAAACACCCCGGACGTGCTGCTGTTGCCGCGCGCCACGGTCAATGGTTACCACGACCACAACTTCCTGACCATTCACGAGCGCCTGACCGATCACCTCGGCGACCGCGCTCCGATTGGCCAGGTCCGTCAGCGCATCCACCGCGTTCGCGCCAAGCGTGTAGTGCTGGCGACCGGCGCTCACGAGCGTCCACTGGTTTACGGCAACAACGACGTGCCGGGCAACATGCTCGCCGGCGCTGTGTCGACTTACGTGCGTCGTTACGGCGTGGCACCGGGCAAAAAACTGGTGCTGTCGACCAACAACGATCACGCCTACCGTGTTGCACTGGATTGGCTCGACGCCAGTCTGCAAGTCGTCGCCATCGCCGATGCCCGCAGCAATCCGCGCGGTGCGCTGGTGGAAGAAGCACGCGCCAAAGGCATCCGCATCCTGACCGGCAGCGCCGTGATCGAGGCCCGTGGCAGTAAGCACGTGACCGCCGCTCGCGTTGCCGCGATCGATGTAAAAGCGCACACCGTGACCAGCCCGGGCGAGTGGCTCGATTGCGACCTGGTCGCCAGCTCCGGCGGTTACAGCCCGGTGGTTCACCTGGCATCGCACTTGGGCGGCAAGCCGATCTGGCGTGAAGACATCCTCGGTTTCGTACCGGGCGAAGCACCGCAAAGACGCGTGTGCGTCGGTGGCATCAATGGCGTCTACGGCCTCGGCGATTCCCTGGCCGATGGTTTTGAAGGTGGCGCTCGCGCCGCCAGCGAAGCCGGTTTCGGCAAGGTCGAAGGCGTACTGCCCAAAGCCCTGAGCCGTCTGGAAGAGCCGACGCTGGCGCTGTTCCAGGTGCCTCACGAAAAAGCCACTGCCCGTGCGCCGAAGCAATTCGTCGACCTGCAGAACGACGTTACCGCTGCCGCCATCGAGCTGGCGACCCGTGAAGGCTTCGAGTCGGTCGAGCACGTCAAGCGCTACACCGCACTGGGCTTCGGTACTGACCAGGGCAAGCTCGGCAACGTCAACGGTCTGGCCATCGCCGCCCGTTCGCTGAACGTGACCATCCCGCAGATGGGCACCACCATGTTCCGTCCGAACTACACGCCGGTAACATTTGGCGCCGTGGCCGGCCGTCACTGTGGGCACATCTTCGAGCCGGTGCGTTTCACTGCGCTGCATCACTGGCACGTGAAGAACGGCGCCGAGTTCGAAGACGTCGGTCAATGGAAGCGTCCGTGGTACTTCCCGAAAAACGGTGAAGACCTGCACACCGCCGTGAAGCGCGAGTGCAAAGCCGTGCGCGACAGCGTCGGCCTGCTGGACGCTTCGACCCTGGGCAAAATCGACATCCAGGGCCCGGATTCCCGTGAGTTCCTCAACCGCATCTACACCAACGCCTGGACCAAGCTCGACGTGGGCAAGGCTCGCTACGGCCTGATGTGCAAAGAAGACGGCATGGTGTTCGACGACGGCGTGACTGCATGCCTGGCCGACAACCATTTCGTGATGACCACCACCACCGGCGGCGCTGCACGCGTGCTGCAATGGCTGGAAATCTACCACCAGACCGAATGGCCAGACCTGAAGGTGTACTTCACGTCCGTGACGGATCACTGGGCAACCATGACCCTGTCCGGGCCGAACAGCCGCAAGCTGCTCAGCGAAGTCACCGACATCGACCTGAGCAACGAAGCCTTCCCGTTCATGACCTGGAAAGAAGGTCTGGTCGGCGGTGTGCCGGCGCGGGTGTTCCGGATTTCGTTTACCGGTGAACTGTCGTACGAAGTCAACGTTCAGGCCGACTACGCCATGGGCGTTCTGGAAAAAATCGTCGAGGCCGGGAAGAAGTACAACCTGACCCCGTACGGCACCGAAACCATGCACGTGCTGCGGGCCGAGAAGGGCTTCATCATCGTAGGTCAGGACACTGACAGCTCGATGACCCCGGATGACCTGAACATGGGCTGGTGTGTCGGTCGCACCAAACCGTTCTCGTGGATTGGCCAGCGTGGCATGAACCGCGAAGACTGCGTGCGTGATCAACGCAAACAGTTGGTCGGTCTGAAGCCGATCGATCCGACCAAATGGCTGCCGGAAGGGGCGCAACTGGTGTTCAACACCAAGCAGGCGATCCCGATGACCATGGTTGGTCACGTGACCTCCAGCTACTTGCACAACTCCCTGGGCTATTCGTTTGCCATGGGTGTGGTCAAGGGCGGCTTGAAGCGCATGGGTGAGCGTGTGTTCGCACCGCTGGCCGATGGCAGCGTGATCGAGGCGGAAATCGTTTCTTCGGTGTTCTTCGATCCGAAAGGCGATCGCCAGAACATCTAACGGCCCTAGATCTTGTGGGTGGGCAATGACACCGAGTCGGCCCATTCGCGAGCAAGCCCGCTCCCACAGGGGACCGCGGTCGAAAGGTGGGAGCGGGCTTGCTCGCGAAGACGGCAGCCCGGTCACCACAAGGGTTGAGACCAACCGCACAACAGAATTCAGGAACAGGTGCTTTATGACCGCAGCCAATGTTTACCAACAACGCCCAACCACTGGGGCCAAGGCCGAGTCGTCGCTGCATCACGCCGACCTCGCCAGCCTGGTGGGCAAGGGCCGCAAAAGCGCCGGCGTGATCGTGCGTGAGAAAAAACTCCTCGGCCACCTGACCATTCGTGGCGATGGCCACGATGCTGCGTTCGCTGCCGGTGTGCACAAAGCCCTCGGTATCGAATTGCCGAGCGCGCTGACCGTCGTCGTCAAAGGCGAAACCAGCCTGCAATGGATGGGGCCGGATGAATGGCTGCTGATCGTGCCGACCGGTGAAGAATTCGCCGCCGAGAAGAAACTGCGTGAAGCGCTGGGCGACCTGCACATCGCGATCACCAACGTCAGTGGCGGCCAGCAGCTCCTCGAACTGAGCGGCCCGAACGTGCGCCAGGTGCTGATGAAGTCCACCAGCTATGACGTACACCCCAACAACTTCCCGGTGGGCAAGGCTGTGGGCACCGTGTTTGCCAAATCGCAACTGGTGATCCGCCATACCGCTGAAGACACCTGGGAACTGCTGATTCGTCGCAGTTTCTCGGATTACTGGTGGTTGTGGTTGCAGGATGCGGCCGCTGAATACGGGCTGAGCGTCCAGGCCTGACCCAGTGGTATGTCAAGACTGCTTTTGTGGCGAGGGGATTTAGCGAAACGTCGCACCGCCCCGTTCGGCTGCGAAGCAGTCGTAAACCATTGCACGCGATACACCTGATACACCGCGCTTGCTGGTTCTGGGGCTGCTTCGCAACCCAACGGGGATAAATCCCCTCGCCACAGGATCCTGCACAGCCTAGAAATTGTGCAGGTATTTTCGAACAGGAGTCACCGCACTATGAGCCGCGCCCCAGACACATGGATTCTGACCGCCGACTGCCCAAGCGTCCTCGGCACCGTGGATGCGGTGACCCGCTTTCTGTTCGAGCAGGGCTGCTACGTCACTGAGCACCATTCCTTCGATGACCGGCTTTCGGGCCGTTTCTTCATTCGCGTGGAATTCCGCCAGCCCGACGGCTTCGACGAACAAGCCTTCCGCGCCGGTCTCGAAGAGCGTGGTAAAGCCTTCGGCATGATCTTCGAACTGACGCCGCCGAACTACCGCCCGAAAGTGGTGATCATGGTTTCCAAAGCCGATCACTGCCTCAACGATTTGCTCTACCGCCAGCGCATCGGCCAACTCTCGATGGACGTGGCCGCCGTGGTCTCCAACCACCCGGACCTCAAGCCGTTGGCGGACTGGCATCAGATTCCGTACTACCACTTCCCGCTGGACCCGAACGACAAACCGTCGCAAGAGCGTCAGGTCTGGCAGGTGATCGAAGAGTCCGGCGCCGAACTGGTGATCCTTGCCCGCTACATGCAAGTCCTGTCGCCAGAACTGTGCCGCAAACTCGACGGCAAGGCGATCAACATCCATCACTCCCTGCTGCCGGGTTTCAAGGGCGCCAAGCCCTATCACCAGGCTTACAACAAGGGCGTGAAACTGGTCGGCGCCACGGCGCACTACATCAACAACGACCTGGACGAAGGCCCGATCATTGCCCAGGGCGTGGAGGCGGTGGACCACAGTCATTACCCGGAAGATTTGATCGCCAAGGGGCGGGATATCGAAGGGCTGACCCTGGCCCGGGCCGTTGGTTATCACATTGAACGACGGGTGTTTTTGAACGCCAATCGCACCGTCGTTCTTTAGATCGCCATCGCTAGCAGGCTAGCTCCCACAGGGTTTTGGGTTGTTCACAAATCCTGTGCTCACCCGAGTCACTGTGGGAGCTGGCCTGCCAGCGATGAGGCCATAACAGACAACACAAGACACACAGGCAATAACCCGAGCAATCAACGCGCCGCCGATCCATGGCGACGCGCCCGTTACATAAAAACAACAGCGAGGTGAAAGCATGTCTGGCAATCGTGGTGTGGTGTATCTCGGCAATGGCAAAGTCGAAGTACAGAAAATCGACTATCCGAAAATGCAGGACCCGCGCGGCAGGAAGATTAATCACGCTGTCATCCTGCGTGTCGTGTCCACCAACATCTGTGGTTCCGACCAGCACATGGTGCGCGGTCGTACAACCGCTCAAACCGGCCTGGTACTGGGTCACGAAATCACCGGTGAAGTGATCGAGAAGGGCAGCGACGTCGAGAACCTGCAGATCGGCGACCTGGTGTCCGTCCCGTTCAACGTCGCTTGCGGGCGCTGCCGTTCCTGCAAAGAGATGCACACCGGTGTCTGTCTGAGTGTTAACCCGGCGCGTCCGGGCGGTGCTTACGGTTATGTCGACATGGGCGACTGGACCGGCGGTCAGGCTGAATACGCGATGGTGCCGTATGCCGACTTCAACCTGCTCAAACTGCCTGACCGCGACAAGGCCATGGAAAAAATCCGTGACCTGACCTGCCTCTCCGACATCCTGCCGACCGGTTACCACGGCGCAGTGACGGCGGGCGTTGGCCCGGGCAGCACTGTGTACATCGCTGGTGCCGGTCCTGTCGGTCTGGCCGCTGCCGCTTCCGCTCGCCTGTTGGGCGCGGCCGTGGTGATCATCGGTGACGTCAACACCGTCCGCCTGGCGCATGCCAAGGCTCAAGGTTTTGAAATCGCCGACCTGTCCCTGGACACCCCGCTGCACGAACAGATCGCTGCGTTGCTGGGCGAGCCTGAAGTGGATTGCGCCGTCGACGCCGTGGGCTTCGAAGCGCGTGGTCACGGCCATGACGGCGTGAAACACGAGGCTCCGGCCACCGTGCTCAACTCGCTGATGGGCGTGGTTCGGGTGGCTGGCAAAATCGGTATCCCGGGCCTGTACGTGACTGAAGATCCGGGAGCAGTCGACGCCGCCGCGAAGATGGGCAGCCTGAGCATCCGCTTCGGTCTGGGCTGGGCCAAATCCCACAGCTTCCACACGGGTCAAACGCCAGTGATGAAGTACAACCGCCAACTGATGCAGGCGATCATGTGGGACCGTATCCACATTGCCGACATCGTGGGTGTTGAGGTGATCAACCTAGACGACGCGCCACGTGGTTATGGCGAGTTCGATGCGGGCGTGCCGAAGAAGTTTGTGATCGATCCGCACAAACTGTTCAGCGCAGCGTAAGGCTTCACGCAAAACAAAAACGGCGACCCTCGGGTCGCCGTTTTTTATGGCTGGAATGATCGTTCTCACGCTCGGTCAATTCTTTTTCGACTGTTCGTCAGGAGCTTGCCAAACCTGGGAACAATCCCCCGGGATGCCAGTCCAAACCACGATTTTCCGCCGCCCATTGCCGGGCGGTTTTCATGGCACATGAGGATGTCTGGATGAAGATTTCACGCGGTTTTGCACTGGCTTCGCTGATGTGTCTGGCGGCCAGTCCGGTCTTTGCTCAGTTCAGCCTGTTCGATGCGGCCAATGCCCTCTCCGGCACGCAGGACGATGACGCCGCCGCAGCCGCGCCAACCGCGCAGACGGCTGATCTGCTGAGTGCGCTCAGCCAATTGGACGTGACGACAGAACAAGCCATTGGCGGTGCCGGGGCGATGCTCGGTCTGGCGAAGAATCAATTGAGTTCGACCGACTACTCAGAATTGGCCAAAAGCGTGCCCGGAATCGACTTGCTGTCCGGTGGCGGTGAACTGGGCGTCCTCAGCGGCTTGCTTGGCTCTTCCGGTAAAGCGGCAGGTCTGGACAACCTCTTGGGCAACGTGAGTAACACCAACGACCTGAACAGTGCCTTCAACGCATTGGGCATGGACACTGGCATGATCGGCGTGTTTGCCCCCGTGCTTCTGAAATTTTTCGGTCAGCAGGGCGTCGGCGGCTCACTGCTGACAAACCTGGGCGGGATCTGGGGCGCAGGCACCGGTACCTGATTCAGCGGCGCTCGGCGCGCAACGCGTCGATGCGCAGGTCCTTCTCGATCCAGAGCTGGTTGACCCAGTTCTGAATGGTTTCGCGAAACTGCGGATTGTTTTCGTAATCGCCCTGCCACAGCGCCGGGTCGAGTTCGCGGGTCTTGATGTCGATGATGACCCTCGGCACGTTGCCGCTGAGCAAATCCCAAAACCCCGGAATCGTCTGCTGCGGATACACCACCGTCACATCAAGGACGGCGTCCAGCTGTTCGCCCATTGCCGCCAGAACAAACGCCACGCCACCAGCCTTGGGCCTGAGCAAGTGGGTGAAGGGTGATTGCTGCTGGGCACTTTTCGCCGCGGTATAGCGAGTGCCTTCCAGGTAATTGACCACCGTCACCGGTTGACGCTTGTACAACTCGCACGCCGCTTTGGTGATCTGCAGGTCCTTGCCGGCCAACTCAGGGTGCTTCGCCAGGAATGCCTTGGTGTAGCGTTTCATGAACGGGTAATCCAGCGCCCACCACGCTAACCCGAGAAACGGCACCCAGATCAGCTCTTTCTTGAGGAAGAACTTGAAGAACGGCGTGCGCCGATTCAGGGCCTGGATCAGCGCCGGGATATCGACCCAGGATTGATGGTTGCTGATCACCAGATACGACGTGTCGACCCGCAGATCATCGCCGCCACGGATGTCCCATTGCGTGGGGATGCACAGGCGGAAAACCAGCTTGTCGATTTCGGCCCAGGTCTCGGCGATCCCCATCACCGTCCATGAGGCGTAATCACGCAAGCGCCCGGGCAGGACCAGTTTGAGCAAGGCGAACACCATCAGCGGCCCGAACAGGACCAGGGTGTTGAGCAACAGCAGCAGGGTAACGAAACAGCCGGTGAGCAGGCGGCGCATAAGTAACTCTTGAAAGCCTTTGGGCGCGCAATGATAAGCAGCTTCGGACGGCAGGCCAAATCGGTGACGACGAATGTTTCACCTTTTCGGCGGTATGCTTGAGCAGATTTGAACCTGTCGGGCATTTGTGGGGACTGTGCCGGCCTCTTCGCGGGCAAGCCCGCTCCCACAGTAGATTGGGGTGTACCCAAGGTTTGTGAACGACACGAAACCCTGTGGGAGCGTGGCTTGCCCGCGAAGCGATTTCAAGAACGAACGAATTGCTCACTGACGGTCTAAAATTCCGCTGCCCACTCCTCAAGGAAGCCCAATACGTGAAATCTATCCTTGCACTGCTTTCCCTCGTGGCCCTGCCGGTCCTGGCTGCTGAGCCGACCCTGTACGGGCGCTATGAATACATCGCGCTGCCGGAAATCGGTGGCGAAGTCCTCAAGGCCAAGATGGACACTGGCGCCCTGACCGCGTCGCTGTCGGCCAAAGACATCGAAACCTTCACCCGCGATGGCGACGAGTGGGTGCGTTTCCGCCTCGCTACCAAAGGCGCGAGCAACAAGGTCTACGAACACAAGATCGCGCGGATCAGCAAGATCAAGACCCGCTCCGAAGAAGACGAGGACGACAAAGAAGCGGTCGCACCCACCAAGCGTCCGGTGGTTGATCTGGAACTGTGCCTGGGCAACGTCAAGCGCACCGTGGAGGTCAACCTCACTGACCGCAGCAGCTTCAACTACCCTTTGTTGATCGGTGCCAAAGCCTTGCGTGAGTTCGGCGCGGCGGTGAACCCGGCACGGCGCTTTACGGCGGACAAACCCGACTGCTGATTTCAGGTGATCTTATTGACGTGACGTGAGCCTTGGGGCACCGTTCGCCCACTTAACCCCCGGGCTCGGACGCCATGCCTCATATCCTGATTGTCGAAGACGAAGCGGCGATTGCCGACACCCTGATTTTCGCCTTGCAGGGCGAGGGCTTCACCACCACCTGGCTGAGCCTTGGCGCCGCTGCGCTTGAGCATCAGCGCCAGATTCCGGCCGACCTGATCATTCTCGACATTGGTCTGCCGGACATCAGCGGCTTCGAGACCTGCAAGCAATTGCGGCGTTTCAGCGAAGTGCCGGTGATCTTCCTCAGCGCCCGGGATGCCGAAATCGATCGCGTCGTGGGCCTGGAAATCGGTGCCGACGATTACGTGGTCAAGCCGTTCAGCCCAAGAGAAGTGGCGGCGCGAGTCCGTGCGATTCTCAAACGCATGGCGCCGCGAGCGACCGCCGAAGTGGCATCGACGCTGTTTCGCATCGACAGCGAACGGGTGCAGATCAGCTATCGCGGTCAGCTTCTATCCTTGACCCGCCATGAATTCCGTCTGCTGCAATGCCTGCTGGACCAACCCGAACGCGTCTTCAGCCGCGAGCAATTGCTCGATGCGCTGGGCGTCGCTGCAGATGCCGGGTACGAGCGCAGCATCGACAGCCACATCAAGAGCGTGCGCGCCAAACTGCGCCAGGTGAGGGCCGACGCGGAGCCGATCCAGACCCATCGCGGCCTCGGCTACAGCTACAGCCCGGGGCGTAGCTGATGCCTCTGGGGATCCGGATTTTTCTGGTCTACGTGCTGTTTATCGGCCTGACCGGTTATTTCGTGCTGAACACCGTGATGGAAGAAATCCGTCCCGGCGTGCGCCAGTCCACCGAAGAAACGCTGGTCGACACCGCCAACCTGATGGCCGAGATTTTGCGCGATGACTTCAAGGCCGGCACCTTGAACCAGAACCGCTGGCCCGAACTGCTCAAGGCTTATGGCGAACGGCAGCCGAAGGCGAGCATCTGGGGCTTGCCGAAGAATCAGGTCAACCACCGCATCTACGTCACCGATGCCAAGGGCGTTGTGGTGCTGGACTCCAGCGGAGTGGCAGTGGGGCAGGATTACTCGCGCTGGAACGACGTTTTACTGACCCTGCGCGGCGAGTACGGCGCTCGTTCCAGCCGCAGCGATCCGGACGATCCGAACTCCTCAGTGATGCACGTCGGTGCCCCGATTCGCGACAACGGCCAGATCATCGGTGTGGTCACCGTCGCCAAACCCAATAGCTCGTTGCAGCCATACGTTGATCGCACCGAACGGCGATTGCTTGCCTGGGGGGCCGGGCTGATCGGCCTCGGTCTGCTGTTTGGCGCGCTGTTGTCGTGGTGGTTGAGCGCGGCGCTGCGGCGGCTGACTGCTTACGCTCAGGCCGTCAGTGAAGGCCGGCGGGTCGAGGTTCCGCACTACCGTGGCGGCGAACTGGAACAACTGGCGACAGCGGTGGAGCAGATGCGCACGCAGCTCGAAGGCAAAGCCTACGTCGAACGTTACGTGCACACCTTGACCCACGAACTGAAAAGCCCGCTGGCGGCGATTCGTGGTGCGGCGGAATTGCTGCAAAGCGAGATGCCGCTGGCCCAGCAACAGCGTTTTGTCAGCAACATCGACAGCGAAAGCGCGCGGATGCAGCAGTTGATCGAGCGTCTGTTGAACCTGGCCCTGGTCGAACAACGCCAAGGGCTGGAGGAACGGGTGGCGGTGCCGCTGGCGAAGTTGGTAGATGAGTTGCTGAGCGCTCAGGCGGCGCGCATTGAAGGCAAGCAATTGCGCGTGGAACAAACCATTGCAGCGGATCTGATGCTGACCGGTGAACCGTTCCTGTTGCGTCAGGCGCTGGGTAATTTGCTGGAGAATGCGTTGGATTTCACGCCTGCAACGGGCGTGTTGCGATTCAGTGCCGCAAAGGCCGGCGAGCAAATCGAGTTCAAACTTTTTAACCAGGCTGAGGCGATTCCCGGCTATGCGTTACAGCGGTTGAGCGAACGATTCTATTCGCTACCGCGGCCGGACAGCGGGCGCAAGAGTACGGGGTTGGGGCTCAACTTCGTTGAAGAGGTGGTTAAGTTGCATGGTGGCGCGGTGAGCATCGGTAATGTCGATGGTGGTGTTCAAGTCATATTGCGTATGCCTGCTTAGATCCACCCCTCACCCCAGCCCTCTCCCCACGGGGGAGAGGGGGAAAGGGAGCAGATCTTCAAGCTTTTCAAAACCTGAGTTCGACTCTATTTTCCCGGTCGCAAAATTTCTCAGGAACACATCGGTCAGTCCCCTCTACCCCCTGGGGCGGTCCGACGTTTCGGGAGGGTTACGGTGAGGGGTGGTTTTCCTTGCCGAAAACACTCTCCACAAAGTCTCCACATTCCCCCCACAAATCTCCCACACATCGATCCCAAACTCTCCCCATCCAAACAGGGAGAGTCCCATGAACCGCAGCCTGACCATAAAACTCGGGGCCATTGCCCTTCTGATTCTGTTGTTGCTGATCCCACTCCTGATGATTAACGGCGTGATCCAGGACCGCCAGCAACTGCGCGACGGCGTGCTCGAAGACATCGCCCGCAGTTCCAGCTACAGCCAGCAACTGAGCGGTCCGATCATGGTGGTGCCGTATCGCAAAGTGGTGCGGATCTGGAAGACCAATGAGAAAACCAACAAGCGCTACCAGGAAACCGGCGAAGAACGCGGCCAACTGTATTTTCTGCCGGAACGTTTCGAGCTCGACGGCAAGGTGCAGACCGAGTTGCGCTCGCGGGGGATTTACGAGGCGCGGCTGTACCACGCCGACAACCACATCAGCGGCCTGTTTTCGATTCCCGCGCAGCTGGGCATCAAGGAAGATTTCGCCGACTATCAGTTTGATCAAGCATTTCTGACGATAGGCATCAGCGATATCCGCGGGATCGAAAATGCCCTGAAACTGGACCTCAATGGTCAGAGTCTGGACTTTGAACCGGGCACGCAGCTGGGCTGGCTAGGCGAGGGGGCACACGTCATGTTGCCCGCGCTGGACAGGCACAAAGGCGCGGAACTGGCGTTCGCCTTTGACCTGCGCCTGCAGGGCACCGGCCAGTTGCAGATCACTCCGGTCGGCAAAACCAGCAAGGTGCAACTGGCGGCCAACTGGCCTCACCCGAGTTTTATCGGCAACTACTTGCCGGCTCAGCGTGAAGTCACCGGGACAGGTTTTACCGCGAATTGGCAGACTTCGTTCTTTTCCACCAACCTGGAAGAAGCCTTGACCAACTGCCTGACCAGCGACCGTTGTGACGAGTTCAAGAGCCGCAACTTCGGGGTGAGTTTCATCGATCCGGTGGATCAGTACCTCAAGAGTGATCGGGCGATCAAATACGCGCTGCTGTTCATTGCCCTGACCTTCGCCGGATTCTTCCTGTTCGAAGTGCTCAAAAGTATGGCCGTGCATCCAATCCAGTACGCGTTGGTGGGGGTGGCGTTGGCGTTTTTCTACTTGTTGCTGCTGTCGCTGTCCGAGCACATCGGCTTTGCTCTGGCATACCTGTTGTCGGCGGGCAGCTGCGTGTTGCTGATCGGCTTTTATGTCTGCCATGTGCTGCGCAGCGTGCGTCACGGCTTGAGTTTTTCGGCAGGGCTGGCGGCGTTGTATGGCTTGCTCTATGGCTTGCTGAGTGCCGAGGATTACGCGTTGTTGATGGGTTCGCTGCTGTTGTTCGGGTTGTTGGGCGTGTTCATGGTGCTGACCCGCAAGCTGGACTGGTATGGGATCGGGCAGAAGCCGGCCAAGCCGTTGGTGTTTGATATTGGAGCGGTGGAATGAGCCGGTCGTTGGGGTTGCGCGAGGATCAGCGTGAGGGCGAGGTGTTGGCGACGCTGATATTCGGGTTGTTTCCAGTGGATCCGCTGTGGTGCCATCGAGAGCAGGCTCGCTCCCACAAGGGATCTCCAGTGAACACAAAATTCGTGCACACAACCGATCAACTGTGGGAGCGAGCCTGCTCGCGAAGAGGCCCTGACAGCCAGTGAAAATCTAAACCTTGGGCATCGTCGCGAGCATCGAAGCCCGCTGACTCACCTCAAAATACCAGTTCGCCAGCTTCGGATTCACCGTGCGCCATTCCAGATCCGGATGGCGCAAATCCAGGTAGCCCAACGCACAGGCAACACTGATCGCCGCCACATCGAAATGGCTGGTCAGCTCGGCAATCGCGTCCGCTTCCAGCAGTGCCAGGGCGCGACGAATCTTCTCGCGCTGGCCATCGAGCCACTCATCCCAGTGTTTTTCCGGGGCACGCAGAGCGACTTCATAACGAATCAGCACCGCAGCGTCCATGATCCCGTCGGCCAGGGAGGCCAGGGTCAGGCGCCGCCAGCGGGCTGAGCCGTCACGCGGGATCAGCGGGTTGCCGACGTGCTGGTGGTCGAGGTAATCGAGGATCACCCGGCTGTCATGAATGACGTTGCCATCGGCCAGGCGCAGGGCCGGGATTTTACCCAGCGGGTTGTCTTCGTTGAGCATCAGGTCCGGGCTGACCGGTGTGAGCACGCAGTCTTGCAGCGTCACGCGGTCCTGTTGACCGGTTTCGTGCAGCAGCACCATGACTTTGCGAACGAAGGGCGATAAAGGGTTGTGGAACAGGGTCATGCTGGCGGCGGACATGGCAGCGTCTCGGTATGGGCAGTGCTGGGCAGCATAGCGCGTGGATCCGGGAGCTCAAACCCCCTGTGGGAGCGGGCTTGCTCGCGAAGGCGGTGTGTCAGACAGCTTCAATGTTTACTGGCACACCGCCTTCGCGAGCAAGCCCGCTCCCACAGGTTTTTAGCGGCGTTGCAGCAGGCCGCGCAGGGCAAGGGCGGCGGGAATGCCCAGGCCAAGCCAACTCAATGCGTCCCACACGCCATCCCCCAGTAACGCGGCGAACAACCCCGCCGCGCTGAACAGGGCGATAACCGTTGGGGTGGAGAACACCTTCCAGAAATTCGACTGCCGCGGCCTCATGCTGCACTCTCCGCGTTCTCGAACACCGGTTTCGCAGCCTTGCGCCGCACCACCCAAAGATAAACTCCGCTGCCGAGCACGACGATGGTCAGCCCATCCAACGTCGCCCAGAGGATCTTCATCGGCATGCCGCCGTAATCACCGAAGTGCAACGGCTGGGACATGCCCATGGCGTCCATGTACCACGGGCGTTCGGCCACGGCGGTGACTTGCAGGGTGTTGGCGTCGATCAGCACCGGTGTCAGCAGGTGCGAGGTCAGGTGAGTGCTGCCTTTCATGAACACCGCGTAATGGTGTTCGCTGGAGAATCGTGTGCCGGGGAAGGCGATGAAGTCCGGCTGCATGCCCGGTGCGACTTCCTTGGCGATGTCGAGCAAGCGGGTCGCGGGCGCCAGTTGTGTCAGTGGCGGTGCGTCACGGTACGGCGCGACCATCGCGCTCAGGCTGTCGTTGCGCCACGCGGCGATCAACAGGTCGGCGCAGGCACTGATGACGCCGGTGACGCCGACCACCAAGGCCCAGGTCAAGGTCACCACGCCGATCAAATTGTGCAGATCGAGCCAGCGCAGGCGCGTGGATTTGTCCTGGCGCACGGTGGCGAATTTCAAACGGCGCATGAACGGCAGGTACAGCACCGTCCCGGAGACAATCGCCACCACGAACAGAATGCCCATGAACGCCAGCAGCAACTTGCCCGGCAGACCGGCGAACATGTCCACGTGCAGGCGCAACATGATCATCATGAAGCCGCCGTTGGCCGAGGGCATCTCCAGCGCTTCACCGGTGCGGGCGTCGAGCATGAAGGTGTGAGACGAGTTCGGCTCGGTGCCGGCGGTGGCCGCCATGATCGTGATCGCGGCGTTGGGCTGGTCTTCGTCGAAGCCGAAATACTGCATGACTTCGCCAGGGCGATGTTTTTCAGCGGCCTGCACCAATTGCTGCAAATTCAGCTGCGGGGTGTCCGCCGGCATCGTCTTCAATTCAGCGGCATCGCCCAGCAAGTGGTCGATCTCGTGGTGAAAGATCAATGGCAGGCCGGTCAGTGCGAGCATCAGCAGGAACACGGTGCAGATCAGGCTGGTCCAGGTGTGGACGAAGGACCAGCGGCGAATTGTTTTGCTTTTCATTTCATAGCCTTCAGAAATACCAAAGCCGCCCCTGTCGGACGGCTCGGGTCTTGGGCGTGCCGGGTCAGGCCATTACCACTTGTAAGTAGCACTGGCGACGACGCTGCGTTGGTCGCCGTAGTAGCAGTAGAAGCTGTCGCACGTGGAGATGTAGTCCTTGTCGAACAGGTTGGTGGCGTTCAGTGCCAGGGAGGCGCCTTTGAGGCTGTTGTCCAGGCGGCCCAGGTCGTAATGAACCGCGGCGTCGAACACGGTGTAGGCGTCCGCCTTGCCGAGCGAGGTATTGCCCTGGTCGCCGTAGGTGTTGCCGGTGTAGCGAGCGCCGGCGCCAATGCCGAAACCGTCCAGCATGCCGTTGTGCCAGGTGTAATCGGTCCACAGGGACGCCTGCTGGTTAGGCATCAGTTGCAGACGATTGCCTTTGAAAGTGCCGTTCTGCACTTCGGATTTGGCCAGGGTGTAAGCGGCGATGACCTTGAGGTTCTCGGTCACGTCGGAGACGGCTTCCAGTTCCAGGCCTTTGACTTTCACTTCACCGGTCTGGCTGGTGACCGAAACGTTGTCCGAGTTGGTCGTGGTGACGGAGACATTTTTCTGGGTCAGGTCATAGACCGCTGCGGTCAACAGGGTGATGCTGCCAGGCGGTTGGTACTTGATGCCCAGTTCCCACTGTTTGCCTTCAGTCGGCTTGAACGAATCGGTCGGCGATGCGGTGGCATTGCTGGTCGGCTGGAACGACTCGGCGTACGACAGGTACGGCACGATGCCGTTGTCGAACACGTAGCTGATCGCCGCGTTGCCGCTGAAGTTCTTGTCGCGCTCGGTATGGGTGGCATCGCCTTTGTTGAAGAATTTGGTGCCGGTGTGGACCCAGTCTTCACGCCCACCCAACGTCAGACGCCATTGGTCGAGGGCCATCTGGTCCTGAACGTACAGGCCGGTCTGGTAAGTTTTCTGGTCGTAGTCATAGAACGCCGCCGAACGTGGCGGACGAACAATGGGCTGGCCATAGATCGGGTTGTTGACGTTAGTGGTCAGACCGTCACCGAAAATCGAGGTGTAGTTGGTGTTGGTGCGCTGATGATCGAGGCCGATCAGCAGCGTGTGACGGATATCGCCGGTCGCGAAGTCGCCCTGGAAGTTGTTGTCCACGGCGAACTGGCTGATGTCCTCATCGACACTGGTGCTCGAGCGGCCAACGTTGCCTTCGGCATCCACCTGGGTGAACGGGTAGGCGCCGGGGGTGAGGGCCTGGAAGGACAGGTCCGATTTGGTGTAACGCAGGTTCTGCTTGAACTGCCAGACATCGTTCAAACGATGTTCAAAGGCGTAGCCCAGTGCGTAGTAAGTGCGGTCGTAGAATTCCCAGTCCGGGTCGCCCAGGTTTTTATGATGGGAAATCTTGCCGAGGGGCGAATGGATCTTGGTGCCTTGCACCGGCAGAAATTGGCTGGTGATGCCGGTATCGTCGCGGGTGAATTGCGTCAGCAGGGTGAATTTGGTGTCTTCGTCAATGTTCCAGGTCAGGCTCGGCGCGATGTTGTAGCGCTTGTTGTCGACGTGGTCGATCTGCGTGCCGCTGTCGCGCACCACACCGCTCAAACCGTAGAGGAACTGGCCTTCGTCATCGATCTTGCCGGTGCTGGCGAAGTTGATCTGGCGATGATTGTCACTACCGTATTGCACCTGGATTTCGCTGCTCGACTCGGCGCTGGGACGACGGCTGACCATGTCCAGCAAGCCGCCTGGCGGGGTCTGGCCGTAAACCGACGAGGCCGGGCCGCGCAGCAGGGCGAGGCGATCAAGGTTCCAGGTTTCCTGTTTCGGGTTGGCGTACACGCCTTTTGGCAGTGGCAGGCCATCGAGGAATTGCGTCGGCTCGAAACCGCGCACGCGCAACCAGTCGGCACGGGTGTCGCTGCCGTAGCTGCTGGAAGTGATGCCGGGCATGTAGCGCACCGCGTCATCGAGGCTGTGCACATTGCGGTCGTCCATTTGCTCGCGGGTGGCGATCGAAATCGAGCGCGGCGCTTCGACCAGCGCGGTATCGGTCTTGGTGCCGGCGGCGGTGCGGGTCGCCAGGTAACCTTGCACCGGTCCCCAGGCACTTTCGGTGTTTTCCACGCCAATGACGGCGGTTTCCGGCAGGGCCATCACGCCCTCTGGCACGGCCACCAGGCTGAAGGTGCCAGTGCTGCTCTGTTCCAGTTGCAGACCGGTGCCGCGCAAGGCTTCGCGCAGGGCGCCGGCTGCGTCGAACTGGCCTTTGACCGGCGCCGAGGTCTTGCCTGCCGCCAGCGATGGATTCAACGACAACGCGAGGCCGGCCTGGCTGGCGATCTGGTTCAGGGTGCTGGCCAATGGCGCGGCCGGCAGGTTGTAGGCGCGAACGCTGGACGCCTGTTCAGCGGCCATCAGCTGACTGCTGGCCAGAGGGGCACAAAGGGCAATGGCAATCGCCAGCAAACTGGGGCGCAACACGGTGTCTAGCGAACGGGACATACAGCGGCTCCTGAATGGAAATATTTCTCAATTGCCTAGGTGCCGGACGAGAATTCAAAAGTGATAGGGGCTAGATGAAAATAATTTCGATTCAGCAAACACGTCGTTTTGATGTGGCGAGGCTGATGGCCTCTTCGCGAGCAAGCCCGCTCCCACATTTCACCGAGTTCTTCCATGAGAATGCGGTCGAATGTGGGAGCGGCGGTGCGACGATTCGACTTGCTCGCGAAGGCGGTCTATCAGGCGCAGCACCTTTTAGGGCTTGGCCTCAGTTTTTGCCGCCACCGTCACCCACCACGGCGTGTGCTGTTCGATCTGCACCGGCAGGGTCGGCAGCAGGGCGCTCAGGGCCAGATCGGTGTCGTGCAGCGGGAAGCTGCCGGTGATGCGCAGGTCGGCGATTTCTGGCGCAACGCCAAGATACCCGCGTCGATAACGACCGAGTTCTTGCACCAGGTCTTCCAGCCGTGTGTTGTCCACCACCAGCATGCCGCGGGTCCAGGCATCGGCGCCGAGGGTGAGCGCGACGATCGGACCGAGGCCATTGCTGCGCATCAGGACTTGCTGGCCTTCACGCAGAATCTGCTCTTCAGCGCTCGCCCCGGGATTGGCGGCCACCGCCGATTTCAGCACGCTCAGGCGCGTACCTTCTTCTTCACGCTTGACCAGGAACCTTGTTCCCAGTGCACGCATGCTGCCTTCGCGGGTTTCGACGATAAATGGCCGGGCGTCGCCATGACCGGTTTCGACGAGGATTTCCCCTTCCTGGAGGATGATCAGCCGTTGTTTTTCATCGAAACGCACATCCACGGCACTGTGGGTGTTGAGGTTGATCAGTGTGCCGTCAGTCAGGCGCAGGGTGCGTTGCTCGCCGGTGGCGGTGCGCTGGTCGGCCAGCCAATAGTCGATCGGCAGATAACGATCGCCGGCGAACAACGCCAACCCGATCACCGCGACGATACTGGCCACGCCGCTGCCGAGTTTGCGCACACGCCGGCGAATGCTTTCGCGCGATTGCAGTAACGCGGTGCGGGCCGGGCCGCTGGCAACGCTGAAGCGCTGGTCGAGCATGCCCAGTTGGCGCCAGGCCCGCGCATGCTCTTCGTGGGCGGCGTGCCATTTGGCAAACTCTTCGCGCTCCACCGGGTTGCCGGAATCCAGGGACAACTGCCAGGCAATCGCGGCATCCAGCACCTGCGCCGAGACGGGTTTGGAACTGACCGGGCTCATAGCGGCTCACCGTACAACGCGATGTAGCACTGACGAATGCCTTGGGCCAGATACTGACGCACCCGCGGCACTGACACGCCCAGGCGCTGGGCGATTTCGGCGTGGCCGAGACCGTCGAGACGGTTATACAGAAACGCTGCCCGGGCCTTGCTTGAGAGCTTGCCGAGCAGGCGGTCGATGGCTTTGAGGTCTTCGAGGATCAGCTGCTGTTCCTCCACCGACGGTTGTAAACCTATGGGGATCAGCATCAGTTCGGTGAGGTAGGCCTGTTCCAGCGCGGCGCGGCGGAAATAGTCGAACAGCAGACCCTTGGCAATCGCCACCAGAAACGCGCGCGGTTCACGCGGCTCCTTCAGTTCTTCACGACCCAGCAAACGCACGAAAGTGTCCTGACTCAGGTCTTCGGCCCTTTGCGGACACGCCACATTGCGTCGAAGCCAAGCCAATAGCCAACCGCGATGGTCGCGATACAACGCACCAACGAGCTCACTTTGAGGGCTTTGGACTGACGACACGCAGCATCACCGATTGGGAAGTGTTAACTAACGAGAATTGTTCGCGATTGTGGCAGAGGCGGGGGTGGTAAGCAATTGGCCACTGGTCAGGTGGACCGCGTCATCGTTCATCGCGGCGGTGCGGCGATCCGACAAGCCACGCTCCCACAGGTCTTATGTCGTTCACGAAATTGGCGAACGACACAAAACCATGTGGGAGCGGGCTTGCTCGCGAAGGCGCCAGAACAGGCGCCAGAGATTTAGAAGGAAGGCGCTCGCTGTCTGCGCTTCCACTGACTCAACCGCTGCTGCAGATTCAACGGGCTATGAATCTGCAACTGCCGCGCCCGGCTGAACAGAATCAACGCCAGCTCAGCGGTGGCCAACGCATCGGCACTGGCATTGTGGCGCTCGAACACTTCCAGTTTGAACCAGTCGATCCACTGATCCAGCCCGGCATCGCGAATGTGCGCCTGAGGGCAAAGCAGCGGCGCGATGTCTGCCACATCCAGAAACGGATGCTGCAACTTGTAGCCCAGATGATCTTTCAGCGCGCGCCCGAGCATGTGCTGATCGAACGGCGCATGAAACGCCAGCACCGGGCTGTCGCCGACGAACTCCATGAACTCGACCAGGGCCTGAGCCGGATCGCTGCCCGCGGCAATCGCACTCGGCCCCAGGCCATGGATCAACACGCTGGGCGCCAACTTCATGTCGGCGCATTGCAACGTGCGTTCGAACTGCTGGCTGAAGTCGATCGCGCCGTCCTCGATCACCACCGCGCCGATGGACAACACCCGATCCCTGTTCAGGTTCAGCCCGGTGGTTTCCAGGTCGAGCACCACCCAGCGTTGTTCGCGCAGGCTGCATTCGCCCAGCTCTGCCGCCGAAGGCAAGCGTTGCAAACGTTGTTGAAGTTCGCCGGGAAGGCTCGGACCTGCCGGGCGCAGCCATGAAAACAGGCTCATAGCTGATACCGCAGGGCCAGGCTGCTTTGCAGACGTTGTGCCTGGCGCAGGGATTCACGCAGGATCCGTCGATCCAGATGATTGAGGCTGTCCGGATCGACCCGGTTGGAGTAGGGCAAGTTCTCCCGGGTCTGTAGCTGATGTTGCTGCATGCGGGTTTGCTGAATGAAGTGATAGGCCTCTTCGTACGCCGCACCGTCCAGCCGTTCGATGACTTCTTTGTCCACCAGTTGGCGAAAGCGCTCCAACGTGTTGTTCGCCTCGACCCCATGGGCCAAGGCGAGCAGTCGGGCACCGTCGACAAACGGCGTCAGCCCCTGGATTTTCAAGTCCAGAGTGGCTTTCTCGCCATTCTTGCGAGCCAGTACGAACTCACGGAAACGTCCCACGGGCGGACGGTTGCGCAGGGCGTTCTCGGCCATCATTCGTTGGAACAGTCGGTTGTCATTCACCTGATCGAGAATGCCATGACGCAGCTGCTCGCAGCCTTGCTCGTCACCCCAGACCACCCGCAAGTCGAAATAAATGCTCGAACCCAACAGGTTCTCCGGCGTGGCCTCGCGGATAAACGCGGCAAAACGTCGTGACCACTCGGCCCGGGACAGACACAGCTCGGGGTTGCCGGCCATGATGTTGCCTTTGCACAGGGTGAAACCGCAAAGCGCCAGGCTTTGGTTGATCTGCTGGGCGATGGGCAGCAATTTGCCGCGAATCTCGGCGGCGTGGGCCGCATCCCGGGCTTCGAAGAGAATGCCGTTGTCCTGATCGGTGTGCAGCGTCTGTTCGCGACGGCCTTCGCTACCGAAGCACAGCCAGCTGAACGCAATGCCGGGGTCGCCTTTCTCGGCGAGGGTCAGTTCGATCACCCGGCACACGGTGTGGTCGTTGAGCAGGGTGATGATGTGCGTGATCTGGGTTGAAGAGGCACCGTGGGCCAGCATGCGCTCCACCAGTTGGCCGATCTCGCCGCGCATCGCGACCAGGTTTTCCACCTTCTGAGCGCTGCGGATAGTCCGCGCCAGATGCACCAGATCAACCCGTTGCAGGGAAAACAGATCACGTTCCGAGACCACGCCGCACAGGCGATGATCCTTCACCAGGCAGACGTGGGCGATGTGCCGTTCGGTCATGGCAATCGCCGCATCGAAGGCGCTGTGGTCCGGCGACAGGAAAAACGGCGCCTGGGTCATGTGGCGCTCGATGGCTTCGTTGAAATCGTTAGTGCCGTCGGCCACCACGTGGCGCAGGTCGCGCAGGGTGAAAATCCCCAGCGGCGCTTTATGTTCGTCGACCACCACAATGCTGCCGACCTGCTGCTCATGCATCAGGGTCACGGCTTCACGCAGGGGCGTGGTCGGGTTGCAGGTGACCGGATGGCGCATGGCCAATTCGCCCAGACGGGTATTGAGCGAGTACTGCGTGCCGAGGGTTTCCACGGCTTTTTGCTGGACTTGCTGGTTGACCTGATCCAGCAGGCTGCTCACGCCGCGTAGGGCAAAGTCGCGAAACGCGTTGGAAAGTGCGAACAGTTTAATGAACGCCAGCTTGTTCAGCTGTAGGCAAAAAGTGTCTTCGGAGGCCAGATGTTCGGTACGCGTCGCGCGCTCACCCAGCAGCGCGGCGAGGGGGAAACACTCGCCGGTGGTGATTTCGAAGGTGGTTTCGGTGCCGCCCTTGGCGGTATGGGGGCGTTCACCCACGACCCGGCCTTGCTTGACGATGTAGAAATGCTCAACCGGGCCGTCGGCGGGCTTGAGGATGCTCTCGCCGGGCGCATAAAAACGCAGCTGACACTGCTCGACCAGGTACGCCAAGTGGGCGTGTTCCATCTGATTGAAGGGAGGGAAGCGCTGCAGGAATTGCAAAGTGCCCTGGATGTTCTGCAACACCGCGGTTTTCCCGGCCTGTGTGAAGGCGTCCGTTTTACTCATAACCATTACCGCAGTCTTTTTTGAATTGTTGTTGTCGGATGACTGAGCCATGGTCGGCCCCTGCGCGCGGGGTGCCCATTGGACGTAAGTCTAGGTAGGCAGCGAGGCTGTCGATATTTGGGAAATGTCTGACGCAACTGTGGGAAAAACCTCCTACATTGGCTATAGGAAACTTTTCCGACGACGTGCACATTGAAGGCCTACTTAGCGATGTCTGACCGATGTGCTAGGGAATAGAAATGAAAACGTAGAGTAAGCCATGTCCGACCACGATATTTTGAGTGACGCTGAGCGCAAGGCGCTGAGTGACGTCATGCTGGAACCCGACCTGCCGCCGCAGCGGGTGCTGATCGTCGATGACGATAAAGATGCGCGCGAGTTGCTGTCGGAGATTCTGGCCCTGGACGGAGTGCGCTGCGTGACCGCCGCCAGTGGCGAAAGCGCACTCAAAATGTTGGAGACGACGCCATCGATTGGCCTGGTGATTACCGATCTGCGGATGGGAAATGTCGATGGTCTGGACCTGATTCGTCAGGTTCGTGAGTCGGTTCGGGCGGCAATGCCGATCATCATCGTTTCCGGTGACGCCGACGTGGAAGACGCGATCGCCGCGATGCATTTAAGCGTGGTCGACTTCCTGCTCAAGCCTGTCGATACCGGCAAGCTGTTGGCGCTGGTCAAGCATGAGTTGGGAATGGATGTGTAGTAACCGATTTGAAACAAAAAAGCCCTGATCTTTCGATCAGGGCTTTTTTTGTCCGGCGTCAGCGCTCAGTCAAAGGCCTTTGGCAGCCTTGAACTCGCGGCGACGACGGTGCAGGACCGGCTCGGTGTAGCCGTTCGGCTGCTTCGTGCCTTCGACCACCAGTTCGACCGCCGCCTGGAAGGCGATGTTGCTGTCGAAGTCAGGTGCCAGCGGGCGATACAGCGGGTCATTGGCGTTCTGACGGTCAACCACTGGCGCCATGCGCTTGAGGCTTTCCATGACCTGATCTTCGGTGACGATGCCGTGACGCAGCCAGTTGGCGATGTGCTGGCTGGAAATGCGCAGCGTCGCACGGTCTTCCATCAGGCCGACGTCATTGATGTCCGGCACTTTCGAACAGCCCACGCCCTGGTCGATCCAGCGCACCACATAACCGAGAATGCCCTGGGCGTTGTTGTCCAGTTCGTTCTTGATCTGCTCTGCAGTCCAGTCTGGATTGACAGCCAACGGGATGGTCAGGATGTCATCCACCGAAGCGCGCGCACGTTTGGCCAACTCGGCCTGACGGGCGAACACATCGACCTTGTGGTAATGCAGCGCATGCAGCGCAGCAGCGGTCGGCGATGGAACCCACGCAGTGTTGGCACCCGCCAGCGGGTGAGCGATTTTCTGTTCGAGCATCGCCGCCATCAGGTCGGGCATCGCCCACATGCCTTTACCGATCTGCGCGCGACCTTGCAGGCCGGTACTCAAACCGATATCGACGTTCCAGTTCTCGTAGGCGCCGATCCACTTCTCAGCCTTCATGTCCGCCTTGCGCACCATCGGGCCGGCTTCCATGGAGGTGTGGATTTCATCACCGGTACGGTCGAGGAAACCGGTGTTGATGAACACTACACGCTCGCTGGCAGCCTTGATGCAGGCCTTGAGGTTGACCGTGGTACGGCGCTCCTCGTCCATGATCCCGACTTTCAGCGTATTACGTGGCAAACCGAGTACTTCTTCGATGCGACCGAACAGCTCGTTGGTGAACGCTGCTTCTTCCGGGCCGTGCATCTTCGGTTTCACGATGTAGACCGAGCCGGTGCGGCTGTTCTTGCGCGAGTTGTTGCCGTTGAGGCTGTGGATGGCCGCGAGGCTGGTGACCAGGCCGTCGAGGATGCCTTCCGGCACTTCGTTGCCGTCTTTATCGAGGATTGCGTCGATGGTCATCAGGTGACCGACGTTGCGCACGAACAGCAGCGAACGACCATGCAGGCTCAGTTCTTTACCATCGACACCGGTGTAAGTGCGGTCGGCGTTCATGGTGCGGGTAAAAGTCTGACCGCCCTTGGAGACTTGTTCCGACAGATCGCCCTTCATCAGGCCGAGCCAGTTGCGGTAGATCACCACTTTGTCATCGGCATCGACGGCGGCGACGGAGTCTTCGCAGTCCATGATGGTGGTCAGTGCGGCTTCCATCAGGATGTCTTTGAGGCCGGCAGCATCGGTCTGGCCGACCGGGGTGCTGGCATCGATCTGGATTTCGAAGTGCAGGCCGTTGTTTTTCAGCAGGATCGCGGTTGGAGCCGCTGTATCGCCGTGGAAACCGATCAGTTGCGTATCATCGCGCAGACCGGTGTTGCTGCCGCCTTTAAGGGCGACCACCAGTTTGCCGTCAACAATCTTGTAGCCGGTGGAATCGACGTGAGTGCCGGCAGCCAATGGCGCCGCTTCGTCGAGGAAGGCGCGGGCGAAGGCGATGACCTTGTCGCCGCGAACCTTGTTGTAGCCTTTGCCTTTTTCCGCGCCGTCAGCTTCGCTGATGGCATCGGTGCCGTAGAGCGCGTCATACAGCGAACCCCAACGGGCGTTCGAGGCATTGAGCGCGAAACGGGCGTTCATCACCGGAACCACAAGCTGTGGACCGGCCATGCGGGCGATTTCGTCATCGACGTTTTGCGTCGTTGCCTGGAAATCAGCCGCTTCTGGCAGCAGATAACCGATGTCTTGCAAGAAGGCTTTATAGGCCACGGCGTCGTGTGGTTGACCGGCACGGGATTGGTGCCAGCCATCGATACGAACCTGGAAATCATCGCGTTTGGCGAGTAGGGCTTTGTTCTTCGGCGCCAGGTCATGAATGACCTTGTCGGCACCGGCCCAGAACTTATCGGCGGTGAGGCCGGTACCGGGAATGGCTTCGTTGTTCACGAAGTCGAACAGGACTTTGGCGACCTGCAGGCCACCGACTTGAACGTGTTCAGTCATTGCTTGCCTCACTCTGCTCAGCTATTTCGCTTTTCAGCTCTTCAATTTAACAATGAAGCCTCTGGCATTTAAACCACAAATCTGTTGACCAGTACATGCCATTGCGGGCGGCTGGGTTATGACCAATCAACGGCGTTGAGGCCTTGCTGACGGGGCTTTCAGGGTTGTGGCTGCACCTGCGGCAGACATCGATCCAGCGTTATGTAGTGCGCGCTGCGGCATACTACATGATGAATTGCGCTTGTGAAAATTAGACTAATTACGTCGTTCTGCGACGCCATGACGCATTGCGGTCACGTCGGGGAACAGGATGTTCTCAAAAAACCATTGGATTGTTCCAGTTAAATATAAAAACTTGTACACGATTTGTTTTTCCAACTAGATCGGCGGTGCCCCATTCGCGAGCAGGCTCGCTCCCACAAAGGCCTGCGCGAATCCTGTGGGAGCGAGCCTGCTCGCGAAGGCGTCAGCCGATTCAGCGCAGCAACCACCTTTGCCTATACTTCTTTTTCTATAACAAAAGAGGGCTGCGCCATGGACCACCTCGTACTCACTGTTTTCGCTCCGGACAAGCCTGGGCAGGTCGAGCGCATTGCCCAATGCATCGCCGAGCACGGCGGTAACTGGCTGGAGAGTCGCATGTCGCGCATGGCCGGGCAGTTCGCCGGGATTCTTCGCGTGGGCGTGCCGGCCGAGGCCTACGATGAATTGGTCGATGCCCTACAGGCGTTGTCCGCCCATGGCATTCGTGTGCTGATTGCCGAAAGCGGCATCGAGCAATCCTGCACCTGGAAACCGATAGCCATGGAGTTGGTGGGCAATGACCGCCCGGGGATCGTACGCGACATCACGCGTCTGCTGAGTGAACAGGGGGTGAACCTGGAGCGTCTGGTGACTGAAGTACGTCCGGCGCCGATGAGCAGCGAGCCTTTATTCCACGCTGAAGCGATTCTCGCAGTGCCGTTGACGCTGTCCCTGGACGTGCTGCAATCGCGCCTGGAAACCCTGGCGGATGATTTGATGGTCGAATTGGTGCTGCGCAGTGAACCCTGAACAGGTTATCCAAGTTATACGTGCACCTGCCTGTGGATAACCTGTAGAGACCGTTCTCCAGGCCACGTCGTCCGGGACTCTTCAGGAGCTGATCAAAAAACCAGCAGTTTCAGGGACTTGCACACAAACGCCGGGGATCACGCTGTGGATAACCTTGGGAAGGATCGATGCAGGCCACGGTAGCCGTGGCTTGCAGAGGTTTGTGCGTTTTTTGATCAGCGGCGACGTCGCAGACTTATCCACGCGTCAATGCTGTAAACCGCCAGGCCCGCCCAGATAAAGATGAACGCTACCAGTGTGCTCGACGACAATTTTTCGCCAAACAACAGAACGGCCTGCAACAGCACCAGGGTCGGTGCCAGGTATTGGAGGAATCCCAACGTCGTGTAGGGCAAATGCCGTGCAGCGGCGTTGAAACACACCAGCGGCACCAGCGTCACCGGACCGGCGGCCACCAGCCACCAGGCTTCGGACGTGGTCCAGAATTCAGGCTGAGCGCTGGTGGCCGTCTGATTGAATAGCAGCCAGGCAATCGCAATCGGCACCAGCATCCAGGTTTCCACCACCAGACCCGGTAACGCCTTGACCGGTGCCTGTTTGCGGATCAGTCCGTAGAAACCGAAGGTCAGCGCCAGCACCAACGACACCCAAGGCAGACTGCCGACTTGCCAGACCTGTTGCGCGACGCCGACCGCCGCCAGGCCAACCGCCAGCCATTGCATGCGTCGCAGCCGTTCGCCAAGGATCAGCATGCCCAACAGCACATTCACCAGCGGGTTGATGTAGTAACCGAGACTGGCTTCGAGCATGCGCCCGTTGTTCACCGACCAGACGTAGGTCAGCCAGTTGGCCGCGATCAGCGTGCCGCTCAGGGCCAGGATCGCCAGGCGTTTCGGGTTGTCACGCAACTCGCGCCACCAGCCCGGATGTTTCCACACCATCAGCAGCAAGGTGCCGAACAGCGCGGACCAGAGCACTCGGTGGATGATGATCTCCACGGCGGGCACGCTGGCGATGGCTTTGAAGTAGAGCGGGAAAAGTCCCCAGATGATGTAGGCACTCAGGCCTAGAATGTACCCGCGACGCGGGTTGGCGGCTTGCATGCAGAATCCTTGCTTAGGCAGCTAACAAAGAGGGGATTGTAAGGCGGTTGTATAGACGTGTCGTGTCGCTTTTTTTTTGTAGGAGCATGGCTTGCCCGCGATTGGATCGATGCGGTCTGTCTGGCGGACCGCGTTATCGTTCATCGCGGGCAAGCCTTGCTCCTACAAGGGGACGCGGTGTTTAAAAGAGTTTTAGGGGCTCTTCATTGAGCGCAGCCAGTTGTTCGCGCAAGGCCAACACCTGGTCGCCCCAATACCGTTCACTGCCGAACCACGGAAAACTGTGCGGGAATGCCGGGTCGTCCCAGCGGCGGGCGAGCCAGGCGCTGTAGTGCATCAGGCGCAAGGCGCGCAGCGGTTCGATCAACGCCAGTTCCCGCGGATCGAAGTCGTGGAACTCACTGTAGCCGTCCATCAATTCCGACAACTGACCGAGACATTCCTGACGATCACCCGCCAGCATCATCCAGATGTCCTGCACCGCAGGGCCCATGCGGCAGTCGTCGAGGTCGACGATGTGGAACATCTCGTCGCGGCACATCATGTTGCCGGGGTGGCAGTCGCCGTGCATGCGGATGTTCTTGTGCGGCGTGGCCTTGTAGACCTCTTCCACCCGCTTGAGCAGGTCACGGGCCACGGACTCGTAGGCGGGCAGCAGACTTTTGGGTACGAAATTGCCTTCGAGCAATGTCGTCAGCGAGTCATGACCGAAGTTCTTCACACCCAGCGCTTCGCGGTGTTCGAACGGTTTGGTAGAGCCGACGGCGTGCAGGCGACCGAGCAGTTGCCCCAGGCGATACAGCTGATCGAGATTGCCCGGCTCCGGCGCACGGCCACCACGGCGGGGGAACAGGGTGAAACGGAAACCGTTGTGTTCGTGCAGGCTGGCACCGTTGTGAATCATCGGCGCGACCACCGGTACGTCGCATTCGGCGAGTTCAAAGGTGAATTGGTGCTCTTCGAGAATCGCTTCGTTGGTCCAGCGCTGCGGACGGTAGAACTTGGCGATCAGCGGTTCGGAGTCTTCGATACCGACCTGATAGACACGGTTCTCGTAGCTGTTGAGCGCCAGAATGCGCGCGTCGCTGAGAAAGCCGATGCTTTCGACGGCATCGAGCACGAGGTCTGGGGTGAGGGTTGCAAACGGGTGGGCCATGCTGACTCCTGCGCGCAGCAGGCTGCCGCGTCCGGCCAAGCATGGTAGCGCAGACGGGGTGTCTTTAGGGGTTGGGCTTGAGATGAGTGTTGTCTGGGTTGACGCCTTCGCGAGCAAGCCCGCTCCCACAGGAGATTTGCGGTGTGCCACAGATCCAATGTGGGAGCGGGCTTGCTCGCGAAGAGGCCCGATCAGGCGCCGACGATGCCACCGTCCTCACGAGAAATCGCCATCACCGAAGACCGCGGTTTGCCATTCGGCAGATGCTCAGGGAACGTCGACCCGCCGTTTTCCCCCGGATGCTGAATCCCGACAAACAAGGTCTTCTGATCCGGCGAAAAGCTGATCCCCGTCACCTCGCAGCCCACTGGCCCGACCATGAAGCGGCGGATTTCCCCGGTGACCGGGTCAGCGCAGAGCATCTGGTTATTGCCCATGCCCGCGAAGTCGCCTGCGTTGCTCGAATCGCCATCGGTCAGAATCCACAACCGCCCAGCCTTGTCGAAACCCAAGCCGTCCGGGCTGTTGAACATGTTCTGCGGTGTGATGTTCGATGAACCGCCCTTCGGCGTGCCGGCGTGGACGCCCGGGTTGCCGGCGACCACAAACAGATCCCAGGCAAAGCTTTTCGAGCCGTGATCGTCACGGTCAGTGCGCCAGCGCAGAATCTGCCCGTAGACGTTCTTCTCGCGCGGGTTCGGCCCGCCCACCGGTTGCCCGTCCTCGCCACGCTTGGCGTTGTTGGTCAGCGTGCAATAGACCTGGCCATCCTTGGGGCTGACGACGATCCATTCCGGGCGGTCCATGCGCGTAGCTTTCACCACGCTGGCCGCGAGTCGGGCGTGAATCAACACTTCGGCCTGATCGGCGAAACCGCTGCTGGCGTCGATGCCGTTTTTGCCGTGGGTCAGTTCGATCCACTCGCCCTGGCCTTTCGGGTGATCGGCATTGCCGTCGCCCGCATCGAAGCGCGCCACGTACAAGGTGCCGTGGTCCAGCAGGTCGCGGTTGGCCTTGGGGTTTTTGTGGTTGATCCTGTCGCGGCTGACAAATTTGTAGATGAACTCGCCGCGTTCATCGTCGCCCATGTACACCACGGCGTGACCGTCACTGGTTTCGGCCAGTGCGGCGTTTTCATGTTTGAAGCGGCCCAGCGCGGTGCGTTTGACGGGCGTCGATTTCGGGTCGAACGGGTCGATTTCCACGACCCAACCGTGACGGTTGAGTTCGTTCGGATTCTTCGCCAGGTCGAAACGCTCGTCGTGTGGGTGCCAGTTGATCTCTTTACTGGTCGCTACTGCGCCGTAGCGTTTTTGCGCGGCGTCGAACTTTTGTTCGGCATTGCTGCTGCCGAAGCAGTCAGTGAAGTTCTCTTCGCAGGTCAGATACGTGCCCCACGGCGTCTTGCCGTTGGCGCAGTTCTGGAAGGTGCCAAGGACGTTCTTGCCGTGTGGGTCTGCACTGGTTTTCAGCAGTTCGTGGCCGGCGGCCGGACCGCTCAGGCTGATCGGCGCGTTGCCGTGAATCCGCCGGTTGTAGCGCGAGCCCTGGACGAAATGCCATTGGCCGTTCTTGTGCTGCACTTCGATCACCGACACGCCTTCGCAGGCCAGTGCCTTGCGCACGTCAGCAGCCGATTGCGGCATGCCGCCGTGGGCGTAGAGGTAGCGATAGTTGGTGTATTCGTTGTTGATCGCCATCAGCGCCCGGTTGTTGTCACCGGGAAATTCAAACAGGCTCATGCCGTCGTTGTTGTCGCCGAACTGGACTTCCTGATGTTCGGCCGTGCCGTTGCCGCTCGGGTCGAACGCCGGGCCGTTCTTCTGCAGGGGTTGGCCCCAACTGATCAATACCGAAGATTTGTAACCTGGGGGCAGGGTGATGGCGTCGCTGGTGGCGGCGGGAATACTGTCAAAACCCAACAGTTTGCTGGAGCCGGCGCTGACGCTGGCGGCCAGCACGCTGCGGCTCAGCAGGCTGCCGCCCAGGAACATGGCTGCACCGCAAAGGGCGCCAGCGCTGATGAAACCTCGACGGCTGAGGCCGACCATGTTCTCGAGGTCGGTGGATTGGTTGTCTTCTAATAGGCTCACATCAGGCTCCCTGCGGGTTTTTGCAGTCACCTTAATGAGCGTTAATGACACTTGTGTTTCAAAGCGGTGTACCGAGCAAAACGTTGGAGGGCGCGAACTGCACCCGCACCGGTTTATTGGCGGCCAGACCGAGGGTTCTCAAGTGCAGCGGTTCGGCCAGTGCGCAGAGTGTCTGGCCATTGGGCAGGCCGATGCGCACTTCGCTGGGGCCGTCCTCGGCGTCGAGAATTTCTTCGATGATGCCCTTCAGGCAATTATTGCCAGGTGTTGCCACTTGATCGATGCCCAGCAACTCCAGCCAACCGGCCTTGATCAGCGCGACCACTACGGTGCCGGTTTCCAGTTCCAGACGCGTGGTGCTGTCGTGAGTGATCTGCGCATCAATGCTCAAACCTTCGGCCAATTCAAGACGAATACGGTCGTTGTGCCCTTGGGTATCAATCGCCACGACCTTGCCATGCAGTTGATTGCGCGCGCTGGTTCTGAGCATCAGTCGGCCGAGCAGGTCGAGATCGCTGGCCTCTTCGGCGGCTTCCAGCACCTGAGCCTGCAAGGCTTGCAGCTTTTGATACAGGCGCAATACGCGCTCGCCTTCGCTGGAGAGTTTGGCGCCACCGCCGCCCTTGCCGCCGACACTGCGCTCCACCAACGGCTTTTGCGCGAGGTTGTTCAGCTCATCGATGGCGTCCCAGGCCGCTTTGTAACTCAGCCCCGCGCTTTTCGCGGCGCGGGTGATCGAGCCTTGTTCGGCAATGTGTTGCAGCAACGCGATGCGCTGCGGACGACGGACAATGTGCTGCGACAACAACGTAGGCAAGGACATGGCAAGACGCTTTGGGCTGTGACGATGGGAAGGACGTTGGCTGCTGGGAGCCCGGGAGTCAAGTCAGGTCATATCCTTGTAGGAGTGAGCCTGCTCGCGATGGGGTCATCAATTTCACCATAGATGTGACGGATAGACCGTCATCGCGAGCAGGCTCGCTCCCACCCTGAATGCCACTAAATCAGGGGGTATCGCCAGGTTTGGGTGTGCGGGCCAGGCAGTAGACATCGATCCGAGCGGCGCCGGCGTCCATCAACAGACGAGCCAGGGCTTGCGCCGTGGCGCCGGTGGTCAACACATCGTCCACCAATGCTAAATGACGACCCTTGATGCATGCATCGGGCGTCAGGGCGAAGGCGTTGCGCAGGTTCTTTTTGCGGGCCTCGGCATTCAGGTCCTGTTGGGCGCTGGTGTCCTGAGTTCTCAGCAACAGCGTTTCATCGCACGGAATGTCGAGGCTGGTGCTGAGCCAGCGAGCGAGCATCGCGGCCTGGTTGAAACCCCGTTGGCGCAGTCGTTTGGAGGCCAGCGGAACCGGGATGAGCGCATCGGGTCGATTCAGGTCTTCATCAAAGCGATGTTGCAGGAACTGAGCGAGAAGTTCGGCGAGCAGGCGACCAAACGGCCACTTCGCCGCGTGTTTGAAGCGTGTGATCAGCGTGTCCACCGGAAAGCTGTAAGTCCAGGGCGTGGCGACCCGCTCAAAGGCAGGCGGCTGTTTCAGGCATTGGCCGCAGGTCAGGTCAGCGGTGGGCAACGGCAGGGCGCAGGTTTGGCATTGATCCCCCAGCCAAGGCAGCTCCGTTTCACAGGCCATGCAGATGGGGGTGCATTCATCGGCGGGTTCTGAACAGAGCAAACAGGATTGATCGCTTTTTAACCAGATGTAAACCGGTCCTTCGTATCGTGGTTGACAGCGCATGAGTCTTCCTTAAATATGCCGAACATCCGTGTCGCGTCTGTGGGTATTCCATTCCCCCAGCCGCTTGCCAAGCATAAAACAAAGGAAACGCCCATGAGCGCCAGCACCACTGCAACCCTGCGTCATGACTGGTCTTTGGCCGAAGTCAAAGCACTCTTCGTTCAGCCATTCAACGACCTGTTGTTCCAGGCGCAGACGGTGCACCGCGCGCATTTCGACGCCAATCGGGTCCAGGTGTCGACGCTGCTGTCGATCAAAACCGGTGCCTGCCCGGAAGATTGCAAATATTGTCCGCAGTCCGGTCACTACAACACCGGTCTGGAAAAAGAAAAGCTGATGGAAGTGCAGAAGGTCCTCGAAGAGGCCGCTCGCGCCAAGGCCATCGGTTCGACCCGTTTCTGCATGGGCGCGGCGTGGAAACATCCGTCGGCCAAAGACATGCCCTACGTGCTGGAAATGGTCAAAGGCGTGAAAGCCATGGGCCTGGAAACCTGCATGACCCTCGGTCGCCTTGATCAGGACCAGACCGTCGCTCTGGCTGACGCCGGCCTCGACTACTACAACCACAACCTCGATACCTCGCCTGAGTTCTACGGCAGCATTATCACCACCCGCACTTACAGCGAGCGCCTGCAAACCCTGGCCTACGTGCGTGAGTCCGGGATGAAGATCTGCTCCGGCGGCATCCTCGGCATGGGCGAGTCGCTTGATGACCGCGCCAATCTGCTGATCCAACTGGCCAACCTGCCGGAACACCCGGAATCGGTGCCGATCAACATGCTGGTGAAAGTCGCCGGTACGCCGCTGGAAAATGCTGACGATATCGACCCGTTCGACTTCATCCGCATGCTGGCTGTCGCACGTATCCTGATGCCGCAATCCCACGTGCGCCTGTCCGCCGGCCGCGAAGCGATGAACGAGCAGATGCAGGCCCTGGCGTTCTTCGCCGGCGCGAATTCGATTTTCTACGGCGAAAAACTGCTGACCACCGCCAACCCGCAGGCCGACAAGGACATGCAACTGTTTTCGCGCCTGGGCATCCTGCCGGAAGCGCGTGAAGAGCACGCTGACGAAGTCCATCAGGCCGCGATCGAACAAGCGCTGGTTGAGCAGAAGAGCAGCGAGCAGTTCTATAACGCTGCTGTCTGATCCGACACAAATCGAGTGTGGGAGCGGGCTTGCTCGCGAAAGCGGCGGCACAGTCGACATCACTGTTGAATGTCAGTCCGTCTTCGCGAGCAAGCCCGCTCCCACATTGGATTGTGCCCAACCTTGGATTATGTAATCTGACTGCCCGAGGTCTGCATGTCTTTCGATCTCAGCGCGCGCCTTGCTGCCCGTCGTGCCGAAAATCTCTACCGCCAACGCCCATTGCTCGAAAGCCCTCAAGGCCCGGAAGTGGTGGTCGATGGTCAGCCGTTGCTGGCGTTCTGTAACAACGATTACCTGGGCCTGGCCAATCACCCGCAAGTGATCGAAGCCTGGTGCGCTGGCGCCGCTCGTTGGGGCGTGGGCGGTGGTGCTTCGCATCTGGTGATCGGCCACAGCGGCCCACATCACGCACTGGAAGAAGCCCTGGCCGAGTTCACCGGTCGTCCGCGCGCGCTGTTGTTCACCACCGGTTACATGGCCAACCTCGGCGCGGTCACCGCGCTGGTCGGGCAGGGCGATACGGTGCTGGAAGACCGGCTCAATCACGCGTCCCTGCTGGATGCGGGGCTGTTGTCCGGAGCTCGCTTCAATCGCTATCTGCACAACGATGCGGCGAGTATGGCCAAGCGTCTCGAGAAGGCGACCGGCAATACCCTGGTGGTCACCGACGGCGTGTTCAGCATGGACGGCGACATTGCCGACCTGCCGGCGTTGGCGCGGGAAGCCAAGGCCAAAGGTGCCTGGCTGATGGTCGATGACGCTCACGGCTTTGGTCCGCTGGGTGCCAATGGCGGCGGGATCGTCGAGCATTTCGGCTTGAGCCAGGAAGACGTGCCGGTGCTTGTCGGCACCCTCGGCAAGGCGTTCGGGACCGCCGGGGCTTTTGTGGCTGGCAGCGAAGAGCTGATCGAGAGCCTGATCCAGTTCGCCCGTCCCTACATTTACACCACCAGCCAGCCGCCGGCGCTGGCCTGCGCGACGCTGAAAAGCCTTGAGTTGCTGCGTACCGAGCACTGGCGACGTGAACATCTGAAAACGTTGATCCGCCAGTTCCGCCACGGTGCCGAGCAGATCGGCCTGGAGTTGATGGACAGCTTCACGCCGATCCAGCCGATCATGATCGGCGATGCCGGGCGTGCGGTTCGACTGTCGCAGATGCTGCGTGAACGCGGTCTGATGGTCACTGCGATCCGTCCTCCGACCGTGCCCGCCGGCAGCGCCCGACTGCGAGTGACCCTGACCGCCGCCCACAGCGAGGCGCAGGTACAGCTATTGTTAAATGGACTGGCCGATTGTTTTCAACAACTGGGACCGGAGCCAAGCCATGCGTGATCGCCTGATTCTGCTGCCCGGCTGGGGTCTCGGCATTTCTCCCCTGGAGCCCTTGGCGGCAGCGTTGCAAGGACTGGATGAACGCTTGCGGGTCGAGATCGAACCGTTTCCGGAACTGCAATCGAGCGATCTTGAGGCGTGGCTCGATGAGCTGGATTCGACGGTGCCTCAGGACGCCTGGCTCGGCGGCTGGTCGCTGGGCGGCATGCTCGCTTCAGAGTTGGCAGCCCGGCGCGGCGATCGCTGCTGCGGCTTGCTGACCCTGGCGAGCAATCCTTCTTTTGTCGCCCATGAGCAATGGCCAAGCGCGATGCCTGCCGAAACCTTCGATGCGTTTCTGGCCGGTTGCAAGGCGGATCCGCGCATGACGTTGAAACGTTTTTCGCTGCTCTGCGCTCAGGGGGCTGAAGACCCGCGCGGGTTGTCTCGGCTGTTGCTCGGTGGCGCGCCACACACTTCGGCAGAGGTGCTGATGAGCGGCCTGGAGTTGCTCGCACAACTGGATACCCGCCAGGCTTTGCAGGCGTTCCGCGGCCCGCAACTGCACTTGTTCGCCGGCCTCGACGGACTGGTTCCAGCCGAAGCGGCGAGTGATCTGCTGACATTGCTGCCGGATGTTGAAATCGGTCTGATCGAGCAGGCCAGTCACGCGTTTCTTCTGGAAGACCCTCACGGTGTGGCGGGGGCGATTCAGGCCTTTTTGCATGAGTGCGGTGATGACTGATTTATCCCTTCCCAACCTGCCCGGCGGTTTGCCCGACAAACGCCGGGTGGCGGCCTCTTTTTCCCGTGCGGCGGCAAGCTACGACAGCGTGGCCGAATTTCAGCGCGATGTTGGCAGTGAATTGTCGAGTCGTTTGCCTGAGGACTTTGTGCCGGGTGTCTGGCTGGACCTGGGCTGCGGCACCGGGCATTTCAGCCGTGCATTGGGCGAGCGATTTCCTGCCAGTCACGGACTGGCATTGGACATCGCCGAAGGCATGCTCAATCACGCCCGGCCGTTAGGTGGTGCAACGCATTTCATCGCAGGCGATGCCGAGCGGTTACCGTTGCAGGATTCGACCTGCGATCTGATCTTCTCCAGCCTGGCGGTGCAGTGGTGCGCGGATTTCGCTTCGGTGCTCAGTGAAGCCAATCGGGTGCTGAAACCAGGCGGAATTTTCGCGTTTGCTAGTCTATGCGTAGGCACACTGTTCGAGCTGCGTGACAGCTGGCGACAGGTGGATGGCATGGTGCACGTCAACCGCTTTCGCGAGTTCGGGGTTTATCAACAGCTTTGCGCGGACAGTGGGTTGAGCGTCGCGAGTCTGGAAACCCGACCGCACGTGTTGCATTACCCGGATGTGCGCAGCCTGACCCATGAACTGAAGGCGCTGGGTGCCCACAACCTGAACCCCGGTCGGCCGGGTGGTTTGACCGGCAGGGCGCGGATCCTCGGTTTGATCGAGGCTTATGAGCGGTTTCGTCAGGCCAAAGGATTGCCGGCGACTTATCAAGTGGTCTACGCCGTGTTGGAGAAACCCTTATGAGCGCCGCCTATTTCATCACCGGTACTGACACTGATGTCGGCAAGACCACCATTGCCGCGGCTTTGCTGTATGCCGCGCGGTCGGCCGGTTTGAGCACGGCGGCGGGCAAACCGGTCGCCTCTGGATGCGATGTGACACCCAAGGGCTTGCGCAATGCCGATGCGTTGGCGTTGCTGGCGGAGTGCTCAGTGCCTTTGACTTATGCACAGGTCAACCCTATGGCGTTCGAGCCGCCGATCGCGCCGCACTTGGCCGCGCGGGAGGCCGGCGTGGCATTGACGGTGCAATCACTGTTGACGCCCATGCGGGAAATTCTCGATATGCAGGCGGACTTCACCTTGATCGAAGGTGCTGGAGGCTGGCGAGTGCCTTTGGCGGATCAGGACAATCTGTCGGACCTGGCGATGGCGCTGGGCCTGCCGGTGATTTTGGTGGTGGGCGTGCGCCTGGGTTGCATCAACCATGCGCTACTGACGGCCGAGGCGATTGCTCAGGACGGTTTGCAGTTGGCAGGGTGGGTGGCCAATATCATCGATCCGAAGACTTCGCGTCTGGAAGAAAACCTCGCAACACTCGCTGAGCGGATCCCGGCACCGTGCCTTGGGCGTGTGCCGAAACTCAAGTCGGTGACGGCTGAAGCAGTGGCGGAGCATCTGCAACTGGATCTACTGGACTGAGTTTTCTGGCAGGGGTTTTAACTATGACAAGGCACTGTGCTATTAGTGTTTTTGTCGGGCCTTTTGTCAGTGGGTCTGGTTCAATGGCCGCTGTTGATCCTTTGTAGGACGAGTTCTCCCATGGAAATCTCAGGAAGCACCGCTTTTTATGCCGGTCTGAGCACTATTCAGACAGGGCAGAACCGTGTCGATCAGGCCTCTGGCCAGATTGCCAACACGACGATTGAGCGTTCGGTGACCAGCCAGTCTTCCGAGGCTCAGGTTGATCGTCTGCGCTCGGTGGATCGCAGTCAGCAGTCGGACTTGGCCAGTAACATGGTCGAGATGTCCCAAGGCAAATTTCAGGTTGAACTGGGTGTCAAAGTTGCCAAGGCATCCGATGAAATGCTCGGTACGCTGATTGATACCTACGCTTGAATCCTCGCTGAACCCGCACCTTCCACGCCGCGAATATTCGCGGCGTTTTTCTGCGTAAATCCTTCTCCCTCAACTAATCTTTCCTCCACTGCGTATTGCTCAGGCGACGGTGTTGCGTGGCTGTGGGTCTGGTATTTACCCCGGGTAATGACGAACGGCAAAAGATCGGCGCTTGACAAGATTTAGGCGTAAACGTATGTTTCAAACAACTGTTTGACCGTCACAACAAATCAACGCGGTCGTTCATTCCCGGTTACATCAGCAGAGGTTTATCGCTATGCCTGACTACAAGGCCCCCTTGCGTGATATTCGCTTCGTTCGTGACGAACTGCTCGGCTACGAAGCGCACTATCAGAGCCTTCCGGCTTGCCAGGACGCTACTCCAGACATGGTTGACGCCATTCTCGAAGAAGGCGCCAAGTTTTGTGAGCAGGTGCTGGCTCCGCTGAACCGCGTGGGTGACACCGAAGGCTGCACCTGGAGCGAGTCCGGCGTTAAAACCCCGACCGGTTTCAAAGAAGCTTACAAACAATTCGTCGAAGGCGGCTGGCCAAGCCTGGCCCACGACGTAGAGCACGGCGGCCAAGGCCTGCCGGAATCTCTGGGTCTGGCCGTCAGCGAAATGGTTGGCGAAGCCAACTGGTCGTGGGGCATGTACCCAGGCCTGTCCCATGGCGCGATGAACACCATTTCCGAGCACGGCACGCCTGAGCAGCAAGAGGCTTACCTGACCAAGCTGGTTTCCGGCGAATGGACCGGCACCATGTGCCTGACCGAACCGCATTGCGGCACCGACCTGGGCATGCTGCGCACCAAGGCTGAACCTCAGGCCGACGGTTCTTACAAAGTCTCCGGCACAAAGATCTTCATCTCGGCCGGTGAGCACGACATGGCCGACAACATTGTCCACATCGTGCTGGCACGTCTGCCGGATGCGCCAGCTGGCACCAAAGGCATTTCGCTGTTCATCGTTCCCAAGTTCATGCCGAATGAAGACGGTTCGGTCGGCGCACGCAACGCAGTGACCTGTGGTTCCCTGGAACACAAGATGGGCATCCACGGTAACGCCACCTGCGTGATGAACTTCGACGCGGCCACCGGTTACCTGATCGGCCCGGCGAACAAAGGCCTGAACTGCATGTTCACCTTCATGAACACCGCACGTCTGGGCACCGCGCTGCAAGGTCTGGCTCACGCCGAGATCGGCTTCCAGGGCGGTCTGAAATACGCTCGTGATCGTCTGCAAATGCGCTCCCTGACTGGCCCGAAAGCGCCGGAAAAAGCCGCTGATCCGATCATCGTTCACCCTGACGTACGTCGTATGCTGTTGACCATGAAAGCCTTCGCCGAAGGCAACCGTGCGATGGTTTACTTCACTGCCAAGCAAGTCGACATCGTCAAGTACGGCGTGGACGAAGAAGAGAAGAAGAAGGCCGACGCACTGCTGGCGTTCATGACGCCGATCGCCAAAGCCTTCATGACTGAGGTCGGCTTCGAATCCGCCAACCACGGTGTGCAAATCTACGGCGGCCACGGCTTCATCGCCGAGTGGGGCATGGAGCAGAACGTTCGCGACAGCCGCATTTCGATGCTGTACGAAGGCACCACCGGTATCCAGGCACTCGACTTGCTGGGCCGTAAAGTGCTGATGACTCAAGGCGAGGCTCTGAAGAGCTTCACCAAGATCGTCCACAAGTTCTGCCAGACCAACGAAGGAAACGAAGCGGTCAAAGAGTTCGTCGAGCCATTGGCTGCACTGAACAAAGAGTGGGGCGAGCTGACCATGAAGGTCGGTATGGCGGCCATGAAGGATCGCGAGGAAGTCGGCGCGGCGTCGGTGGATTACCTGATGTACTCCGGTTACGCCTGCCTGGCTTACTTCTGGGCAGACATGGCGCGTCTGGCTGCCGAAAAACTGGCTGCCGGCACCACCGAAACGGCGTTCTACACCGCCAAGCTGCAGACTGCGCGCTTCTACTTCCAGCGCATCCTGCCGCGTACCCGCACTCACGTTGTTACCATGCTGTCGGGCGCCAACAACCTGATGGACATGAAAGAAGAAGACTTCGCGCTGGGTTACTAAGCCCCACGCTGTCGCTTTATAAAGCCGCTGCTTCCTCGGGAGCAGCGGCTTTTTTGTGCGCGATATCTACGCGTAAATATTCCTGACTAAAACGCTAAGAAGAATGCCTTTGCTGCCGTTAAAGAGGGTGGCGATGTGACATGTCGCCCGAAGAGAAGGCACAATGCCATCTTAGTTTGCCGGGTCGGAGCTTTACCCTTGCCGCGTTCTTCCGCTGTACGTTTCAGCCATTTCCTGCCGTCATTACTGCTTTTGCTCGCGGGGCTGGCGGCTGCGTACGTGAAGGATCTGAACGTCTTTTTCACCTCGCTGTTCAACGTACTGCCAACCTTGGTGTTGTTGCTCGGCGGTGCTTACTGCGCGGTTTACCGACGTCAGCGTGAGCTGTTTCTGATGGTCACGGTGTACATCGCCTACTTCCTGCTCGACACCCAGACCGATTATTACCGCGACAACGGCAAGGTTCGTGAAGACGCCGCTGTGGTCTTCCATCTGTGCTGCCTGTTGCTGCCGCTGCTATTTGGTGTGTTCGCCGCCTGGCAGGAGCGCACCCACCTGTTCCAGGACATGGTGGCGCGATTCGCCGTGTTGCTGGCTTTTGGTAGCGTGGCGTTGGGACTGGAACAAAGTTACCCACAGGCGCTGTTGATGTGGCTGTCGGAGATCCGCTGGCCAGCGTTGCATGGCGCCTGGATGAGTCTGATCCAGTTGTCTTATCCCGTGTTCATCGCCTCGTTTGTATTGCTGGCCTGGCAATACTGGCGCAACCCGAGACCCTTGCATGCTGCCCAATTGGTGGGCCTGCTCGGGTTGTTCTGGATGTTGCCGAAAACCTTCATCCTGCCGTTTACCCTGAACATCATGTGCAGTCAGGTGATGTTGATGATTGCCGCAGCGGTCGCTCACGAGGCCTACCAAATGGCCTTCCGCGACGAACTCACCGGCCTGCCGGGCCGCCGCGCCTTGAACGAGCGGATGCAGCGGTTGGGGCGCAATTACGTGTTGGCGATGAGCGATGTCGATCACTTCAAGAAATTCAATGACACCCACGGTCACGATGTCGGCGATCAGGTGCTGCGACTAGTCGCCAGCAAACTGTCGAAAATCGGCGGAGGCGGTAGGGCGTATCGCTACGGCGGTGAGGAATTCGCCCTGGTGTTCGCAGGCAAGACCCTCGAAGAGTGCATGCCGCACCTGGAAGTCATCCGCGAGTCCATCGCCACCTACAACATTCAGCTGCGCAATCAGGACAGCCGCCCTCAGGACGACCAGCAAGGTCGTCAACGTCGCGCAGGCTCGGGCGCCTCAAGTGTGTCGGTTACCGTCAGCATCGGCGTGGCCGAACGACTGGAGCAACGCACCCCCGAGAAAGTGCTCAAGTCCGCTGACGAGGCGCTCTACAGTGCCAAGGGCGCGGGGCGAAACTGTGTGGTGGCGTTCGGTCAGAGCCGTCGTGGTGCGGTGCGCATGGACGCTGCTACTGATTGAGTGATGATGGCGCATTCAGCGCCTGGACTGTGATTGTGAGGTCGGGTGTGCGGCAGTAGGTTTGGGGAATCTGCTGCCGGAGAAATGACCATGCCTGAGTACAAAGCTCCCCTGCGCGACATGCGCTTTCTGATCGACCACGTCTTCGATTTTCACAGCAACTACGCCGCGCTGGGTGCCACCGATGCCAGCCCGGACATGGTCAATGCGATCCTCGAAGAAGGCGCGAAATTCTGTGAGAACGTTCTCGCACCGCTGAATCGCAGCGGCGACGAAGAAGGCTGCCATTTCGACAATGGCGTGGTGACTACGCCTACAGGCTTCAAGCAGGCATTCGCACAATACGTTGAAGGTGGCTGGCACGGTCTGGCGGCTGATCCGGTTTACGGTGGCCAGGGTTTGCCAAGTTCGCTGGGGCTGGTCATTAGCGAAATGGTCGGTTCCAGCAACACCTCCTGGGGCATGTACCCCGGCCTGACTCACGGCGCAATGTCGGCAATCCACGCCCATGGCACTGAAGAACAGAAACAGACTTACCTGAGCAAGCTCACCGCTGGCCAATGGACCGGCACCATGTGCCTGACCGAAGCCCATTGCGGCACCGACCTGGGCATCATCAAAACCCGCGCCGTGCCTGCAGCCGACGGCAGCTATGCGATTTCCGGCAGCAAGATCTTCATCTCCGCCGGCGAGCACGACATGAGTGAAAACATCATTCACCTGGTGCTGGCGAAACTGCCGGACGCCCCGGCCGGGACCAAGGGCATTTCCCTGTTCATCGTTCCTAAATTCCTACCCAACGACGAGGGTGAAGCGGGGGAGCGCAATGGCGTTTCCTGCGGCTCGATCGAACACAAAATGGGCATCAAGGCCTCGGCTACCTGCGTGCTGAACTTCGATGACGCCAAGGGCTTCTTGATCGGTGAGCCGAACAAGGGCCTGAATTGCATGTTCACCATGATGAACCATGCTCGGCTGGGCACCGGCATGCAGGGTTTATGTCTCGGGGAGGCGAGCTTTCAAGGCGCGATCAAGTACGCCAATGATCGTCTGCAAATGCGCGCGCTGACCGGCCCGAAAGCGCCGGAAAAAGCCGCCGATCCGATCATCGTTCATCCTGATGTGCGCAGGATGTTACTGACCATGAAGGCCTTCAACGAAGGCAATCGGGCGCTGACTTATTTCACCGCGCAGTTGCTGGACGTGGCGCATCTGAGCCCGGATCAAACGGCGCGTCAGGAGGCCGAAGACCTGCTGGCGTTCCTCACGCCGATCTGCAAAGCCTTCATGACCGATACCGGGCTGGAAGTGACCAACCACGGCATGCAGGTGTTCGGCGGTCACGGTTTCATCCGCGAGTGGGGCATGGAGCAGTTGGTACGCGACTGCCGGATTGCACCGATCTACGAAGGCACCAACGGCATTCAGGCGCTGGACTTGCTTGGCAGAAAAGTCCTCGGCAGCCAAGGGAAACTGCTGCGCGGGTTCACCAGAATCGTCCACAAGTTCTGTGCGGCAAACGCCGGACACCCGCAACTCGCCAGCTACGTGGCGCAGCTCAACGACCTGAATCAGCAGTGGGGTGAGGTGACCACCAAGGTCGGCATGGCGGCGATGAAAAATCCGGATGAAGTCGGCGCGGCATCGGTGGATTACCTGATGTACAGCGGTTACATCATCCTCGGCTATCTATGGCTGCGCATGGCGTTGGTCGCTCAGGCGCAGCTCGATTCGGGCAGCGGCGATGCCGATTACTGCCAGGCAAAACTGGCGACCAGCGAGTTTTACTTCAAGCGATTGTTGCCACGCACGGCGGCTCATCGTGCGGCCATCGAGGCGGGCAGCGATTGTCTGATGAACCTGCCTGCGGAGTTATTCGCACTATAGTGTTTCAAACCGACGTAAAAGAGCCCGCCTAGTTGCGGGCTTCTTTAATGGCTTGCTTTCCTGTGACTAAAAATAACAATACGGTCATGAGCTGACCCTATGTGTCGTAAAAGTTGTTGGGTTACACTCAAACCCAACGAAAGTACCACTCCTACGAATCACCTGTTTAGATCTTGCGAGGTTTGCCATGGCTGACTACAAAGCGCCCCTGCGCGATATGCGCTTCGTCCTCAATGAAGTTTTCGAGGTCGCCAAACTCTGGGCCGAGCTGCCTGCGCTGGCCGAGACTGTCGATGCTGAAACGGTCGAAGCCATTCTTGAAGAAGCCGGCAAGGTCACCAGCAAAAGCATCGCGCCCCTGAGCCGTGCGGCTGACGAAGAAGGTTGCCATTGGGCGGACGGTGCCGTCACCACGCCGGCAGGTTTCCAACAGGCTTATCAGACTTATGCTGAAGGCGGTTGGGTCGGTGTCGGCGGCGATCCGACCTACGGCGGCATGGGCATGCCCAAGGCCGTTTCGGCGCAAGTCGAAGAAATGGTCAACTCCGCCAGCCTGTCGTTCGGCCTGTACCCGATGCTGACCGCGGGCGCCTGCCTGTCGATCAACGCCCACGCCAGCGAAGCGCTGAAAGCCGCGTACCTGCCGAACATGTACGCCGGTGTCTGGGCTGGCTCCATGTGCCTGACCGAGCCACACGCCGGCACGGACCTGGGGATCATTCGCACCAAGGCCGAGCCTCAGGCCGACGGGTCCTACAAAGTCAGCGGCACCAAGATCTTCATCACTGGCGGTGAGCATGACCTGACCGAGAACATCATTCACCTGGTGCTGGCCAAGCTACCGGACGCACCGGCGGGGCCGAAAGGCATTTCGCTGTTCCTGGTGCCGAAGTTCATGGTCAATGCCGATGGCACCCTGGGCGCGCGCAACCCGGCGACCTGCGGTTCAATCGAACACAAGATGGGCATCCAGGCGTCCGCGACCTGCGTGATGAACTTCGATGAGGCCGTGGGTTATCTGGTCGGCGAGCCGAACAAAGGTCTGGCCGCGATGTTCACCATGATGAACTACGAACGTCTGGGCGTCGGTATCCAGGGCCTGGCCTCTGGCGAGCGCTCTTACCAGAACGCCGTCGAGTACGCCCGCGACCGCCTGCAAAGCCGTTCGCCGACCGGTGCGCAGAACAAGGACAAGGTCGCTGACCCGATCATCGTCCACCCGGACGTGCGTCGCATGTTGCTGACCATGAAAGCCTCGAACGAAGGCGGTCGTGCCTTTTCGACTTATGTGGCCATGCAACTGGACACCGCCAAGTTCAGCGAAGACGCCACCACCCGCAAACGCGCGGAAGATTTGGTGGCCTTGCTGACTCCGGTGGCCAAGGCGTTCCTGACCGACCTGGGTCTGGAAACCACCATTCACGGCCAGCAGGTGTTCGGCGGCCACGGTTACATCCGTGAGTGGGGCCAGGAGCAACTGGTGCGTGACGTGCGCATCACCCAGATCTACGAAGGCACCAACGGCATTCAGGCGCTGGACCTGGTAGGCCGCAAGATCGTCGGCACCGGTGGGGCGTTCTACAATCTGTTTGCCGACGAGATCCGTCATTTCACTGCGACCGCCAGCGCTGATCTGGTGGAGTTCACCAAACCGCTGAACGATGCGGTGACTACCCTCGACGAACTGACCGCCTGGTTGCTGGATCGGGCGAAAAACAACCCGAACGAAATCGGTGCTGCTTCGGTCGAGTATCTGCAAGCATTCGGTTACACGGCGTATGCGTACATGTGGGCACTGATGGCCAAGGCCGCTTTTGGCAAAGAAGCGCAGGACGATTTCTACGCGAGCAAGTTGGGCACGGCGCGGTTCTATTTCGCACGCCTTCTGCCGCGTATTCACTCGTTGAGCGCGTCGGTGAAGGCCGGCAGCGAGTCGTTGTTCCTGCTGGACGCAGGACAGTTCTGACAATGTAACCTCATGTAAGCATTCTCTTACATGACGTGCTGCTCTTCTCCCATAGATGAAGATTGGATCCACAGCTAATCTACTTCACATGGACGTCGCGCAGGAAGCGCAAAGCAACAACACGGACACGTAGGATTCTGCCAGGACGGCGGAGTGAAATGGATGTCAGGGAAACAGTCTGCAAAGCCCCGCTTCGGCGGGGTTTTCTTTTGCCTGCAAAAAAGTGCTTAGCTCATCTCATCCAGTGTTGCCGGGCTGATCAAACGCCCATCCGCGCCATTCATCACTTCTTCCAACAGCGTACGCAACAAGGTCAGCGAGGCCTGTTGTCGCTGCACATCCCGACACACCAATCCGACTTTCAGCGGCACCCTCGGCTCGCTCAGTGGTTTCCACAACAGTTCCTTATTGCCGTGTGCCTGTTGTGAGCGTCCGGGCAGTACCGTCGCCAGTCGCGTGTGCGGCAAACTGTCGAGAATCCCCGCCATGTTGTTCAGTTCTGCCTGTACCTGCGGGCGTCGTCCCAGATTGGCCAGTTGCGCTTGCCAGATCTGCCGCACTTGAAACTCTTCACCCAGCAGCAACATCGGCAATTCGGCAGCCTGACTCATCGAGACTTTCTTGAATTCGCGCAACGGGTGATCCGCCGGGATGACCAGGGTCAGCTCGTCTTCGTACAGCATCACGCCGTGCAACCCCGGCTGACGAGGTGGCAGATAGCCGATGCCGATGTCCAGCGAGCCATTGAGCAAGCGCCGCTCGATTTCCAGCCCCGTCAGTTCATAGATTTGCACCACCAAATGCGGCTGCGCCTTGCGCACGCGTTCGAGCATCTGTGGCACCAGGCTGCTATGAACAGTCTGCAATACGCCGATAGCCAGAGTGCGCAATGCCTGACCCTTGAAGTTGCCCAAGGCTTCCCGTGCCCGTTGCAATCCATCCAGCAAGGGCAGCGCATGGTTGTACAACGTATGTGCCGCCAGGGTGGGCAGCAGGCGTTTGCTGCTGCGTTCGAACAAGCTCACATCGAGGTTTTGTTCGAGGTGGCGGATCTGCTGGGACAGTGCTGGTTGGGAGATTGAAAGCCGCTCGGCAGCCCGGCCCACATGACCTTCTTCGTAGACCGCGACGAAATAACGCAGTTGTTTGAAATCCATAAGGTGTGCTTATCGAAAATGCTGGGAAAACGAAATGGCTCAAGGCCTCGCGTGAGCCTAGTCTAACCGCATTCACAAGGCTTACAGGGCCACAGAGCGCGATGAATACCGTTTGCTTCAATGGTGTTTACATAGGTAAGGCAAAAAACCTCGCACGAGGTTTGATCAGATGAACTTGTTCAGCTTGCGGCGCAATCCTCCGAGTCTTGATGACTTGGCCGTGGACGCCTTCATGCCGTCCCAAGGCGAAAATCTTTCCAGCGAGTGCCTGATGCCCAGTGTCGAGCGACCGAAACAGATATTCGTGCGCGGCCAGGGCTCATGGTTGTGGGACAGCGATGACCGCGCGTATCTGGATTTCTCACAGGGTGGCGGGGCCAATAGCCTCGGACACAGTCCTTCGGTTCTGGTCAACGCCATCGCGGCGCAGGCTCAGTCGCTGATCAACCCCGGCTTCGGCCTGCATAACCGCGGCATGCTCAATCTTGCTGAGCGACTGTGTTCCAGCACCGGCAGTGATCAGGCCTACCTGCTCAACAGTGGCAGCGAAGCCTGTGAAGCAGCGATCAAATTGGCGCGTAAATGGGGCCAGCGACATCGCGGCGGGGCTTCGCGGATCATTGTTGCCAACAACGGCTGTCACGGTCGTAGTCTGGGGGCGATGTCGGCGTCGGACAGTTTGAATCTGACTAACCGATTCGAGCCGCTGCTTCCGGGCTTCAGTCACGTGCCATTCAATGATCTTGCGGCCTTGCATGCGGCCGTCGACGCCCAGACCGTGGCGATCATGCTCGAACCGATCCAGAGCGAAGCCGGGGTGATACCGGCCACCGAGCATTACCTCAAAGGCGTCGAGCGCCTGTGCCGTGAGCTTGGGATTCTGCTGATCTTCGACGAAGTGCAAACCGGTATCGGTCGTTGCGGCACTTTACTCGCCGAACAATCCTACGGCGTGCGGGCAGATATCGTCGTTCTCGGCAAAGGGCTGGGTGGCGGCGTGCCATTGGCGGCGTTGTTGGCGCGGGGCAAAGCCTGCTGTTTCGACGTCGGCGAAGTGACAGGTACTCATCATGGCAATGCACTGATGATGGCGGCCGGTCTTGCCGTCCTCGACAGCGTTCAGGACAAGGGGTTTCTCGATCATGTCGGGGAAATCGGTCAGCACCTGAGCGAAGGTCTGCAGCGTTTATCCCATCGCTATGGTCATGGCGAGTTGCGCGGGCAAGGACTGTTCTGGGGTCTTACCTTGTCCGACGAATCGGCTGACGCCGTCGTCAAGGCGGCGTTGAACGAAGGCCTGCTGCTCAACGCTCCGCAGCCCGATTGCCTGCGCTTTACCCCGGCCCTGACCGTCAGCAAAGCCAACATCGACGAAATGCTCCTGCGCCTGGCCCGTGCCTTCTCCCGCGTGCGCACTGCGCAACTGCAGTGCCGCAAAGGGATTGCCGTCTGATCAGACCCGCCCTACACGAATTCCCGAACCGTCTCGCGGTATAACGCATCGCCCCATGCCTGATTATTTTGGCGTGGGGCGTTTTTTTGTCTCTGCGTTTTGCCAAATGCCATTCAGTGCTTGAGCGGTAGTGGGATCAATGGCTTTTTAGAGCGTATCGGCAAGGAGTGTCGGTGCCAGTGAAACAATATTGTCGTGGAACTGGCTTTGAATTCTATACCACTGGGTGGTATGTTTTGGAAGGGAAGCCGATGTCACCAAGGTTATTCAAAACGAAACGTTTTTCGATGCAAGTCGGGAAGGCCTGGATCGATGATGACGAGCTTCGTGAAGCATTCGCCGAAATGCTCAACGGCCAGGCGGACAATCTCGGCGGCGGGTCTGGAAAAAACGGTTGAATGCCAACCGTCATCGGTCAATTGTTTTGGCCAAAGGTGGCCGTTACTGGGTTTATCAGTTTCTGTATGCCAAGAAAGACCAGAGCAATATCAGTCCGAGGCAGTTGGCCGACTTGCGCGAGTTAGCCAAGACGTATGGAGGGCTGACCGAGATGGAAATCCAGCGCTTGCTGGATATGAAGGAGTTTGTGGAGATACCTCATGAGTAAAAAATTCAAAAATGAAATTTCGGAATCGATACACGAGTCAGCCAGTGCCTTGTTTGCCATCGGTGCAATCAGCAAGGCAACCATGCGCAAATTCGATGAATCATGTCTTGCAACAGTTCCAGATGCGATCCCCGCTGAGCAGATCAAAGCGTTACGCGAACGCAACAACGTAAGCCAGCCAGTGTTTGCGCGTTATCTGAACACCAGCGCCTCGACGGTTAAACAATGGGAAGCGGGAGACAAGCACCCCAGCGGCATGGCGCTGAAGTTGTTGAGCATCGTTCAGAAACACGGTCTTGAGATACTGGCCTGAAGAACCGCACTGAACCCTGACGAACGGTAAAGGTCGATTAGCTGTAGGCTCGCACGAGCCAACTTCCATCAGGAGCTAACCCCATGGACTTTATTCGCATCATCATCGCCATTCTGTTGCCGCCACTGGGTGTGTTTCTTCAAGTTGGTTTCGCCGGGGCGTTCTGGCTGAATATTCTGCTGACGCTGTGCGGTTACATCCCCGGGATCGTGCATGCGGTGTACATCATTGCCAAGCGCTGAGTTTAGCGGCGCCCGTTAGATCGCTTTCGCGAGCAGGCTCGCTCCCACAAGGATTTCTGTACACCACAGATCCATTGTGGGAGCGAGCCTGCTCGCGAATGGGGCAACACCATTCCTGCACGGGCCGCAGGTTTCAGTCCGCCAACGCCATCACCCTTCGATAAAACAACCACTCCTGCTCCAGCGCATGGGCCTGATTGCCGGCCTTGCGAAAGCCATGGCGTTCGTCGGCGTAGTAATGCGCTTCAACCAGGATGCCGTTGTCCTGTAGCGCTGTGACCATGTCGCGGGTCTGTTGCGGCACCACCACAGCGTCCAGTTCACCCTGAAAGAAAATCACCGGAACGCTGATGTTGCCCGCATGCAGCAACGGCGTTCGTGCGGCGTAGCGTTCGGCATCCTGCTCCGGGTCGCCGATCAGCCAGTCCAGATAATCGCCTTCGAACTTGTGAGTCGTCCGGCTCAGTGCCACGGGGTCACTGACGCCATACAGGCTGGCACCGGCGCGGAAGACTGTGTGAAAGGCCAGCGCACACAGAGTGGTGTAGCCGCCGGCACTGCCGCCGCGAACAAACGCCTTGTTGCCGTCGATCAATCCGCGTTCGGCAAGATGAGCGACGACGGCGCAGGCGTCCTCCACGTCCACTTCGCCCCAGCTCAAATGCAGCGCTTGCCGATAAGCCCGACCATAGCCACTGCTGCCGCGGTAGTTGAGATCAGCCACGGCAAAGCCGCGTTGCGCCCAGTACTGGATACGCGGATCGAGCATGGGGTAGCAGGCCGACGTCGGGCCGCCGTGGATGAACACCACCAGAGGCGGTTTCGCATCACCGGTCATCGCTGGATAGAAGAAGCCGTGGGCCTCGCGCGAACCGCTGGGGTAACGCAGGGTTTGCGGGACGCTGATCTGCTCGGCGGGCAACGGTGCAATACCGCCAGTCAGTATTTTGACCTGCCGGGTCTGGCGGTCGATGGCAATGACTGCCGAGGAACTGACTGGCGAAGCGGCGATGCAGTAAATGAACTGCTCATCCAGTGCGAGAGAGCGGAAGCGGCTGTAATCGCCGGTGAAATCTTCACCGGCATCACCACAAAGCCCCAGTTTGCCAAACCCGTCTTCGGTCCAGCTCGCCAGATAACGACCTTCGCTCAGTGGCAACCAGGTGCAGCCACCCAGCTGCCACGGCGCTGGCCCGTGATCCGCTGCGGCACTCGGCAGCGGGCTCAGACCGTCTGCCGATTCCACCCAAGGCTGCCAGTAGCCGCCGCGATCAGTCAGACAAAACAGACGGCCGCTTGTATCGAATCTCGGTTGTTGCAGCGATTCCTCAGCGCCTTCGCCCGCCACGCATCGCGGCAGAGCAAAACGGCCATCGTTCTGGCGTTCGGCAACCATCAGGCGAGTCGCGGTCCATGGCTGATCCGGGCGGCTCCACTCGATCCACGCCAGTCGTTGCGCGTCGGGACTCAACGTCGGCGCGGCATAGAAATCAGCGCCTTCGGCCAGCAGATGACGTACTCCGTCAGCCAGGTCGATAGCCACCAGACGATGCCGATCGCGGTTTTCTTCAACCGCCAATACCTGCCCGTCAGCGAACTGCAGATCGCCATATCGACATTCGCCTGAGCTCAGTAACTCAGGTGTCTCGCCGGCCAGCGACTGTCGATACAGCTGTTGGTCCGCCTCGTTGACGAACACGATCCCGTCATCGGTCAGACAGAACGCGCCGCCGCCGTATTCGTACACCCGACTGCGCACACTGAAGCCCGCTGGCGTCAGGCAATGCGCCTGGCCGTCGCGCCAATGCCAGATCCGGCAGGCGGCATCCTCGGGTCGGTATTCGTTCCAGAACAGGCCATGTGGGCCGGCCTGTAACTCGGCGAAGTCGATGCCGGCCGCGACGGCCCTGGCAGCGCTGAAGGGTTCAGCTTTTAGCGATGAGTCGTGAATTTCGTTCATTACGAAAGGCCAGTTGTTCAATGGTCTGGGTCGTGTGTTCGGCTTCTTCGCGAGCCTTGAGGATCACGCCGTGATGTTCCGATTTGCTGCACACCGGGTCGGCGTTGCTCGCGTCCCCTGTGAGCATGAAGGCCTGGCAGCGACAGCCGCCGAAGTCTTTTTCTTTCTCGTCGCAGGAACGGCACGGCTCGGGCATCCAGTCGTAACCGCGGAAGCGATTGAAGCCGAACGAGTCGTACCAGATGTGCTGCATGCTGTGGTCGCGCACGTTGGGAAACTGCACCGGCATCTGTCGGGCACCGTGACAGGGCAGGGCGGTTCCGTCCGGCGTGACCGTCAGAAAAATACTGCCCCAGCCATTCATGCAGGCTTTCGGGCGTTCTTCGTAATAGTCAGGGGTGACGAAAATCAGCTTGCACGGATGCCCTTCGGCTTCCAGTTTGGCGCGGTATTCGTTGGTGATGCGTTCAGCGCGGACCAGTTGTTCCTTGGTCGGCAACAGACCGACCCGGTTGAGTTGCGCCCAACCGTAAAACTGGCACGTGGCGAGTTCCACAAAGTCCGCCTCAAGGGCGATGCACAGCTCGATGATCCGGTCGATCTTGTCGATGTTGTGCCGATGGGTCACGAAGTTCAGCACCATCGGATAACCGTGGGCTTTCACGGCGCGGGCCATTTCCAGCTTCTGGGCGAAGGCTTTTTTCGAGCCGGCCAGCAAGTTGTTCACTTGCTCGTCGCTGGCCTGAAAGCTGATCTGGATATGGTCCAGACCGGCCTTTTTGAAGTCGCTGATTTTTTGCTCGGTCAGGCCGATGCCGGAGGTGATCAGGTTGGTGTAGAACCCCAACTTGCGCGCCTCGGCAATCAGCTCGGCGAGGTCCTGGCGCACCAGCGGTTCGCCGCCGGAGAAGCCCAATTGTGCCGCGCCCATCTCCCGCGCTTCGCGGAACACTTTGATCCACTGTTCGGTGCTCAGTTCTTTGCCTTGCTCGGCGAAATCCAGCGGATTGGAGCAGTACGGGCATTGCAGCGGGCAGCGATACGTCAGCTCGGCCAGCAGCCATAGCGGCAGGCCGATTTCCGGTTTGGGCGGTAACTTGTCTGACGCCGATTCAGGCAAGTTCGATCCAGTGCTGAGCACGGGCGACCTCCATGAATTGTTCGATGTCGTCACCGAGCTCGGGCACGCCGGGGAATTGCGCGTCCAGTTCGGCGATGATCGCCGCGACGTCACGCTCGCCGTCGATCAAACCGCCGATCATCGCGGCGCTTTCGTTGAGTTTGATCATGCCTTCCGGGTAGAGCAGCACATGACCTTTCTGTGCCGGTTCGTACTGGAAGCGGTAGCCGGTGCGCCAGGTCGGGGTCTTGCTGCGATCAAAACTCATAAGGTGATTCCTTTATGCCAGACCCGCTGCTCGGTCACGCTGTGATACGGCGGGCGTTTCAGTTCGTAGGCCATGCTCATGGCATCGAGCATGCTCCAAAGAATGTCCAGTTTGAACTGGAGAATTTCCAACATGCGCTCTTGGCCGGCCCGCGTCGTGTAGTGCTGCAAAGTGATCGCCAAGCCATGTTCCACGTCGCGACGTGCCTGACCCAGGCGGGTGCGGAAATACTCGTAACCCGCCGGGTCGATCCACGGGTAATGCTGCGGCCAGCTGTCGAGGCGCGACTGGTGGATTTGTGGCGCAAACAGTTCGGTCAGCGAGCTGCTGGCGGCCTCCTGCCAACTGGCACGGCGGGCGAAGTTGACGTAGGCATCGACGGCAAAACGTACACCGGGCAGTACCAATTCCTGCGAGCGTAGTTGATCCGGTTCGAGGCCGACGGCCTGACCCAGACGCAGCCAGGCCTCGATGCCGCCGTCTTCGCCGGGGGCGCCGTCATGGTCGAGCAGGCGCTGAATCCACTCACGACGAATCTCGCGGTCCGGGCAGTTGGCGAGGATCGCGGCATCCTTGAGCGGGATGTTCACCTGATAGTAGAAACGGTTGGCGACCCAGCCCTGGATCTGTTCGCGCGTTGCCCGGCCTTCGTACATCGCGACGTGGTACGGGTGATGGATGTGGTAGTAAGAGCCCTTGGCGCGCAGGGCCGCTTCGAACTCGGCGGGGGACAGTGCGGTGTCAGTCATTTCGGTTCTCCGGGTACGACCGGTGGATTCTTTGGTGTCTGGTCGGACGCCTTCGCGGGCAAGCCCGCTCCCACAGGGATTTTCTGAACGCCACAAATCCAATGTGGGAGCGGGCTTGCCCGCGAAGAGGCCATCCGCTACAGCACAATACTCATGCCGTCATACGCCACTTCAACCTCGCGCCGAGCCAGTTCTGCACGCTCCGGCGAATCCTCATCGAGAATCGGGTTGGTGTTGTTGATGTGGATAAGCACTTTGCGCTGTTTGGGCAGTTGTTCCAGCACTTCCAGCATGCCGCCGGGGCCGTTCTGCGCCAGGTGGCCCATTTCCCGGCCAGTGCGGGTGCCGACGCCACGGCGCTGCATTTCGTCGTCATCCCACAGCGTGCCGTCCACCAGCAGGCAATCGCTGCCGGCCATGATCTCGAGCAGCGGCGCGTCGACCTTGCCCAGACCCGGTGCGTAGAACAGTTTGCCGCCGGTGTTCAGGTCTTCAACGATCAGGCCGATGTTGTCGCCGGGGTGCGGGTCGAAACGGTGCGGCGAGTACGGCGGAGCGGCGCTGCGCAGCGGCAGCGGGGTGAAACGCAGACTCGGGCAGGCCGGGATGGTGAAGCTGCGGTCGAGCTCGATCGGGTTCCAGGTCAGCCCGCCGTTCCAGTGGGTCAGCATGGTGAACAGCGGAAAACCGCTGCTCAGGTCTTCGTGGACCATGTCGGTGCACCAGACCTGGTGCGGGCAACCTTCACGCAGGCTTAGCAGGCCGGTGGTATGGTCGATCTGGCTGTCCATCAGGATGATCGCGCTGATGCCGGTATCGCGCAGGGCGCGGCCCGGTTGCATCGGGGCGAAGCTCTGGAGTTGGGCGCGGATGTCCGGCGATGCGTTGCACAGCACCCAATTCACGCCGTTATCGGAAATGGCGATGGACGACTGGGTCCGCGCCTTGGCGTTCAGGCTGCCATCGCGAAAACCGGCGCAGTTCACGCAGTTGCAGTTCCACTGGGGGAAACCACCGCCGGCGGCGGAACCTAGAATCTGGACAAACATGGCCGCTCCATCATTTTGAAAACTGAAAATAAAAACGCCCCGGCGAGCCGAGGCGTTGCACTGCGCTACAAAAAGATTAGCGGCTTGCGAAGTACATGGTGACTTCAAAGCCGATACGCAGGTCGGTGTAAGCAGGTTTGGACCAGGACATAGAAGCGCTCCTTCAGGTGATGGGACAGTTGAGATCTATACATATAGTCCACCTCCAGCCGGAGATGTTCAGATAGTTAGGTGGCTATGTTACTCAAAATTACAGGGCAATTGACCGGGAATCTTTGAGAAAGCTAATTGCAGCACCGGTAATGATCATTTTGCCGCTTGCCAAGGCGAGCCCGGGCCCGGTCCGCTGGCCAGACAGCGCCAACCGCCTTCGGCCTGATTCAGTCGTTGTGCTGCGGCCAGTAACGTTTCGCGGTCGATCTTCAGAATCGTCTGAGGTAGCAGCTCCAGATAATCCGACGAGTGGCCGGCCAGTTTGCCCTGCCAGAGCAGTTCGGCGGCCTGCGCATTGGGCAGCGCCGCGCTATCGAATTGATCGGCCAGTGCCTGGCGTTGGTCGATGAAGGTCTCGTCATCGAAGTCGTTGATCATCCCGGCCAATCCGCTCAGGAAGTGTTCGATGTGTTCCAGCAGATCCAGAGGGGCGACGCTGGGTGATTGCACGCCGAACAGCAGCCCTGTCTGCCCATGGATCTGCCGCAGGGCGCTGAACACCGCATAACCGAGCTGCAGTTCTACCCGCAGGCGTTGGTAAAACGGCGTCTGGCAGACGTGAGCCAGCAAGCGCCAGGCGGCTTCGTCAGCGATGTTTGCCGTTGCCGTCGGGCAGAAGAGCAGCAGCGCATGTTCGCTGGACTCGGTATCGACCGTGCTCCACAGATGCTGCGCGTTTATCGGCGAGGGCGGTGTCAGTTGATTGTCCGCAGTGCCAGGCACACGACTCAAGGCAAGGCCCATCGCCGCTTGTGTCTGGGCGGACAGACCGGTCGCCAGACCATCCCAGCGTGCGCTCGACCAAAGCTGCATCAAATCGTCCGAGTCAGCGGTGCGCTCAAGGCAGTGATCAGGCAGCGCTTTGAGCAGTTGTCGAATCGGCATCAACGCAACGCTCGGCGGCTCTTCTTGCGAGAAACCGGCATCGGCTGTTGTCAGTTCTTTCAGCGCGTGTTCGAGGACGCTCGGCATTGGCCCCTGTAGCCCGGTCATTTTCAGCAGCCATTCATTGCCCGATGCGCTGAAGGAAAAATCGACACCTGCCTGACGCGCGTCTTCACGCAACGGCTGAAGGCGGTTTTCCAGGCTCGTCTGAACGTTGCTGCGAGGTGCCGAGTCCAGACGCCAGCGCAGGTAAACGGCACCTTCGGCACTGTTATCCGGCAACGCCTGACTGAACTGCATGGGCGAACGTTCGCGACGACCGCGCGAGCGATCCTGGGCAAAGGTCCGCAGGCCTCGGTGTTTGCTGGTTTGGCCGCGGATCAGTCCGGCACTCGGGGCCGGAGCCTCTGCGCGTAAAAACGGATTAGGTGTTGGCAGTTGCCATTGGCCGGTGAAGTTATCCACAGCGCCGATTTGTTTCAGGACGTCCCTGAGGGCTGCAATGCCCAATTCTGATAACCCGGTTTCACGCTGTTCGCTGTCCAGTCGGGCCAGTTGCAGGGCGCCGCTGACTTGCTGCTGACGTTGCAACAGGGCGGCGTATTCTTCACGCAAGCCGGCCCAGGGGTGCTGCGAGGCAAAGAATCCAAGCCAATCCTGTAGCTGTTCGCGGATCCCGTTGGGCGTCGCGTTGGCATGCAACGTGAACTCGATGTGCAACAAAGCCTGGCCGGCGAACTGATACAACGGCGCAGCTTTCAGGCTGTCAGCCAGCCCGCGCTCGCGCAGTTCCGCCAGCAGACCACCGGGTTTCGCGGCGTTCAGCCAATGACACAGGAACGCCAGCGCCTCGGGCGATGAATCGGGCAATGCTTCGAAGGCAAACAGCAGATCCAGTCGCCGCGCTGCAGCTTGTTGATAACTTTTGTCCGAAGAATCCATCAGCGATGTAGGCGCTTGTTGCAGCACCTTTTCCCCTGCGGGAATCGCAGCGCTAAAGCGCTGAGCCATTGCCCTCAACTCATCGAGACTCTGCGGCCCAGTCAGGCTCAACGTCATCTGTCCGGTCTGATAAAACCGCTGATAGAAACCCTGCAAGGCGTGCTGGAACTCAGGTTGCGGCACCGGCAGGCTGTAGCGGTTGCCGGCATGAAACGCCCGCAGCGGATGCGCCGCTGAAACTCCGTCGAACAGCGCGAATTGCTGTTGAGCGGCCGTATCCCGAGACCATGCGACAAATTCTGCGTGCAGCACTTCCCGTTCCCGTCGCTGATCGTCAGGATTCATACGCGGATGAGCGAGCATGTCCGACAGGCGCTCCAGTCCCCCGGCAAATGACTGAGGCGGCAACTCGAAAAAGTAGTCCGTGGTGCGTTCACTGGTCCGCGCATTCACCTGGCCGCCATGACCCTGGACGTAGGCCATCAGTGCTTGGCTTGCGGGAAAACGCTCTGTGCCGAGAAACAGCAGGTGTTCAAGAAAGTGCGCCAGTCCGGGCCAGGCCAGCGGCACGTCATGGCTGCCCGCCGCGACCCGCAACGCAGCAGCACTGCGCTTTAAATCAGGAGCATGACGCAGCGTCACCCGCAGACCGTTGGCCAGGGTTTCAGTGTGAGGGTGGGGGTGGTTCAGCGCAGGCATGAGCACTTCCAGAACAGAGAAGTGCCAATGCTAGCGGATAACGATGGATCAGCGCTTGTTAAGCTCGCTGTAAAGCTCGGGGCGACGATCGAGGAAGTAGCGATTGGCGGCGCGGGAGTCGACCATCAACTGACGATCCAGCTCACCGACAATCAGAGCTTCATCGAGCCCGGCCTGGGCGATGCGGCTGCCATCCGGCGCAGCAATGCTGCTCTGGCCGCAATACTGGATCTCGCCTTCGTTGCCGCAATAGTTGGCGTAAGCCACATAACACTGGTTTTCGAAGGCCCGGGCACGGACGGTGACGTCGGCGATGAAGTCGTAGGGAATCATGTTCGCCGTCGGCACCAGGATCAGCTCGGCGCCGGCCAGGGCCAGGCGTCGGGCGTTTTCCGGGAACTCCAGGTCGTAGCAGATCAGGAAGCCGAGCTTCCAGCCATTGAGTTCAACCAGCGGAAACTCATCCGGCCCGGCGCTGAACATCGAGTGATCGAGGTCGCCGAACAGGTGAGTCTTGCGGTAGTTGCACAACCGCTCGCCATTGGCGTCGATCAACTGCACGGCGTTGTAGATCTGCCCGTCCTCGGTGCGCTCGGGATAGCCATACAAAATGGCGATCCCGGCCGTCTTGGCGATGCGCGCGATCTGTTGCGCCGACTCACCGTTGTGCACTTCCGCCAGCACGCTGACGGCATCGATGCCGATGTTGTAACCGGTCAAAAACATCTCCGGCAGCACCAGCAAATCCGCGCCCTTGGCCTCCAGCGCCAATTGATGCAGACGTTGCAGATTGCCTGCGACATCCAGGGGCAGCGGTGGACATTGGTAAAGGGCTACGCGCATTTCGGATTCCTCTTACTCGGGCAGGGCGATCGGACCGATCTCGTTGAACACATCTCCTGGACCCGGGTTCTCGGCGTGAGTTTCACCGCCGAAGTGTTTCATGATGCCCCACACCGCATTAAGCGAGGTCTGCACCGCGCCTTCGACCCAGGCTGGCGTCCACGAAACATCGTCGCCAGCGATGAAAATCCCGCGCTGCTCGGCCGGCATATCGGCCTGCATGAAGTGCGCGTACATGCGCTGGTTGTAGCGGTAGTGGCCGGGCAGGGCGCCTTTGAAAGCGCCGAGGAAATGCGGGTCAGCTTCCCAGGACACGGTGATCGGATCGCCAATGATCCGCGCCGCGATGTCGACTTTCGGGTAGATCTTCTTCAACGCATCCAGCGCCAGTTTCACGCGTTTTTCCACGGGTTGCGGGAGCATTTTCAGCGCGTCGCTCATCCACGAGTACGACAGGCAAATCACGCCCGGCTTGTCGTCGCCGTTGTCGAACAGATAAGTGCCACGGGTCAGGCGATCGGTGAGGGTCATGCTCATCAGGTCGCGGCCGGTTTCCGGATCCTTGTCCTTCCAGAATGGCCGGTCGACCATCACGAAGGTTTTCGACGATTGCATGTAGCGGGTGCGGTCGAGGGCCATCCACATCTTTTGCGAGAACAGGGTTTCGTCGCATTCGATCTGGGTGGTCAGCAGCCAGCTCTGGCACGTGGTCAGCACCGCTGCGTATTCGCGGGTGTCGCCCCAGTTATCGGTGACGGCAAAGCGCCCGTCTGCCGCGTGGGCAATTTTTTTCACGCCGGTACGCGGTGCGCCGTTGTGCAGGGAGCTGAGGCTGGTGCCTTCTGGCCAGTGCACGCAACGTTCCGGCACATGACGCCAGATCCCCAATGGCACTTGTTCCACACCGCCGACCACCAAGTGCTGGTGATCGTCGCAGTTGGTCATGACCACGCGGAAGATTTCCAGCATCGAGTTCGGGAAGTCCGAGTCCCAGCCGCCGGTACCGAAACCGACCTGACCAAACACTTCGCGATGATGGAACGAGAGTTTGGCGAAGGCTTTGGAAGTGGCCACGAAGTCGTAGAACGTGCGGTCGTCCCATAGCGGAACGAGGGTGTTCCACAGCTCTTTGAGGCGCGGCACATCGCGGTCGCGGATCGCTTGCTGGATGTCAGAGAATTGCGAACCCGCTTCCAGCGCGTCGGCCCAGGCGTCGGCGACTTCCTGGAACAGTGCAGGAAGATCCGCCAGTTTCTGTGCGTAATGGGTCTGGCCTTCGAGGTCGATCACCGTGCTGCCTGAGGCCGGTGTCAGCGGGTTCGGGAACGGTTTGGTTTCGAGGCCGAGCTTGTCGACGTAGTGATAAAACGCGGTGGACGACACCGGGAAGCGCATGCCGCCGAGCTCGGCGATGATGCCTTCAGCACCGTTGAATGCCTGGGAGCGCAGACGGCCGCCCATTTTCGAGGCTTCGTAGACGACGGGTTTGAGGCCCAGTTTCATCAATTCGTAGGCTGCCACCAGACCTGCGATGCCGGCACCGACGATCGCAACCTCGGCGCCATGGTTGTGCGCAGGGATGCTGCCCAGGCCGGCCGGGTGCTCGATCCAGTCGTCGAAAGCGAAGGGAAAGTCCGGACCGAAAATGGTGACTGGTTTTTTACCGTCTGCAGGATGGCGATTGTTCTTGTTCATGGCTGACCTTGCTGGCGACCGGACGCGGCATGCGCGTCTGAGTATAGGAAAAGATGGCAGCCATTCTAGAGAGCGTAGAACACGTTAATAAGACGCAATGTGTCGTCGTTTTGCCAGTTTACTGATCAAAATGACGAGGTCTCGATACACACTGTTCAATGTGGGAGCGAGCCTGCTCGCGAATGCGGTGCGTCAGTCAGCATCCATGCCGACTGACACGCCCTCTTCGCGAGCAGGCTCGCTCCCACATGGGAATGTGGTCAAACCGGCTGGCCGCGGTCAATCTTGCTGCTGAGAATGATCGAGGTCGTGGTCTTCTCCACCCCATCCACACTGCCGATCTGATCCAGCAACTGATCCAGTTGCTCAGGTGAATCGGTGCGCAACCAAGCCACGTAATCAAATTCGCCACTGACCGCGCACAACTGCTGCACCTGAGCCATCGCGCTGAGACGCCGCAACACCTCCTTGCCCGAGCGCGGTTGCACCGTGATCCCGACGTACGCCTGCAAGCCGCCATCCACGACACGTTGACCCAAACGCACGCCGTAACCGGTGATCACCTTGGCTTTTTCCAGCCGGGCCAACCGCGAAGTGACGGTGGTGCGAGCGATGCCCAATTGGCGGGCGAGCATGGCTACGCTTTCGCGGGCATTGATCTGCAGGGCTGCAATCAATTGGCGGTCGATTTCGTCAAGAACGGGCGGGCGGGTGTCAGGCAAGGGTCGTCTCCAGCAGCACAGATCAATGGGTTGGCATGTTACAGGCACATCTCGCACTGCGGAGGGTTGATCTCGCCTAAGCACCGTTCATAGCGTTTTCCACATGTCGGGTTTTTCTTTGGCTTGAACAAGGCGCGATCGACAGGATGGACACCAACAGTCAGTCGTAGTCGAATGCGAAATCGAGGGATGCGAGGCAATGGAAATGACAAAGAAAATGCCGCCCGCTGTACGGGAACGTGCGTTGCAGATTGCCAATCACGAAATGGCTCACTACGTGCTCGCCCGAGCCTTGGGGTTTGAAACGGGTGGCGTGACTCTGACAGTGACCATGGACTTGCGGCATCAAGGCGGGGCGTCCATTAGCTTGGTGCGGTCCATTTCGTCGATGGACGCCATGAGGGAACATTTGGAAGCGCGGATGATGGTCCTGTTTGCTGGCGCTATGGGGCAGGCATTGGTTTCAAAGCATTCGCTCGACAAACGCGTCGATAAATCGAAAGCGACAGCCATCCTCAAAGGAGAGCTCGGGGCGGAACAGGATTACGCAAAAATAAGGGAGTTACGGCACTTGCTGCGCAACATCGCCTACCCCGATACGGATCCGGCCTCGTCTGACCGAATCACGGCCGAGCTGAAAGAGATTACTGATCGCGTGTGGTTTCGGACTCAAACGATCGTAGAGGCGTTGGCCGATACGATTACCGGATTGGGATGCATGCTGGTAGACGGCATAGTCATCGTGGAGCAGTGGGGCAGGGCGGCAGATACGTATGAAGTCGTATGGACGGGTGAAATGCTTGAGCGGCTGCAGCTGGTGCAGGCTATTCCCGCGTTAACGGTTGCTTCCTAAGTTGAGAGTGATCTGCACGTATGAAGATTGGAAGCCCCGAACACCCAGATCCAAGCAGAAACCACCGTTAACAATTTCATTGGCAACCAAGGTGGTCGCACGGCCATTAAAACCTAGAGTTATTCCCTTGAGATCATATTTCTTGGGTGGCATATTGGTATGGGCTGGGAGATTGAATACACCGATGAATTTGAAGGTTGGTGGGAGGGGTTGGATGCAAAGGAGCAAGCCTCGGTTTCAGCCAGCGTCGATCTGCTGGGGTTTTTCGGGCCGGGTCTGCGTTACCCGCATAGCAGCGATATTAAAGGCTCACGACTGGGCAATCTCCGAGAGTTGAGGGTGCAGCATGCGGGTCGGCCTTATCGTGTGCTCTATGCGTTTGATCCACGCCGATGCGCGTTACTTTTAATCGGAGGGGACAAAACCGGTCGAAACCGTTGGTATGACGAGCATGTCCCGCAGGCGGAAACATTGTATGACGACCATTTGGAAACATTGCGTAAAGAGGGCCGCAACGATGGCTAAAAAATTTGCTGAACTGCAAGCTCGCATGACGCCGGAGTCTCGCGCTAACGCAGAGCGGTTGTTCCAGCAGCACTTGAAAGAAATGCCCCTGCACGAGCTGCGTAAGGCTCAAGAGCTGAGCCAGGAAACGCTGGCCAAGACGTTGCACGTCAACCAGGCAGCGATCTCCAGAATGGAGCGGCGCACAGACATGTACATCAGCACCCTGCGAAACTACATCCGCGCCATGGGCGGCGAACTGGAAATTATCGCGACCTTTCCTGAGGGCCAGGTCAGGATCGAGAATTTTGCCAACTGAGTGATGTTTCGGCAGGCGCTCGTCGCGATTGAGTTATTCCAGCAGACACGAAAAAGCCGCGCATTGCGCGGCTTTCTTGTTTGGTGGGCCCAGTAGGACTCGAACCTACGACCAAGGGATTATGAGTCCCCTGCTCTAACCAACTGAGCTATAGGCCCTCAGTAGGCCGCGGATTATAGCGACGGTTTCTCGGCTGTGCTATCCGAAAAGTCTGAAATGGCTATACGAAGAAACGTCGCGGCAAATTCTTCCGGTGGCAAGGGCAGGCTGACGATGTAGCCCTGGATCTGTTCACAGCCTTCGGTAGCGAGGAATTGCTGCTGCGCGAGGGTTTCGACGCCCTCGGCGATGATGGTGAATTGCATGCTGCGGCCCAAGGCGATAATGGCGCGAACGATGGCTGCGTCGTGGGGATCATCCGGTAGGCCGCGGACGAAAGACTGGTCGATCTTGAGAATGTCCAGTGGCAGACGTTTGAGGTAACTCAGGGACGAGTAACCGGTGCCGAAGTCGTCGATCGCCAGTTGCACACCCAGGTGTTTGAGTTGATGCAGCACTGCCAACGCCTCTTCAGCCTGGCTCATGATGAAGTTTTCAGTAATTTCCAGTTGCAGGAAATCGGGTTTGAGGTGGTTGTCCTTGAGCAATTGTTCGATCCGGCCGAGCAGGTTCGGCTGGCGCAATTGAGCGCCCGCGAGGTTGACCGACAGCGGGCCGACGGGTTCGTAAACCTGATTCCACTCGAACATCTGCCGGCAGGCGGTTTCGAGAACCCAATCGCCGATTTGCAGGATCATGCCGTTTTCTTCGGCCAGCGGAATGAAGTGCTCCGGTGGCACATCGCCGAAGGTCGGGTGGCGCCAGCGAATGAGCGCTTCTGCGCCGACCAGGCGATGGTCGACCAGGCTGATCTTCGGTTGATAATGGAGGTGCAGTTCGTTGCGCTCGATAGCGCGTCGCAGTTCATGTTCCAGTGCCACTCGCTCGCTGGCTTGAGCGGTGAGGTCACGGGTGTAGCTTTCGACCCGGTTGCGACCCTTGGCCTTTGAACGGTACATCGCCGCGTCGGCGTTCTTGACCAGCGTGGCGACGTCGCAGCCATCCTTGGGATACAGGCTGGTGCCGATACTGGCGCTGATAAAAAACTCATGTTCGCCAGCCTGGAACGGCGCGCCGAAGCAATTGAGCAATTTGGTCGCGATGTTGTCGGCGTCACTGGATTGTTGCAGTCCGGGCAGCAGGATGATGAATTCGTCGCCGCCCAGGCGCGCCACGGTGTCGATGTCGCGCAACTGCTCCTTGAGGCGCACGGCAATGCCCTTGAGCAGCAGGTCACCGACCGGGTGACCCAGGCTGTCGTTGATGTGTTTGAAACGGTCCAGGTCCAGGAACAACACCGCGCCCTGGCCGCCGTTTTCCTGTTGGTTGTTGAGCGCAGTCAGCAATCGGCTCTCGAACAACGTGCGATTTGGCAACCCGGTCAGCGGGTCGTGGTGTGCCTGGTAATCGAGCTTGGCCTGGGCGTGTTTGAGGCTGGAAATGTCCGCGAACACCGCGACAAAATGGGTGACGAATTTGTCTCGGTTGCGCACCGCACTGATGGTCAGCCAGCTCGGATAGAGCTCGCCATTCTTGCGCCGGTTGGAAATTTCACCCTGCCAATGACCTTCGGCCGTCAGTTGATGCCACATGGCGGCATAAAACGCGCTGTCGTGCAGGCCCGAGGCGAGCAGGCGAGGGGTATGGCCCAATGCTTCGCTCTCGCTGTAGCCGGTGATTTCGGTAAACGCACGGTTGACCGCACTGATGTGCTGTTGAGTGTCGGTGATCAATACACCTTCGGCGGTGCTCTCGAATACCGTGGCGGCCTGTTGCAGCTTCTCCTGCATCAGGTGTCGCTCGGTGATGTCCCGGGCGATGGTCAGCATGCAATCTTCATCGCCAATCGGTAGCGGACGGCTGGACACCTCGCAGAGGCGGATCTGTCCGTCGCTGCGGCGTATATGGCAACTGAAGTCGCGGACGAAACCGTCCCGGTGCAGCAAATCGAGCATCTGTTTGCGCTCGTTAAGATTGACCCAGATGCCCAGCTCGAGGACGGAGCGATCCACGGACATCGCGCTGTTGAAACCGGTAATGCGACTGAAACCCTCGTTGACCTCAATCAGTAAACCGTCGCTCTGCCGTGACAATAGCAAGCCGTCGGGTGAGGCATGGAAGGCCTTGGCGAATTTCTCTTCGGAGGTTTGCAGTTGTTGCTGGGTTTCCTTGAGCTGGCTGATGTCCCGTACGACGACCACCAAGGCCGCGGTCGTATCGAGGTCGAAAGGCTCGGCGGAAATCAGTCCGGTAAACACTTGGCCATTGTTGCGGCGAAAGGGCATCTCCAGGTTGCGGATGCTGCCGGCCTGCAACCGTTGCAACAAGCCCGGCCCGACGCCGGGTATGCCCCAGATGTTCAGGTCGGTGGCCGTCTGGCCGATGACGTCTTCGGCCTTGAGACCGATCTGTTCCTCGAACGCTTCGTTGACCTCCAGCAGGCAGCCGTCGGAGAGTCGTGCGATGACTAGTATGTCCGGGCATTGCTGGAACACCGAGGCGAACTTCTGTTCTGACAGACGCAACGCCTCTTCGGTGCGCTTGGCGTCGCTGATGTCGATCATCAGCCCGCGCATCACCGGTTCATGGCCGTGCTCGATCAGGCTGACGATATCGCGCACCCAAATGCAGCGGCCATCGGCGGTGATGACCCGGTAATCGTGGCTGTGATCGCGCCCGGCCAGTACTTCGTGATCACAGAAGGTTTGGGCGCGAGTCAGGTCGGCCGGGTGGATAATGTTGCGCCAGAAGCCCGGAATCAGCCAATGAGACAAGGGGTAACCGAGCAGATCCTCGGCATGGGGGGACACATAGCTGTAGGTGAAATCGCTGATCCGCGCTTCCCAGGCGATGGCCGAAAGGCTCTCCACCAGCCCGCGGTAATGGTATTCACTGCTGCGCAGTTCTTGTTCCAGGTCGACCCGGCGGGCAATTTCTGAACTCAGCCGGCGGTTGATCCGGATAACCATCGCCAACACGATGATCAGCAGCAGCATTCCCGGTAGACCGTAAACCAGCAGATCGTTCCAGAATGTTCGATGATCGAGGACGTTGCCGACCCAGTGCTCCTGAATTTCACTGATTTCGTTCGGGGACATGTCCGCCAGGACTTTATCCAGAATGCCGACCAGTACCTTGTTGTTCTTGGGCACGCCCATCGCCAATTGATAGCGATAGGGGGTTTCACCGCTGACGTAGAGCCCGTCGAGCTTGAGCTGACGCAGGCTCCAGACGCTGGAGGCGAGATCGCCGACCACCGCATCCACTTCATCGGTAGCCAATGCTTGCAGCGCTGAGCTGACGTTGGGCATCGCCACCAGATTGAGGTCGGGATTGTGGGTGCGCAACAGCTCGTGGGGTGCGTAGTTTTCCACCACGGCGACTTTCAGGCCGTACAAATCTTTGAGTTTGCGTGGCTGGGGGCCTCCGATATGGGCAAGGATGACAATCGGAAAGTCCAGGTAGGGTCGGGTGAATGAGAGGTAAGTCTGGCGCTCCGGGGTCGACATGATGCCGGGCAACAGGTCCAGCTTGGCTTGTTTGGCCTGCTCCAGGACGGCGGTCCAGCTGACGGGTTCGATGGGCGTGAGCTTGATGGCCAGGGTTTGACGGATCCGGTCGATATAGTCTGCTGCAAGGCCCTGATAGCGGCCCTGATCGTCGCGAAACTCGAAGGGTGGCCATGACGCATCGACACCCAGACGCAAGTTAGGGTGAGCCGCCAGCCAGCTACGTTCTTCGTCGGTCAGAGTCAGCGCGCCAGCCGTTGCGGTCCAGGTCAACAGCGACAGCAAAAAAAGCACGGTCGGCAGTCTGGGCATAACGGTCTCGTTATGGCTCGGGGAATGTTTCGAGTGTAGACGGGCAATTCGGAGGGGGGGAGGTACGGGGGATTTAATCTGTATAAAAGCAAAACCCCGGCCTGCGCCGGGGGTTTTGTTATTACTCGTCGAGGAAGGAGCGCAAATGCTCGCTTCTCGTCGGGTGGCGCAGCTTGCGCAGCGCCTTGGCTTCGATCTGACGAATCCGTTCACGGGTCACGTCGAACTGCTTACCAACCTCCTCGAGGGTGTGGTCGGTATTCATGTCGATACCGAAGCGCATGCGTAGAACCTTGGCTTCACGGGCAGTGAGGCCGGACAGAACTTCGCGAGTCGCTTCTTTAAGGCTCTCAACAGTGGCGACATCGATTGGCGACTGCATGGTCGAGTCTTCGATGAAGTCACCCAAATGGGAGTCTTCGTCATCACCGATCGGGGTTTCCATGGAGATCGGCTCTTTAGCGATCTTCAATACCTTGCGGATCTTGTCCTCAGGCATTTCCATGCGTTCGCCCAGCTCTTCCGGGGTCGGTTCGCGACCCATTTCCTGCAACATCTGGCGGGAAATGCGGTTGAGCTTGTTGATCGTCTCGATCATGTGCACCGGAATACGGATGGTGCGGGCCTGGTCGGCGATCGAGCGAGTGATCGCCTGACGGATCCACCAGGTGGCATAAGTCGAGAATTTGTAGCCGCGGCGGTATTCGAATTTATCTACCGCTTTCATCAAGCCGATGTTGCCTTCCTGGATCAGATCGAGGAATTGCAGGCCACGGTTGGTGTACTTCTTGGCGATGGAGATCACCAGACGCAAGTTCGCTTCAACCATCTCTTTCTTCGCGCGGCGGGCCTTGGCCTCACCGATCGACATGCGACGGTTGATGTCCTTGATCTCGGCGATCGTCAAACCGGTTTCGGTTTGCAGCGCGGTCAGCTTCTGCTGGCAACGAATGATGTCCGGTTGCAGACGACCAATGGCTTCAGCGTATTTGCTTTTGCCTTTGGCCAGTGCGTCGGTCCAGCTTTCGTCGACTTCGTTGCCCGGGAACTGGCGCAGGAAGTCGGCACGCGGCATACGGGCATCACGAACACAAAGTTGCATGATCGCGCGCTCTTGCTGACGCAGACGATCCAGGGCACTGCGAACACGCTCGACCAGGCCTTCGAATTGCTTCGGAACCAGTTTGATCGGCATGAACAGCTCAGCCAGAAGCACCAGCTCGGCAATTGCCAGCTTGTTGCCACGACCGTGCTTTTTCAGCGCCTTGCGGGTGATTTCCATCTGATCGGAGACAGCGCCAAAGCGCTGAGCTGCGATGACCGGATCCGGACCGCTTTCGGCTTCTTCTTCGTCGTCGGTGCTGGCTTCAGCATCGTCGTCGTCGGTGTCGTCGTCCGCTTTCACGGCTTTCGGGTCGACAGGCGGCGGCACTTCTGCAGCAGGCGGCGCAATGCCGTCGTCCGGGTCGATATAACCGCTCAGGACGTCGGACAGGCGGCCACCTTCGGTGGTGACGCGAGTGTATTCGGAGAGAATATGGTCAACCGTGCCAGGGAAGTGCGCAATTGCGCCCATCACTTCGCGGATGCCCTCTTCAATACGTTTGGCGATTTCGATTTCGCCTTCACGTGTGAGGAGCTCTACCGTACCCATTTCACGCATGTACATGCGCACTGGGTCGGTGGTGCGACCAATGTCGGTCTCGACCGCTGCCAACGCAGCTGCTGCCTCTTCGGCCGCGGCTTCGTCGGTATCGGCGTCGGCCAGCATAAGGGAATCCTTATCTGGCGCAACCTCGAATACGTTGATCCCCATGTCATTGATCATGCGGATGATGTCTTCCACCTGTTCCGGATCTGAAATATCCTCCGGCAGGTGGTCGTTGACCTCCGCGTAAGTCAGGTAACCCTGCTCACGACCAAGTGTGATCAACTCTTTGATACGAGACTGCTGTTGCGCTTTTCCGGACATAACACCCTATCCACTGAAGGTCTTGGCGGGCAAAAAACAAGCCGAGGATTATACCTGAGCTATGACCTCACGCGCCAGTTGAGGTCGGGCTTGTTGCGGAAACATTGCGACTTAATAGGTCGCGCAGTTGATTTTTCTCTTCGGCACTCAGTTCACTTTGACGTGCTTTCCTGAGAAGTTGTTCCAGGTTTCGCTCGCGTTGGCGGGCTGACAAGCTAGTAATGGTGTCGAAAAACTGTTGTTCAAGGTTATCTCCGTCAATCAGCCATTCCTTTTCCGCCAGCGCCTTGAGCAAACGTCCTTGCTCCGTTCCGTGCCAGCGTGCAATCAACTGAAATGAGTTTAGCTTGGGATTCTTCTGCACGGCTTCGAGTAGGGCCACCAGTAATTGCGTGTTGGTGTGATCCTCGGCAGCAAAGTGCCCGGCATCCTCGACTTTCTCGGCCAGTTGCGGGTGATGCAATAGCGTGCGCAAGGCGGCCAGGGTCGGCGGCTCTACAGCGGCCGGCACCCGTGGCGCGCGGGGTTGATCGTGATCACCGCCGCGTTTGCCGTTTTTGTCCCACGGTTTTTTGTCCCATTTTTTGCCGCCGGCGCCGGGTTTCTTCGGCGTCCATTCCTGCTGCGGCACATACATCTCTTGTGTCTGCGGCTGATGGTAGTCGCTGTAGTCCGGCATGGCGTCGTAATCGATGCCCGGGTCGTACGCCGGTGGTGCTTCCTGGGGGGCGCTTTGTACCAGTTGGCTCACGGCTTCACCGCTAAGCCCGGTAATTTCGGTCAGGCGCTGACGCATCAGGATGCGCAGGTTCGCCCCCGGGACTTTGTCGATCAACGGCGCGGCGAGGGTGGCCATGTGGGCCTTGCCTTCGAGCGAGCGAGGGTCCGATTCCTCGGTCAGCTGTTGAAAAAAATAATCCGCTAATGGTTGGGCATGCTGATTGATCCGTGCGCGGAAGGCATCAGTGCCTTCGGAGCGGACCAGCGTGTCCGGGTCTTCGCCTTCGGGCAGAAACAGAAAGCGTGCGCGCCGTCCGTCCTGCAGGCTCGGCAGCGCTGCCTCCAATGCCCGCCAGGCGGCATTTCGACCTGCCTGGTCGCCGTCGAAACAGAACAGCACGTTGGGCACGACGCGAAACAGGCGTTTCAAGTGCTCTTCGCTGGTGGCGGTGCCCAGGGTCGCGACAGCATTGCGCAGGCCTTGCTGGGCGAGGGCGATAACATCCATGTAGCCTTCGACGACGATGATTTCGTCGAGGTTGCGGTTGTTCTTGCGTGCTTCATAAAGGCCGTAGAGTTCCTGGCCCTTATGGAATACCGGGGTTTCCGGTGAGTTCAGGTATTTCGGCTTGTCGTCGCCCAATACCCGGCCGCCGAAGGCGATGATTCGCCCGCGGCTGTCGCGGATCGGGAACATCACGCGATCGCGGAAGCGGTCATAGCGTTTGCCGGTTTCGGCGTTCTCGATCAGCAGGCCAGCATCGATCATGGCTTTCTGTTGCAGGGTGTCGCTGCTCAAGTGCTTGAACAGATTGTCCCAGCCAGGCGGGGCAAAGCCGAGGCCGAAGTCTCGGGCGATTTCGCCGGTCAGTCCGCGGCCTTTCAAGTAATCCACAGCTGCTTTTCGCGATGGATGGCTTTTCAGTGCCTGACGGTAAAAGTCGGCGGCGGCGGTGAGTAGCGGGTAGAGCGGCGAATCGGTCGGCTGCCGCGGTTTGTGCGGCCGTCCGCTTTCTTCGCGGGGGATTTCCATGCCGGCGGCTTTGGCCAGTTCTTCGACAGCCTGGACGAAATCCAGATTGTCGTGGTCCATCATGAAGCCGAGGGCGTTGCCGCCAGCGCCGCAGCCAAAGCAATAATAAAACTGCTTGTCGGGACTGACGCTGAAGGAGGGGGTTTTCTCTTTGTGAAACGGGCAGCAGGCGGTGTAGTTCTTGCCAGCCTTTTTCATTTGCAGGCGCGAGCTGACCACATCGACGATGTCGGTGCGGTTCAGAAGGTCGTCAATGAAGCTCTGGGGAATTAGCCCGGCCATGGCGTTCTCGTCATCTGCGCTGCAATGGATCCGAAACGAAGAGCGGCTGAGCGCGGGTCGTTGTTTGAGGCGCGCAAAATGTGCGGCTCGACCAGTGTCGTCTGCGTAATCGCTGTCGGGAAGTGTATCTGCCGAAAATCCACTGACGTTAGTACCAATCAGTATTCGACTATTTGAAAGTGTTGCGCTGAAATCCGCTGCGGCCTGTCGATGGCCTCGGATAGCTCATAAGCTGGCACGCAAGAAGGCGCCTTGGGCTGATCGTCGTGAGAGGAATCAGTGGGTGTGCTCGTCAGTAGCCTTGGAAGGCTCGTCAGAAAAGACGTGCACCGCTGGCAAAAGAGCCAGGTCTGACGCTGTGAAGCAGATTTGTCTCGGTCGCGTGTGCGGCTTTGACGGTGAAGCATCAAGCGTTATCCGCAAATGCCATTAGCCCGGCTGAGGGCCGGGCTTGGCAGAAGCTTGCTACGAACGTCTGTGTATTAGTACAGACGAACGGCGCGGCGCTGTTCGCGCTGAACTTTCTTGGCGTGACGCTTAACAGCGGCTGCTGCTTTGCGCTTACGCTCAGAAGTAGGCTTCTCGTAGAATTCGCGGCTACGAACTTCAGCCAGTACACCGGCTTTTTCGCAGGAGCGCTTGAAACGACGCAGAGCTACGTCGAAGGGTTCGTTCTCTTTTACTTTGACGGCTGGCATCCAGAGCTACCTTCATTCATTACCGGGGTCAACATCCTCGTGGCAAAAGAGCACTTGAAGACGTCGGTTTTTAAGGGTTGCGGATGTTAACCCCTCATCGCTCGGAATGCAAAGCCTCTGATCGAAAACCGCTAGTCGGGGCATCACATGGCGACTATTATGCGCGCCTTCGAATTCAGCCTAAACAAGGCGCAAACCCATGCTAGTACTGGGATTAGAAACCTCCTGCGACGAAACTGGTGTCGCATTATATGACAGTGAACGCGGCCTGCTGGCCGACGCGCTGTTCAGCCAGATCGACCTGCACCGCGCCTATGGCGGGGTCGTGCCGGAGCTGGCCTCACGTGACCACGTCAAACGCATGCTGCCCTTGATTCGTCAGGTGTTGGCCGAAGCTGACTGTGTGCCGACCGAGATCGACGCCATCGCTTATACCGCGGGTCCTGGCCTGGTCGGTGCCTTGTTGGTGGGCGCTTCCTGTGCTCAGGCACTGGCCTTCGCCTGGGGTATTCCGGCGCTGGGTGTGCACCACATGGAGGGTCACCTGCTGGCGCCGATGCTGGAGTCGCAACCACCGGAATTTCCGTTCGTCGCTTTGTTGGTGTCTGGCGGTCATACGCAGCTGGTTCAGGTCGACGGGATCGGCCAATACACGCTCCTGGGCGAGACCCTCGACGATGCCGCCGGTGAAGCTTTTGACAAGACCGCGAAGATGATGGGCCTCAATTATCCGGGTGGCCCGGAAATCGCTCGGCTGGCGGAGCAAGGGATTGCAGGACGTTTCACTTTCCCGCGTCCGATGTGCGACCGCCCGGGCCTGGCTTTCAGTTTCAGTGGCTTGAAAACCTTCGCCCTGAACACCTGGCAGCAGAGCGTCAGCGCCGGGGACGACAGCGAGCAAGCCCGTTGCGACATCTCGCTGGCGTTCCAGCAGGCCGTGGTGGAGACTTTGACTATCAAGTGCAAGCGTGCCCTGAAGCAGGCCGGTATGAAGCGTCTGGTGATCGCTGGCGGCGTTAGCGCCAACAAGGCGCTGCGTGCCTCGCTGGAGAAGATGCTTGGCGACATGAAGGGCGATGTTTTTTATGCGCGTCCGGAGTTCTGCACCGACAACGGCGCGATGATTGCCTTTGCCGGCTGCCAGCGCTTGCAGGCCGGGCAGCACGAAAGCCTGGCGATCAGCGTGCAGGCGCGTTGGCCGATGGAGCAATTGTCGGCGCTGTGATGAGCAGCGCTCATGCCCGGTATTTAAAAATGCCGTTCGCGCCCGGCAAACAGGTCGCGTAGATTGCCCCGATGACGCCAGACGATCAGTCCCGTGAGTGCGCTCATGGGCAGCAGTGCCGCCGGTTCTTGCCAGGCCAATAGCGGCAGGGTCAGCGGTGTAGCGATCAAGGCCGCCAGTGAGCTGGTGCGAGTCAGGTAGAACGTCAGCAGCCAGGCGCAGACCGCCAGCAGTGCGGCGGGCGGGTAGAGGCCCAGCAGCATGCCGGCAGAGGTGGCGACACCCTTGCCGCCGCGGAAGCGAAAGTACAACGGGAACAGGTGACCGATGACGGCACAGACGCCGATCCAGGCCTGTTCTTGAAGCGAAAGGCCCGCAACGCCGGCGATCAGTACGGGTAGCAGACCTTTGAAGAGGTCACCGATCAAGGTCAGGACGGCGAGTTTTTTTCCGGCCAGGCGCAACATGTTGGTGGCGCCGGCATTGCCCGAGCCACTCATTCGCGGATCGGGGTTACCGGTCAGGCGGCTGAGCAAAATGGCGAAGGACAGAGAGCCGAGCAGGTAGGCGAGGGTCGCCAGTAACCAAAACATGCTAACTATTCCGGGCGAGGACGCCCTGATTCTAACGGCGCATTGCGCCCTTGTCGTGCAGCGGAGAAAAGTGCTTGGACAGAGTGTTTATCGAGGGCCTGGAAGTCGACACCGTGATTGGTGCCTACGACTGGGAGCGAGGCATCCGACAGTGCTTGCGTCTTGACCTGAGTTTCGCTTGGGATAATCGCCCGGCCGCCGCCGGCGATGACCTGACGCTGGCGCTCGATTACGCCAGTGTGTCGTCGCGTATCCAGGCCTTTGCCGAGCAGGCGCAGTTCCAGTTGGTCGAGACGTTCGCCGAGCGTCTGACAGAAGTCCTGATGAGCGAATTCAACATCACCTGGATGCGCCTCAAGCTGACCAAGCCAGGCGCCATCCCGGCTGCCACGGGTGGTGTGGGCGTGGAGATCGAGCGCGGATGTCGCTGACTCAGGTGTTTCTCGGGCTCGGTAGCAATATCGAGCGCGAATCCCATTTGCAGGCTGGCCTGGAAGCCTTGGCCGGTTTCCTGGTGGATATACGCTGCTCGGCGGTGTTCGAAAGCCAGCCGGTGGGGATCAAGAGCGGGCCATTCTTCAATTTTGTGGTGTCGGCTTTTACCGATTTGCCGCTGATGGAGCTGGATCGCCGGCTGAAATTCATTGAGGCGGACAACGGCCGTTATGCGCCGGATCGCAAGGGTTTGCCGCTGGATATCGACGTGCTGCTGTTCGGCGATCTGGTGGGCAACTTTGATGGCTTGATCCTGCCGCGGGCAGAAATTCTGAAAAATGCCTTTGTGCTGTGGCCGTTGTCGCTGATTGCGCCAGATCGCGTGCATCCGGGGGTAGGCAAGAGCTTTGCGACGTTGTGGCGTGAGGCGCAGATTGATCAGGTGTTGGCGCCGGTAGCGTTTGAGTGGCGCGGCGAACAGCTGACCCCATCGAATTTGTTGTGAGGCGAAAGAAGCCTTCGCGAGCAAGCCCGCTCCCACAGGGATTACATAGAGCCTGTGGGAGTGGGCTTGCTCGCGAAGCTTTTCAGGCGGATGCCGCGTCTTTGTAAGCCTTCAACGCCTTGAGCCGCTCTCGCTTGATCGCCTCACCCAATTCCGGTCCTTTGAATCCCTTCTCCAGCAACGGCTGAACCGCCACGGTCCGAGCAGCATTCGCCGCGCCGCGCAAATAATCAGCCTGTGGATAACTTCGCTGCTCCAGCCCTTTACGTCCTCGGGCGTCCATCTCGCACGCCGCAATAAATTCCTCGAACCGCTGCGGCCGACGGTAAACGTCAAAACTCTGCAGCAACTCCAGCAAAGTCGACGGCTTCAGCTCCAGGGCGCGATGGCCGTGGGTGTGATATTCGCCCACCAGCAGCGCCAGTTCCTGACAGTCCTTCGGCGCCTTGAAGCGTTCGTTGACCGCTTTGATCAGCTTCAAGCCCTTGTGCTCATGAGCATTGTGTCGCGGCCACTCTTCCTCGGGTGTCAGTCCCTTGCCGAGGTCGTGCAGCAGGCAGGCCCAACGCACGGTAAGTGGTTGTTTGTGCCGCGCCGCTTGCTCCAGCACGCTCAAAGTGTGCACGCCTGTGTCGATTTCCGGGTGGTGGGCTTCCGGTTGCGGTACGCCGAACAGGGCATCGACTTCCGGCATCAATACCTTGAGAGCGCCACACTCGCGCAGCACTTCGATGAACACCTGTGGCTGATCTTCCATCAGGGCGCGGGAAATTTCCTTCCAGCTGCGTTCGGCGGTCAAGGCTTCCAGTTCGCCTGACTCGCTGAGTTGGCGCATCAGTTCCAGTGTCTCCGGCGCCACGGTGAAACCGAGCCCCGTGTAACGAGCTGCGAAGCGGGCAACGCGCAGAACTCTGAGCGGATCTTCGGCAAACGCGGGGGAAACGTGACGAAGCAAGCGCGCCTCAAGATCACGCTGACCGTGGAAAGGATCGGTCAGGTTCTGCTGATCGTCTTCGGCCATGGCATTGATGGTCAGGTCACGACGGATCAGGTCCTCTTCGAGGGTGACTTCGGGGCTGGCGTGAAAGGTAAAGCCGCCGTAACCGCGTCCGCTTTTGCGCTCGGTCCGGGCGAGGGCGTATTCCTCACCGCTTTTGGGGTGAAGAAACACCGGGAAATCCGCACCCACCGGGCGAAAGCCCTTGGCGAGCATTTCTTCAGTGGTGGCGCCAACCACAACCCAGTCGATGTCGGTGACGGGCTTGCCCAGCAGGCGATCGCGTACCGCACCGCCGACTTTATAAATCTGCATAAAAAACCTCCGTTAGCTCGACAGAATAACCTTTGTGTCGAACTTCCGGAGGCCGAAACGGGATCAAAGATGGATAACGGCCAGGTCAAGTCGCCCGTAATCACCTTCAGCGTGCTCGCCTCTGGGCGGAACGTGGTGGGTTTTCATCACCTGGTCGCCTTGCAGGGTTTCCAGATGAATATCGAAGCCCCAGAGACGGTGCAGGTGTTTGAGCACTTCCTCGGTGGACTCGCCCAGCGGTTTGCGGTCGTGTTGCTGGTGACGCAAGGTCAGCGAGCGGTCACCACGCCGGTCGATGCTGTAAATCTGCACGTTGGGTTCACGATTGCCGAGGTTGTACTGCGCTGCCAGGGTTTCACGGATGATGCGGTAGCCACCTTCGTCATGAATGGCCGGGACCAGCAGATCCTCCTTCTGGTCGTCATCAAGAATGCTGAACAACTTCAGGTCACGAATCACCTGGGGTGACAGGTACTGCAGAATGAAGCTTTCATCCTTGAAGCTGCTCATGGCGAACTTGATGCTCGACAGCCAGTCGGTGCCGGCAATCTCAGGGAACCAGCGGTAGTCCTCTTCGGTAGGGTGTTCACACATGCGGCGAATATCCCGGTACATGGCAAAACCCAGGGTGTAGGGGTTGATGCCGTTGTAGTAGGGGCTGTCGAAGCCGGGTTGGTAGACCACGCTGGTGTGGGACGTCAAAAACTCCATCATGAAGCCGTCTGTCACCAGGCCTTCGTCATACAAGTCATTCATCAGGGTGTAATGCCAGAACGTGGCCCAGCCCTCGTTCATCACCTGAGTCTGACGTTGCGGGTAGAAATACTGAGCGATCTTACGCACGATCCGTACGATTTCCCGCTGCCATGGCTCCAGCAGTGGTGCGTGTTTTTCGATGAAGTAGAGGATATTTTCCTGAGGTTCGGCGGGGAAGCGCGCGTTGTCCTTGTCGCTGTACTTGTCCGCACCTTTTGGAATGGTCCGCCACAGATCGTTGATCTGTTTCTGCAGATGCTCTTCACGGTCCTTTTGCCGACGACGTTCTTCTTCGGCGGAAATCGGATAGGGGCGTTTGTAGCGATCGACCCCGTAGTTCATCAGGGCGTGGCAGGAATCCAGCAGGTCCTCGACTGCGTCGATACCGTGGCGCTCTTCGCACTGCATGATGTATTGCTTGGCGAAGACCAGGTAATCGATGATCGAACTGGCATCAGTCCAGGTGCGGAACAGGTAGTTGCCTTTGAAAAAGCTGTTATGCCCGTAGCAGGCATGGGCGACGACCAAAGCCTGCATACAGATGGTGTTTTCTTCCATCAAATAGGCGATGCACGGGTCCGAGTTGATCACGATTTCGTACGCCAGCCCCATCTGGCCGCGACTGTAGGATTTCTCGGTGCTGAGGAAGTGTTTGCCGTAGGACCAATGGTGATAACCCAGCGGCATGCCGACGGAGGCGTAGGCGTCCATCATTTGCTCGGCGGTGATCACTTCAATCTGGTTAGGGTAAGTATCGAGCGCGTAGCGAGCCGCCAGACGACTGATTTCTTTGTCGTAGGCCTGAATCAGCTCGAACGTCCATTCGGAGCCGGTGGATATGGGTTGGCGCTTCTGCTCTTTGGCGGTCATGTCACTAACCTGCGCTGGAAGAGTTCACGGAAGACCGGATAGATATCCCCGGCCGAGACCAGTTGTTGCTGGGCAAAAGTGTCAGAAAAGGCTTCGGCGATGCGTTCGTACTCGAACCAAAGGGCCTGATGTTCGCGCGGGGTGATCTCAACGTAAGTGTAGTACTGCACGAACGGCATGATCTGGTTGATCAGAATGTCGCGGCAGATTGGCGAGTCGTCGTTCCAGTTGTCGCCGTCGGAGGCCTGGGCGGCATAGATATTCCACTCATTGCTCGGATAGCGTTCGGCCATGATCTCCTGCATCAGTTTCAAGGCGCTGGAAACGATGGTACCGCCGGTTTCGCGAGAATAGAAAAACTCCTCTTCGTCCACTTCCCGGGCACTGGTGTGGTGGCGGATGAACACGACGTCGATCTTGTCGTAGTTACGCTTGAGGAACAGGTACAGCAGGATAAAGAAACGCTTGGCGATGTCCTTGGTCGCTTGGGTCATGGAGCCGGACACGTCCATCAGGCAGAACATTACCGCCTTGGAACTGGGGTTGGGTTGCTTGATGAGCAGGTTGTACTTGAGGTCGAAGGTATCGAGGAACGGTACGCGATGAATGCGCGCACTGAGTTTTTCGATTTCTGCTTCAACTTTCTGAATATCGCCGAAATTGTCTGGCTCATCACGCTTGAGTCGCAGCAGTTCTTCTTTGGCTTCACGTAGTTTTGCCCGGCTGCTGCCAGACAGGGCAATTCGCCGTGCATGGGCCGAGCGCAGGGTGCGGATGATGTTGATCCGCGACGGATTGCCCTCGTTACTGATCCCGGCACGAACGGTCTTGAAGGTGTCGGTGCCGGTCAGGTTGCGCTTGACCAGGTTCGGCAGCTCAAGGTCCTCGAACATGAATTCGAGGAATTCCTCCTGGGTGATCTGGAAGACAAACTCGTCCATCCCTTCGCCCGAGTTGCCGGCCTTGCCGGGGCCTCTGCCACCGCCACCTCCGGGCGGGCGGGCAATGTGCTCACCGCTGGTGAATTCCTTGTTGCCCGGGTGTACGACGGTCTGCTTGCCACCGCGACCGTGGTGAAGCACCGGCTCGTCAATGTCGCGGCCGGGGATGCTGATCTGTTCGCCGTGTTCCATATCGGTAATGGAGCGCCGGCTGACCGCCTCTTCGACAGCCTTTTTGATGTGATCACGGTAACGCCGCAGAAACCGCTGACGGTTCACCGTGCTCTTGTTCTTGCCATTGAGACGTCGGTCGATCACATAGCTCATGACTGCTCCTTAGAAGCTGTCCTGAAAGGGGCGAGCGGTTATGCAGCATCGACGGTGCCAAGGGATGTTCACGCTCCCCCAAGCGCTTTTGGACGCTGACTGAACCTCGCTACCGACTTTCGAACACCTCCCAGAGGTCTGTGTAACAGAAAATGCGTACACAGGCCTCTGGCTGACGACAACCGGTCTGACCGGCAGCGGGTTATTGTGATTTTCTGACCCGCAGGTACCACTCGGACAGCAGTCGTACCTGTTTGTCGGTGTAGCCCCGCTCGACCATCCGTGTGACGAAGTCGTTGTGCTTCTGCTGGTCCTCTTTGCTGGCCTTGGCGTTGAAGCTGATGACTGGCAGGAGGTCCTCGGTGTTGGAGAACATTTTCTTCTCGATGACCACCCGCAGTTTTTCGTAGCTGAGCCAGGTCGGGTTCTTGCCGTTGTTATTGGCCCGGGCGCGCAGTACGAAGTTGACGATTTCGTTGCGGAAATCCTTCGGATTGCTGATGCCGGCCGGTTTTTCGATTTTCTCCAGTTCTTCGTTCAGCGCTACGCGGTTGAGGATCTCGCCGGTTTCCGGGTCGCGGTATTCCTGGTCCTGGATCCAGAAGTCGGCGTACAGCACATAGCGATCGAAGATGTTCTGGCCATACTCGCTGTAAGACTCGAGGTAGGCGGTCTGGATCTCCTTGCCGATGAATTCGATATAGCGCGGTGCCAGGTACTCCTTGAGGAAGCGCAGATAGCGTTCGCGGGTTTCCGCCTGGAATTGTTCCTGTTCGATCTGTTGTTCCAGCACGTACAGCAAGTGCACCGGGTTGGCGGCGATTTCGTGCGGATCAAAGTTGAACACTTTCGACAGGATCTTGAACGCGAAGCGAGTCGAGAGGCCATTCATGCCTTCGTCGACACCCGCGTTGTCGCGGTATTCCTGGATCGACTTGGCCTTCGGATCGGTGTCCTTGAGGTTTTCGCCGTCATACACGCGCATCTTGGAGTAGATGTTGGAGTTCTCAGGCTCTTTCAGTCGCGAGAGTACGGTGAACTGGGCAAGCATCTTCAGGGTGTCAGGCGCGCAGTGAGCCTTGGCCAGGGAACTGTTGAACAAGAGCTTGTCGTAGATCTTCACTTCGTCGCTGACCCGCAGGCAATACGGCACTTTGACGATGTAGATCCGGTCGATGAAGGCTTCGTTGTTTTTGTTGTTGCGGAAGGTGTGCCATTCAGATTCGTTGGAGTGGGCCAGCAGGATCCCGGTAAACGGAATGGCCCCCAGACCTTCGGTACTGTTGTAGTTGCCTTCCTGTGTGGCGGTCAGCAGTGGGTGCAGCACCTTGATCGGTGCCTTGAACATTTCGACGAATTCCATCAGGCCCTGGTTTGCCCGGCACAGTGCGCCCGAGTAGCTGTAGGCGTCGGCATCGTTCTGCGGGAACTCTTCCAGTTTGCGGATATCGACCTTGCCCACCAGTGCCGAGATGTCCTGGTTGTTTTCATCTCCCGGCTCGGTTTTGGCCACTGCGATCTGGTTGAGGATCGACGGATACAGCTTCACCACACGGAACTGGCTGATGTCGCCGCCGAATTCGGCGAGGCGTTTGGTCGCCCACGGCGACATGATGGTGTTGAGATAGCGCCGTGGAATGCCGAAGTCTTCCTCGAGGATCGCGCCATCTTCAGTGGCGTTGAACAGACCCAGAGGCGATTCGAATACCGGCGAGCCCTTGATCGCGTAGAAGGGCACTTTTTCGATCAGCTGTTTCAGCTTCTCGGCCAGGGATGATTTACCGCCACCCACAGGGCCGAGCAGATAGAGAATCTGTTTCTTCTCTTCCAGGCCCTGAGCGGCATGGCGGAAATACGACACGATCTGGTCAATGCATTCTTCCATCCCGTGGAAGTCTTCAAAGGCCGGATAGCGGCGGATTACCTTGTTGGAAAAGATTCGCGACAGCCTCGAGTTGGCCGAGGTGTCGAGGAGCTCCGGTTCGCCGATGGCCAGTAACAGACGCTCGGCGGCGGAGGCGTAGGCGCTGCGGTCGCTTTTGCACAGTTCAAGATACTCTTGCAGCGAGAGTTCTTCCTGGCGTGTGGACTCGAAGCGTTGTTGGAAGTGGCTAAAGATACTCATGACGTCACCTCGCTCGATACGTGGAGCCGACGCCGGATCATTCAGTCGATGCTGGCAGCGACCGAATATGCAGTCGCTGTTTACCCCCCAGAACTCTTTCGAAGCTGACGACCCCGAAAGCTACTCCCGATGACCCGCGCGCCGGTGTACCGGCTCTCCCCTGTTTTGGATGGCCTGCGCTTAAGGATAGTTGCTTATTCGACAGGTAAAGGCGAGATACGTAATTAGTTGTGGCAGACCGTTCGTCTGCCACCGCGCGAGCCCACGGGGACCGGGGCTTGCGCGTTACAAAAAAATTATTCGGAAGTGCCTTGCGCCGTTTCCGAAGGATAAGTCGTACGCCACAGCTCAAAGCCACCATCCATGCTGTAGACGTCGGAGAAGCCCTGGCTAATGAGGTACGCAGCGGCGCTCTGACTGGAATTGCCGTGGTAGCAGACCACCACTGTCGGTGCGTCGAGGTCGGCAGCGCGGATGAAATCCGAGATGGAGTGGTTATCCAGATGCTTCGAGCCGGCGATGTGCAGTGCGGCAAAGGTTGCCGGGTCGCGAACATCGACCACCACCGCGCCTTGTTCGCGCAGGGCCTGGGCCTGTTCCGGGGGGATACGTTTGAATTCGCTCATGGCGGGCTCCTGTGGCTCGGCTGAAAGCGCAGTCTAGCGCGGGGCGCTTGCTGACGATGGTTCGGGGATAAGTGTGGCGACTGGCGGCAGGGCAAGGCCATGCTCGTCGCATTTGCAAGACAGGCGTTCACCGCTGTCGACATTCATGAGGGTCAGGGCGCCACCCCAGACACAACCGGTGTCGAGGGCCGAGATGCCTGGCTCATTGCATCGGCCTTCCAGAGCAGCCCAGTGGCCGAAGATGATCTTCAGGCCCCTGGTCTTGCGCTCTTTGTGCTCAAACCAGGGTTTGTAACCCGGTGGCGCATTGTCGAGGCCTTCCTTGCTTTTGAGGTCAAGCTTGCCCTCGGCAGTACAAAACCGCATGCGGGTGAAATAGTTGGTGATCACCCGCAGGCGTGTCACGCCTTTGAGGTCGTTGTCCCATTTCGCCGGATCGTTGCCGTACATGCCATCGAGGTAGGGCGGCAACAGGTTGTCATCGCGCAGTGCCGTCTCGACTTCGGCGGCATACTTCAAGGCCTTGCGCAGCGACCACTGGGGCGGAATGCCGGCATGTACCAGGGCGACATTGCGTTGTTCGTCGTAGTGCATGAGCTTTTGCTGACGCAGCCACTCCAGCAGTTCCGCGCAATCGGGCGCGGCGAGAATCTCGAGCAGGGTGTCGGACTTCTTCAGGCGTTCGATGTTTTTTCCGGCAGCCAGCAAGTGCAGGTCGTGGTTGCCGAGCACGCATACCAGCGATTCGCGGATGCTATAGAGGAAGCGCAAGGTGTCCAGGGACTGCGGGCCACGGTTGACCAGATCGCCGACCAGCCACAGACGATCCCGTGTCGGGTCGAAGGCGACTTGCCTGAGCAGGCATTGCAATGCTTGAAGGCAGCCTTGCAGATCGCCGACGGCGTACGTTGCCATCAGTGCAGGGCTCCGGGCACCGCCAGGCGGAATGGGGCGATGATGGCGTCGAAGTGTTTGCCGTCGTCGGCAACCATTTCATAAGTGCCCTGCATCGTGCCGACCTTGGAGGTCATGACGGTGCCGCTGCTGTAGGTGTGGCTTTCGCCGACGTCGATCAACGGTTGCAGGCCAACAACACCGGCTCCGCGAACCTCTTCGACATGCCCGTCACCGTCGGTGATCACCCAGTGCCGCGACAACAGTTTGGCCGGTAGCTCGCCATTGTTGTGCACGGTGATGGTATAGGCGAAGGCAAAGCGGTTTTGCTCGGGTTGCGATTGTTCTGCCAGATAGCGGGTGACGACGCTGACGTCGACCTGGTAACGAGGATCGGACATGCAAGAGGCCTTAAACGAAGCGGAACGCGGGGCGTAGCTGATGGAGATCAGTCTAGGCCAAGTATCGGGTAGTAAACCAGACATGAAGGCTGGTGTCCTACCCGATAACGCTCATAGCCTGTCAGTCGGCGGCGGGCGTCTGTAGGACTTGTTCGCTGAGCTTGTCGGCCAGGCGCACGAAGGCGGCCAGATCGAGCTGTTCGGGGCGCAGGCTGCCATCAACGCCGGCGGCTTCGATTTCAGCGTTGCTCAGCAGCAGCTTGAGGGTGTTGCGCAGGGTCTTGCGGCGCTGGTTAAAGGCTTCGCGCACGACACGTTCCAACAGCTTGTGATCCTTGGCCGGGTGCGGCAGCACCGCGTGAGGCACCAGGCGCACGATAGCCGAATCGACTTTGGGCGGCGGATTGAACGCGCCCGGACCAACGTTGAACAGGTGTTCAACCCGGCAGTGATACTGAACCATGATCGACAAGCGACCCCAGTCACCACCACCAGGGCCTGCTGCCAGGCGCTCGACCACTTCCTTTTGCAGCATGAAATGCATGTCGCGAATCAGACTGGCGTTATGCAACAGGTGAAAAATCAGCGGCGTAGAGATGTTGTACGGCAGGTTGCCGACCACCCGCAGGCTGTTCGGCGCAGCGTTCAGGCTGGTGAAGTCGAACTTCAGCGCGTCGCCCTGATGCAGGTTGAAATTGCTCTTGCTGGCAAATTGCTGGTTGAGGATCGGGATCAGATCCTTGTCCAGCTCCACCACGTCCAGCTGGGCGCCGCTGTTGAGCAGGCCTTGAGTCAGCGCGCCCTGGCCAGGGCCGATTTCCAGCAGACGGTCTTCGGGCTTGGCGCGGATGGCGCGCAGGATGCGGTCGATAACGCCGGCATCGTGCAGGAAGTTCTGGCCAAAGCGTTTGCGCGCCTTGTGTTGGTAATGCTCGGTCATAAACGGGTCTCGGCCATCTGGTAGGCGGTTTCCAGGGCGACTTGCAGGCTGCCGGTGTCGATTTTGCCGCTACCGGCCAGGTCCAGGGCTGTGCCGTGGTCGACCGATGTGCGGATGATCGGCAAGCCGAGGGTCACGTTGACTGCCGCACCGAAGCCTTTGTACTTCAGCACAGGCAAGCCCTGGTCGTGGTACATCGCCAGCACTGCATCGCAGTGCTCCAGATACTTGGGGGTAAACAGAGTGTCGGCGGGCAGAGGGCCACGAAGGTCCATTCCTTCGCCGCGCAGGCGCTCTAATGTAGGTTCGATGATGTCGATTTCTTCATGGCCCAGGTGTCCGCCTTCGCCGGCATGGGGGTTGAGCCCACACACGAGGATGCGTGGCTGGGCAATGCCGAATTTTTCTTGCAGATCGGCGTACAGAATTCGCGTGACCCGTTCCAGACGCTCCGGCGTGATCGCATCGGCAATCTCGCGAAGAGGCAGGTGAGTGGTGACCAGCGCCACGCGCAATCCGCGAGTGGCGAGCATCATCACCACTTGTGCGGTATGGGTCAGGTCGGCGAGAAATTCTGTGTGCCCGGAAAAGGCGATCCCGGATTCATTGATCACGCCCTTGTGCACAGGGGCTGTGATCATGCCGGCAAAATGCCCGTCCAGACAGCCTTGGCCAGCTCGGGTCAGGGTTTCGAGAACGAACGCCGCGTTGGCCTTGTCCAGTTGCCCGGCAGTGACCTTGGCGTTGAGCGGTGTATCCCAGACATACAGGCTGTTGGCTGGTGCGGGTACATCCGGCCAGTTGTCCGGGGTTACCGGCAGCAAATCGACAACCACACCCAGCTGCACGGCCCGCTCAAGGAGCAGGTCGAGGCTGGTAATGGCAATCAGGGGATGTGGCTGGGCTTGCGAGGCGAGCAGCAGGCACAGGTCGGGACCTATGCCGGCCGGTTCGCCGGGTGTCAGCGCGAAACGTTTGGGGTTCACTGCGCTGCCTGGTCTGCACCAGGGAGTTTGATCTCTACGTACGCTTCGTCACGGATCTGACGCAGCCAGGTTTGCAGCTCTTCGTCATATTTGCGGTTACGCAATACGGTCATTGCTTGCTGCTCGCGGGCCTGGGTGGTGCTGTCAGTGGCGCGACGGCCAAGGACTTCCAGAACATGCCAGCCATATTGGGTCTGGAACGGCTTGGACAGCTGACCTTGTGGGGTCTTGGCCATCACTTCGCGGAACTCGGGAACCAGTGCATTCGGGTCGACCCAGTTCAGGTCGCCACCGTTGAGGGCGGAACCCGGATCTTCCGAGAAGCTTTTCGCCAGTTCGCCAAAATCTTCGCCCGCTTCGATTCGGGTGTAGAGGGACTGAGCCAGGGCTTTGGTTTTTGCTTCGTCGCGGATCGGACTCGGTTTGACCAGGATATGACGCACGTGCACTTCATCGCGTGTCTGGGTCTCACCGCCACGCTTGTCGAGGATCTTCAGGATGATGAAGCCGCCCGGTGTGCGCATTGGCTGGGTGATGTCGCCGACAGCCATGGTGCTCAGCATGCGATCGAACGGAGGTGGCAGTTGACCGGCTTTACGCCAGCCCATGTCGCCACCTTCCAGTGCGGTTTCGCTGGCGGATTTGGCGATTGCCAACTGACCGAAGTCAGCGCCTTGCTTGAGCTGCTGGTAAACCGCGTCGGCCTGTTTGGCTGCATTCTGAATCGCGTCGGAGTTAGCGCTTTCCGGCGTAGGAATCAGGATGTTGGCCAGGCGGAATTCTTCGGACAGCTGCATTTTGCCAAGGTCGGAAGCGAGGAAGTTCTTCACTTCCTGTTCGGAAACCTGGATTCGCTCGGCCACACGACGCTGACGCACACGGCTGATGACCATTTCGCGGCGAATCTGGTCACGGGCGTCGTCGTAAGACAGACCGTCGCGAGTCAGGGCGGCGCGGAATTGATCCACGGACATGTTGTTGCGCTGGGCAATGGTGCCGACAGCCTGGTTCAGTTCTTCATCGGTAATGCGGATACCCGAACGTTCGCCGATCTGCAGTTGCAGGTTTTCGACGATCAGACGTTCAAGTACCTGCTGATCCAGCACGTTGGCCGGCGGTACGGCAGCACCGCGCTTGGCGATGGTTTGCTGAACTTCATGAACGCGTTGGTCCAGTTGGCTCTGCATGACCACGTCGTTATCGACAATGGCCACCACTTTATCGATGGACTGCACCGCGGCGTTCGCCGCGGTACCCAGGAACAGCGCGCCCAACACTAGCGGGCGCAGACAATCAGAAAGCTTGGTCTTCACGTTCACGATAACCTTGGATGCCTTTGTCGAGGAAGCTCTCTACTTTGGCGCCGGTGAGGCCGCCGAGACCTTTCAGAACGATTTGTAGGAAGACGCCGTGGTCGCCTTTTTCGTTTTCCGGGGCGTTCTGACTGAACTCGTCATACGAAACCCAGTAACGGTTGATCAGGCGCAGTTTCCAGCAGCAGTTGTCGTACTCGAAACCACCGAAAGCTTCCAGGGTACGGTTACGGTTGTAGTCATACTGCCAGCGGCTGATGGCGTTCCATTGCGGCACGATCGGCCAGATCACCGAGAAATCGTGCTGCTCGATCTTGTAGTAGTCCTTCACGTAGCCAGGTTGGCCCGGGGTGCCGTAGTCACCACCGCCCACTTGCCATTTACCGGTGTTCTGGTCGTAACGGACCTGGTCATTACGATAGCGATAGCCGGCGTTGATGACCTTGTTCGGGTTGTCTTCAGGCTGGTAATGGAACATCGCGCTGCCCGAGCGAGGGCTGCGGCTGTCCGGGTCCCAGTTGTAATCGGCCGTGGTGCGCCAATCACGGTTCCAGCGGTATTCGTATTCCAGCGCATACGGCGAGACATTAGCCTGCGCGTCCTGGCGGGTTTTTGCATCGATACCCGGCAACTGAACTTCACGATCCTTGAAATACATGGCCTGGCCGACGCTGATGCGTTGACGTTCAAAGCCATTGTCTTCGATCCAGCGGTTGGTTATGCCCAGAGACAGTTTGTTCTCGTCACCGACGCGGTCGGAGCCGGAGAAGCGGTTGTCACGGAACAGCGAAGCGTAGTTGAAGGTGTATTCGCTGGTGTCGAAGACCGGAATGTCTTCCTGATCCGTTTCAGGTACGTACAGGTAGAACAGACGCGGTTCGAGGGTCTGGCGATAATTCTTGCCGAACCATTGGGTGTTGCGATCGAAGTACAGGCCGCTGTCGATGCTTGCAATCGGCACGCCACGGTTCTGGTTGCTGCTGAAGGTGCCGTTGAGCTTTTGCTGCTCCGCGGTTTGCGCGTCAATCTGGCTTTTGCCGGTACCGTCCAGGTCCAGTTGGTACTGGGTGTACTGGTACTTGAGCGATGGCTTCAGGAAGCCATAAGTCCAGTCCATCGGCAGGCTGACACCTGGCTTGAGATTCAAGCGGTCGCCGTTGGCACGTGCCAGTCCCGTAACGTTGTTATCAAGGCGCGGTTCAACAGTGCCATCTTCGTTTACGAAGTTACCGTTCTTCAAATCACGGTCGAAGCGTACGACTTCTGTCTCGTAGTCAAAATTCAGGCCGCCAGGGTGAGTCGGCAACTGACCCACGAAAGTGATCTGCGGCAAGCGGTCATACGGCGTGATGTTCGAAACGGTTGCGAGCTGATAAGCCTGGGCGTTCACACGAGCGGTGTAGCTGTCGCCACGGTAGGTGACAGAACCCTGCTGGTTCACGTAATCGGCACTTTTCACACCGATCTGATCAGTTTGCAGATCCTGGAAGTAGTAAGGATCGCTGAGCTTGGTGTAATCGACTTGTGTCAGAACGCGCGAGTCGAGACCGCCCTTGTGCTGCCAGTTATACATGTAGCGGTTTTTCTGGTAGTCGGTCTGCTTGCTGCGATCGGTGTCTTCGTCGTTGAGGTACGCGGCGCCGAACTGACCTTCGCTGGACGGGGTCAGGTAACGGAATTCGCCTTCCATCAACAGCCCGTGCTTGCTCATGTAGCGCGGGTACAACGTGGCATCGTAGTTCGGTGCCAGGTTGAAGTAATACGGGGTGACCAGCATGAAGCCGGTATCGCTGCCGGTGCCGATGGTCGGCGGCAGGAAGCCGGACTGGCGACGGTCATCGATCGGGAAATAGATGTACGGCGTGTACAGAACCGGAATGTCCTTGACCCGCAGTGTCACGTTGGTCGCGGTACCGAAACCGGTGGCCGGGTTCAAGGTGATGTTGTTGCCCTTGAGCTGCCAGGCGTTGCTGTTCGGTTCGCACGTGGTGTACGTACCATCCTTGAGGCGGATGATCGCGTTCTCGGCACGTTTGGCGTACAGCGCGTTACCGCGGATACGGGATTTATGCATCACGTATTCGGCGTTGTCGACCTTGGCTTCACCGGTGTCGAGCTGCACGTCGGCGTGGTCGCCAACGATCAGTGCGCCATTGTCGCGAACACGGACGTTGCCGCTCAGTTCGCCACGGCTCTCGGCCTGGTACAGGTTCGCTTCGTCGGCTTCGACCTGCATGCTGCCCTGACGCATGACCACGTCACCCGCGAGGGTCGCGACCTGCTCATCCTGCTTATAGCGAGAGGCTTTGGCGCCGAGAAAGGTCGGAGCGTCACTTTTATTCGTCTTGTCATTCATGCCAGGACGAATGGGTTCGATATAGGAACCAGAGCAGTAAGGACCTGTTTCGGCCAATTGCGCTGCAGTGAGCTTCTCGCGCGGAACCCAGTCAAGGTGACTGTAGTCTTCGCTACGCGACTTCAGGCCACGGCCCTTGGATTCGGTCACCAGCACAGGCTTGGCGCCGGTGTCTTGACTTAAACCGCTGTCAGCCGGAGTCTCGCCGCTGGTGCTTGCCGCCGCACTGCCGTCATGGACGGGGCGAGGTGGCAGCGCAGCTGCTGGAGATTTTGGCGCACAGTTCCAGGCACCCGAAGCAGAGACTGAGCAGTCATACTGTTCCGCGGCGACCACGAACGAAGTGGCTAGAGGTTGCAGGGCCAGCAGACTGCCGGTAACCAACAACGGAAATTTTTTACGAAACGCGGGGGATTTCAATGCCATCTTATTAGTCCGGGCTTCCTGCGTGCCATCTGCCCGCGGTGTGGGCCGCACGCCTCTCGATGGTCTGAAAAAGATGCTGGATAATAAAGCATGACCCGCTTGACGGCTAGCGCCGTCGGAGACCCTTGCAATGCCTGACCAAGATGTACGTTTGCAACACCTGAAAGTTTGGCTCGATGAGCAATTGGCTGTCCTCTTTGCAGAGCAGAATTGGGGTGTCGTACCCCCGGCCACGTTGACCGCGGCCAGTAGCGATGCGAGTTTTCGACGTTATTTTCGCTGGGAAGGCGAGGGCAGAAGCTTCGTCGTGATGGACGCGCCACCGCCCCAGGAAAACTGTAAACCCTTCGTGGATATCGCTTTTTTGCTGGCGAAATCCGGAATAAATGTTCCGAAAATTTATGCTGAAGACCTCGAACGTGGTTTTCTTTTGCTCAATGACCTGGGCAACAAGACTTACCTTGACGTGATCGACAGCGAAAATGCCGACGATTTGTTCGAGGATGCCCTGCAAGCACTGCTGGCTTTTCAGCAGTTGCCGATGGTTGCACCGCTGCCAAGTTATGACGTGGCGCTACTGCGCCGTGAGCTGGAGTTGTTCCCTGAGTGGTACGTGAAGCGCGAGTTGGGCATCGAGTTCGACTCGGCGCAGCAAATGCTCTGGCAGAACATAACTGAGCTATTGATCGACAGCGCACTGGCCCAGCCCAAAGTGCTGGTGCACCGCGATTACATGCCACGCAACCTGATGCTCAGCGAGCCAAATCCTGGCGTGCTGGATTTCCAGGACGCAGTCTATGGTCCCGTGACCTACGATGTTACCTGCCTGTTCAAGGATGCGTTCCTCAGCTGGCCCGAGGAGCGTGTGCGCGGCTGGCTGCAAGCTTACTGGCAGCAAGCGGGCGATCTCGGAATCCCGGTTCAGCCCGACTTCGAAGATTTCCTGCGTGCCAGTGACCTGATGGGTGTGCAGCGGCACTTGAAAGTGATCGGCATCTTTGCCCGCATCTGCCACCGTGACGGCAAGCCACGCTATCTTGGCGATGTACCGCGCTTCTTTGCTTATATAGACGCCGTGATCGCCCGCCGTCCTGAACTGGCGGAGCTGGATGTGTTGCTGCTGAGTCTGCGTGCTGGAGTGAATGCATGAAGGCAATGATTCTGGCCGCAGGGAAAGGCGAGCGCATGCGCCCGCTGACCCTGACCACGCCGAAACCGCTGGTTCGCGCGGGCGGTATACCGTTGATCGAGTATCACTTGAAAGCCTTGGCGGTGGCGGGGTTTACCGAGGTGGTGATCAACCATGCCTGGCTCGGCCAGTTGATCGAAAACTACCTGGGTGATGGCTCGCAATACGGCGTACGTATTCAGTACTCGCCGGAAGGTGAACCACTGGAAACCGGAGGCGGGATTTTTCGCGCGCTGCCGTTGCTGGGTGACGAGGCCTTTATGGTGGTCAACGGTGACATCTGGACCGACTACGACTTCAGTATGTTGCACCACCCCATCACCGGGCTGGCGCATCTGGTGTTGGCGGACAACCCTGCCCATCATCCGACTGGCGATTTCAGCCTGATCGACGGGCAAGTCCGCGACGCTCAACCGGGCACTGCAACCCTGACCTACAGCGGCATCGCGGTCCTGCACCCGCAGCTGTTCGACGGTTGCTCCGCCGGCGCCTTCAAGCTTGCACCGCTGCTGCGCAAGGCCATGGCCGATGGACAAGTCACCGGCGAGCACTTGAAGGGACATTGGGTGGATGTTGGCACTCACGAGCGTCTGGCTGAAGTCGAAACCCTGTTAGAAGCGAGACGCTGACATGTTGTGGCCAGGGACTCTGATTGGAGCCGGAGCGGGCTTTTACATTGCCAGCATTCCGGGGGCCATGCTTGGCGCCTTGTTGGGGCAGGTGCTGGATCGGCACTTGCATATACAGAGCTGGGCGCACTTGCGAGAAAAGCTCGGTGGCCGCCCGGTGCTGCGCAACGATGAATTGCTGTTTGTGTTGTTGGGACGCCTGGCCAAGAGCGATGGAAGGGTGGTCGAGGGCCATATCCAGCAGGCCCGTCAGGAAATGCGTTCTCTGGACATGACCGAGTCGGCCCAGCTCCGGGCCATTGCCGCGTTCAATCGCGGCAAGTCGGGAAATGACCGGTTGCGTGGGTATTTGCGCCGCTTGAGCGCTCAGCCTCATGCGGCCGAAGGCGTCTTGCGCGCCTGTTGGCGGATGATCTGGGCGGATGGCCGCGCCGGCAGTGCTGAACGAGAGCTGATCAGGCAGTGGGGTAAATGGCTGGGCTGGACGTCACAACAGGTGCAGGCTCTGGCAGCCGATTACGAGCAGCACAAGTTTGCACAGGCCAGCACCGCGCTGACCTATCAAGATGCTCTGCGGCTTTTGGGCGTTTCGGCGACCACCGAGCCGGCGCAGATCAAGCGTGCTTATCGACGCCTGCTGAGTCGCCATCACCCGGACAAGATCGCCGGCAGCGGTGCGACGGCGCTGCAGGTGCGCGAAGCCACTGACAAAACTCGCGAACTGCATAGCGCCTACACATTGATTCGCGCGCGGCGGGATTTTCGTTAGGGCAACAGATTTGTAGTGTTTGACGCTCCCTTCGCGAGCAAGCCCGCTCCCACATTTGTCCTGTGTACACCGGTCAAATGTGGGAGCGGGCTTGCTCGCGAAGGGGGCGGCGCGGTCTATCAGTTGACCGCGTTCTGTGGATTCAACCAGCCTCGCACCCGCCGGAACAGCTGCTCTTGCTCAGCCTTGGAATTACCCGGCAAAGCCTTGAGCGAGACCTGGCTGAACCCCGAAGTCTTCAAGCGTTTGCTGGCTTGCAAGCGCTCCAGTGCCAGGTTGCGATCCAGCGGCTTGTCCATATAGAAAATGTCTGCAGTGGGCAGCTTCAGGGTCGGTGTCAGTTCGGCCAGCTCTGGTTTGGCTTTCACCGGCATCTGAGCGGCGACCATCACAAACTTTTCCACTTGCGAGGGCTGCTTCTCGCTCAAATAGCGCGCGGCCCAGTAAGCGCCAGTGCCATGCCCCAGCACGACAATGCGGCGAGCGCTTTGCTGTTCGGCGTAGGCGATCGCGGCGTCGATGCGGGCGAAGATTCGTTCGGCGTCGGCTTTGGCCTGTTCCTCGGTGGTTTCGGCGATCGCCTTGTCCGCCACCTCCGCTTCACCGCCTGCCGCTTGTTCGATGGGCGCGGCAGTGGTCGAGTTTTTGCTGCCGGTGTCAGCGGCTTTTGGTGTAGGTGCGATTTCTACGATACGCGGCGCAATGGCATCGCTTTGCAGGTCCGGCAAGGTGATACTCAGGCTGCTCCACTCGGCGTCCGGCAATTTACGTCGCAATGGACCGATTGCTTGCGGCCAGTCAACGGTTTCGCCGGCGCCCGGGATGATAATCACCGCGCCTTTGGGTTCGGCGGTATTGGCCGGTTTCCACAAGGCCAGAAACGTGTCGCTGCCCGCTTGCAGTTGCTGCTGTTCCTGAGCCGGGATCTGTCGCTCAAGTGCAGACGCTTCTTCCTGACTACGCTCAAGCAGCGGCTGGCGCTCGACCGGTTTTTCTTCGGCGGGGGTTTCCGTAGTGGCAGGCGCCGGGTCAGCGGCCTCGACAGAAAAGGCGCAAGGCAGGATCAGCGACAGGCACAATGCTGGCAGTGCCAGGCGGTAGACAGGGGGCATCGGATATTCCAGGCCAGAAGTTATTCCGGCAGCCTAATGGGTTGGTCAGTATTTGTCAGTGTGTGAGATTTCGATGATGCGTTTTCGCTGCCTGTGGGTTATCGGCTGTTTGTGGTTTCCCTTGATGGGCTGGGCGGCTCCCGCGCCACCGGTGCACGTCGCGCAATTGTCCGCGGACCAGCAGCAATGGCTGGCGCAGCATGGCGAATTGCGCGTGGGACTGGTGTTGCAGGTGCCCTACGCCCAATACGATCGCCGCTTGCAGCGTTTGTCCGGGGTCAATGTCGAGCTGATGAAGTGGCTGGCCAAGGCGCTCAAAGTCGAGCTGAGCTGGCGCAACTTTCCCGACCTGGAGCAACTGGAAGCCGCCGCGCGCGAGGGTGACATCGACATCGCTCCGGGGCTGACCCAAACCCCCGGTGGCCTGCGGCTCTGGCAGTTTTCCGACCCGTATATGCGGGTGCCGCAACTGGTGGTCAGCGACCAGAAAAGCACCGGCGTGGTCGAGCTGGAAAAACTCGACAGCCAGACCCGCGTCGCCGTGCGCATGCCCGGCGCCACCGCCGATTACCTGCGCAGCAATTACCCGCACCTGAATCTTCAAGGCGTACCGATCGAGCGCCAGGCACTGCAACTGTTATTGAGTCAGCAGGCCAGTTACGCCGTGATCGACGAAGCGCAGTTAGGGCGTTTGTCCGCCGAACCTGAGTTCGCCGGGCTGGTGGTGGTCGGTGATATCGGCTTGCCGCAACTGTTGCGGGTGGCCACGCGCCGGGATTGGCCGGAACTGGCCGGCATCGTTGAAAGCGCGCTGCGGGCGATCCCGGCCAAGGACCTGGAGCAGCTGCACAACCAATGGCTGCAACCCAAATACCCGCGCCTGACCGAGTCCCCGGGTTTCTGGCAAAACCTCTGTCTGTTGTTGGCGGTGCTGATGCTGAGCAGCATGGCCATCGTGTTCTGGCAGCGTCGGCAACAGCACAGTCTTGAGCATCGTTTGCGGGCCGCGCGCGAAGACATTGCCCTGCGTGCCGCCAGTGAAGAAGCCTTGCGCCTCACTCAGTTTTCCATCGACCAGAGCACTGTCGGCATCCTTTGGGTCAACTGGGACAGCCATGTGCGCTACGCCAATCGCGCGGCCGAAACCATGCTGGGTTATCCGGCGGGCGGGATCATTGATCGGCCACTGATCGACTTCGAGCCCGGCTTGCACATGGATCGCTGGCTGAACCTGTGGAAACGCGCCCGGGCCAGTGAGGACGGCCCGCAAAGTTTTGAAACCAACTGCATACGGGCGGATGGCAGCAACCTGCCGGTGGACGTTTCGCTGAGCTTTTTGCGGTTTCGCGACAGTGAATACCTGGTGGTTTACCTCAATGACGTCACCGAGCGCCGTCGTGCATTGGCTGCGTTGCAGGAAAGCGAGGCGCGTCTGCAAGGGATCGCTGCCAACGTGCCAGGACTGGTCTTTCGTCTGGAGCGGGCGCCGGTGACGGGGCAGATCGATTTTGCCTACATCAGTGAAGGTAGCGAGAGCCTGGTCGGTTACTCGCCGGCCACCCTGGCCCATCGCGACAAAGGCCTGCGCAGTCTGGTGCATCCCGACGACAAGGCCAGTTATCACCAAACCCAGGACCATGCGCTGGACACCGACAGTGACTGGTCGTGGCAGGGACGGATTCTCACCCGTTCGGGCGAACAGCGCTGGGCCGAAATCAAGGCCATCACCCGCCGACTCGAAGACGGCGCCTATGTCTGGGACGGGATCGTCTGGGACATCAGCGAGAGCAAGCGCATCGAACTGGAACTGGCCAGTTCTCGCGAACAGTTGCGTGAATTGTCCGCGCACCTGGAGAGTGTGCGGGAAGAGGAAAAAGCCCGCATCGCCCGGGAAGTACACGACGAACTCGGTCAGATGTTGACCGTGCTCAAACTGGAAACCTCCATGTGCGAACTGGCCTACGCCCAGCTCGACCCTGGTCTGAACGAGCGCTTGAACAGCATGAAGCGACTAATCGCGCAGCTGTTCCAACTGGTTCGCGATGTAGCCACGGCACTGCGGCCGCCGATTCTCGACGCCGGGATCGCTTCGGCCATCGAGTGGCAGGCTCGCCGATTCGAGGCGCGCACGCAGATTCCGTGTCTGGTGCAGGTGCCGGAGAACCTGCCGGTGCTCAGTGATGCCAAGGCGATTGGCCTGTTCCGGATCCTTCAGGAAGCGCTGACCAATGTCATGCGCCATGCCCAGGCGCATACTGTCGAACTGACATTGGCGCTGGAAGGCGACGAGTTGTGCCTGACCGTCAGCGATGATGGCGTAGGATTTGTCCCCGCTACCGGTAGGTCAACCTCCTTCGGGGTGGTGGGCATGCGCGAGCGAGTGTTGATCATGGGCGGGCAGTTGTCGCTTGAGAGTGAACCGGGTGAAGGCACGACCCTGAGCGTGCGAGTGCCGCTGGATGAGGCCTGAGGGTTTTGAGTTGTTTGGGCAGACGCCTTCGCGAGCAAGCCCGCTCCCACAGGGAGTTGTGTAAGTGCAGAAATCTTTGGCTCTCCCCAATCACTGTGGGAGCGGGCTTGCTCGCGAATGATCTTGAATCTGGAGAAGAACGTGATCCGTGTACTGGTAGCCGAAGACCACACCATCGTCCGCGAAGGCATCAAGCAATTGATCGGCCTGGCCAAGGATTTGCTGGTGGTAGGGGAGGCGAGCAATGGCGAGCAGTTGCTCGAGACGTTGCGCCATGTTCCCTGTGAAGTGGTCTTGCTGGACATCTCCATGCCTGGGGTCAATGGCCTGGAGGCGATTCCGCGGATTCGTGCGCTGAACAATCCGCCAGCGATTCTGGTGTTGTCGATGCACGACGAAGCGCAAATGGCCGCCCGTGCGTTGAAGGTCGGCGCTGCGGGTTATGCGACCAAGGACAGCGATCCGGCGCTGCTGCTGACGGCGATCCGCAAGGTCGCGGCGGGCGGGCGCTACATCGACCCGGACCTGGCCGACCGCATGGTCTTCGAAGTCGGCCTGACCGATTCGCGGCCGTTGCACTCGTTGTTGTCCGAGCGCGAATTCTCGGTGTTCGAACGCCTGGCCCAGGGCGCCAACGTCAACGACATCGCCCAGCAACTGGCCTTGAGCAGCAAAACCATCAGCACCCACAAGGCGCGGCTGATGCAGAAACTCAACATCACCTCCCTGGCGGAACTGGTGAAGTACGCCATGGAGCACAAACTGCTCTAAATCCCGCCACCGGCCCATTGTGGGAGCGAGCTTGCTCGCGAAGGGGGCGTGTCAGTCGAAATCAATATTGCCTGACCAACCGCTTTCGCGAGCAAGCCCGCTCCCACAGGGATAGTAGTGGCATATCCATTTGCGACACCCCGCAAATCCGCTTTTGCCTGTCCTTGCGGCTTGTAGCTGACAGCTTGCCGCTGTGTTTGCCAAAACGCGCCATCCTTGTAGGGCAATCCCTACCCCCAACCTTCCATCCTGCTGAGGCCATTCTCTCCTGCGCCCCGATTTGCGTGGTCAGCAGCGTCCACTAGGCTTAGTCCACAGCAGTCATCACAACAAAGGTGTGGGTATGAGCCAGGTTGATTCAAACGCAGGGGCCAGCGATATTCTGGTCAGCTTTCGTGGAGTGCAAAAAAGCTACGACGGCGAGAACCTGATCGTCAAAGACCTCAACCTGGAGATTCGCAAAGGCGAATTCCTCACCTTGCTCGGGCCGTCCGGCTCCGGCAAGACCACCAGCCTGATGATGCTCGCCGGTTTCGAAACACCGACCGCAGGCGAAATCCAGCTGGCCGGGCGTTCCATCAACAACGTGCCGCCGCACAAACGCGACATCGGCATGGTGTTCCAGAACTACGCGTTGTTCCCGCACATGACCGTTGCCGAGAACCTCGCGTTCCCGTTGACCGTGCGCGGCTTGAACAAGAGCGACGTTAGCGACAAGGTCAAAAAAGTCCTGAGCATGGTTCAGCTCGACACCTTCGCCCAGCGTTATCCGGGGCAACTGTCCGGCGGTCAGCAACAGCGTGTGGCTCTGGCCCGCGCCTTGGTGTTCGAACCGCAACTGGTGCTGATGGACGAACCCCTCGGCGCCCTGGACAAACAACTGCGCGAACACATGCAGATGGAAATCAAGCACCTGCACCAGCGCCTCGGCGTGACCGTGGTCTACGTGACCCACGACCAGGGCGAAGCCCTGACCATGTCCGACCGTGTAGCCGTGTTCCACCAGGGCGAAATCCAGCAGATCGCGCCGCCGCGCACCCTCTACGAAGAGCCGAAAAACACCTTCGTCGCCAACTTCATCGGCGAGAACAACCGCCTCAACGGCCGCTTGCACAGCCACACCGGCGACCGCTGCGTGGTTGAGTTGGGACGCGGTGAAAAGGTTGAAGCCCTGGCGGTCAACGTCGGCAAGACCGGTGAACCGGTCACGCTGTCGATTCGCCCCGAGCGCATCAGCCTCAACGGCGCAAGCGATCAATGCGTCAACCGCTTCTCAGGGCGGGTGGAGGAATTCATCTACCTGGGCGACCACGTCCGGGTTCGCCTGGAAGTCTGCGGCAAGACCGATTTCTTTGTGAAACAACCGATTGCCGAGCTCGATCCCGCGCTGGCCGTCGGCGACGTAGTACCGCTTGGCTGGCAGGTCGAACACGTTCGCGCGCTCGACCCACTTCTAGAGGCGCATTGATCGCCCCCCTGCTTCAACAACACCAACCCTGCACGTGGAGAGAACAATAAATGTTGAGATCCCTGAAATTCACCGCTTTGGTCATGGGCATGATCGGCGCGGCACACGCAATGGCGGCGGGCCCGGACCTGACCGTGGTGTCCTTTGGCGGGGCGAACAAGGCGGCGCAGGTCAAAGCCTTCTACGCACCGTGGGAAGCGGCAGGTAACGGCAAGATCGTGGCGGGCGAGTACAACGGCGAAATGGCCAAGGTCAAAGCCATGGTCGACACCAAGAGCGTGTCCTGGGACCTGGTAGAAGTTGAATCGCCAGAACTGTCCCGTGGTTGCGACGAAGACATGTTCGAGCAGCTTGATCCGAAGTTGTTCGGCAAGTCCGAAGACTACGTCAAAGGCGCCATCCAGCCATGCGGCGTGGGCTTCTTCGTGTGGTCGACCGTGCTGGCCTACAACGCCGACAAGCTGAAATCTGCACCGACCAGCTGGGTGGATTTCTGGGACACCAAGAAATTCCCGGGCAAACGTGGCCTGCGTAAAGGCGCGAAGTACACCCTGGAATTCGCTCTGATGGCCGACGGCGTTGCGCCGAAAGACGTCTACAAAGTACTGGCCGGCAAGGACGGTCAGGACCGCGCGTTCAAGAAGCTCGATGAGCTCAAACCAAGCATCCAGTGGTGGGAAGCCGGCGCTCAACCGCCGCAGTACCTCGCTTCCGGCGACGTAGTCATGAGCTCGGCCTACAACGGCCGGATCGCTGCCGTGCAAAAAGAAAGCAACCTGAAAGTCGTGTGGAACGGCGGTATCTACGACTTCGACGCATGGGCCATCCCGAAAGGTCTGGATAAAGCACGCGCTGAAGCGGCGAAGAAATTCATCGCGTTCTCCGTAGCGCCGCAGCAGCAGAAGACCTACTCGGAAAACATCGCTTACGGCCCGGCCAACATTCAAGCCGTACCGCTGCTGGCCAAGGATGTCCTCAAAGACATGCCGACCACCCCGGAAAACATCGCCAACCAGGTGCAGATCGACGTCAGCTTCTGGGCTGACAACGGTGAGCAACTGGAGCAGCGCTTCAATTCCTGGGCTGCGAAGTAAGCACGACCTGTGATGGTGGGCTTGCCCACCCTGTGGGAGCGGGCTTGCTTGCGAAAGCGGTAGATCAATCGGCATTGATGCCGGCTGTACCGACGCCTTCGCGAGCAAGCCCGCTCCCACATAACGATCGAGGTGGTATTCCCATCTCTGTATTGATCAAAGATTTCCGGAGTACGCCATGGCCACCGCCATTCCCCTGAACGCGGGCACCGACCCCACCTTGAAGCAGCGGCTCAAGCACGCCGAGCGGATCAACCGCTGGAAAGCACAAGCCTTGATCGCGCCGTTGGTGCTGTTTCTGTTGCTGGTGTTCCTGGTGCCCATCGTGGCGCTGCTCTACAAAAGTGTCGGTAACCCGGAAGTGGTCGGCGGCATGCCGCGCACTGTGGCGGCTATCGCCAGTTGGGATGGCCGAGGCCTGCCCGCTGAACCGGTTTACAAGGCCGCCAGCGAAGACCTCGCTGAAGCCCGCAAGAATCAGACCCTGGGCGACCTGTCCAAGCGCTTGAACATGGAGTTGGCCGGCTATCGCAGCCTGCTGACCAAAACCGCACGTGCCTTACCGTTCGCCACCGAACCGACCTCCTATAAAGAAGCGCTGGAAGGTCTCGACGAACGCTGGGGCGACCCGGCCTACTGGCAAGCCGTGCGCCGCAACACCAGCAACATCACCCCTTATTACTTGCTGGCGGCAGTCGATCACCGTATCGACGACCTCGGCGAAATCGCCCCGGCCACGCCCGATCAGGCGATCTACCTCGACATCTTCGCCCGGACCTTCTGGATGGGGCTGATCATCACCGTGATCTGCCTGCTGCTGGCGTATCCGTTGGCCTACCTGTTGGCGAACCTGCCGTCACGGCAAAGCAATTTGCTGATGATTCTGGTGCTGCTGCCGTTCTGGACTTCGATCCTGGTGCGGGTCGCCGCGTGGATCGTGTTGCTGCAATCGGGTGGTTTGATCAACAGCGGCCTGATGGCGATGGGCATCATCGATAAACCGCTGGAGCTGGTGTTCAACCGCACCGGGGTTTACATCTCCATGGTGCACATCCTGCTGCCGTTCATGATTCTGCCGATCTACAGCGTGATGAAAGGCATTTCGCCGACCTACATGCGTGCCGCGATTTCCCTCGGCTGCCACCCGTTCGCCAGTTTCTGGCGGGTGTACTTCCCGCAGACCTATGCCGGTGTCGGCGCCGGTTGCCTGTTGGTGTTCATCCTCGCCATCGGCTACTACATCACCCCGGCCTTGCTGGGCAGTCCGAACGATCAGATGGTCAGTTACTTCGTCGCCTTCTACACCAACACCAGCATCAACTGGGGCATGGCGACCGCACTCGGTGGGCTGCTGCTGTTGGCGACCGTGGTGCTTTATCTGATTTACAGCTGGCTGGTGGGCGCCAGTCGCCTGCGCCTGAGCTAAGGGGAGAACGAAATGCTGAGTCCTTATATGTCGCCCATTGAGCGGGTGTGGTTCTACGGTTTGCGGATTCTCTGCGGCTTGATTTTGTTGTTCCTGATCCTTCCGGTGCTGGTGATCATTCCGCTGTCGTTCAACTCGGGGAGTTTTCTGGTCTATCCGCTGCAAGGCTTCTCACTGCACTGGTACCAGGACTTCTTTGCTTCGGCGGAATGGATGCGTTCGTTGAAGAACAGCATGATCGTGGCTCCGGCGGCGACCGTGCTGGCGATGATCTTCGGCACGCTGGCAGCGATCGGCCTGACCCGGGGCGATTTCCCGGGCAAACCGCTGGTGATGGCGCTGGTGATTTCGCCGATGGTGGTGCCGGTTGTGATCATTGGTGTGGCCAGTTACCTGACCTTTGCCCCACTGGGATTTGGCAACAGCTATATCTCGCTGATCGTCGTGCACGCCGTCTTGGGTGTGCCGTTTGTGATCATCACGGTGTCGGCGACCTTGCAGGGGTTTAACCAAAACCTGGTGCGCGCCGCTGCAAGCCTGGGTGCTTCGCCACTGACGGCGTTCCGTCGGGTGACCTTGCCGCTGATTGCGCCTGGCGTGATCTCCGGTGCGCTGTTTGCCTTCGCCACTTCGTTCGATGAAGTGGTGGTGACGCTGTTCCTCGCCGGTCCTGAACAAGCGACATTGCCACGGCAGATGTTCAGCGGTATCCGCGAAAACCTCAGCCCGACCATCGCGGCGGCGGCGACGTTGCTGATTGCCTTCTCGGTGATCCTGCTGCTGACCCTGGAATGGCTGCGCGGCCGTAGCGAAAAACTGCGTACGGCCCAAGTATAAAGCTACACCCCGATCAACCTGTGGGAGTGAGCCTGCTCGCGATAGCGGATAGACATTCAACATTGATGTCGACTGACACACCGCTATCGCGAGCAGGCTCGCTCCCACAGGTGTTTTGTGTGGTTTTCGGGATCGGCGGTTATTCATGACCTGAATAGCAGACAAACCCCAATCCCCAGCTACTCTTGTGCCCAGCTCCCCTATCTATAAGAGGCTGCGCACATGAGTCTTTCCTCTTTCAAAATCGCCCACAAACTGATCACCGGCGCAGCTGCCATCGAGCAACTGGCGGCGGAACTGACACGCTTGGACATCGACAACCCGCTGATCGTCACCGATGCCGCACTGGTCAAGTCCGGCACGGTCGAGCTGGCGCTGGCGCAGCTGGGCGACCGAACCTACGAAATTTTCGACCGTGTATTGCCTGACCCGGAAATCGCCATCGTCGAAGACTGCATGCGGGTCTACCGCGAGGGCGGGCACGACGGACTGATCGGCCTGGGCGGCGGCAGTGCCATCGACATCGCTAAAAGTGTCGCGGCCTACGCCGGTTATCACGGGGCGCTGGACGATCTGTTCGGCATCGATCAGGTGCCGCGCAAAGGCCCGCCGCTGATCGCCATTCCGACCACCGCCGGTACCGGTTCGGAAGTCACCAACGTGGCAATCCTCTCCGACAAGGTCGCGCAGCTGAAAAAAGGCATCGTCAGCGACTATCTATTACCGGACGTGGCGCTGGTCAGTCCACAAATGACCCTGACCTGTCCGCGCAGTGTCACAGCTGCCAGTGGCGTCGATGCTCTGGTGCACGCCATCGAATCCTATCTGTCGTTGAACGCCTCACCGATTACCGACGCGCTGGCCATCGGCGCCATCAAGCTCATCGCCAAGGCGCTGCCCAAGGCCTACGCCAATCCGTCCAATCTCCAGGCCCGCGAAGACATGGCCACCGCCAGCCTGATGGCCGGCATGGCGTTCGGCAATGCCGGGGTCGGCGCGGTGCACGCGCTGGCGTATCCGCTGGGCGGCCGTTTCAACATTGCCCATGGCGTCAGCAACGCCTTGCTGCTGCCGTATGTCATGACCTGGAACAAAATGGCCTGCGTGGAGCGCATGCAGGATATCGCCGAGGCCATGGGGGTGAAGACCGCTCATCTGAGCGCCAACGACGCGGCGGACAAGGCCGTAGAGGCGATGACCGAGTTGTGCGCTGCGGTGGAAATCCCGCCGGGACTGCGCAGCTTCGGCGTTCCCGAAGACGCCATCCCGGCCATGGCCGTGGAAGCGGCGGGAATTGAGCGCCTGATGCGCAACAATCCGCGCAAATTGAGTGCAGTCGATATCGAGAAGATCTACCGAGCGGCTTACTGATCATCGCAGCCACGTCGCGCGCGTCAAAGCATGAGGTATACAATGCGCGCCATCGTGATTCTGCTCAAAAAAGGTGCGTCATGCAGCCCTTCGTAATTGCTCCGTCGATTCTCTCCGCCGACTTCGCCCGCCTGGGTGAAGAAGTGGATAACGTCCTGGCCGCTGGCGCCGACTTCGTGCACTTCGATGTCATGGACAACCACTATGTGCCGAACCTGACCATCGGCCCGATGGTGTGCGCTGCACTGCGCAAGTACGGCGTGACTGCGCCGATCGACGCGCACCTGATGGTCAGCCCGGTGGACCGCATCGTCGGCGACTTCATCGAAGCCGGTGCGACCTACATCACCTTCCACCCGGAAGCCACGCTGCACGTCGACCGTTCCCTGCAACTGATCCGCGAAGGCGGCTGCAAGGCGGGCCTGGTGTTCAACCCGGCGACCCCGCTGGACGTGCTCAAGTACGTGATGGACAAGGTCGACATGATCTTGCTGATGAGCGTCAACCCGGGCTTCGGCGGGCAGAAGTTCATTCCAGCCACCCTCGACAAGCTGCGTGAGGCACGGGCGCTGATCGATGCTTCCGGGCGTGACATTCGCCTGGAAATCGACGGCGGGGTGAACGTGAACAACATTCGCGAAATCGCCGCTGCTGGCGCCGACACTTTCGTGGCCGGCTCGGCGATCTTCAATGCGCCGAACTACCAAGAGGTGATTGAAAAGATGCGTTCCGAACTGGCGCTGGCCCGTCCATGAGTGGCTTTGAGCAGTTGTTTCCGGGGTCTCTGCCACGGCTGGTGATGTTCGATCTGGATGGCACGTTGATCGATTCGGTCCCCGACCTCGCAGCGGCTGTGGATAACATGCTGCTCAAACTCGGGCGAAAACCTGCCGGCATCGAATCGGTGCGTGAGTGGGTGGGCAACGGCGTGCACACGCTGGTACGCCGGGCCTTGGCCAACCACATCGACGCCGAGGGTGTCGATGAGGTCGAGGCCGAGCATGCCCTGGAGCTGTTCAACGGTTTTTACGAAGACGGTCACGAGCTGACGGTGGTTTACCCTGGCGTGCGCGACACCCTGAAATGGCTGCACAAGCAGGGTGTCGAGATGGCGCTGATCACCAACAAGCCGGAGCGTTTCGTCGCGCCGCTGCTGGACCAGATGAAAATCGGTCGTTATTTCCGCTTGATCATCGGCGGCGACACCCTACCACAGAAAAAGCCGGACCCGGCAGCGTTGTTTTTCGTGATGAAAATGACCAACATCCCGGCGTCGCAATCCTTGTTCGTCGGCGATTCGCGCAGCGATGTGCTGGCGGCGAAAGCGGCGGGGGTCAAATGCGTGGCGCTCAGTTATGGCTATAACCATGGCCGTCCGATTGCCGAAGAGTCGCCGGCACTGGTGATCGACGATCTGCGCAAGTTAATTCCCGGTTGCCTGGATCCAGCCGCTGAGATAACGTTGCCCGACGCTGTTCAACCCCCTTCTGGAAACGCCATCGTGGTGGTCACTCGCAAACTCTGGATGAAAGTCATCAAGGCCCTGGCCCGCTGGCGTTGGCGCGCCTGACTTGTTCCTGGCCGGCCTACCGGCGCGTTTGCATACCTGACTGTTAGACCCTCAAGCCACGAGGCTACCCCATGATCCGCGAAGAATTCCTGCGTTTGGCCGCTGCCGGCTACAACCGCATCCCGCTTGCCTGCGAAACCCTGGCCGACTTCGACACACCGCTGTCGATCTACCTGAAACTGGCCGACGAGCCCAACTCCTACCTGCTGGAATCGGTGCAGGGCGGGGAGAAGTGGGGGCGTTACTCGATCATCGGTCTGCCGTGCCGCACCGTGCTGCGGGTTCACGACCATCACGTCAGCGTGACCCACGACGGCATCGAGATCGAAAGCCACGAAGCCGAAGATCCGCTGGCCTTCGTCGAAGCATTCAAAGCCCGCTACAACGTGCCGACCATCCCTGGCCTGCCGCGCTTCAATGGCGGTCTGGTGGGTTACTTCGGTTACGACTGCGTGCGCTATGTGGAGAAGCGATTAGGCAAGTGCCCGAACCCGGATCCGTTGGGCGTGCCGGACATTCTGCTGATGGTTTCCGACGCGGTGGTCGTGTTCGACAACCTCGCCGGCAAGATGCACGCGATTGTGCTGGCCGATCCGTCGCAGGACGATGCATTCGAGCAAGGTCAGGCGCGCCTGGAAGAGCTGCTGGAAAAACTCCGTCAGCCGATTACCCCGCGCCGTGGCCTGGATTTCAGCAAGCAACAGTCTGCTGATCCGGTATTTCGTTCGAGCTTCACCCAGGACGATTACGAAAAAGCCGTCGACACCATCAAGGAATACATCCTGGCCGGTGACTGCATGCAGGTCGTGCCGTCCCAGCGCATGTCGATCGACTTCAAGGCTGCGCCGATCGATCTGTACCGGGCGCTACGTTGCTTCAACCCGACGCCTTATATGTATTTCTTCAACTTCGGCGACTTCCATGTCGTCGGCAGTTCGCCGGAAGTGCTGGTGCGGGTCGAAGACAACCTGATCACCGTACGCCCGATCGCCGGCACTCGCCCACGCGGGGCCAACGAAGAGGCGGACCTGGCGCTGGAAAAAGACCTGCTGTCTGACGACAAGGAAATTGCCGAGCACTTGATGCTGATCGATCTGGGCCGTAACGACACCGGTCGGGTTTCGGAAATCGGTTCGGTGAAACTCACCGAAAAGATGGTGATCGAGCGTTATTCCAACGTGATGCACATCGTGTCCAACGTCACCGGTCAATTGAAAGCAGGGCTGACGGCGATGGACGCACTGCGGGCGATTCTGCCGGCGGGCACCTTGTCTGGCGCACCGAAGATTCGCGCGATGGAAATCATCGACGAACTGGAACCGGTCAAGCGGGGAGTCTACGGCGGCGCGGTCGGCTATTTCGCCTGGAACGGCAACATGGACACCGCAATCGCGATCCGCACCGCGGTGATCAAGAATGGCGAACTGCATGTGCAGGCCGGCGGCGGCATCGTTGCCGATTCGGTACCGGCGCTGGAATGGGAAGAAACCCTGAACAAGCGCCGAGCGATGTTCCGCGCCGTAGCCCTGGCCGAGCAAACCCCGGACGCCTGAGTTCACGCAAAACCTGTGGGAGCGGGCTTGCTCGCGAAAGCGGCATTTCATTCAACATTTGAGGTGAATGACACTCCGCTTTCGCGAGCAAGCCCGCTCCCACAGATCTAGTCGGTTATCAGAAATCCAGAACGACCCCCACGTTGATGCCTTGCTGGGTAAAGTCATCATCCTTGCGGAACGTATACCCGCCGCGCAACGCCAGATCGGCCGTCAACTTGTGGCTGACCCCCAGGCTCACGCGATTCAAGTGGCTTTGCGGTGTATAGCCGTCCAGCTTGAAGTCCAGGGACGGCAGGCTGTTGAGCGCGATGTTTACCTTCTGAGTGTCATCCTCGTATTCATGCTCATACGCGTATTCGCCGAACACTTGAGTCTGCGGGGTGATCTGATACTTACCCTGCAGACCGACGCCCAGACGTTTTGAATCGCGAGTCTGATCATCAAAGGTCAACGCTGTGGCGCGAGAGCTGTTTTCCGAGTAGCCGTCGACTTCCACTTTTGCGTAATCGGCGCTGATGAACGGCGACAGGTGCCACTCGCTGCCCGGTTGCGCAATGTCGTAGCCAACCCGTGTGCTGAAGGCCCACAGATAGCCATCGGTATCGCCTTTCTCCGCGCCTTCGCTGGCGCCCAGGTCGAATTTGCGTTTGAGGTTGTCGTAATCCAGCTTGCCGCCGGTCAACGCAGCATCGGCCCACCAGTGATTCTGCTGGAACTGGGCGAAGGCGGTGGCCAGGTAGCTGTTGAGTTTGTAGTCCGAATCGTCATTGCCTGCTTCCAGGTTCTGACGATAGAAACCCGCCGCCACACCGACGCGCCAGGCGTCATTGAGGCGATAGCTGCCGCCGATGTTCAGGTTGTAACCGTCGCCGTCGGCGCTGGCGCCGCTGCTTTGGCTATCGACATCCAGATGCTGACCGCCACCGGCGACAATCGCGCGCCATTGGCCGACCGCCTGCCAGTTCTCCCAGTCCGATTGCCATTGGCTGCGCAGTTCATCCTGGTGCGCACGCAAGGTGGCGTGGGCCATTTCCGGCAACAATGTCAGTTCCCAAGGCGCAGCCAGTAAGGAATAGGCGTAGTCGGAAATCAGTTTCTGCCCGGCTTCGGTCGGATGAACCCCATCGTTATAAATCAGCTTGCTGGGGTCCGGGGTGGCGCTGTTGATGCCATACGTAGGGTTTTCGGTGCAGCTGTTACCGCTGAAGCAGGTCGCCGTCAGGCTCTGGCCTGTAGCAAAACCGAATCGCGCCGGATCGGCGAAGGTTTCCTGCAACAGCAGCGGAATGTTCAACGGGATGATTTCGGCATCGATCCCTGCGAGTCGCGTGACCAGTTGCCGGTTGAAGGCAGAGCTCAGTAGTGAGGTGGGAGTCTGCAGAGGCGTGCCATTGATGGCGGGCGTCAAACCCAGGTCGGGTAGCAGCCAGACCATAATGTACTGGGCGCCGGCAGTTTGCAGAACCTGGACGCTGTTAGCCAGTCGATCCGCAGCGGCATTCGCCTGAGCGCCACTTTGTACACGTCCCTGAAGAAAATCGTTACCACCGCCGGAAATGTAATACAGCGCATTCGGATCGGCGCTGAAGTTGTTTGTCGGCAGATAGCCCGGGCGCGTGCGTTCGCCCGTGGCGGATACGCTGGTGATCGAGGTGAGGATCTGGTCCGTGCGGTAACCGCCAACGGCCCAGTTATTCCCGTCCGACAGGCCCTGGTTCGCACGCGCCGCCGAGGTTGAAGCGGCCGTCTGGTCCGGTGAAAACCCGAGCCGGTCACCCAGCAATTGGGTCGAGTTGGCGGAGTAGACTTCGCCGCTGCCGTCCCGGTAAATCGGGCCGGTCCGGTTGGTGAAGCGCAGGGTCGAACCGGGAGGGCCACCCGTGTCGGTAAACTGCCCTGCATCGTTGAGGCTATCGCCGAAGACGATGAAACTCGAATAAGGGTTGGGCGCCGCGATCGCCTGGGTGCAGGCCATGGCGAGCAAGCAGCCGGCAAGCGGTACAGTCAACGTCTGTCTGATCATGAGCAAGTCCGTTTGTTATTGTTGTAGTGAGCGAAACGATAGTGCCAAAAACTATAGAGCCTGTTGCCGTTCGGCGCGAACCCGTCAATTGTTTCAAGCGCTTCGATCGCCCCATATTGCACGCTCTGCCCAGCTAAGTTACTGTGCCGAGACGTATAAATGAGACCTTCCCCGTGTTGATCGTCAGCAAACTTCTGGATCAAGTCATCAAGGCACACGCCCGTTGGCGTTGGCGCGCCTGAATCCTTCTGCCGGCCCGGCCGGATCTTTACCGCTTTGCCTTCTTTACCCGCAAGACAAACCGCTTTGCAGCGCGACTCCAGCGACTGACAAAGTGCAGGACGCTGCGGGTAAATCATTCGAAGGCTGTATTCAAAGTCAGTAAATTCAAGAGGTTCTTAACGCCATGTTGCTGATGATCGATAACTACGACTCTTTTACTTACAACGTTGTGCAATACCTCGGTGAGCTCGGCTCCCAGGTCAAAGTCGTGCGCAACGATGAGCTCACCATTGCCGAAATCGAAGCGCTCAACCCAGAGCGGATCGTCGTTTCGCCCGGCCCTTGCACGCCGAACGAAGCCGGCGTGTCGATTGACGTAATCAAACATTTTGGCGGAAAACTGCCGATTCTGGGCGTGTGCCTGGGCCATCAGTCCATCGGCCAGGCCTTTGGCGGCGATGTGGTGCGCGCCCGTCAAGTCATGCACGGCAAAACTAGCCCAGTGTTCCACGAGGACAAAGGCGTATTTGAAGGCCTGAACCATCCGCTGACAGTCACCCGCTATCATTCGCTGATCGTCAAACGCGAAACCCTGCCCGATTGCCTGGAGCTGACCGCCTGGACACAGCTTGAAGACGGTTCGGTCGACGAGATCATGGGCCTGCGCCACAAGACGCTGAACATCGAGGGCGTCCAGTTTCACCCTGAGTCGATCCTCACCGAGCAGGGCCACGAGCTGTTCGCTAATTTCCTCAAACAAACCGGCGGCACGCGCTAAGGACTTTTCATGAATATCAAGACAGCCCTGAGCCGTATCGTCGAACAGCTCGACCTCAGCACCGATGAGATGCGCGATGTCATGCGCGAAATCATGACCGGTCAATGCACGGATGCGCAGATCGGCGCGTTCATGATGGCCATGCGCATGAAGAGTGAAAGCATCGACGAGATCGTCGGCGCCGTGTCGGTCATGCGCGAGCTGGCGGACAAGGTCGAACTCAAGACCCTCGACGGCGTCGTCGACGTGGTCGGTACCGGTGGCGATGGCGCGAACATTTTTAACGTCTCGACCGCTTCCTCGTTCGTGGTTGCGGCGGCCGGTTGCACCGTGGCCAAGCACGGTAACCGTGCGGTCTCGGGCAAAAGCGGCAGCGCCGATTTGCTGGAAGCGGCGGGTATCTACCTGAACCTGACGCCGGTTCAGGTCGCACGTTGCATCGACAACGTCGGCATCGGCTTCATGTTCGCCCAGACCCATCACAGCGCCATGAAGCACGCCGCCGGCCCGCGCCGGGAGCTGGGCTTGCGCACGCTGTTCAACATGCTCGGCCCGCTTACGAATCCGGCCGGCGTGAAGCATCAGGTGGTGGGCGTGTTCAATCAGGCGTTGTGCCGGCCGCTGGCCGAAGTCTTGCAGCGTATGGGCAGCAAGCACGTGCTGGTGGTGCACTCGAAGGATGGCCTGGACGAGTTCAGTCTGGCGGCGCCAACCTTCGTGGCGGAATTGAAGGATGACCAGATCACCGAGTATTGGGTCGAGCCAGAAGACCTGGGCATGAAAAGCCAGAGCCTGCACGGTCTGGCAGTGGATAGCCCGGCGGCTTCCCTGGAGCTGATTCGCGATGCCCTGGGCAAGCGCAAGACCGAGAACGGTCAGAAAGCCGCGGAAATGATTATGCTCAATGCCGGTGCCGCGTTGTACGCCGCTGACCATGCCAGCAGTTTGAAAGAAGGCGTTGCCCTGGCGCACGATGCGCTGCACACAGGCCTCGCTCGGGAAAAACTGGAGGAGTTGGGTGCATTTACCGCGGTATTCAAAGTGGAGAATGAGGGATGAGTGTACCGACGGTTCTGGAAAACATTCTGGCCCGCAAAGTCCAGGAAGTCGCCGAGCGAAGCGCTCGCGTAAGCCTGGCGGAGCTGGAAAGTCTGGCCAAGGCGGCCGATGCACCCCGTGGTTTTGCCAAGGCATTGTTGGCTCAGGCCAAGCTCAAGCAGCCAGCGGTCATTGCAGAAATCAAGAAAGCTTCACCGAGCAAAGGCGTGATTCGCGAGAACTTCGTTCCCGCCGACATCGCCAAGAGTTACGAGAAGGGCGGCGCGACCTGTCTGTCAGTGCTGACCGATATCGATTACTTCCAGGGCGCCGATGTGTATCTGCAACAGGCGCGGGCGGCGTGCAAACTGCCGGTGATCCGCAAGGACTTCATGATTGATCCGTACCAGATCATTGAAGCCCGAGCGTTGGGCGCCGACTGCGTGCTGCTGATCGTCTCCGCTCTGGATAACGTGAAAATGGCCGAGTTGGCTGCCGTCGCCAAAAGTGTCGGCCTCGATGTGCTGGTGGAAGTTCACGATGGCGACGAGCTGGAGCGGGCCTTGAAAACCCTCGACACTCCGTTGGTAGGCGTCAACAACCGCAACCTGCACACTTTCGAAGTCAACCTGGAAACCACCCTCGATCTGTTGCCGCGTATTCCGCGTGATCGTCTGGTGATCACCGAAAGTGGCATTCTCAACCGGGCCGATGTCGAGCTGATGGAAATCAGCGATGTGTACGCATTCCTGGTGGGCGAAGCGTTCATGCGCGCCGAAAGCCCGGGCACCGAGCTGCAGCGTCTGTTCTTTCCTGAGCGTGGCATCGCGGTGAGCGGTTCTACACTCGACTGAACGTGACTTGATGAAGAAGCCGGCGATGCCGGCTTTTTTATACCCCAAACAAAGGATGTCTACTGCCATGACCCAGCCCATCGCCATGACCGTCGAAGCCGGCCTGCTCGCCGAACAGGATCTGTTGGCCCATGTGTGCACCGGCGATTCGGAGTTTGGCCTGCTGTTCTGGCAGCCCAGTGACCGGGCGCTGGTCATGCCGCGACGGTTGAATCGTCTGCCTGGGTTCGAGGCTGCGTGCGAAGTGTCGGCTGCGGCAGGTTGGCCGGTGTTGTTGCGTGAAACCGGCGGTGAGCCGGTGCCGCAATCGGCCTCGACGATCAACATCGCACTGGTCTACGCGCCACCGCGTAGCGAGGGTGACCAGAACCGCATCGAAACCGGTTATCGCCGGCTTTGCGATCCGATTTGTCAGTTACTCGATGAGCTGGGCGGCGTTTCGTCTTTGGGCGAAATAGAGGGGGCGTTCTGTGATGGGCGTTTCAACGTCAACCTTGATGGGCGCAAGATGGTCGGCACGGCTCAACGCTGGCGCCAGAGCAAGGGCGGTACGCGTCCGGTAGGGTTGGTGCACGGTGCTTTGTTGCTCGATAACGAGCGTGAGTCGATGGTTGCGGCGGTTAACCGTTTCAATGAAGCCTGTGGCCTGGAGCAGCGAGTTCGCGCCGAGAGCCACATTGCTCTTCATGAAAAATATGCAGCACCTGATGCGATGGGGCGACTCGACACGTTGTACCGAGAGTTGCTGGCAGACATGTTCAGGGTTTAGCGCGTACCGAAGACCACCATGGTCTTGCCTTTGACGTCCACCAGGTTGCGTTCTTCCAGGTCCTTGAGTACGCGACCGACCATCTCACGTGAACAACCGACAATCCGCCCGATTTCCTGACGGGTCACCTTGATCTGCATGCCATCGGGATGGGTCATTGCATCTGGCTGCTTGCACAGTTCCAGGAGGCAGCGCGCGACGCGGCCGGTAACGTCGAAGAATGCAAGGTCACCCACTTTGCGGGTGGTGTTGCGCAGGCGCTGTGCGATTTGTCCGCTGAGCACGTAAAGAATGTCTGGATCCTGTTGGGACAGTTCGCGGAATTTTGCGTAGCTGATCTCCGCGACTTCGCATTCGATCTTGGCGCGCACCCAGGCGCTGCGTTCCTGTTCCAGGCCCGCCTGTTCGAACAGGCCCAACTCGCCGAAGAAGTCTCCGGAGTTCAGGTAGGCGATGATCATTTCGCGGCCGTCGTCATCCTCGATCAGGATGGTGACCGAACCCTTGATGATGAAGAACAGCGTGTCTGAGCGGTCGCCGGCACAAATGATGTTGCTTTTGGCCGCATAACGACGGCGCTGGCAGTGCATCAACAGCTTGTCGAGGTTCTTGATTTTGGGTGTTGGGGTAATAGCAACCATGGTTGTATCCCGAAAAGACTTCACGGTGTGTTTGATTTTCTTATGAGTCGCTGAGGTTGCTATAAAGCTGGCAATGCGCCAGTGAATTGGCGCCAGCTTAACAGACACTTCCTGCAATATTCGAGAATTTACCTACAGCACAGCGGCTTGCGTCGTAGGAAGGCGAGACGTCGTCAATCAAGGCCCCTGTGCTAAGCTGGCGACCCTTTTTTATACAGTGGAGTCTTGGCGATGAAGGCACGCATCCAATGGGCTGGCGAAGCCATGTTCCTCGGCGAATCCGGCAGCGGTCATGTCGTGGTCATGGACGGTCCGCCCGATGCCGGCGGTCGCAACCTGGGTGTTCGGCCGATGGAAATGCTCCTGCTGGGTGTTGGCGGTTGCAGCAATTTCGACGTGGTCAGCATCCTCAAGAAGTCCCGTCAGGCCGTTGAAAGCTGCGAAGCCTTCCTCGAAGCCGAGCGTGCTACCGAAGATCCGAAGGTTTTCACCAAGATTCACATGCACTTCGTGGTCAAGGGCCGCGGCTTGAAAGAAGCCCAGGTCAAACGCGCCATCGAGCTGTCTGCCGAGAAGTATTGCTCGGCGTCGATCATGCTGGGTGCGGCTGGCGTGGCAATTACCCATGACTACGAGATCATCGAGCTCGGTTGAATCGACATTCAACTATCATAAAGGCAGTGCAGACTGTGGCGATCCCAAGCTGACGTCTGCACAACGCGCCACTTTTTTCAGGGTAGTAGCCCGTCCGCCGACAGGCCGCGCACCCGAACATATAACCAAAATCGCCATTGTGAAGAGGTGTTAACCGTCCTGCGCAGGTGCGTCGTGCGCTTCTGACGGGCTTGCTTGATCATGCGGCCGGGCCGCAATACATAGAGAGTCTTAACGGTGAAAAGCAAACTCAAGCTCCACGGGTTCAATAACCTGACAAAGACCTTGAGCTTCAACATCTATGACATCTGCTACGCGCAAACCCCGCAAGACCAACAGGCTTACGTCGAGTACATCAATAAAGAGTACAACGCCAAGCGCCTGACGCAGATCCTCACAGAAGTTGTCGATATCATTGGTGCCAACATCCTGAACATCGCCAGTCAGGACTATGAACCCCAGGGCGCCAGTGTCACGATTCTGATCTCTGAAGAGCCGGTGACGCCTACCGACAGCCAGATCGAAGAGTCTCCAGGCCCGTTGCCTGAAATTATCCTGGCCCACCTCGACAAGAGCCACATCACGGTGCACACCTACCCGGAAATCCATCCGGACGATGGCATCGCGACATTCCGTGTGGACATTGACGTGTCGACCTGTGGCGTCATTTCACCGCTCAAGGCGCTCAACTTCCTGATCCACCAGTTCGATTCGGACATCGTGACCGTGGATTATCGTGTGCGCGGTTTCACCCGTGACGTGGAAGGCAACAAGCACTTCATCGACCACGAGATCAACTCGATTCAGAACTACCTTTCCGAAGACACCCGGGGCGCGTACCAGATGACCGATGTGAACGTGTACCAGGAAAACCTGTTCCACACCAAAATGCTGCTGAAGAACTTCGAACTGGATAACTACCTGTTCGGCGACGCCACCAGCAGCCTGTCCGCGGAGCAGCGTGCCCAGGTGACAGACCGCGTGAAACACGAAATGCTGGAAATCTTCTACGCGCGCAACATGCCGAACTAAGATTTTCGATTGCCCTTGTAGGAGCAAGGCTTGCCCGCGATGGCGATCTCAAGGATGCAATCGCAGGCAAGCCTTGCTCCTACGAAAGCCATTGAGTCAGATCCGATAAGTACTCTTGGTCATGACCTTGGCCATCAGGCTCATGCCGAACTTCACCGGTGCCGGGAAGCGGAAACCCCCAGCCTCCAGCGCGCTTTCGGCGTGGTGTTCTTCATCAATGCGCATCTGCTCGAGGATCGCCCGGGACTTTTCATCCTCGGCTGGCAGTTGCTCAAGGTGTTCATTGAGGTGTTTGCACACCTGATGCTCGGTCGCGGCAACGAAACCCAGGCTGACTTTATCGCTGATCAACCCGGCCACCGCGCCAATCCCGAACGACATGCCGTAGAACAGCGGATTGAGAATGCTGGTGTGGCTGCCCAACTGTTTTATGCGTTGTTCGCACCAGACCAGATGGTCGATTTCTTCTTCGGCGGCATGTTCCATGGCGGCGCGTACTTGCGGCAGCTTGGCGGTCAGGGCCTGACCTTGATACAGCGCCTGGGCACAGACTTCGCCGGTATGGTTTATGCGCATCAGACCGGCGACGTGCCGGGTGTCTTCGTCGCTCATTTGCGCATCCGGCTGCACGATAGCGGGCGAAGGGCGGTACGGCTGACCACTGAAGGGCAGCAAGGTACGCATCGCGGCATCGGCTTGCAGCAGAAGGCGGTCAATCGGCGAGTAGTGACGTTGGGTTGTCATGCTGACCTCCGGGAAGAATCTCGGCGGCCAGTTTAACCCAATCGGCCTGGGAAGGTTTGCGCTGAGTCATTGCGACGCAGGTGCTTGTGGGAGCGGGATTGCCCGCCCCCACAGGGCTTGCTGCAATCAGCCCGGCGGCCAATGCATCTGGCGCTGACCCAATACATGCATATGTATGTGATAGACGGTCTGCCCACCCAATGGATTGCAATTCATGACCACGCGAAAGCCCTCTTCGCAACCCAGTTCCAGGGCCAGACGCTGGGCAGTGAACAGAATATGCCCAGCCAATGCCTTGTCGTCCTCGGTCAGGTCGTTAAGCGTGCGCACTGCTTTTTTCGGGATCACCAGAAAATGCACGGGTGCCTGTGGGGCGATGTCGTGGAAGGCCAGTACCTGGTCGTCCTCGTAAATGATCTTTGCCGGAATTTCCCGGTTGATGATCTTGGTGAACAGAGTATCCACAGCTGTTTTCTCCGTTGTTTGGGCTGGCCTGAGTGTAACCATGGGTTATGCCCGAGCCCAGCCTTTTACCTTGAGGGTGCGATCAGCGCGGGCAGTAAGCCTTGTTGACCATGCCAGCGATTGTCCGGGTCAGCCAGCGGGAGCCGAGTCGCGGCAGGAAGGCGCGCCAGCGGTTGCGTCGACCCGGAATAATGATGGCGCGATTCTTCTCCAGAGCCCGGACGGTGTAGAGCGCGACTTCCTCGGGGCTCATCAGCATTTTGCTGTCGATCAGTTTGCCAGCGTCCAATTGCGCGGTGCGGAAAAACGCCGTGCGGGTAGGGCCGGGGCAGAGCACCGAGACCTTGACCGCGCATTTTTTCAGTTCGACGCGCAACCCTTCGGAAAAGTGCAGCACATAAGCCTTGCTGGCGTAATAAGTACTCATCCACGGGCCGGGATGGAACGCCGCCACCGAGGCGACGTTCAAAATCTGTCCGCCGCCCTGTAGCGCCATGCTGTTGCCGATCGCGTGACACAGTCGAGTGAGTGCGAGGATGTTCACTTCGATCAGGTCCTGCTCGGTCATCCAGTCCTGAGCCAGAAAAGGGCCGCAGGTGCCGATGCCGGCGCAGTTGACCAGCAAATCGATCTGTCGGTCACCTTCCTCCAGCTCCAGCAGAAAACCGGACAGCCGTAGCGGCTCGCCGAGGTCACAGGCTCGGAACAACACTTCCACGCCAAAACGTTGGGTCAGTTCAATCGCAATACTTTCCAGCTGATCACGCTGACGGGCCACCAGAATCAGGCTGCGGCCGCGCCGGGCCAGTGCTTCGGCCATCGCCAGGCCGATGCCGCTGGAAGCGCCAGTGATCAGAGCGTAACGGGTCATGCATTTCTCCATCGCAACAGCTCCGCGCCGGCGACGCAGGTGTCACGGACGGGGAGCGCTGTTCATTCTTTCGCAGAGTCTACAGGGGGCTGGGCTTCTTCGGCTGCATCGTCGGCTGAATTTGGCGCGGGCTCTGCTTCCACAGCGGTTTGATCTTCGATCTCTTCAGTGGTCACGGAGTCACTTTCATAGCCGCTCTGGGTGGCGCTTTCGTATTCGCTCCGGAGGGTAGTAAGGCCGCCGGTCAGTCCGCCGATGAACAGGATCGCGATAAACACCAGCCACAGTGACGACAGGACCTTGACCGCGGCGCTGTTGGGCGGTGGTGGCGCACCGTATCGATTGGCGGTGTTATTACCCGGCGCAATCATCATCACGAACGGAAAGATGCTGCCCACGAACGGTACGAGGGTCAGCAGCCAGAGCCAGCCAGACCAGCCGATATCGTGCAGACGCTGGACACTGAACTGGATGCTGACGAACGCCAGCGCCACGAAGAGAATAAAGGCCAGCAAGCCACCGAGAATCAGGCCGGCGGTAGCGTCTGTAGAGATAAGGGCCAAGCCGAAAACAGCAAGCACAGCGCCAACACCAAGGGTTACCAGCGTCAGCGACATCGTCCAGGCCAGATAACGCAAGCGACCGATCCGACCCACGAAGCTGAACGGCTTGAGTGTGGAAAACGCAGGCAAGGCTTCGCCAACGGTAGCCCGGGGTGGTGCGTAAGGGGATTCGGGATCTGCCGCGACAGCGGGGGCGTGTTCATGAACGTCAGCCAGGTTCAGCTCGATCGAGGGTTCGGATTCGATCCGGGCATCGATACCGGTTTTGGTCAGCGCCTGGAGATAAGTCTGCGCATCGCCCTGCGACAGGTCGCGTTTGAGCGCAACCGGCTTGCCACTGAACAGCCGTTCGATGGCAGCCACATCGCTTTTGAACAACTCGGCGAGATTGAGCTTGGCGGTGGTGACGTCGACACCTGGCAGCAGAGCGCCGTCGAACACGATCTTGAAACGGTTTTCGCTCATTACGAGGCATCCTTGTCGTGTGAAGCCAGCCGGAATGGACTGGCCAGGTTTTCCTGTCAGCGTGGCCAGCGCTTGGGCATCGCTGCCGCCAGCTCCAGCGCTTTGCGGTACTCGGCATCAAGGCGAGCGACCAATTGATCGACACTCGGCAAGTCGTCGATCTCGCCGACACCCTGGCCTGCGGACCAGACGGTTTTCCAGGCTTTGGCTTCATCGCTCATGGGCTTGAGTTTGGAGCCGAAGTCCACCTCGCCCTTGCCGTGCAGCGCGGCCATGTCGAAACCTGCAGCCTCAAGGCTCTGACGCATAAAGCTCGCCGGTACTCCCGACACCGCTGGAGTATGGACGATGTCTGCGGCTCTGGCAGTCAGCAGCATCTCTTTATAGGCGTCAGGCGCATGACTTTCGGTGGTGCCGATAAATCGTGTGCCGAAGTAGGCCAGATCCGCACCGAGCAATTGTGCCGCGAGAATCTCGTGGCCGTGGTTCAGGCAGCCGGCCAGCAGCAGGGTCTTGTCGAAGAATTGGCGAATCTCGGCAATCAGCGAGAACGGGCTCCAGGTTCCGGCGTGTCCACCGGCGCCCGCTGCCACGGCGATCAAACCGTCGACCCCGGCCTCGGCGGCTTTCTCTGCATGGCGACGAGTCGTCACGTCATGGAACACCAGACCTCCATAGCTGTGCACTGCATCGACCAGTTCTTTCACGGCGCCGAGACTGGTGATCACAATCGGCACTTTGTGTTCGATGCAGATCGCCAGGTCCGCTTGCAGCCGCGGATTGCTGTGGTGGACGATCAGGTTCACCGCATAAGGCGCCGGATTCTCCAGTGTCGCCAACCCTGCTTCGATCTCTTCCAGCCAGGACTTGAAGCCGCTGCTCTCGCGCTGGTTCAGCGCAGGAAAGCTGCCCACCACGCCATTACGGCAGCAGGCGAGCACCAGTTGCGGGTTGGAAATCAGGAACATTGGTGCTGCCACCACTGGCAGACGCAAGCGTTGTTCGAGCAGAGCGGGCAGCGACATTGGAAGTACCCCGAAGAGTTGTGCTTATTGGCGTTAGAACGGCCGGACGACGACCAGAATTACAATGGCCAGCAATATCAGAACCGGCACTTCATTGAACCAGCGATAAAAGACATGACTGCGGGTGTTCTCGCCACGGGCAAAACGCTTCACCTGGGCGCCGCACATGTGGTGGTAGCCGATGAGGATCACCACCAAGGTCAACTTCGCGTGAATCCAGGCACCTTGACTAAATATGCTGGGGTTCAAGGCGATCAGTGCGATGCCGAAAATCAGGGTGGCGATCATCGCCGGGCCCATGATGCCGCGGTAGAGTTTGCGCTCCATGATGCTGAAACGTTCTTTGCTGACGGTGTCTTCGCTTTGGGCGTGATAAACGAACAGGCGCGGCAGGTAGAACAGGCCGGCAAACCAGCAGACCATGCTGACGATGTGAAGCGCTTTGAGCCACAGATAAAGCATTTTTAGTTGTTCCCAGGTTCACGGTAGCCAAGATAGTAGAGGGTAGAGCGCCCGCACGTCACCTTGGCGGTTGTCGCAGAGCCGCGCGGCCCCTATTATCGACGGCTTTCCAGTGGGTTCGTTGAGGGCAGGTTTATGGTCAAGGTCGGTATCGTCGGCGGCACGGGTTACACCGGTGTCGAACTGCTGCGTCTGTTGGCGCAGCATCCGCAAGCAGAAGTGGTCGTCATCACTTCCCGATCCGAGGCCGGTCTGGCCGTGGCTGATATGTATCCGAACCTGCGCGGTCATTACGATGGCCTGGCGTTCAGCGTTCCGGACATCAAGACGCTGGGCGCTTGCGACGTGGTGTTCTTCGCCACGCCTCACGGTGTTGCCCATGCGCTGGCTGGCGAACTGTTGGCGGCCGGGACCAAAGTCATCGACCTGTCGGCGGACTTCCGTCTGCAAGACGCCGATGAGTGGGCCAAGTGGTACGGTCAGCCGCACGGCGCGCCGGAACTGCTGGAAGAGGCGGTTTACGGCTTGCCGGAAGTCAATCGCGAGCAGATCAAGCAGGCTCGCCTGATCGCCGTTCCGGGTTGCTACCCGACTGCTACGCAATTGGGTTTCCTGCCATTGCTTGAAGCAGGTCTGGCCGATACCACCCGCCTGATTGCTGACTGCAAATCCGGCGTCAGTGGTGCCGGTCGTGGCGCGTCTGTCGGTTCGCTGTACTCCGAGACGTCGGAAAGCATGAAGGCTTACGCCGTCAAAGGTCACCGTCACCTGCCGGAAATCCGCCAGGGTCTGCGTCGTGCAGCGGGCAAGGACGTCGGTCTGACGTTCGTTCCGCACCTGACGCCAATGATTCGAGGCATCCACTCGACGCTCTACGCGACCGTCGTGGACCGCTCGGTGGATCTGCAGGCACTGTTTGAAAAGCGTTATGCCAACGAACCGTTCGTCGATGTCATGCCGGCCGGCAGCCATCCAGAAACCCGCAGCGTGCGCGGTGCCAACGTTTGCCGTATTGCGGTGCATCGTCCGCAGGATGGTGACCTGGTGGTGGTGTTGTCGGTGATCGACAACCTGGTCAAAGGTGCGTCGGGTCAGGCGGTGCAGAACATGAACATCCTGTTCGGGCTGGATGAGCGCCTGGGCTTGTCTCACGCTGGCATGTTGCCGTAAGGCTTTAGCTCGCTCAGCAAAAAGGCCCGTCTGACGGGTCTTTTTGCATTCCGGGCTTACGATTGGGTTGATTGATATACCGTAACAATAGTTGACCGATTTTCTAGGAGAAGCGGATAATGCGCGTCATCACGCATTATGGCGGCGTAACGCCGGGAGATAGTTAGCATGAGCGTCGAATCCTTCACCCCCACTGCTTTGCAATTCACCCACGGTGCCGCACACAAGGTGAAGAGCCTGGTCGATGAAGAGGGGAATGATCGCTTGAAGCTGCGCGTATTCGTTACGGGCGGCGGTTGTTCAGGTTTTCAGTACGGCTTCACCTTCGATGAGGAAGTGGCCGATGACGACACCATTGTCGAGCGCGAAGGAGTGAGTCTGGTCGTTGATCCGATGAGCTTCCAGTACCTGGCAGGTGCCGAGGTGGATTATCAGGAAGGTCTGGAAGGTTCACGCTTCGTAATCAAGAATCCGAACGCCAGCACCACGTGTGGCTGCGGCTCTTCGTTCTCGATCTGATCGCAATCATCGCATCACCAAGCGCCGCATGGCCTCAGGGCTCTGCGGCGTTTTGCTGTGTGCAGATTAAGCGGGGTAGATGGCGCCGAGTACGCGCAGACCACTTGCGCCGGTGACGCTCGGGCGATTGGCAGCGATGCCTTCAAGGCAGCAATGGGCCAGCCAGGCGAAGGCCATGGCTTCGACCCAGTCCGGGTCTACACCGTAAGCCGCGGTGCTGCTGACCTTGGTGTTCGGCAGCAAGCTGGCCAAGCGGTTCATCAGCGTGGCGTTGTGGGCGCCGCCACCGCAGACCAACAGTTCCCGGGTATCTGATTGGGCGTTCTGCAATGACTCGATAATGGTCAGTGCGGTCAGCTCAAGCAGTGTTGCTTGCACGTCTTCGGCGGCGAAAGTCGGCAGTTTCGATAGAAGTTGTGTCAGCCATGGCAGGTTGAACACTTCACGGCCGGTACTTTTGGGACCTTTGGTCACGAAAAATGGATCACTGAGCAGCTCGTTCAGCAGAACCGGTTCGACCTTGCCGCTGGCAGCCCATTGGCCATCGCGATCAAAGTTGTCGCCGCGTTGCTGGTGAATCCAGGCATCCAGCAGGACATTGCCCGGGCCACAGTCGAAACCGGCTACCGGTTTGCCGGGCTCGATCAGGCTGAGGTTACTGAATCCACCAACGTTCAATACCGCGCGGTTGCCTGCGCGTTCTTCAAACAACGCTTCGTGAAAGGCTGGAACCAGTGGGGCGCCTTGTCCGCCAGCCGCCACATCGCGGCTGCGAAAGTCGCTGACGACGGTGATGCCGGTCAACTCGGTCAGAAGGGCAGGGTTGCCAATCTGCACGGTGAAGCCGCGCGCCGGCTCGTGGCGAATGGTCTGGCCGTGGCTGCCAATCGCGCGAATGTCTTCGGGTTTCAGTTTTTGTTGGTCGATCAGGGTGTGAATACCCTGTGCCGCCAGTTTCACCCAGTTCTGCTGGGCGATGGCGGAGCGGGCAATCTCGTCCGGGCCGCTGGCGCACAAGCCAAGCAGCTCGGTGCGCAGTGAGTCAGGCATGGGAATGTAGTGCGTGGCGATCAGTTTGATTGTCGGAGCCAGCTCGACCAGCGCTATGTCCAGGCCATCTAGGCTGGTCCCGGACATCACACCTATATAGAGCGTCATGGCTTAGCGCTTGCTCGAAGCCAGCTGCGTGGATTTCTCTTGATCCATGCGCGCCATCAGCGGTTGGCTCTGCGCGAGGAAACGTGCGCGCTCGGCTTTGGAGATCGGATCGGCCATCGCCACTTTCTGGCCTAGTGGGTCGACGTGCACGCCATTGACCTGGAACTCGTAATGCAAATGCGGTCCGGTGGAAAGTCCGGTGGTGCCGATGTAGCCGATCACTTGGCCTTGCTTGACGCTACTGCCAGTCTGCACGCCTTTGGCAAAGCCCTGCATGTGGCCGTACAGCGTACGGTAGGTATTGCCGTGCTGGATAATGACGGTGTTGCCGTAGCCGCCACGGCGACCGGCCAGCAACACTTTGCCATCACCGGCTGCCTTGATTGGAGTGCCACGCGGCGCTGCATAGTCGACGCCTTTGTGAGCGCGGATCTTGTTCAGGATCGGGTGCTTGCGGCCCATCGAGAATTTCGAGCTGATGCGGGCGAAGTCCACCGGCGTACGGATAAACGCCTTGCGCATGCTGTTACCGTCAGCGGTGTAGTAGCTGCTGTTACCTTGTTTATTGGTGTAGCGCACGGCGGTGTAGGTCTTGCCGCGGTTAGTGAAGCGAGCGGAAAGGATCGGGCCATTGCCGACAGCCTTGCCGTTGACGACTTTCTGTTCGTAGATGACATCGAACTCGTCACCCTGGCGAATATCCTGGGCGAAGTCGACGTCATAGCCAAACACGCTGGCCATGTCCATGGTCAGGCTGTGGGACAAACCGGCGCGTGCAGCGGACTGCGACAGCGAGCTGTTGATCACACCATGAACATAGGCCGAGCGCACGGTAGGCTTTGCGGTAATGCGGTTGAATGCATAACCCTTGTCATTCTTGGTCAAGGTGATGCTTTCGACGTCGCTGACCTTGCTGTGAAGGTTGCTCAGTTGGCCGTTGGGGCCCAGTTCGAATTCGAGTTTCTGGCCATGTTTGAGTTGGCTGAACTGCTTGGCCTGCTTGTCACTGGCCAGCACTTCATGCACCAAAGCTGCTGGAAGACCGACTTTTTCAAACAGGGTGGAGAGGGTATCGCCTTTAGAAACGATCACTTCCCTGTGGTTTGGAGACTTTTTCTCTTCGATCACTGGTGCTGGCGCCGGCACTGGCGCGGCTTGAGCGGTTTCCTGGGGTTCTTCGGCGCTGTTTTCGATCTGCGCAAAAGGGGAAGCGGCTGGCTCATTTGTGGCCTGGACGGCCTCGGCAGCGTCTTGATCTTGTGTCAGTTGTTCAGCAGGGCTTTCCAGTTCAAGACTCAGGGTCGTCTTTTTGGCTTCAACATCACTGGAAGGAAATACCAGAAGCGCCAGGCTCAGAAGGGCGGCGATGCCACTTGCTGCAAGCAGGTGGGTCTTCGGGTAAAGCGGCGGCGCTTTAGACGATTCTTTGGTCATAGATAATTTTTGACTTTGAAAAAGATGAATTGGAAAAGATGAATGACATGATGAAGATGAAATAACTGTATAAAATATAACCAAATCATCCCTGAAGCAAGTCCGCGAACGCTGAGTCTGTGGATTGGTGTCCGTGCGCCGGGCAAAACTTGTATTTGACGCGCGATCTTGTATGGTTGGTTCCCTTTGAATTCGAGCCTTGCGGGTCTGTTATGAAGTCGGTTGAAGAGCAGCTAGCGCTGATTAAACGTGGTGCGGAAGAACTGTTGGTCGAGTCCGAGCTGATCGAAAAGCTCAAGCGTGGCCAGCCGCTACGTATTAAGGCAGGCTTTGATCCGACCGCGCCGGATTTGCACCTGGGGCATACCGTGCTTATTAATAAGCTGCGCCAGTTCCAGGAGTTGGGGCATCAGGTGATCTTCCTTATAGGTGACTTCACCGGGATGATCGGCGATCCGAGCGGCAAGAGTGCAACACGTCCTCCTCTTACCCGCGAGCAGGTTCTCGAGAATGCCGAGACCTACAAGACCCAGGTTTTCAAGATTCTTGATCCGGCGAAAACCGAAGTTGCGTTCAACTCCACCTGGATGGATCAGATGGGGCCGGCCGACTTCATTCGCCTGACTTCTCAGTACACCGTGGCTCGCATGCTTGAGCGCGACGACTTCGACAAGCGCTACACCACCAATCAACCGATCGCCATTCATGAGTTCCTCTACCCACTGGTTCAGGGTTATGACTCGGTTGCTTTGCGCGCGGATGTCGAGCTGGGTGGTACTGATCAGAAGTTCAACCTGTTGATGGGGCGTGAACTGCAGCGTGGATATGGTCAAGAGGCTCAGTGCATTCTGACCATGCCGCTGCTCGAAGGTCTGGATGGCGTGAAAAAGATGTCCAAGTCCTTGGGCAACTACGTGGGTATTCAGGAAGCGCCGGGTGTGATGTACGGCAAACTGGTTTCCATTCCGGATGCGCTGATGTGGCGCTACTTCGAATTACTCAGTTTCCGCTCCATGGATGAGATCAATGCGTTCCGTGCCGATGTCGAGGCGGGTGCCAATCCGCGTGATATCAAGATCAAGCTAGCTGAAGAGATCGTTGCGCGTTTCCATGGTGAAGAGGCAGCGGCCAATGCGCACCGTGGGGCGGGTAACCGTATGAAGGAAGGCGAGCTGCCGGACGATCTGCCAGAGATCGAGTTGACTGCTACTGAAGACATGCCGATTGCTGCTGTCCTTAATAAGGCAGGTCTGGTCAAGAACTCGGCTGTCGCGCGGGACCTTCTAGGTTCTGGTGGTGTGCGTATAGATGGTGAGGTGGTCGATCGCACCTTTATATACACGCTGGGCGCGACCCATGTCTGCCAGGCTGGGAAGAAGGCATTTGCGCGTATTACGCTCAAATCCGAGTAAAGCTCGAATTAGGGGTTGACGGCAGATTCTGGAAGTCTATAATTCGCCCCACTTCCGGCGCAGTCGAAACGGAAAACTCCTTGGTAAACAATGAGTTACGCAGTTTTCGACAGCGAGTTGCTTCAGGTCATCGAAGCCCAGAAGGAGTTGAAAGAGCGAGGTTGTTTGGCTCTTTTGACGATTCGATCTTCTCGGTCGAAAGCGGTGTAAAAGAGGTGTTGACAGCAGCGAGTAACGCTGTAGAATTCGCCTCCCGCTAACGAGAGATCGCAAGCGCAAG
>NZ_JAHUWL010000017.1:0-146472 GCF_019219045.1 Pseudomonas sp. PDM25
TATCGGCGCTTGGGTGAAAGGAGGAGGGGCGAAATCTCCCACGGTCTGTACTGCGTCAACAGTCGGAATCGAGCCTTGTCCCTCCTCCTCCCTTCAAGTCCTACCATACAAGCGAGCCTGCTCGCGATTGGGTCGACTCGGTCTCAGCCCGGTAAATGCTCCAGCGGCAACGCCCCCGGGGTCTTCACCGTATGAATCGCAAAGTTGCTGCGGATGTCGCTCACGCCCGGCAATTTCAGCAACCGCCCCGTGAGGAAACGGTCATAGGCGCGCAGGTCCGGCACCACCACTTGCAGCAGAAAATCCGATTCCCCTGACACCAGAAAGGCCGAAATCACCTCGGGCAACGCGGTCACGGCCAGGCGAAAGGATTCGGCCTGTTCGTCGTTGTGCCGTTCGACCTTGACCCCGACAAACACCGTCAACCCAAGCCCCACTTCGTCGCGATCCAGATTGGCCTGGTAACCGCGTATCACCCCGGCTTCTTCGAGCATTCGAACCCGGCGCAAACAAGGCGAGGCGGACAGGCCGATCTCGTCAGCCAGTTGCACATTACTCAGGCGACCGTCCCGTTGCAGGGCGGCGAGAATCTTGCGGTCGTAGGCGTCGAGTTTCATGGTTTGGCAGATCCTGATGGTTTACCTGCAATCGAGTGGCAGGTTATGCCAACCAGAAGCATTTTAGAAGCGAACTACGCAACCACCTGCCCCTCCCTTCAGCCCTAGACTGGCCGTACCGAATCGACAACGAATGGGGTGCAACGTGGCAGGACTCTGGGTATTTTTCATGGCGCTGGCGGTGGTCTATCTGTTGCCGGGCCCGGACATGATCCTGTTGTTGCAGACCGGTGCCCGTCAGGGCAAAGGCGCGGCGCTGGCGACTGCGGTGGGTCTGGGCATTGCCCGTGGTTGCCATGTGGCGTTGGCAGCGTTGGGGTTGGCGGCACTGTTCAAGGCTGCGCCCTGGACGTTCGACGTGGTACGCCTGGCCGGGGCCGCGTATCTACTGTGGATCGGCATTCAATGCCTGCGAACCACAATGCTGCCGAGTTTGAACGGAGCTGACGCCCCCACCGAGAAACCTCGCTGGCGCACAGCGATCCAGCGCGGTTTGCTGACCAACCTGCTCAACCCCAAAGCATTGCTGTTCTGCTCGGTGCTGCTGCCGCAGTTCATCGATCCACATGCCGGGCCAGTGCTCGCGCAATTTGCGACCCTCGGGATTGTCCTGGTCGGTGTCGGCTTGCTGTTCGACAGCGCCTACGCACTGACCGGAGCAGCGCTGGGCCGTTGGCTGCAACGCAGTCCTTCAGCCCAGCGCCTGCAGCAGTGGCTATTCGGCAGCTTGTTGATCGGCTTCGCTGTGCGGCTGACCTTCGTGCAACAGGCTTGAGCCTTACCGAGTCCTGCGGCGGCGATTGATCAGCAACAGCGCCGCTGCCGTGACCGCTATCACACCGCCAAACTGCAACGGCGTTTTGTAAGGCCGCAGCTGCGCGCGCACGGCGTCGGTAACCTGGGTCACATAGCGTTTGTCGACATTTTGAAAGTCCGGCTGCTGGCATTGATGACCAAAATCGCCAGCCCAAACCACATACGGCCCTTCCTCGACATAACGACGGTAGAACGCGCTTTGCTCTTGCAGGCTGGTGCCCCACGACGAAGCCTCGCACAGCACCGCAGCAAACGCCTGACTGCTGTGGGGCAGATGATCAGCGGCCTTGCTCGCCAACGCCGTGGCGACAAAACGGTAGTGGAAGCGCTCATCAGGCTGCGCCACCGTGGCTTGCTGGCGCTGCACTTCACCCTCGGCTATCAGCGGTCCGACCTTGAGTTCAGCGCTTTCGAGGCTGTAATTGCCACCGAAGGTCGCGTAATCCGGCGACAGCTCGTAGCCCAACAACTCCATTCCGTCGAAACGCGCCAGTGTCGCGGCATAGTAGTAAGCGAATGCCCGTTTGGTCGGCCACCATTTGGATTCGGCTTCGTGGCGCCACTGCCCGTACCACGTGGCCTTGTGTTGCAACTCGACGTTCTCGAAGTACGCCGGAGCCTCGTCGTACCGCTCTTCGCGCAGCAAGCGTCGCCCGAGCAAATTGCGCAGTTTCGCCGCCACCGGCAACTGCACGTAGTTATCGCGATCTTGCTGAGTCAGAGGGGGCGGCGCCGGCACTTGAGTGTCGACGTATTGCTTGAGCTCATCGACGGTCAACACCCGCTCGGCGACCGTGGCGGCGTCGAACCAGTAGATCTCTTTACTGCGATAAAGCTGATCGAACGCTTGCAGGTAATCCCCGCGTTGCAACGCCAGGATCGCGCTTTCCCCCTCGACCCGGCACTTGGGCTGAAGCGTTTCGAAGTCCCAGTCTGGCGTGCGCCGCTCACCCCACGACTCATTCTGCGGGAAGGCCTGGGCAGCCTTGGCATACGCCGCGGCAGCCGCGTTTTTATCGCCATCGCGCACGGCCAGTTTGGCCCGCAGCCACCACGCCAGTCCGCCATCACCGGCGTGTTCGAGGAACGCCTTGGCGCTGGCGTAATCACCCTGTTGATAATTCACTGCCGCCAGGCGATCAGCGTTATCGAGGCTACCGCGGGTGCTGTTTTGCAGCAGTTTGATCAGTTTCAATTCGTTCGGCGGTTGATCACCGAATGACCAGCCCAGTCGGCTGATCAACGAGGCCGTCACCAGTTGCTGTACCGGTTTGCCCTTGAGCAACACCGCCAGTTGATCCTCCGGCAGCGCCGCCAGATCAGCGACCAGCAGTTTCAGCGAGGTGTAACCCACCGCCGAACCCTGAAGGTTTTGTGTGGCGTAGAGTTCGATGGCGCGGTTCCAGTCGCCGGCCGTGCGGGCGACGCGGGCCTCTTCGCCGAGACTGGCGACACCCAGTTCCAGAGGGTCACTGAAGCCGTCGATGCTCAGTTGACGGGTCTGCTCGAAGGCCTTTCGAGACTGAGCCAACAGGTCGGGACCGGCGTCCGCTTCCGCGCTCATCGCAAACAGCGCCCGACCTGACGAATAAGCCGCCCAGGTGCTGCGCAACGCCCGTTGATCCGCCGGCAATGCCAGCACCTTTTGGAAGTACTCGGCTGCCAGCCCATGATCACCGGCATTGAATGCCACCGCGCCGGCCAGATAAAGCGTGAGCTCAGCCGGCAGGCTCGCGCCCTGACTCTCGACCTCATGCGCATCGGTCAGGCTGCGTAACTGTTTCACCAGCGTTTGCTGCTCAGCCGTCAAACCGGATTGCTCAGCCTTTTCCCGCTGTTCTGCGTAGTCGGGCGCCTCCATGTTATAGACGGTTTCGGTGACGTTCTTCAGCCCGGCGACCGCATGCCCGAGACGACTGATTTCAAATCTGAAGTTGCCTTCCGGCAGCTCCGCCAGCGACTGGCCGCGGTTGTCCAGCAGACGCATCGGGAAATCCGGCCCGCAGGCCAGCGCCGAACCCAGCGGCAGGCTGAGGCTCAGGCAAAGCAGATGGCGGGGCCAGTTACGGGTCAACATTCGAACCTCCTTGATCAATATGTGCGCAACGAGCCCAACCCATGGCGCGCTGCCCGCCGGCCGGTATTCGACCCTCGCGCAGGCGGGTGAAGGTAAGCAGATCCGGACGTTGTTGCAATGCATAACCGGCCAGCGCATCAGCACCGTCACAACCTTGTACCGCGAGTGTCAGGCGTTCGGGCCAGGCGCTGTCGAGGTTGCCTTGATTGCTGAGGCTGATGTCATAGAGGTCGTTCTGCCCCGAGAGTTTCAACGCCAGTCGACTGTCGAGGGCATCGCCCCGCGCCACTGCCCCCAGGGTCGTCAGGCTCCAGGCCCGGCGGTCGCTGGCCAGCGGCAAACGAAACCAGATCAGGCCCGCCAGATGAGTGGGTGGATCGTTGCGTAATTCGGTCCCGAGCCGGCTCAGTTGCTGCGGATCGGCGAGCAATTCCCGGCGCTTGCCGCCCCGTTCGATCGGCACTTCGCTTTCCACCACCGGCGCACCGGCGGCGCCCGGCAACAACGCCACACCGTAGGCCGGCAGCGCCAGATAGAAAGGTTTGGAGGTGATGCGGCTCCAGGCCTTGGTCCATTGTCGAGCCTGATCCGCGTCGAACAAGCCACGCCGCGGATCGCTCACCGCGTGCACTTGCAACACGCTGCTGTCGACTGTGGATAACAATGTCGGCAACTCGGGACTGTCGAGCCAGGCCGGCAATGCGGTGATGCTCAGCGGAATGGAGGCCGGCAATATTGCGCGCAGATGCGTAAGAAATTCACGGTAGGCCGGTAGCCGAGCATTACCGGCATCGTGGTCGATTTCCACGCCGGATAGATTCAGCCCCTGCCCTTGCCAATCGCCGAGCACTTGCTGGATTTGCGCGGTGACTGCGTCCCGATCCAGCGACTTGAGCTGGCCATCAAGACGAATCACCGCGATCAGCGGCCGACCGTCACGTTTAAGCAGCGCCGGGTCAATCCGCGCCCGGCTCCAACCCGCCTCGGGGAATGCCTGCAAGGCCAGCACCCGCAGGGTGGAAAAGTCAGCGCGGCTGTCCCTCAACGCCGCGTCGTGGGCCGGTGTCCATTGCCGTTGCCAGATGTAGAGTTGCTGATCGAGCGGTGGCGCGTCCTGTCGTTCGCAACCGTTGAGCAATGCCATCATCGCCAGCAAGCCGATCATGCGAATGAAAAAAACCATCAAATGCCTTATCCCTGAAATGCAGAAAAGGCCTCTCAAGGCCCTTTTTCGCTCTGCTCGCTACCCTACTTAGCCAGTGGCTTGCGGGCAATGATCACCGGTGTTGAATTATCAAATATCCAATACCAAAGATTGCGACCCCTGCGCCGGAATCGCACAACAAATCAGCACGTGTCCGTCGTCCGGTACTTCGGCCGGCGGCTGTGGATAATTCACCTGGCCGCTGATCAGCCGGGTCTTGCAGGTCCCGCAGGAACCACCACGGCAGCTGAATTCCGGGCGCAATCCACGGCTTTCCGCCAACTCCAGCAAACTGCCGCCGTCCGGTTGCCAGCGGGCCTCCTTAGCCGAGCGCTGAAACACCACCGGCACGGAAGTGGTAGCAGCGGGCGGTTGCTCGATGACCACCGCGTCGGGGGCCGGCACCCGGCGCAAGGTCGAGGGGCCGAAGGTTTCGGCGTGAATCCTTGCATCACGGATGTCCAGTTCCCGCAGGCCGTCGTACAGCCCTTGGGTAAAACTGCCCGGACCGCAGAGGACAAAATCCAGCTGATCGTAGTCCTCCACTTCAAGGAGGGTCTTGATCAGCGCAGTGTCGATCCGCCCAGTCAGGTCGAAATCCTCACCCTCCAAGGTCCCTGCTTCCGGCTGACTCACCAGACGCAGCACCTTGACCGCATCGCCCGCGCCTTCGAGCAAGCGATCCAGCTCAGGACGAAACACTTGATCGGCCAACGTGCGCGAACTCTGGAAAAACCAGGTGGGTCGGATGCGCCGGGTGCGCAGGCCTTGGTAAACCACCTCGCGCAGCATCGACAGCAGCGGCGTGATGCCGACACCGGCAGCCAATAACACCAGCGGCCGACGCTCATTGGGTGCCACGGTGAAATGCCCTTGAGGCGCACGGGCCTCCAACAGATCACCGACGCGCACCTGTTCATGCAGATGCGAAGACACCAAGCCTTCACGCTTCACACTGATGCGGAAAAAATCATCTGACGGTGCGCTCGACAGACTGTAAGTGCGGATGTGCATCTCGCCGGCAATGTTGAAGCGCAGCGGCAAATGCTGCCCGGCCTGAAACACTGGCAACCCCGCGCCATCGGCAGGCTCCAGATAAATCGAGCGGATGTTGTGGCTTTCCTCTTTGATGCGCGCCACCCGCAGCGGCCGCCAGGTATCGCCCAAGGCCTGGGCTTGCAGACGGGCGTTGGCCTGCTCCCAGGTACCGGTAAGCAAACTGGTGGGTGACACACCGTCGAAGCGCCAGCGCAGAGCAAGCGCGGCGGGCCTGCGCACCACGCGTTCGACCTCGAATGTCCACAAGCGCTCGGCGCCTTGAAACGCCTCGACCTGTGGGCCTTCAAGAATGACGTCGGTGCGGCCACTGAGGTGCAGCAGCTCTCCCGAATTGAAATCGATAAACAGCAAACCAGCCCGGGGATTGAGCAGCAGGTTGCCCAAGGTGTTGAAAAACAGGTTGCCGGCGAAATCCGGAATGGTCAGGCGATTTCCTTCTACCTGTACGAAACCGGCCTGGCCGCCACGGTGAGAAACGTCCACCGAGCGTTGGCCATCAATGTCCACGTAACTGGCGACAAAGAACGTATCGGCGCCCGCGATCAGGGTTTTGGCCGCTTCATCCAGCCCGTTGAGGTGTTGCGCGATGCGAGTCGACGGATCCGCCAACGGCACCGAGCGAAACTGCCGCAATTGGATGTATTGCGGGCAATTGCCGAAGGACTGTTCAACCGCCACATCGAAGCCGCTCGCCGTCATCGCGCCGACTCGGCCGTTGAGACGATTGCGGCGACGGGTGTGCAGTTCGATCCCCAGCAGGCCGATCGCCGAGCCCTTCGTCAATTGCGCAGGATCATCAGCCCCCGGCAGGCTGCTAAATTGCAGCGCACCCGGCGTTGGCGAGTGAGCGAAACCCGGTGGCCCTTCAAGAATACTGGCCCATGGATTACCGTCGGCATCCACTGCGCCGTACAGCATGAACGGCAGTTGCTCATAGAACGTGCGGTGCTGATCCGGCATCTCGCGGCGAATCACCTTACGACCGAGCACCTCCATTCGCTCGGCAATGCCCACATGAGCCTGCAATTGTTTCTCGCCGGCGTGCCAGGGTGAACGGTCCACAACGACTTCTCCCCTGCGCCATCGGCGCAGTGTGAATGACCCGACAGTGCCGGGCCGTAAGCATCAGGCAGTTTTTTGCAGACCGGCAACGGTGCGCGGCATGCCGACAAACCCTGGCAAGGCTTCGATTCGTGCCAGCCAGGCGCGGATGTGGGCGTAGTTCTCCAGGGACACGTTGCCTTCTGGCGCATGGGCGATGTAGCTGTAGGCCGAAACGTCGGCAATGGTTGGCTCGGCGCCAGTCAGATACGGCGTTGCGGCCAGTTCCTGATCGATCACTTTGAGCACGGTGTGGGAATAAGCGATCACTTCTTCAGCGTTGTAAGCAGCCCCAAACACCGTGATCAGCCTCGCCCTGGCGGGGCCAAAGGCAATCGGCCCTGCGGCAATCGATAACCAACGCTGAACCTTGGCCGCCCCGACCGGATCGGTTGGCAGCCAACGTCCGTCGCCATATTTTTGTGCCAGATAAACCAGAATCGCGTTGGAATCGGCCAGCACCACGCCTTGATCATCGATGACCGGAACCTGGCCAAATGCATTGAGCGCGAGGAAATCCGGCTGTTTGTGCGCGCCCTTGGCCAGGTCGACAAATATCAGCTCGGTGGGCAAATGCAGCAGGGACAGCATCAGCTCTACGCGGTGAGCGTGGCCGGAACGTGGGAAGTTGTAGAGTTTGATCGCTTGCATGGTCGACTCCGCTGGGTGGTGGCGCTGTTGAACAGTGTTCAGCTCCGATGGGGCGTTATCTTCCACCCGCAACCAAAACAACAGAATAACCAGCCAACGCAATCCATTATTTCACCCAGTGAAATAAACCATCAGGCCTGCAAGGACGGATGCTCACGTAGCGCGCTCACCGCAAAATCCACAAAACTGCGAATCCGCGCAGGAGCCTTGCGCCCGCCCTGATAGACCACATGGATAGGCAATGGCGGCAGTTCGAAGTCAGCCAGAACGATTTCAAGCTCACCGGAAGCGACTTTACTCGCGATCTGATAAGACAGAACCCGGGTCAGGCCCAAGCCAAGGCACGCCGCCGTAATAGCCGCCTGATTGGCCGTCACCACCAGGCGCGGCGCTGGTCGAACACTCAGCGGCTCTTCCCCTTCGAGGAACGGCCAGGTTCTCGACTGACCGATAGAGGACGTCGCAACAACCGGCGCCTGAGCCAGATCCTGAGGATGTCGAGGTCGACCATGGGCCTTCAGGAATTCCGGCGAGCCACAAATCACCCGCCGAACCTCACCCACGCGAATCGCGTGCTGATTACTGTCGGGCAACTCACCGATCCGCACGGCGACATCGACGCCCTCCTCGACCATGCTGACCACTCGATCGACCAGCAACCCATTGATGCTGACTTCAGGAAACTGCGTCAGATAATTCACCATTACGGGCGTGACAAACAGCTCACCAAATAACACCGGCGCAGTAATCGTCAATTGCCCACGCGGTTGGGTATGGCTGCCCGCCGCCGAGTCCTCGGCTTCCTGCACCTCGGCGAGAATCCTCCGACAGTCTTCCAGGTAACGCTGACCCGCCTCGCTCAAATGCACGCTGCGGGTGGTGCGCGTCAGCAGCGAGGTGCCGATGCGTTTCTCCAGCGCCGCCACCGCGCGAGTCACGCTGGCGGCCGACAGGCCCAAACGCCGCGCCGCCGCCGAGAAGCCTTGGTCTTGGGCGACGGCAGCGAAGACCTGCATTTCCTGGAATCGGTCCATGGGCGTGTCCTCAATTCAGATAAAAAAAATCGCAACCGTAGGCTGCGATTTTTAATGTTTCCATCACCTGTGGATAACTTATTCCACCGTCACCGACTTCGCCAGGTTACGCGGCTGGTCAACGTCGGTGCCTTTCAACACGGCAACGTAATACGAGAGTAACTGCAGCGGAATGGTGTAGAGGATCGGCGACAGGATGTCGTGGATGTGCGGCATTTGCACAACATGCGTGCCTTCGCCATTGGTCATGCCAGCTTGTTCGTCTGCAAAGACGATCAGCTCGCCGCCACGGGCGCGGACTTCCTGGAGGTTGGATTTCAACTTCTCCAGCAGCTCGTTGTTCGGTGCCACGGTGACCACGGGCATGTCGTTATCCACAAGCGCCAACGGGCCGTGTTTCAGCTCGCCGGCCGGATAGGCTTCAGCGTGGATGTAGGAGATTTCCTTGAGCTTGAGCGCCCCTTCCATTGCCACCGGGAACTGCGCACCACGGCCGAGGAACAAGGTGTGGTTTTTCTCGGCGAACAGCTCGGCGACTTTTTCGACGGTGCTGTCCATGGCCAGGGCTTCGCCGAGGCGGGTTGGCAGGCGACGCAGCTCTTCAACCAATGTGGCTTCGACGTCTTTGGCCAACGTGCCTTGAACCTGGCCCAGGGACAAGGTCAGCAACAGCAGACCGACCAATTGAGTAGTAAAGGCTTTGGTCGAGGCTACGCCGATTTCGCGACCAGCCTGGGTCAGCAAAGTCAGGTCCGATTCACGCACCAACGAGCTGATGCCGACGTTGCAAATCGCCAGGCTCGCGAGGTAGCCCAACTCTTTGGCGTTACGCAGGGCGGCCAGGGTGTCGGCGGTTTCACCGGACTGGGAGATGGTCACGAATAGCGTGTCGGCCTGCACCACTACCTTGCGGTAGCGGAATTCGCTGGCGACTTCGACCTGGCACGGGATGCCGGCCAGTTCTTCGAGCCAGTAACGGGCAACCATGCCGGCGTGGTAACTGGTACCGCACGCGACGATCTGCACGTTACGCACTTTGGCGAACAGTTCGGCAGCCTGTGGACCGAACGCTTGCACCAGCACTTGATTCTGGCTGATGCGACCTTCCAGGGTACGTTGCACCACAGCCGGTTGCTCGTGAATTTCCTTGAGCATGAAGTGGCGGAATTTGCCCTTGTCGGCGGCTTCGGCACCATCACGGTATTGCACCGACTCACGTTCGACCACTTGACCGCTCAAGTCCCAGATCTGCACGCTGTCGCTGCGAATTTCGGCGATATCGCCTTCTTCCAGGTACATGAAGCGGTCAGTGACCTGGCGCAGGGCCAGTTGATCGGAAGCCAGGAAGTTTTCACCCATGCCCAGGCCGATGACCAGCGGGCTGCCGCTGCGGGCTGCAACGAGACGATCCGGTTGCTGAGCGCTGATCACCGCCAAACCGTAAGCACCGTGCAGCTCTTTGACAGTAGCCTTCAGGGCCACGGTCAGATCAGGCAGATCCTTGAGTTTGTGGTCCAACAGGTGGGCAATGACTTCGGTGTCGGTGTCCGAGGTGAACACGTAACCCAAGGCTTTCAGTTGCTCGCGCAGGGCTTCGTGGTTCTCGATGATGCCGTTGTGCACCACCGCCAGATCACCGGAAAAATGCGGGTGAGCGTTGCGCTCGCTCGGCGCACCGTGAGTGGCCCAGCGGGTGTGGGCGATACCCAGGCGGCCGGCCAGCGATTCTTCGGCCAGCGCCAGTTCCAATTCACTGACCTTGCCCGGGCGACGCAGGCGCTCAAGCTTTTGGTCATTGGTGTAGACCGCTACACCGGCACTGTCATAGCCACGGTATTCCAGGCGTTTCAGGCCTTCGAGCAGGATGGCGGTGATATTACGTTCTGCGACTGCGCCAACAATTCCACACATGCTATTTCTCCTGATTGACAGCCGCGAGGATCAAGTTGATTCCACGGGCCTGAATCTGATCCCGTGCCTCAAGCGGCAGGCGATCATCGGTAATAAGGGTATGAACGCTGCTCCACGGCAGCTCCAGGTTGGGAATCTTGCGGCCGATCTTGTCGGCCTCCACCATGACAACCACTTCCCGGGCGACTTCAGCCATGACTCGGCTCAGCCCCAGCAGCTCGTTGAACGTGGTGGTACCGCGAACCAGGTCGATGCCGTCGGCACCGATGAACAACTGGTCAAAATCATAAGAGCGCAGGACCTGCTCGGCCACTTGCCCCTGAAAGGACTCGGAATGCGGGTCCCAGGTGCCGCCGGTCATCAACAGTACCGGCTCATGCTCAAGTTCGCTCAAGGCATTGGCGACATGCAGGGAGTTGGTCATTACGACCAGGCCCGGCTGCTGGCCGAGTTCCGGAATCATCGCCGCCGTGGTGCTGCCGCTGTCGATAATGATCCGCGCATGCTCGCGAATCCGTGCAACGGCGGCGCGAGCGATAGCCTGTTTGTATATGGACACCGGCTGACCAAGGTCGGCCACCAGCTCTTGAGGCAGGGTAATCGCTCCGCCATAACGGCGCAGCAGCAAGCCATTGCTCTCAAGTGCAGCGAGATCCTTGCGGATCGTAACTTCCGACGTTTCGAAGCGCTTGGCCAGCTCATCCACACTGACTTCGCCCTGCTCATTGAGCAAGGCGAGGATGTTGTGACGGCGTTGAGGTGTATTGCGCTTCGACATGGCTTGGTAAGTTTCGATTCGAAAGATAACGGAAGCAATCAAAACCTATTGGCGAAACTTCGTCAAGCGTGGGGCGATAAAACGACCTGTGGATAAAAGCATCGCGGGCAAGCCCGCTCCCACAGGTTTTGCGAGATCCATGTGGGAGCGGGCTTGCCCGCGAATTCGATGGTGCTGCCTGTGAATAACTTAAGCAGGTCCCAAGTATGTGGATAACTCAGCTTTTCTTAATCTTCTCCGGTCGTTTCCAACCGTCGATATTCTTCTGCCGCGCACGGCCCACGGCCAACTGCAAGTTATCCACATTCTGTGTAATGGTCGAACCAGCAGCAGTGGTTGCCCCGGAAGAGATATCCACAGGCGCAACCAACGAGTTGTTGGAACCGATGAACACATCTTCACCCAGCACGGTTTTCCACTTATTCGCGCCGTCGTAGTTGCAGGTAATGGTGCCCGCGCCGATGTTGGTGCGCGCGCCGATTTCGGCATCACCCAGATAGGTCAGATGACCGGCCTTGGCGCCTTCGCCCAGGTGAGCGTTTTTCAACTCAACGAAGTTACCCACATGGGCGCGTGCTTCCAGCACAGTTCCCGGACGCAAACGAGCGAACGGGCCGGCATCGCTGCCTTCGCCGAGAACCGCGCCTTCGATGTGGCTGTTGGCCTTGATCACCACACCTTTGCGCAGGGTGCTGTCCTTGATCACGCAGTTCGGGCCGATCACCACGTCGTCCTCGATAACGACCTTGCCTTCGAGGATCACGTTGATGTCGATCAGCACGTCGCGGCCGACGGTGATTTCACCGCGTACATCGAAACGAGCAGGATCACGCAGGGTCACGCCTTGAGCCATCAAACGACGACCGGCGCGCAGCTGATAGTGACGCTCAAGCTCGGAAAGCTGCTTGCGGTCGTTGGCGCCCTGCACTTCCATGGCGTCATGCGGTTGCTCGGTTGCCACCACCAGACCGTCGCTGACCGCCATGGCGATTACGTCGGTCAAGTAGTACTCGCCCTGGGCGTTGTTGTTCGAAAGACGGCTCATCCAGCCAGCCAATTGCGCGAACGGCAGCGCCAGAATGCCGGTGTTGCCTTCAGTGATCGCTCGTTCGGCTTCATTGGCGTCTTTCTGCTCGACGATGGCTGTCACCTTGCCGTCGGCGTTGCGGACGATGCGGCCATAGCCGGTCGGGTCGTCCAGTTCGACTGTCAACAAACCCAGTTGCTGCGGCGCTACTTGCTTGAGCAGACGCTGCAGGGTCTCGACTTCGATCAATGGCACGTCACCATAAAGAATCAGGACGGTATCGGACTCAATGAAAGGCACCGCTTGAGCAACGGCGTGGCCAGTCCCAAGCTGTTTGTCCTGCAGGACGAAATTCAGATCATCAGCCGCCAGACGCTCGCGCACTGCATCGGCGCCATGGCCGATCACGACGTGGATGCGCTGTGGATCAAGTTGCCGGGCGCTGTGGATAACATGGCCGAGCATCGAGTTGCCGGCAATCGGATGCAGAACTTTCGGCAGTGCCGAACGCATGCGAGTGCCTTGACCAGCAGCGAGGATAACGATTTCTAAAGACATGACTGGCTACCAATCCTGGGTGGTCAGCGACTGCGACCAGGTTATGAATATCTAAAAAGAAAAAAGGGTAGCCGAGGCTACCCTTTTTAATCAATCGCACAACAAGCAGTGGCCTATTAGTGGCCGAACTTCTTGCGGATCTGCTGGACGGTGCGCAGCTGAGCTGCAGCCTCGGCCAGACGTGCGGCAGCAGAACCGTAATCGAATTCTGCACCACGGTCATGCAAGGCCTTCTCGGCAGCCTTAACGGCTTCCTGAGCGGAGGCTTCGTCCAGGTCGGCAGCACGTTGCACAGTGTCGGCAAGTACCTTGACCATGTTCGGCTGAACCTCGAGGAAACCGCCGGAGATGTAATACACCTCCTCTTCCCCGCCCTGCTTGATCAGGCGGATCGGGCCCGGCTTGAGATTAGTGATCAGCGGCGCGTGACCCAGGGCGATACCAAGATCACCCAGTGCACCGTGCGCAACCACCATCTCGACCAGGCCGGAGAAGATTTCCCCTTCCGCGCTGACGATATCGCAATGGACTGTCATAGCCATCTGATTGCCTCAACCTAAATTAGCGCCCGTTGCCGGGCGCCGGGATTACAGTTTCTTGGCTTTCTCGATCGCTTCTTCGATGCCGCCGACCATGTAGAACGCTTGTTCTGGCAGGTGGTCGTAGTCACCGTTGAGGATGCCTTTGAAGCCAGCAATGGTGTCTTTCAGGGAAACGTATTTACCCGAAGCACCGGTGAAGACTTCAGCCACGAAGAACGGCTGCGACAAGAAACGCTGGATCTTACGAGCACGGTTTACCAACTGCTTGTCGGCTTCCGACAGCTCGTCCATACCCAGGATCGCAATGATGTCCTTCAGTTCTTTGTAACGTTGCAGAACATACTGTACGCCGCGAGCGGTGTCGTAGTGGTCCTGGCCGATTACGTTCGGGTCCAGCTGGCGCGAAGTCGAGTCGAGTGGATCGACCGCTGGGTAGATACCCAGGGAAGCGATGTCACGGGACAGAACGACGGTAGCGTCCAAGTGGGCGAAAGTGGTCGCTGGCGACGGGTCAGTCAAGTCATCCGCCGGTACGTATACCGCCTGGATCGAGGTGATCGAACCGTTTTTGGTCGAAGTGATACGCTCTTGCAGAGTACCCATCTCTTCGGCCAGGGTCGGCTGGTAACCTACTGCGGAAGGCATACGGCCCAGCAGTGCGGATACTTCAGTACCGGCCAGGGTGTAACGATAGATGTTGTCGACGAACAGCAGAACGTCGTTACCTTCGTCACGGAACTTCTCGGCCATGGTCAGGCCGGTCAGTGCTACGCGCAGACGGTTACCCGGCGGCTCGTTCATCTGACCGTAAACCAGTGCCACTTTGTCCAGAACGTTGGAATCCTTCATCTCGTGGTAGAAGTCGTTACCCTCACGAGTACGCTCACCCACACCGGCGAACACGGAATAACCGCTGTGCTCGATGGCGATGTTACGGATCAGTTCCATCATGTTTACGGTTTTGCCTACACCGGCACCACCGAACAGACCGACTTTACCACCCTTGGCGAACGGGCAAACCAGGTCGATAACCTTGATGCCGGTTTCCAGCAGGTCGTTGCCGCCCGCTTGTTCAGCGAAGGTTGGCGCAGGACGGTGAATGCCCCAGCGCTCTTCGGTGTCGATCGGGCCAGCTTCGTCGATCGGGTTGCCCAGTACGTCCATGATCCGGCCCAGGGTCGCTTTACCGACCGGTACGGAGATGGCTGCGCCGGAGTCCTTGACTTCCAGACCGCGCTTCAAGCCTTCGGTGGAACCCATCGCAATGGTACGAACCACGCCGTCGCCCAGCTGTTGCTGAACTTCGAGAGTAGTCCCGGCCGCGCTTTGTACCAACAGCGCGTTGTAGATGCTCGGTACGCTGTCGCGTGGAAATTCCACGTCGATAACGGCGCCGATGATTTGAACGATACGTCCGCTACTCATAGCTGGATCCTCTGAATATTTGAACCGTTAAACCGCGGCAGCGCCGCCGACGATTTCCGAGATCTCTTGGGTGATCGCAGCCTGACGCGCCTTGTTGTAGACCAGCTGCAAATCGCTGATCAAATCACCGGCGTTGTCGGTAGCGTTCTTCATCGCGATCATCCGCGCAGCTTGTTCAGCCGCGTTGTTCTCGACCACCGCCTGGTAGACCTGCGACTCGACGTAACGGACCATCAAGCCGTCAAGCAGCTCTTTGGCATCCGGTTCGTAGAGATAGTCCCAGTGGTGCTTGAGCGATTGATCCGGGGTTGCCTCCAGTGGAATCAACTGCTCCACAGTAGGCGTTTGCGTCATGGTGTTGATGAACTTGTTGGACACCACGGACAGGCGATCAATACGGCCGTCCAGGTAGGCATCCAGCATCACCTTGACGCTGCCAATCAGATCATTGATCGACGGCTCTTCACCCAGGTGGCTGATAGCTGCAACGACGTTACCGCCGAAGTTGCGGAAGAAAGCCGCACCCTTGCTACCAACAACACACAGATCGATCTCGACGCCGTTTTCGCGGTTTACCGCCATGTCCTTGACCAGGGCCTTGAACAGGTTGGTGTTCAAGCCACCACACAGACCACGGTCAGTGCTCACCACGACGTAACCGACGCGCTTTACTTCGCGCTCGCTCATGAAGGGGTGGCGATATTCCGGGTTGGCGTTGGCCAAATGACCAATAACCTGGCGGATGCGCTCCGCGTAAGGACGGCTAGCAGCCATGCGCATTTGTGCCTTGCGCATTTTACTGACCGCCACTTTTTCCATGGCGCTGGTAATCTTTTGCGTGCTTTTGATGCTCGCAATCTTACTGCGAATCTCTTTTGCGCCTGCCATGTAACACCTATCAGGTTAGCAAGCGGGAGCCTTGCGGCTCCCGCTGCGGCTTACCAGGTTTGGGTGGCCTTGAACTTCTCGATACCGGCTTTCATGCCAGCGTCGATTTCGTCATTGAAGTCACCCTTCACGTTGATCTTCGCCATCAAATCGGCGTGATCGCGGTTGAAGAAAGCAATCAGCGCTTGTTCGAAGCTGCCGATCTTGGCGATTTCAACGTCAGTCAGGAACCCACGCTCAGCGGCATACAGCGACAGCGCCATGTCAGCGATCGACATTGGTGCGTATTGCTTCTGCTTCATCAGCTCGGTAACGCGCTGACCATGCTCAAGTTGCTTACGGGTCGCTTCGTCCAGGTCAGAAGCGAACTGGGCGAATGCCGCCAGTTCACGGTACTGAGCCAGAGCGGTACGGATACCACCGGAGAGCTTCTTGATGATCTTGGTCTGAGCGGCACCACCCACACGGGATACCGAAACACCGGCGTTCACAGCAGGACGGATCCCGGAGTTGAACATGGCCGATTCCAGGAAGATCTGACCGTCAGTGATGGAAATCACGTTGGTCGGAACGAACGCGGAAACGTCGCCAGCCTGGGTTTCGATGATCGGCAGTGCGGTCAGGGAACCGGTTTTGCCGGTCACTGCGCCGTTGGTGAACTTCTCTACGTACTCTTCCGAAACGCGGGATGCGCGCTCCAGCAGACGGGAGTGGAGATAGAACACATCGCCTGGGTAAGCTTCACGGCCTGGTGGACGGCGCAGCAGCAGGGAAATCTGGCGGTAAGCCACTGCTTGCTTGGACAGATCGTCATAAACGATCAGCGCGTCTTCACCGCGGTCGCGGAAGAATTCACCCATGGTGCAACCGGAGTACGGTGCCAGGAACTGCAGTGCTGCAGATTCCGAAGCGCTCGCAGCCACGACGATGGTGTTAGCCAGTGCGCCGTTTTCTTCCAGTTTGCGAACCACGTTAGCGATGGTCGATTGTTTCTGACCGATCGCTACGTAGACGCAGAAAATGCCGCTGTTTTTCTGGTTGATGATCGCGTCGATCGCCAGAGCGGTTTTACCGATCTGACGGTCACCGATGATCAGCTCACGCTGGCCACGGCCGACAGGGATCATGGCATCGACAGCCTTGTAGCCAGTCTGTACAGGCTGGTCTACCGACTTACGCCAGATCACGCCTGGAGCAACTTTCTCGACCGCATCGGTCTCGGTGTTGTTCAGCGGACCTTTGCCGTCAACTGGGTTACCCAGTGCGTCGACTACGCGACCCAGCAGTTCCTTACCAACCGGAACTTCGAGGATGCGGCCAGTGCACTTGGCGCTCATGCCTTCAGCCAGAGACTGGTAGGAGCCCAATACAACGGCACCTACGGAGTCTTGCTCCAGGTTGAGAGCCATACCGAAGACGCCGCCCGGAAACTCGATCATCTCGCCGTACATGACGTCGGCCAGACCGTGAATCCGCACGATACCGTCAGATACGCTGACGACAGTGCCTTCGTTACGGGCTTGGGAGGTCACATCGAGCTTGTCGATGCGGCCCTTGATAATTTCACTTATTTCGGAAGGATTGAGTTGCTGCATTGCTCTGCTGCCCCTTCAAACTCAAGATTTCAATGCTTCGGCAAGGTTCGCGAGTTTGCCGCGTACCGAGCCATCGATTACCAGGTCGCCGGCGCGGATGACAATGCCCCCAATAAGGGATTTGTCTTCCTCGACTTGCAGGCGCACTTCCCGGTTGAGTCGTGCACTGAGAACCTTGGCGAGTTTGTCTTGCTGTTCTTGGTTCAATGCAAAAGCACTGGTGACTTCAACGTCTACCGATTTCTCTTGTTCGGCCTTGTACAGGTCAAACAGAGCGGCGATCTCCGGCAACAGCGGGAGACGGTCGTTTTCGGCAACGACGTTAATGAAGTTCTGTGCCTTCACATCAAACTTGTCGCCGCACACGTCAATAAACGTGGCGGCCTTGTCTGCGCTCGTCAGTCGCGGGGCCTTGAGCACGCGCTGCATGGTGTCGTCTTGCGACACTGCTGCAGCCAGGCCGAGCATGGCTGACCAAGAGGCCAGTTGCTGGTGGGCCTGGGCGTGCTCGAAGGCTGCCTTAGCGTAAGGTCGGGCCAACGTGGTCAATTCTGCCATGATCGCCCTCGCTTAAATTTCAGCAGCCAGTTTGTTTACCAGCTCCGCGTGCGCGTTTTGATCGATTGTGGCACCCAGGATCTTCTCGGCGCCGCCAACGGCCAGAGCACCCAATTGGGCACGCAGCGCGTCTTTGACACTGTTCAGTTCCTGCTCGATCTCGGCCTGAGCCTGAACCTTCACACGGTCAGCGTCGATACGGGCTTTTTCAACAGCCTCTTCGACGATCTGGTTACCGCGTTTCTTGGCTTGCTCAATGATTTCAGCTGCCTGAGCTTTTGCTTCGCGCAGTTGATGACCCGCTTTCTCTTGGGCCAACTCCAGGTCGCGAGCTGCTCGGCTGGCAGCATCCAGTCCATCCGCGATCTTCTTCTGACGTTCGTGCAAAGCCGCGATGACCGGAGGCCACACGAACTTCATGCAAAACAGTACAAAAATGAAGAACGCAACGGACTGGCCAATCAGGGTTGCATTAATGTTCACGCCAACACCTCGCTCGTTCGTTGCACATCACACCAATTACTCGAAGGTTCGAGTAATTAGCCAGCGAGTTGACCAACGAATGGGTTCGCGAAGGTGAAGAACAGAGCGATACCAACACCGATCATGGTTACGGCGTCGAGCAGACCGGCAACGATGAACATTTTGACTTGCAGCATTGGAACCATCTCTGGCTGACGCGCTGCGCCTTCCAGGAACTTGCCGCCCAACAGGCCGAAACCAATTGCGGTACCCAGTGCGCCCAGGCCGATCAACAGTGCAACAGCGATAGCGGTTAGACCAACTACAGTTTCCATCTTTCCTCCCGACTTTTACGTCGTATGGTTTAGGTTTTTTAGATTTTAAAGCGGTAAAACAAATCGTTTCATAGCCCTGTTCGGGCACCCACTCGTTTGACCGAGTGGGACATCAGACTAGTCGAGACTGGTCTTAATGGTTCTCTTCGTGCGCCATCGACAAGTAAACGATGGTCAGCATCATGAAGATAAACGCCTGCAGGGTGATGATCAGGATGTGGAACACAGCCCACGCCCACTGCAGAACTATGCCCAGGCCGCTAAGCCAGAGCAGACCACTGCCGAACATCACAGCAATCAGAATGAAGACCAGTTCGCCGGCGTACATGTTGCCGAACAGACGCAGTGCCAGGGAGATTGGCTTGGCCACCAGCGTCACGAACTCCAGCAGGAAGTTCACCGGGATCAGCAGGGCTTGAACGAAGATGTTCTTGCTGCCGAAAGGGTGCAGGGTCAGTTCGCCGATGAAGCCGCCGATGCCCTTGACCTTGATGCTGTAGAAAATGATCAACGCGAATACCGACAGGGCCATGCCCAGGGTCGCGTTCGGGTCAGTGGTCGACACCGCACGGAACGGAATGTGATGGTCGCCAGTGATCAGGATGGCCAGCTGAGGAATCCAGTCGACCGGGATCAGGTCGACGGCGTTCATCAGGAAGACCCAGACGAAGATGGTCAGTGCCAACGGTGCAATCACCGGGCTACGGCCATGGAAGCTGTCTTTCACGCTGCCATCGACGAATTCGACCAATACTTCAACGAAGTTCTGCAAAGCACCAGGCTGACCGGAAGTCGCCTTCTTTGCCGCCATGCGGAAAAGAAGAACGAAGATCAGACCCAACGCGACCGACCAGCCGAGAGTATCGACGTGGAAAGCCCAGAAGCCCATTTCTTTGGCTTCTGCTGCGGTGTGGGCAAAACCCCACCCGCCAGTTGGGTGCTGACCGAAGGTCAGGTTCTGCAAGTGGTGCTGGATATAGCCCGAAGCGGTTGTCTCTGCCATGGTTGCCTCAAACGCCCTAAGGTCTCGAAAGTCTTGTTCTCATCAGCAGGGGCGCGAACCAGCTGACCAGTTGGGTCAACACGAAGACGCCGAATACAGCTAGCGGCGCCAATGGCTTCACACCTGCAAACGTCAATGCAAAGAGCACTGCCGTCAAAATTAGTTTGCCCGCCTCGCCGGCATAAAAAGACCGGACGATGGCTTGAGCTGCTCGGGCGCCGGAAAACCGAAATGCCCTGTGAGCGAAATAAACATTGGGTAGCAAGGCTATCAGGCCTCCGCAGAGTCCTGAGTACCCGGCTACGACTCCATGCCAGTACCAAAGCGCCAAAGCGGCCAGTACCAAAACGACAAATTGAGCCAGTAGGACCGGAAAAACTGCCAGGCGATGGAACGGCAAGCGGTTTGGCGTGCGGCTCTCCATCGTTTTTGCTCCCCAATGATCGGCTGCCAGAATTCAATAACTTGGCATAATTTGTGCCGACAAAATGCGCGCAGAGTATAGGGGCGGTTCTGCCCCTATTCAACTGTCAGGTAGTGATTTCCGACTGCACGCTACATGAGGAAATGTTTCAGCGAATGTGCGCAAGTACACCTTGAAGCTCATCGAGGGAGTTGTAACCGATCACCAACTGCCCCTTCCCCTTTTTCCCGTGGCGAATCTGCACCGCAGAGCCTAGGCGCTCAGCCAGACGCTGTTCGAGTCGAGCGATATCCGGGTCCGGCTTTACCGGTTCAGCAGGTTCCTGTTTACCACTCAACCACTGGCGAACCAGTGCTTCAGTCTGGCGTACAGTCAGCCCCCGTGCGACAACATGTCGCGCCCCTTCAACCTGTTGATTTTCCGGTAAACCGAGCAAAGCACGGGCATGACCCATTTCCAGGTCGCCGTGGGACAGCATGGTTTTGATGACTTCCGGCAACGCGATCAAGCGTAGCAGGTTGGCCACGGTCACGCGGGATTTGCCCACGGCTTCGGCCACTTGTTGCTGCGTCAGCTGGAATTCCTGCTGCAAACGCTGCAACGCAACCGCTTCTTCGATCGGGTTGAGGTCTTCGCGCTGGATGTTCTCGATCAGCGCCATGGCGATCGCAGTTTCATCCGGCACATCACGAACCATTGCCGGGATGGTTTCCTGGCCCGCTTGCTGGCTGGCGCGCCAGCGGCGTTCACCGGCGATGATTTCGAAGCGACCGCTGCCAATCGGACGAACCACGATCGGCTGCATCACACCCTGAGCCTTGATCGACTGCGCCAGCTCTTCCAGCGCCTGGGGATCCATATCCCGGCGCGGCTGGTACTTGCCGCGCTGGATCAGGTCCAGAGGCAGGTGCTGCAGCTCACGCTGATCAGCCTGCACCGCTTGTTCTTCCAGCGAGCTGACAGTCGGACCACTCAGCAGTGCATCCAGTCCACGTCCGAGACCTCGTTTCTTGACGGCCATGGGGATTCCTTAAGTTGCCTGAGCAGCGGCAGTGCGTGAGTTTTTGCGTTGACGACGAACCATCTCGCCCGCCAATGCCAGATAGGCAATGGCGCCCCGCGATGATTTGTCGTACGCCAGCGCCGGCATGCCATAGCTTGGTGCTTCAGCCAGGCGGATGTTGCGCGGAATCACCGTGTCGTAGAGCTGCTCGCCGAAGTGTTCCTTGAGCTGCGCCGAAACATCGTTCATCAGGCTCAGGCGCGGGTCATACATGGTCCGCAACAGGCCTTCGACTTTCAGGTTCGGGTTCAGCAACTCAGCGATGCGCTTGATGTTATCCACAAGGTCGCTCAAACCTTCGAGCGCGAAGTACTCGCACTGCATGGGGATAATCACCCCGTCAGCAGCGACCAAAGCGTTCAGCGTAAGCATCGACAACGACGGCGGACAGTCGATCAAAATGTAATCGTAGTTTTCACGGATCGGCGCCAGCGCGCTGCGCAGGCGGCTTTCCTTCATCTGCATTTCCAGCAGAACCACTTCGGCCGCGGTCAGGTCGCGGTTGGCCGGCAGCAGTTGGTAACCACCGTGCTCGGAGTAGTGCATGGCCTGGGCCAGATCGCATTCGCCGATCAGCAGGTCGTAGACCGAGTTCTCCAGGCCGTGTTTATCCACACCGCTCCCCATGGTGGCGTTGCCCTGTGGATCGAGATCGATCAACAGCACCCGACGCTTGGTAGCGACCAGGGAAGCTGCGAGGTTGATACAGGTGGTGGTCTTGCCCACACCACCCTTTTGGTTCGCTATCGCGAATACCTTAGCCATTCTTGCTTGTGTTCCCAATCATGCCGTGCGGCGCAGTATCAGCAGATGGCGTTGGCCTTGGCAACCGGGTACGGCCAGGGCGTGTTCGCTATCGAGGTGGAAGTCTGCCGGCAATGCTACCAGCTCATCGGCGGGATGAACGCCCTTCATTGCCAGCCAACGTGTTTCGGTGTCGCCGAGGTGGCGAGTCCAGTTGCTGAAGTTCTCCATGCTGCTGAACGCCCGGGAAATGATCCCGTTGAATGGCTGAGCAGGTTGAAAAGCTTCGACGCGACTGTGGATAACTTGCAGGTTATCCAGTTTGAGTTCGAGTTTGACCTGAGTCAGGAAGCGGGTTTTCTTGCCGTTGCTGTCCAGGCAAGTCACTTGGGACTCCGGAAACAGGATGGCCAGCGGAATACCCGGCATGCCACCACCGCTGCCAACGTCCAGCCAGCGGCCGTTTTCGACGAACGACATCACGCTCAAACTATCGAGCAAGTGACGGGAAACCATTTCATCCGGATCGCGTACGGCGGTCAGGTTGTAAGCCTTGTTCCATTTGATCAACAGGGCCAGATAACCCAGCAGCTGAGCATGCTGGGTTTCTGTCAGCGTGACACCGAGCTGGCGAGCACCTGTGGATAACTCTTCTGCGTGTTGCGAGGTGACCAACGAACTCAAGCGCTTTGCTCCAACTGACGGCCCGCGCCGCGTTTTTTCAAATGAATCATCAACAGCGAAATCGCTGCCGGCGTCACACCCGGGATACGTGACGCCTGGCCCAAAGTCTCTGGACGGGTCGCCCCGAGCTTGCTCTGGATCTCTTTGGAGAGACCGGAAATATTCGTGTAATCGATATCCACAGGCAGTTTTGTGTCTTCGCTGGCCCGCAGCCGTGCGATTTCATCCTGCTGGCGATCGATGTAACCGGCGTATTTGGTCTTGATTTCGACCTGCTCGGCGACTTGTGGATCTTCTGCGCCGCCACCGGTCACGGCGATCAGACCAGCGTAGTCGATTTCCGGACGGCTCAGCAGGTTGAGCAAGTTGTATTCGTGGGTCAGCGGCGTGCCGAATTTCTCGGAAATCGCGTCGCCTTGCTCGGTGCCCGGGCGCACCCAGGTACTTTTCAGGCGTTGCTCTTCCAGCGTGATGCTTTCGCGTTTGGTGCAGAACGCAGCCCAACGCGCGTCATCCACCAGACCCAGTTCGCGACCTTTTTCGGTCAAGCGCAGGTCGGCGTTGTCTTCACGCAAGATCAGGCGGTATTCGGCGCGGGAGGTGAACATCCGATACGGTTCCTGGGTACCCAGGGTAATCAGGTCGTCGACCAACACGCCGATGTACGCCTCGTCGCGACGCGGGCACCAGGCATCTTTGCCCTGAGCACGCAGTGCGGCGTTGGCCCCGGCCAGCAAACCCTGGGCGCCGGCTTCTTCGTAACCGGTGGTGCCGTTGATTTGCCCGGCGAAGAACAGACCGCCGATGACTTTGGTTTCCAGGTTGTACTTCAGGTCACGCGGGTCGAAGTAGTCGTATTCGATGGCATAACCCGGACGAACGATGTGCGCGTTTTCCATGCCGCGGATCGATTGCACGATCTGCAGTTGCACGTCGAACGGCAAGGATGTGGATATCCCGTTCGGGTACAGCTCGTTGGTCGTCAGGCCTTCCGGTTCGATAAAGACCTGATGGCTGTCCTTGTCGGCAAAGCGATGGATCTTGTCTTCGATCGACGGGCAGTACCGCGGACCGATGCCTTCGATCAACCCGGCATCGGAATACATCGGCGACCGATCCAGGTTGGCAGCAATGATTTCGTGGGTGCGGGCGTTGGTGTGGGTAATCCAGCAGCTGACCTGTTTCGGATGCTGCTCTTTGGAACCCATGAACGACATCACCGGGATCGGTGTATCGCCGGCTTGCTCGGTCATCACCGAGAAATCCACAGAACGACCGTCGATACGCGGCGGTGTACCGGTTTTCAGGCGACCGACGCGCAATGGCAATTCACGCAAACGGTGAGCCAGGGCGATCGACGGTGGATCACCGGCGCGGCCACCGGAAAAATTCTGCATTCCGATGTGGATAAGTCCACCGAGGAAGGTGCCAGTGGTCAACACCACGGAGTCCGCGAAGAAACGCAGGCCCATTTGGGTGACAACACCGCGCACTTGTTCCTGCTCGACGATCAGGTCGTCGGCAGCCTGTTGAAATATCCACAGGTTCGGCTGGTTTTCGAGGATTTCGCGGACAGCGGCCTTGTACAGAACCCGATCAGCCTGAGCGCGGGTTGCCCGCACGGCCGGGCCTTTGCGGCTGTTCAATACGCGAAATTGAATACCACCTTTATCGGTAGCGATGGCCATCGCGCCGCCGAGGGCATCGATTTCCTTGACCAGATGGCTTTTGCCTATCCCACCGATAGCGGGGTTGCAACTCATGGCACCGAGGGTTTCCACGTTATGCGTCAACAACAGGGTTTTTGCACCCATGCGTGCTGAGGCCAGTGCTGCCTCGGTACCGGCATGACCGCCGCCGATGACGATCACTTCAAAACGGGAAGGGAAATCCACCACGCACCTCGTGCCTGCTTCAGTTAGGTAATCAGGAATAGTTTGAGCTCAGGTTTTTGGACCTGGTCGGCAAGTATAGGGACTTCGCCCTTCCTAAAGAACCCTTTGCACAAAATTTAACCAGCTGTGGAGAAGTCGTGGTTATAGAAATTAAAAAGAGAGAAATTTATTAAATCTTTGTTTTTATGTTTATTTCTACTGAGCCATCTTTCTGTGGATAGAACTCTACAAGCCTTTATATTCAATGTGTACAGAGATTCAAAACCCTGTGGTCATGTGCCAAGGAGGCCCTTGGATAACCGGTTTAAGCCTGTGGATGAAAGGGGTGCTTATCCACAGGGGCGGTTATCTTCAGTTTTGAGGCCCTGTTATCAACTGCCCTTAGTGGCAGTTATTCACAGGGCTTAATCCACAGAAAACGGCTGAATAAGCAAATCCCGGACACGGAAAATCCGCTCAAGCAGAAAGAATCGGCTCAGCACTGGAAGAGAATTGAAGAAAAGGAGGGAACAGACAGGCACGAATGGCCTGTCTGTGGACAACGGGGAGGATTATTTACCGATACAGAAGCTGGAAAAGATCCGTCCCAGCAGGTCATCGGAGCTGAATGCACCGGTGATTTCACCCAAAGCGTGCTGAGCCTGGCGCAAATCCTCGGCCAACAGTTCACCGGCACCCGCCAGGGTCAGCTGCTCACGGCCGTGCTCAAGGGAAGCACTGGCGTGACGCAACGCTTCAAGGTGACGCCTGCGTGCGCTGAAGCTACTTTCCGAGGTTTGTTCGTAGCCCATGCAGGCCTTGAGGTGATCGCGCAGCAATTCCAGCCCTTCGCCTGCAGACTTGGCGCTCAGGCTGATGGTGACATGGCCATCCTCGCTGATTTCCAGGGCAATGGCTTCGCCCGTGAGGTCTGCCTTGTTACGGATTAGCGTGACTTTCGCCGGATCAGGGCGGATTTCCAGGAATTCAGGCCATAACGCGAACGGATCAAGTGCCTCAGGAGCCGTAGCATCGACTACCAACAACACACGATCAGCCTCGCCAATTGCTTTCAATGCTCGTTCGACACCGATTTTTTCCACCTGGTCGTCGGTATCTCGCAGACCTGCGGTATCGACCACGTGCAGCGGCATGCCATCGATGTGGATATGTTCACGAAGAATGTCCCGGGTAGTGCCGGCAATCTCGGTGACGATAGCGGCTTCACGACCGGCCAATGCATTCAACAGGCTGGATTTACCGGCATTCGGCCGGCCGGCGATCACCACGGTCATCCCGTCACGCAGCAAGGCACCCTGCCCGGCTTCTCGGAGTACGGTGGATAACTCGTCACGTACTTTGTCGAGCATGCTCAGTACGTGGCCATCGGCGAGGAAGTCGATTTCTTCTTCCGGGAAGTCGATCGCCGCTTCGACATAGATGCGCAGGCCAATCAGTTGCTCGGTGAGGTTATGCACACGCTCGGAGAATGCGCCTTGCAAGGAACGCAGGGCATTTCGTGCAGCCTGTGCAGAACTCGCTTCGATCAAGTCGGCGATGGCTTCGGCCTGAGCCAGATCGAGTTTGTCATTGAGGAACGCGCGCTCGCTGAATTCACCCGGCCGGGCCAACCGACAGCCCAGTTCCAGGCAACGCTTGAGCAGCATATCCAGAACTATCGGACCGCCATGGCCCTGGAGTTCCAGCACATCTTCACCGGTGAATGAGTTCGGGCCGGGAAAATACAAGGCGATGCCTTGATCCAGCACCTCATCGTTTTCACTGAGGAACGGGCCGTAGTGGGCAAATCTTGGCTTGAGTTCACGACCGCTGAAGGCCTTGGCCGCAACACTCGCCAGCGGCCCGGAAATACGGACGATGCCCACACCGCCACGACCTTGAGCGGTGGCGACGGCGGCGATGGTTTCACGAGGAACGCTCATAAACCGTTATCCAGACAAAAGTGACAGATAGCAAAACGCCCCACTAGGGGGCGTTTTGAGTGGTTATCCACAGTGTAAATCAGGCAGCTGCTTTGGTAGCTGCTTCGATCTTACGCGTGATGTACCACTGTTGGGCGATCGACAGGCAGTTGTTCACTACCCAGTACAGCACCAGACCAGCCGGGAACCACAGGAAGAAGAAGGTGAAGATTATTGGCATCAGCTTCATCACCTTGGCCTGCATCGGATCCGGAGGAGTCGGGTTCAACTGCTGCTGGATGAACATGGTTGCACCCATGATGATCGGCAGAATGAAGAACGGGTCCTTGATCGACAGGTCAGTAATCCACAGCATGAACGGCGCTTGGCGCATTTCAACGCTTTCCAGCAGAACCCAGTACAGCGAAAGGAAAACCGGCATCTGCACGAGGATTGGCAAGCAACCACCCAGCGGATTGATCTTTTCTTTCTTGTACAGCTCCATCATGGATTGCGACATTTTCTGCCGGTCGTCGCCATGTTGCTCTTTCAGCGCGGCCAGTTTCGGTGCCACTGCACGCATGCGCGCCATGGATTTGTAGCTGGCAGCCGACAGCGGGAAGAAAATCCCTTTGATCAGCATGGTCAGGAAGATGATCGACCAGCCCCAGTTACCGACCAGCGCGTGGATGTGTTGCAGCAGCCAGAAGATTGGCTGGGCAATGAACCACAGAATGCCGTAGTCGACGGTCAGTTCCAGACCTGGGGACAACTCTTTCAGCACAGCCTGGCTTTTCGGACCGGCATACAGAACGGCACTGGTCTCGGCTTTTGCACCTGGCGCGACAGACATTGCCGGTGCGGTGTAGCCGATGATGTAGTTGCCTTTGCTGTCTTTACGGGTCTGGACGAGGTTGTTCTCGCCTTTCGCCGGAATCCATGCGGTCACGAAGTAGTGCTGCAACCATGCAACCCAACCACCGTTAACGTTTTCTTTCAGCTGAGCCTTGTCCATGTCCTTCATGGACACTTTCTTGTACGGCTCGTTACTTGTCCACAGGGCGGCGCCCAGGTAAGTCGCGGTGCCGGTGGCAGTGCTGGAAGAAGGATCGGAGCTGGCGTCACGCTTCAATTGCGCGAACATTGCACCGGACCAGGGTTTGGCACTCTGGTTATCGATCAGGTAGGAAACGGTTACGTCATACAGGCCGCGTTTCAGGGTGAAACGCTTGATGTAGTTGACGCCGTCCTTGCTGAACTTCAGGTCTGCGACCAATTGGTCCTGACCGTCAGCCAGTTGGTAAATCTTCTTCTCCGAGGAGTAAACCGGACGACCGGCAGGACTTGCGTCCGGACCGTCGGTGCCGATCAAACCGCTTTGAGCCAGATAAGTCCGCTCGTTGCCGTTATCGAACAACTGGAATGGAATTTCCGGATGGTCCTGGCGACGTGGATACAGCGGCAGCGTCAACTGCGCAACATCACCACCTTGTGGATCGATTGCCAGGTTGAGCACATCCGTTTTGATCTGGATGAGGTCTTTGCTTGCAGCTACTGGTGTTTCAGCAGGTGCAGTTGCACTGGTATCGCTTGCGGCGCGTGGAATGTCGTCACTGACAGAAGCATTATTGCCAGTCGCCGTATCCGGTAGGCCCGGTGCGGTAGTACTGGAAGCAACATTCTGAGTCGGCAGGGCAGCCTGGCCATAGTCCTGGTTCCATTTAAGAACCATAACGTAGGACACGATTGCCAGGGCGACGATCAGGATCGTGCGTTTGATATCCATGATTACTCGGCCATCGAAGAAGAACGGGAGGTAGGGATAGATGGAACCGGGTCATAACCACCGGGATTCCACGGATGACAGCGACCTAAACGACGAAAGGCCAGCCAGCCACCGCGCAGAAGGCCATGATTTTCTATGGCTTCATACGCGTAGCAGGAACAACTGGGGTAGAAACGACAGTGACTGGCCATCAGAGGACTAATGGCATAGCGATAAAACTGGATCGGAACGAGTGCCAGTTTACGCATCGGGACTGTCTACCCCTACAGTTTCGGTTTTGACTGCTGGTACCGGCGTGCTACGTGCCAGACGCTTCCAGAGTTTGCCGAAATGCTGAATCAATTCGGGGTTTTCTACGTCACCCAAACCTTTGCGCGCGACGATAACGATGTCCCAGCCGGCCAGTGAGTCCTGGTTCAGACGGAACGATTCGCGCATCAGACGTTTGAGGCGATTGCGCTCGACGGAGAGCTTTACGCTCTTTTTCCCGATAACCAGCCCGAGACGGGGGTGATCGAGATCGTTGTTGCGCGCAAGGAGCAGGAGATTTTTCCCCGGAACCTTGCCGGTAGGGGAGTCAAAGACTGCCTTGAAATGCCGGGGAGTAAGCAGACGCTTTTCCCGACTGAAGTCCTGACTCACCTCCAGTGCCGGATTATCAAACTGCCAGACGCGCACGACCTTTGGCGCGACGACGCGACAGGACGGCACGACCGTTCTTGGTAGCCATGCGAGCACGGAAACCGTGGGTACGAGCGCGTTTGATAGTGCTTGGTTGGAAAGTACGTTTCATTGTCGTGTTACCTGGTTCGTCCACAACGGGCCGGAATGGCCCCCGTTTTAAGAGACCGGGGATTCTAGAGAAAGCAAGCCTCTAGGTCAATTTCCAACCAGCGTTTCCTTATAAATAGATCTCCAGACGTTTTTCCTGTCCAGCTCCCCGGCTAGATATAGAAATTAAGAAGGAAAGTATTTAAAGCTTTTCTGTAAAGCTTATAAAAGCTAGGGAGGCGATCATCTGTGGATAACTGCCATCAGACCTTTAAAGTCGTGATGTACAGAGAATGACAACTACAGTGGAAAACAGTGGTAACCCTGTGCTGCGCTGTCGGATAAGCTGTGTGTGAAAGAGGTACTTATCCACAGGGTGGTTATCCACCGAGTTTCCCCCCTACTTGTGCAACGACCTTAGACCCGGTTATCCACAGAGCTTATGCACAGACCGCTGGTCGTCTTTTTTTCGTATAAATCACTGATTCTTCATGGGAGGTGCACAACCTTCGTGTGGATAAGTCGGGGCTTGGTCGGCTACAATGGCGGCTTGTTTTTGCCTCACCGGCTTTCAACTTAGGGGATATCCGTGTCAGTGGAACTTTGGCAGCAGTGCGTGGAGCTTTTGCGCGATGAGCTGCCTGCCCAACAATTCAACACTTGGATCCGTCCACTACAGGTCGAAGCCGAAGGCGACGAGTTGCGTGTCTACGCACCGAATCGTTTTGTTCTCGACTGGGTCAACGAAAAGTACCTGGGCCGCGTTCTTGAACTGCTGGATGAGCATGGCAACGGCATGGCGCCGGCGCTGTCCTTATTAATAGGCAGCAAACGCAGTTCGGCACCACGTGCCGCCCCGAATGCTCCGTTGGCTGCCGCTGCTTCACAGGCTCAGGCTGCTCAAGCACCCGTCAGCGCCCCGGCACCAGCCCAGGTAACCGCTCCGACCAAGCGTGCGACGCAAAAAGTTGCCGACATTAATGAAGAGCCATCGCGCGACAGTTTCGACCCGATGGCCGGGGCCAGTTCGCAACAAGCTCCGATTCGCGCCGAACAGCGTACGGTGCAGGTCGAAGGCGCGCTCAAGCACACCAGCTACCTGAACCGCACCTTCACCTTCGAAAACTTCGTCGAGGGCAAGTCCAACCAACTGGCCCGGGCTGCGGCCTGGCAAGTGGCGGACAATCCCAAGCACGGTTACAACCCGCTCTTCCTTTATGGTGGCGTCGGCTTGGGTAAAACCCACTTGATGCACGCTGTGGGTAACCACCTGTTAAAGAAGAATCCGAATGCCAAGGTTGTGTACCTGCATTCCGAGCGGTTCGTGGCCGATATGGTCAAGGCCCTGCAGCTGAACGCTATCAACGAGTTCAAGCGCTTCTACCGTTCAGTGGATGCGTTGCTGATCGATGACATTCAATTCTTCGCCCGCAAGGAACGTTCCCAGGAAGAGTTTTTCCACACCTTCAACGCCCTGCTTGAAGGTGGCCAGCAGGTCATTCTCACCAGTGACCGCTACCCGAAAGAAATCGAAGGCCTTGAAGAGCGCCTCAAATCCCGCTTCGGCTGGGGCCTGACGGTTGCCGTCGAGCCGCCGGAGCTGGAAACCCGCGTGGCGATCCTGATGAAAAAGGCCGATCAGGCCAAAGTCGATCTGCCCCATGACGCGGCGTTCTTCATTGCCCAGCGTATTCGTTCCAACGTCCGTGAGCTGGAAGGCGCGCTCAAACGCGTGATCGCCCACTCGCACTTCATGGGCCGCGATATCACCATCGAGTTGATTCGCGAATCCCTGAAAGATCTGTTGGCACTGCAAGACAAACTGGTCTCTGTGGATAACATTCAGCGCACTGTCGCCGAGTACTACAAGATCAAGATCTCCGACCTGCTGTCCAAGCGTCGTTCACGCTCGGTCGCTCGTCCGCGTCAGGTTGCCATGGCGTTGTCCAAAGAGTTGACTAACCACAGCCTGCCGGAAATCGGCGATGTGTTTGGCGGCCGCGACCATACGACCGTTTTGCACGCCTGCCGCAAGATCAATGAACTTAAGGAATCCGACGCGGACATCCGCGAGGACTATAAGAACCTGCTGCGTACACTGACCACTTGATGAACACCAGCGCAGCTTATTAAGGCAAGGGACTAGACCATGCATTTCACCATTCAACGCGAAGCCCTGTTGAAACCCCTGCAACTGGTCGCAGGCGTCGTCGAGCGCCGACAGACCTTGCCGGTGCTCTCCAACGTGCTGCTGGTTGTCGAAGGCCAGCAATTGTCGCTGACCGGTACCGACCTGGAAGTCGAGCTGGTCGGTCGTGTACAACTCGAAGAGCCTGCTGATCCAGGTTCCATCACTGTGCCTGCGCGCAAGCTGATGGATATCTGCAAAAGCTTGCCCAACGATGCGCTGATCGACATCAAGGTCGACGAGCAGAAGCTCGTGGTGAAGGCCGGCCGTAGCCGCTTCACCCTGTCGACCCTGCCGGCCAATGACTTCCCGACTGTGGAAGAAGGCCCAGGCTCGTTGACGTGCAGCCTTGAGCAAAGCAAATTGCGTCGTCTGATCGAACGCACCAGCTTCGCCATGGCCCAGCAGGACGTGCGCTATTACCTCAACGGTATGCTGCTGGAAGTTTCCGAAGGCATCATCCGCGCCGTGGCCACCGACGGTCACCGTCTGGCCATGTGCTCGATGAAGGCCGATATCGGTCAGCCGGATCGCCACCAGGTCATCGTGCCACGTAAAGGTATCCTTGAACTGGCGCGCTTGCTGACTGAGCCGGACGGCATCGTCAGCATCGTCCTGGGTCAACACCACATTCGCGCCACCACCGGCGAGTTCACCTTCACCTCGAAACTGGTCGACGGCAAATTCCCGGACTACGAACGTGTTCTGCCAAAAGGTGGCGACAAGCTGGTACTCGGCGATCGTCAGGCCCTGCGTGAAGCCTTCAGCCGTACTGCGATTCTGTCCAACGAGAAGTACCGCGGCATCCGTCTGCAACTGGCCAATGGTCAGCTGAAGATCCAGGCGAACAACCCGGAACAGGAAGAAGCGGAAGAAGAAGTGGGCGTCGAGTACAACGGCGGCAATCTGGAAATCGGCTTCAACGTGAGCTATCTGCTCGACGTACTGGGCGTGATGACCACTGAGCAGGTTCGTTTGATCCTGTCCGACTCCAACAGCAGCGCGCTGGTGCAAGAGTCCGACAACGACGACTCGGCCTACGTTGTCATGCCGATGCGTCTGTAATCATGCTCAGCAGAAGCTAGATGTCCTTAAGTCGCGTCTCGGTCACCGCGGTGCGCAATCTGCACCCGGTGACCTTCTCCCCCTCCCCCCGAATCAACATTCTTTACGGCGCCAACGGCAGCGGCAAAACCAGTGTTCTGGAGGCCATTCACCTGCTGGGGCTTGCCCGTTCGTTTCGTAGCACCCGCCTGTTACCGGTCATCCAGTACGAGCAGCTCGCCTGTACGGTGTTTGGTCAGGTGGAGTTGGCCGAGGGTGGGCACAGCGCTTTGGGGATCTCCCGAGACCGGCAAGGGGAGTTCCAGATTCGCATCGACGGGCAGAATGCCCGGAGCGCGGCGCAACTGGCGGAAATCCTGCCGCTGCAGTTGATCAACCCTGACAGTTTCCGCTTGCTGGAAGGGGCGCCGAAGATTCGCCGACAGTTTCTCGACTGGGGCGTGTTCCACGTGGAACCACGATTCATGTCCACCTGGCAGCGCTTGCAGAAGGCCCTGCGCCAGAGAAACTCTTGGCTGCGGCATGGTACACTTGACGCCGTTTCGCAAGCGGTTTGGGACAGGGAACTGTGCCAGGCCAGCGCTGAAATTGATGAATACCGCCGCGCTTATATCAAAGCCTTGAAACCAGTCTTTGAACAGACCTTGAGCGAACTGGTTGAGCTCGAGGGCTTAACGCTCAGCTATTACCGAGGTTGGGACAAAGACCGAGAACTGAGTGCAGTGCTCGCCGGGTCCCTTCAGCGGGATCAGCAAATGGGTCATACCCAGGCCGGACCACAGCGTGCTGATTTGCGTCTTAGATTGGGCGCACATAACGCCGCGGACATCTTGTCTCGCGGTCAGCAGAAGTTGGTGGTCTGTGCATTGCGGATTGCCCAAGGGCACTTGGTCAGCCAGGCCCGACGGGGCCAGTGTATTTATCTGGTGGATGACCTGCCGTCCGAACTGGACGAGCACCACCGCCGTGCGCTTTGCCGCTTGCTGGAAGACTTACGCTGCCAGGTGTTTATCACCTGTGTAGATCACGAATTATTGAGGGAAGGCTGGCAGACGGATACGCCAGTCGCTCTGTTCCACGTGGAACAGGGCCGTATCACCCAGACCCACGACCATCGGGAGTGAAGGCATTGAGCGAAGAAAATACGAATACCTACGACTCAACGAGCATTAAAGTGCTGAAAGGCCTGGATGCCGTACGCAAACGTCCCGGTATGTACATTGGTGACACCGACGATGGTAGCGGTCTGCACCACATGGTCTTCGAGGTAGTCGACAACTCCATCGATGAAGCGCTCGCTGGCCACTGCGACGACATCAGCATCATCATCCACCCGGATGAATCCATCACCGTTCGCGACAATGGTCGTGGTATCCCGGTAGACGTGCACAAAGAAGAAGGCGTCTCGGCAGCCGAGGTCATCATGACCGTGCTGCACGCTGGCGGTAAGTTCGACGATAACTCCTACAAAGTATCCGGCGGCCTGCACGGTGTAGGTGTGTCGGTTGTGAACGCCCTGTCCGAAGAGCTGGTCTTGACCGTTCGCCGCAGCGGCAAAATCTGGGAACAGACCTACATTCACGGTGTTCCAAAAGAACCGATGAAAATCGTCGGTGAGAGTGAAACCACCGGCACCCAGATCCACTTCAAACCGTCCGACCTGACGTTCAAGAACATCCACTTCAGCTGGGACATCCTGGCCAAGCGGATTCGTGAACTGTCCTTCCTCAACTCCGGTGTCGGCATCGTCCTCAAGGATGAGCGCAGCGGCAAGGAAGAGTTGTTCAAGTACGAGGGTGGCCTGCGTGCGTTCGTTGAATACCTGAACACCAACAAGACCCCGGTCAACCAGGTGTTCCACTTCAACATCCAGCGCGAAGACGGCATCGGTGTGGAAATCGCCTTGCAGTGGAACGACAGCTTCAACGAGAACCTGTTGTGCTTCACCAACAACATTCCACAGCGCGATGGCGGTACTCACCTGGTGGGTTTCCGTTCCGCTCTGACGCGTAACCTGAACACCTACATCGAAGCCGAAGGTCTGGCGAAGAAGCACAAAGTCGCGACCACCGGTGACGATGCCCGTGAAGGCCTGACCGCGATCATCTCGGTAAAAGTGCCGGATCCGAAGTTCAGCTCCCAGACCAAAGACAAGCTGGTTTCTTCCGAAGTGAAGACCGCAGTCGAACAGGAAATGGGCAAGTACTTCTCCGATTTCCTGCTGGAAAATCCGAACGAAGCCAAACTGGTCGTCGGCAAGATGATCGATGCGGCTCGCGCTCGTGAAGCGGCGCGTAAAGCCCGTGAGATGACACGTCGTAAAGGCGCGCTGGATATCGCCGGCCTGCCGGGCAAACTGGCTGACTGCCAGGAAAAAGACCCTGCCCTTTCCGAACTGTACCTCGTGGAAGGTGACTCTGCTGGCGGCTCTGCCAAGCAGGGACGCAACCGTCGGACCCAAGCCATCCTGCCTCTCAAGGGCAAGATCCTCAACGTCGAGAAGGCGCGCTTCGACAAGATGATCTCTTCGCAAGAAGTGGGCACCTTGATCACCGCGCTGGGCTGTGGCATTGGCCGCGATGAGTACAACATCGCGAAGCTGCGTTACCACAACATCATCATCATGACCGATGCTGACGTCGACGGTTCGCACATCCGTACCCTGCTGCTGACCTTCTTCTTCCGTCAGTTGCCGGAGCTGATCGAGCGCGGCTACATCTACATCGCCCAGCCACCGCTGTACAAGGTCAAGAAAGGCAAGCAAGAGCAATACATCAAAGACGACGACGCCATGGAAGAGTACATGACGCAGTCGGCCCTGGAAGATGCGAGCCTGCACCTGAACGAGGAAGCACCGGGCATCTCCGGCCCTGCCCTCGAGCGTCTGGTGAATGACTTCCGTCTGGTCATGAAGACGCTCAAGCGTCTGTCGCGCCTGTACCCACAGGAGCTGACCGAGCACTTCATCTACCTGCCTGCCGTCAGCCTGGAGCAACTCTCCGATCACGCAGCGATGCAGGATTGGATGGCCCAGTACGAAGTTCGCCTGCGCACCGTCGAGAAGTCCGGCCTGGTTTACAAAGCCAGCCTGCGTGAAGACCGTGAACGTAACGTCTGGTTGCCTGAGGTCGAACTGATCTCCCATGGCCTGTCGAACTACGTCACCTTCAACCGCGACTTCTTCGGCAGCAACGATTACAAGACTGTTGTTTCCCTGGGCGCTCAACTGAGCACCTTGCTGGACGACGGCGCGTACATCCAGCGTGGCGAGCGCAAGAAGCCGGTCACCGAGTTCAAGGAAGCCCTTGAATGGCTGATGGCCGAAAGCACCAAGCGTCACACCATCCAGCGATACAAAGGTCTGGGTGAGATGAACCCGGATCAGCTGTGGGAAACCACCATGGACCCAAGTCAGCGCCGAATGCTCAAAGTGACCATCGAAGACGCCATTGGCGCGGACCAGATCTTCAACACCCTGATGGGTGATGCGGTCGAGCCTCGTCGTGACTTCATCGAGAGCAACGCCCTGGCGGTTTCCAACCTGGACTTCTGATCCAGCGCACCTGCCAACGAAAAAGGCCAACGCTCAAGCGTTGGCCTTTTTTATTACCTGCAATTCCCTGAGATCACTTCCCTCTTCAGCCTTTTCCGAAACCTGAGATCCAACAAATCGCAGGCATAAAAAAACCGGCTATATCAGCCGGTTTTTTTGCGCCCGAAAAAAACTTATGCACCATTTTCGGCGTTTTATGTGTTTAAGAAATATGTATATAAATCATAAGCTTAAAAACAAAAAATGCTACTTTTCGACAAAACGGTACACAGGTTATCCACAGAATCTCAGACAGCCACCTGATCATTGGCAGAAGGGGCCGCAGGGGCTGCCGGCAGCGAACCCATTTCACGTTGCATCTGCTCGTTCCAGGCCTGGACCCGATCATTCAGCTCGGCAATCGCTCGCGGCCCGCTACCCTCGGCATACATGGGGGCGCCAATGATCACGGTAATGACGCCCTGCTTCTTCGCCCAACCGGTTTTCGGCCAGAACTTGCCAGCATTGTGCGCAATCGGCAGCACGGGAAGTGCGGCGTTGACGGCTAACGCGGTACCACCGCGAGAGAACTTGCCGATGGTGCCGTAAGGAACGCGTGTTCCCTCAGGGAAGATCAGAACCCAGACACCATCTTTCAGCAGTTCATCGCCCTTCTTCGCCACATGCTTGAGCGCCGCTTTCGGGTTGTCACGGTCGATGGCGATCGGTCGCAGCATGGCCATGGCCCAGCCGAAAAAAGGAACGTAGAGCAGTTCGCGCTTAAGGACCTGGCTCAATGGCTCAAAGTAGGCGGATAGAAAGAACGTCTCCCAGGTGCTTTGGTGGTTCGACTGAATCACGCAGGGCTGGTCGGGCACGTTCTCGGCCCCCTTTACTTCGTAGCTGATGCCCAGAAAGACTTTGCTCAGCCACAACGCGCAGCGGCACCAGTACACGTTGATGAAGCGATAGCGCGCCTTGAACGACAGAAAAGGCGCGATAAAAAAGCTCAGGCTGCACCAAAGCAAGGAGCTGGTGCCTAGCAACAGATAAAAGAGGAAAGTTCTGATGGCCTGCAGTATCGACATGGCGACGTTTACCGTTGCGGGCTCTGCCCGTCTATATAAAGCGCACTCCCGATCAATCCCTGGTCAGGACAATCGAAGCACTCTAATTGTGGATAAGTTCTGCGGCAATCGCCGCCAGATCGTCAAAAATCAAGGTGCCTACCGGTAGGGTCTTGCCCAAAGTCTTTTCGCCTTTCCCGGTCTTTACCAAAACTGGCTGAGAATCGACGGCTTTGGCAGCCTCCAGGTCACCAAGGGTGTCGCCGACAAACCAAACATTGGTCAGCGATACGTTGTAATGCGCGGCGATGGTTTTCAACATCCCGGGTTTTGGTTTGCGGCAATCGCAGCCATCGTCCGGCCCGTGCGGGCAATAGACGATCAGCCCGACTTCACCGCCCTGCTCCGCCACTCGCTCGCGCAAGCGCTCGTGCATGGCGTCCAGGGTGGCGATGTCGTAATAGCCGCGAGCGATGCCTGACTGGTTGGTAGCGACCGCTACCGTCCAGCCGGCCTTGCTCAACTGCGCGATGGCTTCGATCGAACCCGGGAGCGGAATCCACTCCTCTACCGACTTGATGTAAGCGTCGGAGTCGTAATTGATCACCCCGTCCCGATCGAGAATCAGCAGTTTCAACAGCAGCCCCTCAGCCCAGCAGCGAAATGTCGGCGACGCCGAGGAACAGCCCACGCAGACGCGACAGCAACGCATAACGGTTGGCGCGGACCTTGGCATCTTCAGCGTTGACCATCACGGCTTCGAAGAACGCATCCACTGGTTCGCGCAAGGCAGCCAGACGTGCCAGCGATTCGCTGTACTGACGCGCCGCAGCCATCGGCTGGACAGCCTGGTCAGCCTGCTGGATCGCCGAATACAGGGAGAACTCGTTGGCATTGTCGAAGTACTTGGCTTCCACGACCGAAGGAACAGAGCCTTCGACCTTGCTCAGCAAGTTCGAAACGCGCTTGTTCACTGCGGCCAGGGCAGCGGCTTCCGGCAATTTGCGGAACGCTTCTACCGCTTGTACGCGCTGATCGAAGTCCAGCGCCGACCCCGGTTTCAGGGCACGCACCGACAGGTAAGTCCCGACATCCACGCCTTCGTCTTCGTAACGGGCACGCAGACGGTCGAAGATGAACTCCAGCACCGAATCGTTGAGGCCGGCAACCTTGACCTTGGTACCGAACGCGTTCACGGCGAACGCCACGGCATCGTTCAAGTCGAGGTCGAGCTTCTTGTCGATCAGGATGCGCAACACGCCAAGTGCAGCACGGCGCAGGGCATACGGGTCTTTGCTACCGGTTGGCAGCATGCCGATACCGAAAATGCCCACCAGTGTGTCGAGCTTGTCAGCAATGGCCACGGCCGCACCGGTCAGGGTGGTCGGCAGTTCAGCACCGGCACCGCGCGGCATGTATTGCTCGTTCAGCGCCAGAGCGACTTCTTCCGGCTCGCCGTCGTTGAGGGCGTAGTAGTAACCGGCGACACCTTGCATCTCCGGGAACTCACCGACCATCTCGGTCGCCAGGTCGCACTTGGACAGCAGGCCTGCACGGGAAGCCCACGCGGCGTTACCGCCAATGCGTTGGGCGATGAACGCAGCGAGTTTGGAAACGCGCTCGGCCTTGTCGTAGACGCTGCCGAGTTTTTCCTGGAACACCACGTTCTGCAGACGCAGGTTGAAGTCTTCGAGTTTCTGCTTCTTGTCTTGCTTGAAGAAGAACTCGGCGTCGGTCAGGCGTGGGCGAACCACTTTCTCGTTACCGGCGATGATCTGCTGCGGGTCTTTGCTTTCGATGTTGGCCACGGTAATGAAACGTGGCAGCAACTTGCCGTCGGCATCCAGCAGGCAGAAATACTTCTGGTTGTCCTGCATGGTGGTGATCAGGGCTTCTTGCGGCACGTCGAGGAAACGCTCTTCGAACGAGCACACCAGCGGCACCGGCCATTCAACCAGCGCGGCTACTTCGTCGAGCAGCGCTGGCGGCACGATCGCCGTCCCTTCCTGCATCGTCGCCAGCTCTTCGACACGCTTGCTGATCAGCTCGCGACGCTCATTGGCATCGGCCAGTACGTAAGCGGCACGCAGGTCGCTCAGGTAGCTGGCCGGCGAGGTGATGCGCACGCTTTGCGGGTGATGGAAGCGGTGGCCACGGGAATCGCGACCGGCTTTCTGGGCGAGGATGGTGCAATCGATGACCTGGTCACCGAGCAACATCACCAGCCACTGGGTAGGACGAACGAATTCTTCCTTGCGAGCACCCCAGCGCATGCGCTTGGGAATCGGCAGGTCGTTCAGGGAATCTTCGACGATGGTCGCCAGCAGGCTCGCGGTCGGTTTGCCGGCGATGCTCTGGCTGTAACGCAGTTTCGGCCCGCTTTGATCGATTTCGCTCAGGTCGACGCCACACTTCTTGGCGAAGCCCAATGCCGCTTGAGTCGGGTTGCCTTCGGCATCGAACGCGGCCTGACATGGCGGGCCATCGAGGTTGATGCTGCGATCCGGCTGCTGAGTCGCCAGATCGGTGATCAGCACAGCCAGACGACGTGGCGCGGCGTAGACGGTTTTGGTCTCGTAGTTCAGGCCAGCGGCTTGCAGACCCTTGTCGATACCGGCCAGAAACGCGTCGGCCAGGGTGTTCAGGGCTTTGGGTGGCAGCTCTTCGGTGCCCAGTTCAACCAGAAAATCCAGAGCACTCATTGTGCTGCCTCCAGCTTGGCCAGTACTTCGTCACGCAGGTCCGGGGTCGCCATCGGGAAGCCCAGCTTGGCGCGAGCCAACAGGTAAGCTTGCGCAACGGAACGCGCCAGAGTGCGGACACGCAGAATGTATTGCTGACGCGCGGTCACCGAGATTGCCCGGCGAGCATCCAGCAGGTTGAAGGTATGGGAGGCTTTCAACACCATTTCGTAGCTCGGTAACGGCAGCGGCTGGTCGAGTTCTATCAGGCGCTTGGCTTCGCTTTCGTAGAAATCGAACAGTTCGAACAGCTTCTCGACGTTGGCGTGTTCGAAGTTGTAGGTCGACTGCTCCACTTCGTTCTGGTGGAACACGTCGCCGTAGGTCACCTTACCGAACGGACCGTCAGCCCAGACCAGGTCGTAGACCGAGTCCACGCCTTGCAGGTACATGGCCAGGCGCTCAAGGCCGTAAGTGATCTCGCCGGTCACCGGGTAGCACTCGATGCCGCCCGCTTGCTGGAAGTAAGTGAACTGCGTCACTTCCATGCCGTTGAGCCAGACTTCCCAGCCCAGACCCCAGGCGCCCAGCGTTGGCGATTCCCAGTTGTCTTCAACGAAGCGAATGTCGTGGACCAATGGGTCCAGACCGACGTGCTTGAGGGAGCCCAGGTACAGTTCCTGGAAGTTGTCCGGGTTCGGCTTCAGGACTACCTGGAACTGATAGTAGTGCTGCAGACGGTTCGGGTTTTCGCCGTAGCGGCCGTCAGTCGGGCGACGACTGGGCTGCACATAAGCGGCGTTCCAGGTTTCCGGGCCAATGGCGCGCAGAAACGTGGCAGTGTGGAAAGTCCCGGCGCCTACTTCCATATCGTAGGGCTGAAGTACCACACAACCTTGCTCGGCCCAGTATTGCTGGAGGGCGAGGATCAAGTCTTGGAAGGTACGCACGGCTGGCGTAGGCTGGCTCACGAAATTCACCTGTTTCTTGGGCTGCGATTTAAAGAGCGGGAGTATACCCGATTCGGTCCTGCGCACGCCCCCTGGAGCCTTATGCCACGCTGCTTTTGGTGTTCCGAAGATCCGCTGTACATGGCTTATCACGATCAGGAGTGGGGCACGCCGCTACGCGATGCGCAGGGATTGTTCGAGTTGCTTTTGCTCGAAGGGTTCCAGGCCGGCCTTTCCTGGATCACCGTGCTGCGTAAACGTGAGCGTTATCGCGAGGTAATGTTCGGCTTCGACGTACAACGCGTGGCGCAGATGAGCGACGCCGAAATCGATGAATTGATGCTCGATCCGGGCATCATTCGCAATCGCCTCAAACTCAACGCGGCCCGGCGCAATGCCCAGGCCTGGCTGGTGCTGGAGGATCCGGTGGAGTTTCTCTGGTCCTTCGTCGACGGTAAGCCTGTGATCAATCATTTCAAGGATCGCAGCGAAGTGCCGGCCGTGACGCCGACCGCCGTGGAGATGAGCAAAGGCCTGAAAAAGGCCGGCTTCACCTTCGTCGGCCCGACTATTTGTTACGCGCTGATGCAGGCCTCGGGCATGGTCATGGACCACACTCAGGATTGCGATCGCTACGCGGTGCTGGCGAACGGCGGTTAGAATAGCCGCCTCGCGCACAGCACAAAATCAGGAGTGACCTGTGGATAAGTTTAAAGGCGCCTTGCTGGTAGGCGCTCTGCGGCTGTTTGCCCTGCTTCCGTGGCGGGCAGTGCAGGCAGTGGGCTCGGTCATCGGCTGGGTCATGTGGAAAACCCCTAACCGTTCCCGCGACGTGGTGAGGATCAATCTCGCCAAGTGTTTCCCGGACATGGACCCGGCCGAGCGTGAGCGTCTGGTAGGCCAGAGCCTGAAAGACATCGGCAAATCCCTGACCGAAAGCGCCTGCGCCTGGATCTGGCCGGCCCAGCGTTCTATCGACCTGGTGCGTGAAGTCGAAGGGCTCGACGTATTAAAGGACGCCCTCGCCTCTGGCAAAGGGGTCGTCGGCATCACCAGTCACCTGGGCAACTGGGAAGTGTTGAACCACTTCTATTGCAGCCAGTGCAAACCGATCATCTTTTATCGTCCGCCAAAGCTGAAGGCTGTGGATGATTTGCTGCGCAAGCAGCGGGTGCAATTGGGCAACCGGGTGGCCGCTTCCACCAAGGAAGGCATCCTCAGTGTCATCAAGGAAGTGCGCAAAGGCGGTGCAGTGGGCATTCCCGCTGACCCGGAACCGGCCGAATCCGCCGGAATTTTCGTGCCGTTCTTCGCCACCCAGGCCCTGACCAGCAAGTTCGTACCGAACATGCTCGCCGGCGGCAAAGCGGTCGGCGTGTTCCTGCATGCGCTACGTCTGCCGGACGGTTCGGGTTACAAAGTGATCCTCGAAGCCGCGCCAGAAGCCATGTACAGCACCGATACCGAAACGTCCTGCGCGGCCATGAGCCAGGTGGTCGAGCGCTATGTGCGGGCGTATCCGAGCCAGTACATGTGGAGCATGAAGCGCTTCAAGAAGCGGCCGCCGGGTGAAGAACGCTGGTACTGAGTCGATTGGCATGATCTGTGGATAACCCAGGGGCCAGGGTTATCCACAACCGTTCAATAAAGGGCGCAGAAGATGTCCGAACACCGCAAATCGTTTCGCATCAAGATCAGCCACCACAGCTTCGGCGAATGTCTGGGCCAGACGCGTAACCTGTCGACGACAGGCGTCTACGTCAAGCATCCGGGCTTGTCGGCCTTGCCCAAGGGCGCGGTGGTTTACGGTCAAGTGCAAGACTTACCCACAGGCGCGCCGCGGGTGCGTATGGAAGTGGTGCTGGTGGATGCCGAGGGCATTGGCCTGCGATACCTCTGATCAGTGAGCCTGACGCTCAAGCTTCTTCAGAAACACAGTCATTTCCTTTTCAGCCTGTTTGTCGCCATGGGCGCGAGCGGCTTCCAGACCCTGTTCCCACGCCTGACGTGCGGACGCGAAATCCTCCAGCCCCAGATGGGCTTTGCCCAATAGCTTCCAGGCTGCCGAATATTTCGGATCGAATTCGACGCAACGCTGGAAATGCTCAGCGGCCTTGGCGTATTCCCCAAGATCCAGATAACCCTTGCCCAGGCCGAAGCGCAGCAATGAGTTATCCACACCCTTGGCGAGCATTTTTTCCAGGGATTCGAGCATGGTGGATTCCTTATTGAGGTTATTCAGGGATGCCTGTTCGTTCTTGAGATTGCTTTCGCGGGCAAGCCCGCTCCCACAGGAATCTCGGTCGTACACAAAATATGTGTTCACTGCAAAACACTGTGAGAGCGGGCTTGCCCGCGAAGGGGCCCGGCAAGCCACTGCAAATGCCGGATCAGAAGAAGCTCAGTCCCACATGGAACAGCTTTTCCACATCCCGAATATGCTTCTTATCCACAAGGAACAGAATCACATGGTCGCCCGCCGCAATCACGGTGTCGTCGTGGGCAATGATCACCTCTTCGTCGCGGATGATTGCGCCGATGGTGGTGCCCGGCGGCAGGCCGATGTTCTCAATGGCCTTGCCGATGACCTTACTCGACTTCTCATCACCGTGGGCAATCGCCTCGATGGCTTCCGCCGCGCCCCGGCGCAATGAGTGCACGCTGACGATATCGCCGCGGCGCACATGGGCCAGCAAGGTGCCGATGGTTGCCAATTGCGGGCTGATGGCGATGTCGATGTCGCCGCCCTGGATCAGATCGACGTACGCCGGGTTGTTGATGATGGTCATCACCTTCTTCGCACCCAGGCGCTTGGCCAGCAGCGAAGACATGATGTTGGCTTCGTCGTCGTTGGTCAGGGCCAGGAAAAGGTCGGCGTCGGCGATGTTCTCTTCCATCAGCAAGTCGCGGTCGGAGGCACTGCCCTGCAACACCACAGTGCTGTCGAGGGTGTCCGAGAGATGACGGCAGCGCGCCGGGTTCATCTCGATGATCTTCACTTGGTAACGGCTTTCGATGGCCTCGGCCAGACGTTCGCCGATCTGCCCGCCGCCGGCGATGACGATGCGTTTGTAGCTCTCGTCGAGACGGCGCATTTCGCTCATCACGGCGCGAATATTCGCCTTGGCGGCGATGAAAAAGACTTCGTCGTCGGCCTCGATCACCGTATCGCCCTGCGGCAGGATCGGCCGATCACGACGGAAAATCGCCGCCACACGGGTTTCTACATTCGGCATGTGTTCGCGCAACTGACGCAGTTGCTGACCCACCAGCGGGCCGCCGTAGTACGCCTTGACCGCCACCAATTGGGCTTTGCCTTCGGCGAAGTCGATCACCTGCAAGGCGCCCGGATGCTGGATCAGGCGCTTGATGTAATTGGTGACCACTTGCTCCGGGCTGATCAGCACGTCTACCGGGATCGCTTCGTTATCGAACAGCTCGGAACGAGTCAGGTAGGCCGCTTCGCGAACCCGGGCGATTTTGGTCGGGGTGTGGAACAGGGTGTGGGCAACCTGGCAGGCCACCATGTTGGTTTCGTCGCTGTTGGTCACCGCCACCAGCATGTCGGCGTCGTCCGCGCCGGCCTGACGCAGCACCGTCGGCAGCGAGCCGCGGCCCTGCACGGTGCGGATGTCCAGCCGATCGCCGAGGTCGCGCAGGCGTTCGCCATCAGTGTCGACGACGGTGATGTCGTTGGCCTCGCTGGCCAAGTGTTCTGCCAGCGAACCGCCGACCTGCCCTGCGCCGAGGATGATGATTTTCATCCAGTCACTCCATTGAATCCGTTTAACCGCGCGCGGCGGCGATCTTGATCAGCTTGGCGTAGTAAAACCCGTCGTGGCCGCCTTCCTGGGCCAGCAATTGGCGGCCATGGGGCTGCTTGATACCGGCCGTCGTGGCGAGGTCCAGTTCACGGGCGCCCGGCGTGCGAGCGAGGAAGGCTTCGATGACTTCGGTGTTCTCGGTCGGCAGCGTGGAGCAGGTGGCGTAAAGCAGGATGCCGCCGACTTCCAGAGTTATCCACATGGCGTCCAGCAGCTCGCCCTGGAGAACCGCAAGTGCGGCGATGTCGTCGGGTTGGCGGGTCAGCTTGATGTCCGGGTGACGACGGATGACACCAGTGGCCGAGCATGGCGCGTCGAGCAGAATGCGCTGGAACGGCTTGCCGTCCCACCAGGTCGCGGTATCGCGGCCGTCGGCGGCGATCAGTTCGGCGCTCAGGCCCAGGCGTGCGAGGTTTTCCCGCACTCGCACCAGACGCTTGGCTTCCAGGTCCACTGCCACCACGCCGGCGAGTGCCGACTCGGCTTCAAGGATGTGGCAGGTCTTGCCGCCCGGTGCACAGCAGGCGTCCAGCACCCGTTGGCCCGGTGCCAGGTCGAGCAGATCGGCGGCCAGTTGCGCGGCTTCGTCCTGCACACTGATCCAGCCTTCGGCGAAACCCGGCAAGCTGCGCACGTCGGCAGCGGCGTCGAGAATGATGCCGTCCTGACTGTAAACACACGGCGTGGCGGCGATGCCGGCGTCGGTCAGCAACCCGAGATAAGCATCGCGGCTGTGATGGCGACGGTTGACCCGCAGGATCATCGGCGGATGCGCGTTGTTCGCCGCGCAAATGGCTTCCCACTGCTCGGGCCAGAAGGCCTTGAGGGATTTTTGCAGCCAGCGCGGGTGGGCAGTGCGCACCACCGGATCGTGTTCCAGCTCGGCCAGCAGCGCTTCGCTTTCACGCTGGGCGCGGCGCAACACGGCGTTGAGCAAGGCCTTGGCCCAGGGCTTTTTCAGCTTGTCGGCGCACCCCACGGTTTCACTGATGGCGGCATGGGCCGGAACCCGGGTGTAGAGCAACTGGTAGAGACCGACCAGCAACAGCGCTTCGACATCGGCGTCGGCTGCCTTGAACGGCTTCTGCAGCAACTTGGCCGCCAGCGCCGACAGACGCGGCTGCCAGCGCGCGGTGCCGAACGCCAGATCCTGGGTGAAGCCGCGGTCACGGTCTTCGACCTTGTCCATCTGCGTCGGCAGGGAACTGTTGAGTGAGGCTTTTCCGTTAAGAACAGCAGCAAGTGCCTTGGCGGCGGCCAGACGTGGATTCATTGAGCGTGCGCCGCTTGACCGAGGACGGTGCCGACGGCGAATTTCTCACGACGGCTGTTGAACAAGTCGCTGAAGTTCAGCGCCTTGCCGCCGGGCAATTGCAGACGAGTCAGACACAGGGCTTGCTCACCGCAGGCGACGATCAAACCGTCCTTGCTGGCGCTGAGGATTTCACCGGGAGCGCCCTGCCCTTCAGCGAGGCTGGCGGCCAGCACCTTCAATGCTTCGCCATTCAGCGTGCTGTGGCAAATCGGCCACGGATTGAAGGCGCGAACCAGGCGTTCCAGCTCAACCGCCGGACGACTCCAGTCGATGCGCGCTTCATCTTTGTTCAATTTGTGAGCATAAGTGGCGAGGCTGTCGTCCTGCACGTCGCCTTCCAGCGTCCCGGCAGCGAGGCCGGCAATCGCCTGAATCACCGCTGGCGGACCCATTTCCGCCAGACGGTCGTGGAGGCTGCCGCCGGTGTCTTCACCGGTGATCGGGGTGGTGACTTTGAGCAGCATCGGCCCGGTGTCGAGGCCCAGTTCCATGCGCATCACGGTCACGCCGCTTTCGCTGTCGCCCGCTTCGACGGCGCGCTGGATCGGCGCCGCACCGCGCCAGCGTGGCAGCAAGGAGGCGTGGCTGTTGATGCAGCCCAAACGCGGAATATCCAGCACCACTTGCGGCAGGATCAGGCCGTAGGCGACCACCACCAGCAAGTCCGGCTTGAGCGCAGCCAGTTCAGCCTGAGCGTCTTCGTTGCGCAGGGTTGGCGGTTGCAGCACCGGGATGTTGTTTTCCAGAGCCAACTGCTTGACCGGACTTGGCATCAACTTTTGCCCGCGACCCGCCGGACGGTCCGGTTGGGTGTAGACCGCGACGATCTCGTAAGGGCTGTCGAGCAGGGCCTTGAGGTGTTCGGCGGCGAATTCCGGGGTGCCGGCAAAGACGATGCGCAGTGGCTCAGTCATTCAAAAGGTCTCGCAAAAGAAAAAGGCTTGCCGCAGCAAGCCTTTGAAAGGAGGGCATCAAGCGTTCTGGCGATGGAGCTTTTCCAGTTTCTTCTTGATTCGGTCGCGTTTGAGATTGGACAGGTAGTCGACGAACAATTTGCCATTCAGGTGGTCGCATTCATGCTGGATGCACACGGCGAGCAGGCCTTCGGCGATCAGTTCGTAAGGCTGGCCGTCGCGGTCCAGGGCCTTGACCTTGACCTTCTGTGGGCGATCGACGTTTTCGTAGAAGCCCGGCACCGAGAGGCAGCCTTCCTGGTATTGCTCCATCTCGTCGGTCAGGGTTTCGAACTCGGGGTTGATGAACACCCGCGGTTCGCTGCGGTCTTCGGAGAGGTCCATCACGACGATACGTTTGTGCACGTTGACCTGGGTCGCGGCGAGGCCGATGCCTGGCGCTTCATACATTGTTTCAAACATATCATCGACCAACTGACGCACTTCGTCGTCCACTACGGCCACTGGTTTGGCGATAGTGCGCAGGCGCGAATCGGGGAATTCGAGGATGTCTAAAATGGCCATAAGCTCAATTGCTGCACATGTGAGGTAATGTCGGGTCGATGGCCTGGCGGGTCCGAAGATGCAGGCTACCGTTGTAAAACGTAGCTCCTTCTCTTTTTGGTAAAGAGTCAGGAGCGAGCCACGAGGGCTCTGGCGTTCTACGCGAATGCACATAATAAAGGGATTCACCGCATGAGGAAATCACTACTCGCCTTGCTCCTTCTGGCCTCGGCCGGTTTGGCGCACGGGCAAGTGCAACTCAAGGAAGGTTTTCCACAGCAATACACCGTGGAATCCGGTGACACACTCTGGGACATATCGGGGAAATTCCTTCGTGAACCGTGGAAATGGCCGGAGCTCTGGCAGGCCAATCCACAAATCGAAAACCCCAATCTCATCTATCCCGGCGACTCGCTGTCGCTGGTCTACGTCAATGGGCAGCCACGCCTGACCCTCAACCGTGGCGCTTCCCGGGGCACCATCAAGCTGTCGCCACGCGTCCGCAGTAGCCCGGTTGCCAATGCGATCCCGAGTATTCCGCTGGAATCGATCAACAGCTTTCTGCTGAGCAACCGCATCGTCGACAAGGTCGAGGACTTCGACAAGGCGCCTTACATCGTTGCCGGCGATGCCGAACGCGTGCTCAGTGGCACCGGTGACCGAATCTTCGCTCGCGGCCATTTCGACCCGGCTCAACCGGTTTACGGCATCTTCCGTCAGGGCAAGGTCTACATCGATCCTGTCAGTAAAGAGTTTTTGGGGATCAACGCCGACGACATCGGCGGTGGCGAGATTGTGGCCACCGAAGGCGACGTTGCCACCCTGGCGCTGCAACGCACCACCCAGGAAGTCCGCCTCGGTGACCGCTTGTTCAGCGGTGAAGAGCGCTCCATCAACTCGACCTTCATGCCCAGTGCGCCAAAAACCCAGATCAACGGGTTGATCATCGACGTGCCGCGCGGGGTTACCCAAATTGGCGCGATGGATGTGGTCACCCTGAACAAGGGCCAGCGCGATGGCTTGGTCGAAGGCAACGTGTTGGTGGTGTTGAAAACCGGTGAAACCGTGCGTGACCGGATCACCGGTCAGCCACTGAAAATCCCGGATGAGCGCGCCGGTCTGCTGATGGTTTTCCGCACCTATGACAAGCTCAGCTACGGGCTGGTGCTCTACGCATCACGCTCCCTGGCGGTGCTGGACAAGGTGCGAAATCCTTAACAGGCTCCACAAGTTACCAACAGAGTTATCCACAGCTTATTCCCGTTTGAACGGGGCTCATAACGATCAAGGATGATCCATGCCGCTGTCTGCCTTTGCACCGGTTTCCCCGGCGGAACTGGAAGCTCGTTTACGTTTGCATCGCCTGCCGGAACTCGGTCCTGTGCGATTCAAGAAATTGCTTGAGGCCTTCGGCTCGGCGTCCAAGGCTATCAGCGCGCCGGCCAGTGCCTGGCGTTCGTTGGGTTTGCCCCTCGCTTGTGCGCAGGCCAGGCGCTCCAGTGAAATCCGCGATGGCGCGAGCCATGCATTGGCCTGGTTAGAGCGTCCGGGCCAGCATTTACTGATGTGGGACCAACCGGACTACCCGGCACTGTTGGCGGAAATCAGTGATGCGCCGCCGCTGTTATTCGTGGCGGGCGACCCCGGCATTCTGGAAAAACCGCAACTGGCGATGGTCGGTAGCCGTCGCGCTTCGCGGCCGGGCATGGACACCGCCGCCGCCTTTTCCCGCAGTCTGGCCGGCGCCGGGTTTGTCATTACCAGCGGTCTGGCGCTGGGCATCGATGCTGCCGCCCATCAAGCCGCTTTGGACGTGGGCGGGCGAACGGTCGGTGTACTTGGCACGGGACTTGAAAAGTTTTATCCACAGCGCAATCGACGGCTGGCAGACGCGATGATTGCCTCGGGCAGCGCAGTGCTTTCGGAGTTCCCGCTGGACGCCGGACCGACCGCCAGTAACTTCCCCCGGCGCAATCGGATCATCAGCGGTTTATCCCTCGGCGTGCTGGTGGTCGAGGCGAGTGTCGCCAGCGGTTCGTTGATCACCGCGAGGCTGGCGGCGGAACAAGGGCGCGAGGTGTATGCGATTCCCGGGTCGATTCATCACCCGGGCGCAAAGGGTTGTCATCAGCTGATCCGCGACGGAGCGGTGCTGGTGGAAACCATCGAGCATATCCTTGAAGCGTTGCGCGGCTGGCAGCAGTTGCCGTTATCCACAGCGACACCAGCGGTGACACATCCGTTGCTCATGCTGCTGCATGCCGCGCCCCACACCAGTGAAGCGTTGTGCGCCTCCAGCGGCTGGGCATTGCCCAAAGTGCTGGCAGCGCTGACGGAGCTGGAAATGGACGGCCGGGCGGTCTGCGAAAGCGGGCGCTGGTTTGCGCGGGTGAGCTAGGTTTTACAAGGAAGATCGGTAAACTGCGCAGAGCCTTATTCCGGAGAGTTTTTCATGGTCAACAGTTGGCGTGTGCAACAAGCCGCACGAGCCATTCGCGCAGGCGCGGTGATTGCCTACCCAACCGAGGCGGTCTGGGGTCTGGGGTGCGACCCGTGGGACGAAGAGGCGGTCTATCGTCTGCTGGCGATCAAGGGGCGGTCGGTGGAAAAAGGGTTGATTCTGGTGGCCGACAACATTCGCCAGTTCGACTTCCTCTTCGAAGACTTTCCTGAATTGTGGATGGATCGCATGGCCAGCACCTGGCCAGGGCCGAACACCTGGCTGGTGCCGCATCAGAATATGTTGCCGCAGTGGATTACCGGCGTGCATGAAACGGTGGCGCTGCGGGTCAGCGATCACCCGTTGGTGCGGGATTTGTGCGCGGTGGTCGGGCCGTTGGTTTCAACGTCGGCCAACCCGCAGGGCCAACCGGCGGCGCGCACGCGGATTCGCGTCGAGCAGTATTTCCGTGGGCAGGTGGATTACGTGTTGGGTGGGAATCTGGGTGGGCGCAAGAATCCGAGCGTGATTCGGGATCTGGCGACGGGCAACGTCATCCGCCCGGACTGACACCGCGGCGCAGCCAATCGCGAGCAGGCTCGCTCCCACATTAGATCTTCAGTGAACACAGAATTTGTGTTCGACAACGATCCACTGTGGGAGCGGGCTTGCTCGCGAAGAGGCCCTCAAGGCAACAAAACAGTCGAACCAGTCGTACGTCGTGCCGACAACTCGGTCTGCGCCTTCGCCGCTTCGACCAACGGATACTTCTGGCTAATGGCCACTTTCAGCTTGCCGCTGATGATCATCTCGAACAGTTCATCCGCCATACGCTGCAGGTTTTCAGCGTTGTTGGCGTAAGTCGCCAGGGTTGGCCGGGTCACGTACAACGAACCCTTCGCCGACAGAATCCCCAGGTTCACCCCGTCTACCGCGCCCGACGCATTTCCGAAGCTCACCACCAGACCGCGAGGCGCCGCGCTATCCAGCGAAGTCAGCCAAGTGTCCTTGCCCACGCCGTCATACACCACCGGGACTTTTTTCCCGTCAGTCAATTCCAGTACGCGCTGTGCGACGTTTTCATGACTGTAATCGATGGTTGCCCAAGCGCCGTTGGCCTTGGCCAGCGCAGCTTTCTCCGGTGAGCTGACCGTGCCGATCAACTTCACGCCCAAGGCCTTGGCCCATTGGCAAGCCAGGGAGCCGACGCCACCCGCGGCAGCGTGAAACAGGATGGTTTCGCCACCCTTGAGTTCATAGGTCTGACGCAACAGGTACTGCACGGTCAGGCCCTTGAGCATTACGCCGGCGGCCTGTTCGAAGCTGATCGCGTCCGGCAGATGCACCAGATTGGCCTCCGGCAACACGTGAACGTCGCTGTAAGCGCCCAACGGACCGCTGCCGTACGCCACGCGATCACCCACTTTGAACCGGGTGACTTCACTGCCCACCGCTTCGACCACGCCCGCACCTTCCGAGCCCAGGCCCGATGGCAGGGCTGGCGGTGCATAGAGACCGCTGCGGTAATAGGTGTCGATGAAATTCAGGCCGATGGCCTTATTGGTGACGCGAACCTGCTGCGGGCCGGGCTCGGCGGGTTGGTAGTCAACATACTCGAGCACTTCGGGGCCGCCATGGGCGCGGAACTGGATACGCTTTGCCATCAGAACTCTCCTTAGGTCGTCTTGCGAAGCTCCCTATCGGACTCCTAACCATGATCTTCGTCAACTGCGGCAGGCCCATCTGCGATGTTATGCTACGCGCCCATTTGCGCCGGCCCTGCTCCCATGGAGCGCCGCGTAGCTTTGCCCGATTCAAGGTGATGACATGACGACCCGCACCGAGGCCGTAAAAGCCTACCTGCTCGACCTGCAAGACCGCATTTGCGCGGCCCTCGAAGCTGAAGACGGCGGCACGCAGTTCGTCGAAGACGCCTGGACCCGGCCTGCCGGTGGTGGCGGTCGCACCCGGGTGATCGAAAATGGTGCTGTCATCGAAAAGGGCGGCGTCAACTTTTCCCACGTCTTCGGCAGCGGCCTTCCACCGTCCGCCAGCGCCCATCGGCCAGAGTTGGCCGGCCGTGGCTTCGAAGCCCTTGGCGTCTCTTTGGTCATTCACCCGCACAACCCGCATGTGCCGACGTCCCACGCCAACGTGCGCTTTTTCATTGCTGAAAAAGAAGGCGAAGAACCAGTCTGGTGGTTCGGCGGTGGCTTCGACCTGACCCCTTACTACGGCAATGAAGAAGACTGCGTGCATTGGCACCGCGTCGCCGAGCAGGCCTGCGCGCCGTTCGGTCCGGACGTTTACTCGCGCTACAAGGCCTGGTGCGACAGCTACTTCCACATCAAGCATCGCCACGAGCCGCGCGGCATCGGCGGCTTGTTCTTTGATGACTTGAACGAGTGGGACTTCGACACCTGTTTCGCCTTCATGCGTGCCATCGGTGACGCGTTCATCGACGCTTACCTGCCGATCGTGCAGCGCCGCAAAAACGATGCGTTTACCGCCAAACAGCGTGAATTCCAGGAATTCCGCCGTGGGCGCTACGTTGAGTTCAACCTGGTCTACGATCGCGGCACGTTGTTCGGTTTGCAATCGGGCGGGCGTACCGAGTCGATCCTGATGTCCCTGCCGCCGCAAGTTCGCTGGAGTTACGATTGGAAAGCCGAGCCGGGCAGCGAAGAAGCACGGCTGACCGAGTACTTCCTGCAAGACCGCGATTGGTTGGCCAAGGCCTGAACGAGGAATTCTGATGGACCGTTACGTCGTATTCGGTAACCCGATTGGCCACAGCAAGTCGCCGTTGATCCACCGTCTGTTCGCCGAGCAGACGGCTCAAAAACTGGACTACAGCACGTTGCTGGCGCCCCTCGACGATTTTTCCACCTGCGCCCGGACGTTTTTCCTCGAAGGTCTCGGGGCGAATGTGACGGTGCCGTTCAAGGAAGAAGCCTATCGTCTGGCGAACAGTCTGACGGCGCGGGCGCAACGCGCCGGTGCGGTGAACACCCTGAGCAAACTGGCCGATGGCAGCCTGCTGGGCGACAACACCGATGGCGCCGGGCTGGTGCGGGACCTGACGGTCAACGCCGGTTTCAGCCTCAAGGGCAAACGCATCCTGCTGCTCGGTGCCGGCGGTGCGGTGCGCGGCGCGCTGGAGCCGTTGCTGGCCGAGCAACCCGCCTCGGTGATCATCGCCAACCGCACGGTGGAAAAAGCCGAACTGTTGGCGGAATTGTTCGCGGACCTGGGGCCGGTGTCGGCCAGTGGTTTTGATTGGTTGAAGGAGTCGGTGGACCTGATCATTAACGCGACGTCCGCCAGTCTGTCAGGGGATGTACCGCCGATTGCCAGTAGTTTGATCGAGCCGGGCAAGACGGTGTGCTACGACATGATGTACGGCAAGGAGCCGACCTCGTTCTGCCGTTGGGCCAGTGAACATGGCGCGGCGGTATCGATGGATGGCTTGGGGATGCTCGCGGAACAAGCGGCAGAAGCGTTCTTCCTGTGGCGCGGTGTGCGCCCGGACACGGCGCCGGTGCTGGCCGAGTTGCGTCGGCAGTTGGCCCTTTAAAAGCATCGCGAGCAGGCTCGCTCCCACAGGGAATCACCGAAAACCTGTGGGAGCGGGCTTGCTCGCGAATGGCCGCGACACCGATTTCAGATCAGTCCTCAAACCGGATCGGGCATTTCTCCGCCCCTTCCAGCTTCCTCAATTCTTCCACCACCTGCGGCCGCGCGCGCCGCAAAGTCAGGCTGCGATCCTGCCGCAGCAGCCGCCGCGCTTCCTGGTGCAGCATCTCCACACCTGAATAATCGATGAAGTTGATCTGCTGCGCTTCGATCACCACGCGTGCGCCGTGCATCCGCTGCAGGCGTACTTGCAGGTAATGGCTGGCGCCGAAAAAGATCGAACCGCCAACCCGCAGAATGTCTTCATCCCCATCCTGCCAATGCTGGACCCGCGGTTGCGAGGTGCGTTTGAGGTAGAAGAACAGCGAAGCCAGCACTCCGGCGTAGATCGCGGTCTGCAATTCCAGCAGCAGCGTGGCGACACAGGTCAGCGCCATGACCAGGAACTCGGCGCGGCTGACCCGCAACAACGCGCGAATGCCGCGATGATCCACCAGCCCCCAGGCGATCAACAGAATGCTGCCGGCCATGGCCGGGATCGGAATGTGCGCGATCAAATTCGCGCCGAAGATGGCGAACAACGCCACCCACACCGCCGAAAAAACGCCGGCCATCGGCGAGCAGGCGCCCGCTTCGTAGCTCAGGCCCGAGCGGGTGAAGGAACCGGCTGACAGCGATCCGGAAAAAAACGCACCGACCATGTTTGATAAACCCTGGGCGCGGACCTCTTGGTTGGCGTCGAGCAACTGCTGGGAGCGGGCCGACAAGGATCGGGCAATCGACAGGCTGGTGACCAGCCCGAGCATGCCCACCGCCACCGCACTGGGTAGCAAGCGCAGAATCAGGTCCAGATCCAGCGGCAGCGGGCTGAAGGGCGGCAGCCGTCCGACAAACGCGCTGACCAACGTCACATGGCCAAACATCGATGGCCAGATCCAGACCAGCAATCCGCTCAGCACCAGGGTGATCAATAGCGTCGGCCAGCGTGGCAGGAACAATTTGAGGATCACGCCCACGACGACGGTCGCCAGGCCCAGCATCAGCGACGGTTTATCCACTTGGCCTAGGTGACTGAAGAGCATCATCAAGCTGTTCAGCGCTGTTGCCTGGTTGGGCAAATCCAGCCCCAACAAATTCGGCAGTTGGCCGATGGCAATCACCACCGCCGCGCCGAGGGTGAAACCCAGCACCACCGAGTGCGAGACGAAATTCACCAAGGCGCCGAAGCGCAGCAAACCGAGCAGCCACTGGAAAATGCCGGCAAGCAGCGTCAGCAACAGGATCAGGGTGACGTAGTCCTCTGACGCCGGAACGGCCAGAGGACTGACGCTGGCGTACAAGACGATAGAAATCGCCGCCGTAGGACCGCAGATCAAATGCCACGAAGAACCCCAGAGACAGGCGATCAGCACCGGGATAATCGCCGCGTACAGGCCGTATTCAGGTGGGAGACCGGCGATCAGCGCGTAGGCAATGGATTGCGGCAACGCGAGAATCGCGCCGCTGAGACCGACAATCAGGTCACGACCGACGCTGGCGCGGGTTTGCCGAGGCATCCAGCTGAGGAAGGGGAAGAGCGAATGGCGGCTTGGAAAGGCCATGGGTCCTCTCGGGTGAGATTTTGCGCAAGGGTAGCAGGACGACGCGATCATTGTGGCGAGGGGATTTATCCCCGTTCGGCTGCGCAGCAGTCGTTTATCGATTGCAGGTGTTTGGGGCCGCTTCGCAGCCCAACGGGGATAAATCCCCTCGCCACAAGTGGGTGAACTGTATTGAGGGGCTGGGAAATCAGAGTTTGGCTTTCACCGCCCCCAACGCATCCTTCCCATCCACTGTCTTCACCCCATCCAGCCATTTATCCAGCACCGCCGGATTCGCCTTGATCCACGCCTTCGCCGCATCAGCATTGCTGACCTTCTTGTTCACCACCTCGGCCATGATGCTGTTCTCCATTTCCTGGGTGAAACTCAGGTTGGTGAGCAGTTTGCCGACGTTCGGGCAGGCCTGTGCATAACCTTTGCGGGTCAGCGTATAAACGCTGCCGGTGTCGCCGAAGTACTTCTCGCCGCCCTTGAGGTAATGCATTTTCAGTTGCACGTTCATTGGGTGCGGGGTCCAGCCGAGGAAGGTCACGAACTTCTGTTTTTTCACCGCGCGAGACACTTCGGCCAGCATCGCCTGCTCGCTGGACTCGACCAGTTTCCACTGGCCCATGTCGAAGTCGTTCTTCTTGATGATTTCCTGCAACGAGATGTTGGCGGGAGCGCCGGAGCCGATCCCGTAGATCTTCTTGTCGAACTTGTCGGCGTATTTGTTCAGGTCGGAAAAGTTATGCACACCCGCGTCCCAGACGTAATCCGGGACCGCGAGGGTGAATTCGGTGCCGTCGAGGTTTTTCGCCAGTTGCGTGACATCGCCGGTGGCCACGAATTTGTCGTAGAAGCCCTGTTGCGCCGGCATCCAGTTACCGAGAAACACGTCGACCTGGCCATCTTTCAAGCCGCCAAAGGTGATCGGCACTGCAAGCGTGTCGACCTTGGCCTTGTAGCCCATGCCGTCCAGCAGAAACCCGGTGATGGCATTAGTGGCGGCAATGTCGCTCCAGCCAGGGTCGGCCATTTTCACCGTCTCGCAACTCTGATCGGCATACGCCGATGCACTGCCCAGAGCCAGAAGCCCGACCGTCATTGCTGTGGATAACCTACGCATGGCATTCCCCTTAACATTATTGGTTTTGGCAGGGTTGTGGATAACGTGCTTTACGCTCCAGATCGTCGAGGTCGATGTGGTTGCGCATGTACTGCTGACTGGCGTCCACCAGCGGCTGGTGATCCCAGCTCTTCAACTTGCCGATGGTTAATGCCTTGGCGACGAAACGTCGGCGTCGTTGGCTGGCGAGCACCTGTTGGTGGATCGCCGGGATATCCCATTTGGCCCGGGCTTCGGCGAGAAATTCATCGAAAAGCGACTGATGTTGCGGCGACTGGCTGAGTTCTTCCAGTTCGCGCGGGTCGTTGTGTACGTCGAAGAGTAGGCAAGGGTCGTCTTCGCTGTAGATGAATTTGTAGGCGCCACGGCGAATCATCATCAGCGGGCTGATAGTGCCTTCAGCCATGTACTCGCCGAAGACTTCGTCATGACCGCCCTGTCCTTGCAGGTGCGAGACCAGTGAGCGGCCGTCCAGCGGCAGCCCCGGCTCCAGCGAGCCGCCGGCCAGTTCGACGAAGGTCGGCAACAGATCGGCAGTGGACACCGCCGCGCTGACCCGGCCAGCCCCGAATTGCCCCGGCGCACTGATCAACAGCGGTACGCGGGCGGCCATTTCGTACCAGTGCATTTTGTACCAGAGCCCACGCTCGCCGAGCATGTCGCCGTGGTCGCCGGAGAACACAATGATGGTGTCGTCGATCAGGCCGGTTTCCTCGAGTGTTTGCAGGAGTTTGCCGACGTTGCTGTCGATATAGCTGCACGCACCGAAGTACGCACGGCGTGCATCGCGAATCTTATCCACAGGCAGTGGTTTGTCCCACAGGTCGTAAACTTTGAGTAAACGCTGGGAATGCGGATCCAGTTCGGTCTGCGCCGGGGTTTCAGGCAACGGGATGTCGGCGTCGTCGTACATATCCCAGAAGGCCTTGGGGATGGTGTACGGGTCGTGTGGGTGAGTCATCGAAACGGTCAGGCAGAACGGCTGATCGCCATCCTCGCGGATGTGATCGAACAAGTACTGTTGAGCCTTGAACACCACTTCTTCGTCGAAATCCAGCTGATTGGTGCGTACGCACGGCCCGGCCTGCAGCACCGACGACATATTGTGAAACCAGGTTGGACGCACGTCTGGCTCGTCCCAGTTCACAGACCAGCCGTAATCGGCCGGGTAGATGTCGCTGGTCAGGCGTTCTTCATAACCATGCAGCTGATCCGGGCCACAGAAATGCATCTTGCCCGACAGCGCGGTGCGGTAGCCGAGTCGACGCAGGTAGTGGGCATAAGTCGGTACGTCGGCGGGGAAATCGGCCGCGTTGTCGTAGGCGCCGATCTTGCTCGGCAACTGACCGCTGACCAGGGTAAAACGCGACGGCGCGCACAATGGGCTGTTGCAATAAGCGGCGTCGAACACCACGCCTTCGGCGGCGAGGCGGCTGAGATTAGGCAGTTTGATGGGCGAAGGGCCGTAGAACGGCAACATTGGCGCGGCCATTTGATCGGCCATGATGAAAAGAATATTTTTGCGCTTCATGTGATCGCGGCATTCCATAGTGAATATTTATGCGAGAGTGCTGTGATTGAGCATGTAGCCCATGCAATTTGTGGTAAAGCCCATGCGCGGCAATGACTAGGATAAGCACAGCTTATGTATGACGCCCTTGGTGATTTGTCTCTGGATTTGCTTCGCGCCTTTGAAACGGCGGCCCGTCAGCGCAGCTTCACCGCGGCCGCCGTGGAGCTTGGCACCACGCAACCGGCCATCAGCCAGCAGATCAAACGGTTGGAAGAACAACTCGGGACGCGGCTGTTCGACCGGATCTATCGCGGCATCGAACTGACCGAGGCCGGGACGATCCTGTTTGAGCAGGTTCAGCTCGGATTGCAGAATATCGACGCAGGGTTGAGCGCGATCAGCGCACAGCATCAACATGAAGTGTTGCAGGTCGCCACCGATTTCGCCTTCGCCGCGTATTGGTTGATGCCGCGCCTGCACCGCTTCCATGCCGCCAATCCTCAAGTGGACGTCAGCCTGGTCACCAGCGAACGCAGCCTCAACATGCTGCGCACTGATATTGATGTGGCGGTGTTGTTTGGGGATGGCCGATTCAAACAGGGCGAAAGCCATTGGCTGTTCAGCGAAGAAGTGTTTCCGGTGTGCAGCCCGCTGCTGTTGAAGGATCGTCCCCTGCCCTTGCCACCCCAGTCATTGCTCGAGTTCCCGCTGCTGCACCTTCGCGGCGAGAACAGCAGCAACTGGTTCGACTGGAGCGGCGTATTTCGTGAGTTGGGGATTGCTTCGGCACCCGCGCCAGGGCAATTACGCTTCGACAATTACACGCTGCTGATTCAGGCGGCGATTGGCGGCCAGGGCGTGGCGATTGGGTGGCGGCACCTTGTGGATAACTTGCTGGCGCAGGGTTTGTTGTGCCGACCGATTGCGCAAACGGTGATCTCCAGGCTCGGCTACTACGTGGTCCTGCCCCAGCGGAAACGGCGTGGTGCGCTGATTCAACAGTTTGTGGACTGGCTGATGGCTGAGCAGGCCAGCAGTGCGCAATCGTTGAATGGCCTGCCGTTGCCGTCTATCGCTGTATAGCCTCGGTCGCGACAAAGGTCACGTGTTCGCCGACATGCAGGTTCAACCGCAACTCATCGGCAATCCCCACAGCCACCCGGCTCAACCGTCCAAGCGGTTCGGCGAGGCCCGGCTCCAGGCTGCTGCTGACGTGGCTGAAATGTTCGATGGTCAGCCCAGGCACCCCGCGTGGCGCATTCACCAGCGTCCAGTGCAAGGTGCTGCTTTGCAGGGCCTCGCGGATTTCTTCGGCGGCGTGGCGTTGCAGCCGATCTTCTATTTCCGGATCGTCCAGTGCCTCGAAATCGCCGACCAGAAACAGCCGGGCAATCCCTGAGGCCTGCATGCCATCGATCAGGGCATCCACCGCCAACACTTGCTCGACCGGGCCGGGCACGATGGATTTTTCCACGTGCTCGCTGCTCATCGGCAGTCCGGGGGCATCCAGCAGACAAATCACCGCCGAACACCCGGCGACGCTCTGCTTGACCCGCTTGGCGTCGAACAAATCGCCGGTCTTGGTCCGCAGTCCCGGGCGCGGCGCGAGCGCCGTCAGGTCATCGAGAATCGCGATCACTTCATGTTGGCGCCGCAGCATTTCAGCCATCAGCGCACTGCCTAGGCTACTCATGGCACCATAAAGCACCACTTTCACCACCGGGGTTTCGGCATTTTTCATGGCCGTGCTCCGTTCTTCCTATCTTTATGGCGTGTGACCTGTGGGAAACAACGCCGGTTCGACTCGGTTCAGAGGGTTTCAAATGCAGCAGATCAAGGGCTACCACGCCCATGTCTACTTCGACGCCAGTACCCTTCCTCAGGCGCGCGCCTTGTGTGAGCAGGCGGCGCAACTGTTTCCAGTGAGGATGGGCCGCGTCCATGAACGGCCGGTGGGCCCGCACCCGGACTGGAGCTGCCAGTTGGCGTTCGAGCCGCAATACATCGGCGACGTGCTGCCCTGGCTTGCGCTCAACCGCAAAGGCTTGGTGGTGTTCCTGCACCCGGACACCGGCGACGATCTGCTCGACCACACCGAGCATGCGATCTGGATGGGCGCCATTCGGCCACTGGATCTGTCTGTTTTTTGATCAGTTTACAACTGTTCCTCGGCTTCGCCGGGCAAATGTTCATCCAGATGCAGCCAGGGCAGTCGGTTGTCAGTCCAGATATGCCTTTCGGCGGGTGCGTGCTCGGGATGATCGAGGGTGGCGATGGTCACGTCGATGCTGTCCGGGCTCAGGTGCGAAACCAGCGCCAGCTGCGCCCCACAGTTGCCGCAGAAATACCGCACGCAGGTGGTTGAAGAGTCGTACTGCGCTGGCGTTCCTTTCACCCATTCAAAGGCTGAGGCGGGCACGGTGATCCAGGTGGTCACGATCCCGCCGCTGACCCGTCGGCAAATCGAACAATGACAGTGGGCGATGTCGTGCAAAGGCCCGCTGAATTGATAGCGCAGATGTCCGCAGTGGCAGCCGCCCGTATGAACTTCGCCCATTCTGTTTCCTCCTGTTGCGTATGTTCCGACGTCTTCGCGAGCAAGCCCGCTCCCACAGGGGAACGCATTCCAATGTGGGAGCGGCGGTGCGACGATTCGACTTGCTCGCGAAGGCGTCAACTCGGTTTAACGTCCCTGCCCCGGTCCGACGACCGGTTGCACATCTGGTCAATGCTTTCATCCGCGAAAGCTGGCTGAAAGCTTCCGCGATTAGGATCGCCCCCACTACCGGCAACAGACCGGTTGGCCAATGCCAGTGTTTTATCGCTCGCACAGCCCATTTAACAACAACAATGGTGATCCTGATGTCCTCTTCTACCCGCCGCTTCGCTGTCACTCCACCCATACGCCTCGTGCTTCCCGTTCTGCGCTGACCCACCCGGTTCGCCCATTCCCTAGACGCGCTATGCCTGGAGTATTCCCATGCTGACTTTCCTTGGCTTTGCCATGGTCATCACGTTCATGTTCCTGATCATGACCAAGCGCGTTTCCGCGCTGATCGCTCTGATCATCATCCCGATCCTGTTCGCGCTGTTCGGTGGTTTTGCGCCGAAGATCGGCCCGATGATGCTCGAAGGCATCACCAAGCTCGCACCGACCGGTGTGATGCTGATGTTCGCCATTCTGTACTTCGCCCTGATGATCGATTCCGGCCTGTTCGACCCGGCCGTGCGCAAGATCCTCAAACTGGTCAAGGGCGACCCGTTGAAAGTTTCGGTCGGCACCGCCGTACTGGCGCTCGTCGTCTCCCTCGATGGGGACGGCGCGACCACTTATATGATCTGCGTTGCCGCCATGCTGCCGCTCTACGCCCGTATCGGCATGAGCCCGCGGATCATGGCCGGCCTGATCATCCTCGCCGGTGGCGTGATGAACATGACGCCGTGGGGCGGCCCGACCGCTCGTGCGGCCAGTGCGCTGCACGTGGACCCGTCCGACATCTTCGTACCCATGATTCCGGCGATGGCTTTCGGGGTGCTGGCTATCCTCGTGATTGCCTACTTCTACGGCATGCGTGAGCGTGCACGTCTGGGTGAGCTGCACCTGGTGGGCGAGGAAATCGACCACAGTGAAATCAGCGTTTCGCAATTCCCGGATGCCCGTCGTCCGAAGTTGATCTGGTTCAACGGCGCCCTGACCCTGGCCCTGATGTGCGCCCTGGTCGCCGGTCTGTTGCCGCTGCCGGTGCTGTTCATGGTGGCGTTCAGTATCGCGATGATCGTCAACTACCCGTGCCTGCAACAGCAGAAGGACCGCGTCGCGGCCCACGCCGGTAGCGTGCTGGCGGTGGTCGGCTTGATCTTCGCGGCCGGTATCTTCACCGGCATCCTGTCGGGCACCGGAATGGTCGATGCGATGTCGAAAAGCCTGTTGGCGGTCATCCCGGACTTCCTCGGCCCGTACCTGGCGGTGATCACTGCACTGGTGAGCATGCCGTTCACGTTCTTCATGTCGAACGATGCATTTTATTACGGCGTGTTACCGGTACTTGCGGAAGCCGCCAGCCATTACGGTATAACCGCGGTTGAAATGGCACGTGCCTCGATCGTCGGTCAGCCCGTCCACTTGCTGAGCCCGCTGGTACCATCGACCTACCTGTTGGTGGCCCTGGCCGGTATCGACTTCGGTGATCACCAGCGTTTCACCCTGAAGTGGGCAGTGCTGGTTTGCATGTGCATACTGGTCGCCGCTTTGCTGATGGGGATTTTTCCGCTGTTCAGCACTCTATAAGCCCAAGACTCACCATGACGGGTCCAGGCTTTGTTGTTTGAAGCCTGGGCCCTTCGTGGTTTAACACTCGCACAAAGGAATACACATGGAATGGCTGACCAACCCTGAAATCTGGGTTGCCTTCTTCACCCTGACCGCCCTGGAAATCGTTCTGGGTATCGATAACATCATCATGATTTCGATCCTGGTCAGCCGCATGCCCAAGCACATGCAGGCACGCACGCGGATTTTCGGCCTGGCGCTGGCCATGGTCACGCGGATTCTGTTGCTGTTGTCGATCACCTGGGTCATGCGCCTTACCGCCGACTTGTTCGAAGTGTTCGGCCAGGGTATTTCCGGGCGTGACCTGATCCTGTTCTTCGGTGGTCTGTTCCTGCTGTGGAAGAGCTCGCAAGAGATGTACCACGCGCTGGAAGGTGAAGACGAAACCAATGAGGAGCCGGGCGGCAAGGGCGGCAACTTCTTCTACACCATCATTCAGATCGCGATCATCGACATCGTGTTCTCGCTGGACTCGGTCATCACCGCTGTTGGCATGGTGTCCTACGTACCGGTCATGGTCGCGGCGATCGTCGTTGCCGTGCTGGTGATGATGTGGGCTTCCGGCACCATCAGCGAGTTCATCGACAAGCACCCGTCGCTGAAGATGCTGGCGCTGTCGTTCCTGTTGATAGTCGGTACTGTGCTGATTGCTGAATCCCTCGACGTTCACGTGCCAAAAGGCTACGTCTACTTCGCCATGGCGTTCTCGCTGGCGGTGGAAGCGATCAACATCAAGATGCGCACCGCCATGGCGAAAAAGCGCAAGCAGCAGGAACCGGTGAAGCTGCGCAAGGATATTCCGGGTCAATAACCCGAATGCCATGTGATGACAAAGGGGCCTTCGGGCCCCTTTTTCATATCTGCATCAAGCTGTTTTTATGGCAGTTTTGTTTCAATCGCTTCTTTAGCTGTGCGATGCTGGCGCGCAGTCCGTTAGCCAACTACAGCTTAAGTACAGAACGTAGAAGAACGCGCGGCACCGTCAACTTGCTCCGATGGGGCGCTACCACCACAGGGGGCCTGCATGCTCACCCTGCTCAATTTGTTATCTGCCGTGGCCCTGTTGATTTGGGGCACGCACATCGTCCGAACCGGCATCCTGCGGGTCTACGGTTCCAACCTGCGCCATGTGATTGGCCGGAACATGTCCAGGCGCTGGCTGGCGTTCGTGTCGGGGATCGTCGTGACGGCGATGGTCCAGAGCAGCAACGCCACCGCCATGCTCGTCACCTCCTTTGTCGGTCAGGGCCTGATGGCGCTGACCCCTGCCCTGGCGACCATGCTCGGGGCCGACGTCGGTACCGCGCTGATGGCGCGGGTGCTGACCTTCGACCTGTCATGGTTGTCGCCGCTGCTGATCTTTCTTGGGGTGATTTTCTTCCTGTCACGCAAACAGACCCGGGTTGGACAGATGGGCCGGGTCAGTATCGGACTGGGGCTGATCATCCTGGCGCTGCAACTGATCGTCGCCGCTGCCGCGCCGATTACCCAGGCCCAAGGCGTGAAGGTGATTTTCGCCTCGCTGACCGGCGACATCTTGCTCGATGCCCTGGTCGGCGCGTTGTTTGCGATGGTTTCCTACTCCAGCCTGGCTGCCGTCCTGCTGACCGCGACCCTGGCCGGCGCTGCGGTGATCAGCCTGCCCGTTGCCATCGGCCTGGTGATCGGCGCCAACATCGGCAGCGGCATCCTCGCCTTCCTCAGCACCAGCATGCAGAACGCCGCCGGCCGCCAGGTGGCGTTGGGCAGCCTGCTCTACAAACTGATCGGCCTGTTGCTGATCATCCCGGTGCTCGATCCGTTGGTGCACTGGATCGACAGCCTGGACTTCAGCCCTCAGGAAATGGTCATCGGCTTTCACCTGCTCTACAACACCGCGCGTTGCCTGCTCTTGCTGCCGAGTGTCGGACCGATGGCCAGGTTCTGTGCGTGGGTGCTGCCGGAGCGCCCGCAAATCAATGGCACTGCCAAACCGCGGCATCTTGATCCAACAGCGCTGGTCACGCCCAGCCTGGCGCTGGCCAATGCCGCCCGGGAAACCCTGCGCATCGGCGACCTGATCGACAACATGCTCGAGGCCATGCTCGACGTGCTGAACGGCAAGCAAACCGCCGTTACCCAGGAAATGCGGCGCCTGACCGATGATGTGGAATCGCTCTATGGCGCGATCAAGCTGTATCTGGCGCAAATGCCCCGCGAAGATCTCAGCGAGCAGGACAGCCGGCGCTGGGCGGAAATCATCGAGCTGGCGATCAACCTTAAACTCGCCAGCGACCTCATCGAACGCATGCTGCGCAAGGTCCAGCAACAGAAAACCTCACAGCGCCGGTCTTTTTCCGAGGTCGGCCTGGAAGAGTTGGCGGGGCTGCACAGTCAGTTGATATCCAACCTGCGCCTGGGGTTGTCGGTGTTCCTCAGTGCCGATAAGGAAAGTGCCCGCCAGTTATTGCGCGAGAAACGTCGCTTTCGCGCACAGGAACGGCGCCTGGCCCATGCTCACGTCAGCCGATTGCAACGTAAGATCGTGCAGAGTATCGAAACCAGCTCGTTGCACCTTGAGTTGATTGCCGACATGAAGCGTCTGAATTCACTGTTTTGCAGCAGCGCCTATGTGGTGCTGGAAACTTCCGACACCGGCGCCCTGGCGGCCGATGATTTGGCAGACATCACGCATTCACCTTGAACGTCTGGCAGAGTGGTCAGTCAGTAACATTGATTCAGCATGAAGGCCGCCTTCGCGAGCAGGCTCGCTCCCACAGTGGATCTTCGGTGTACTCGGAAATTGTGTCCGACTCAGATCACCTGTGGGAGCGAGCCTGCTCGCGAAGGCGGCCTGGCTGATGACACGGATCTCCGATTGGTTGCCTGGAAGCTTGCTATGCGTTGTTTGTTGTTCGCTTGTCTGTTGCTTGGTTCATTCCCTTCATTTGCCCTGGATCGCTTTCAGGTCGAGGGCTATACGCTGCCCAACGGCCTGCAATTGCTGCTCAAACCCGGTACCGAGCGCGGGCATGTGGCGATTCGTCTGGTGGTCGGCGTTGGCATCGATGATTTCAGCTGCGCCGACAAGGAGCTGCCGCACCTGCTTGAGCACTTGCTGTTCAGCGGCATCGATGCCACGGGCGAAGGCGGGCTGGAAGAGCGCATGCAGGCCCTGGGTGGCGAGTGGAACGCCTACACCAGCAATGCCGACACGACCTTCGTCATCGAAGCCCCGGCGAAAAACCAGCGCAAGGTCCTCGACCTGCTGCTGGCGCTGCTGACCCAGACCCGAATCGACGACAACGCCATCAACGCCGCCAAACAAGTGGTCGAGCGCGAAGACGGCGGCCATTACTCGCACCTGCAACGCTTTCTGGATCGTCAGGACCTTGGCCACACAGCGAGTAATCAGCTGGCAGTGGAACTGGGCCTCAAATGCCCCGAACGCGCCGAAGTCGATCACCTGACCCGCGATCAGCTGGAAAAGGTACGCAAGGCCTGGTACGCGCCCAACAACATGACCCTGATCGTCGTCGGCGACCTTGAGCGGTTGCTGCCGGCCTATCTGGAACGGTCTTATGGCGCGCTTGAAGCGGTTGACCCGACCGATCACCCGCCCCTGCCGGCAATCCAGGCCAGTGCTGCCCATGAGCGCACCCTGAGTCATGGTTTTGTTGGCGGCAGTGCCAAGTTGCATTGGCTGTTGCCAGAGCCGGTGCAGGAAGATCGGCACGACGAAACCTTCGACTTGCTCAAGGACTATCTGGACTGGGCGCTCTACCGCCAATTGCGCCTGGCCCATGGCTTGTCCTACGGGCCTTCGGTCGAGCGCGAGGTGTTTGGCGGTGTGGGCTTCATGAGCCTGAACGCGGACCTTGAGCGCGACGACGTGCCCGAGGCCGAACGGGTGCTGGATAATCTGAAGGCCGGGTTGCTCAGGGACGGTCTCAAGGCCGGCACCTTCAACCGCATCAAGCAGGCCGCCATTGCCCGCCAGGCCTGGGCCGTGCAAGGCAACAGCGCGTTGGCCGATTATTACTGGAGTGCCCTTGGGGACTACGAGGACGGCCGTTTCGCCGACCCCGCCAAGGAACTGGAAGGGGTGACGCTGGAGGAAGCAAACAAGGCCATGCGTGAATTGCTGATGCAGCCGGGCTACCTGCGGATCGAAAAGCCGTTGATCAGTGATGACCAGTTTGTGTGGGCGATTGCCGGGGTGTTCGGTTTGTTTGTACTCGGCCTGTTGGCTTGGCGCGTCCATCGCAGACGGTAATCGATCCCCTCGCCACAGTAAGATTTCCAATCCGGTTTTGTGTTTGGCCAAAGTGATCGGGACCCTCGCCACACCGCTGTCCGGGCGGTACCCTGTCGGGGATTTTTCCCACGACTATTGCGAACCGCCGAATGCCTACTCTGACCCTATACGTACAGCGCATCCTGGAATTGATGAAGCGCTACCCGGGGGTCATTGCGCTCGGTGGTTTCATATCCGGGGTCGGCAGCTTCATGCTGGTGGATCGCCAACAGGGTCTGGCGACCTGGATCACCACCATCATGCTGGTCAGCTGGGTCTGGCTGATGCTGGAAAACAGCCTCACCAAGCTGTTCGCCAGGGTCTTCAAGCGCGAAATACCCCAGCCGCTTCTGCGTTATGCGACGCAGATGATCCATCAGGAAAGTCTATTCTTCGTTCTGCCGTTCTTTTTAATCACCACCACCTGGAACAGCGGTCAGTTGTTCTTCACTGGATTACTGAGCATGGCGGCGCTGATTTCGATCATCGACCCGCTCTACTACAAATGGCTGGCACCGCGCCGCTGGGCATTCCTGGCACTGCACACCCTGACCCTGTTCGCGGCCCTGCTGACCGCCCTGCCCGTCATTTTGCACCTGACCACCGCCCAGAGCTTCAAGCTGGCGCTGGGCATTGCCATGTTGCTGTCGTTCCCGAGCCTGGCCTCGATCTTCCCGATTCGCACTGTGCGCAATGCGTTGGCGATCCTCAGCATCACCGTCGGTATCGGCGCCGCCGGTTGGGTGCTGCGCTCCTGGGTTCCACCGGCGACCCTGTGGATGACCGATGTGGCGATCAGCACCCAAATGCAGGACCGCACCCCCGGCAAGAGCCTGGAAGAAGTCAGCGCCGAGCAGATTCGCGGAGGTGGGCTGTACGCGTACACCGCGATCAACGCCCCTAGGGGGCTGGCCGAGCGGATTTATCACGTCTGGATGTTCAACGGCAAAGAAGTCGACCGTATCCCTCTGGATATCAACGGTGGGCGCAAAGAAGGCTATCGCGCCTGGACCCACAAGCAGAACTTCCCCGGCAACCCCGCAGGCAAATGGCAGGTCCGGGTGCTGACTGAGGACGGTCAGTTGATTGGTGTGCTGCGCTTCAAGGTCATGGACAGCACACCCATCAAAGAAAAGTAACGCGGTTCGTGCTATTAGTCAGATCTGCGTAATAACCGAACAAGCACGGAGCTTATGACTAGCAGCACAATACCCGGCAGTGCCCTACTGGACACCTCGCAAAGCCCTGCCCTGTTGCGGGTCACGGGCGACTGGACGCTCGCCCATTACGCCGATCTCAGCCGCCTGAGCGAAAAGCTCCGTGGCCAATACGACAACAACACCCACATCGATCTCAATGGCCTCGGCGCACTCGATACGGCGGGTGCGTCATTGCTGGTGGAGCTGCTGGGGGCTGAGCGTCTGGGCAAATCTGCCGAACACCCCGATTGCACCCTTTCTTCCGCTGATCGCGCCTTGTTGCAGACGGTGTACTGCTCGCTGACCGACTTCTGTGTACCGATCAAGGAACCGGAAATCAGCGTCGGCATTCAACTGCTGACCCGCATCGGCCGCGCGGTGGACGCGGTCTGGCAGGACACCCTGGAACTGCTGGGTTTCGTCGGTCTGATTCTGGAAACCATCGCTCGCGGGCTGTTTCGCCCCAAGCGCTGGCGCCTCACGCCGATGGTCGCGCACATCGAACAGACTGGCCTCGACGCCGCCCCCATCGTCGCCCTGCTGACTTTTCTGGTGGGCGCCGTGGTGGCGTTTCTCGGGGCAACGGTGCTGGCGAGTTTCGGCGCGAGTATTTTCACCGTGGACCTGGTGGCGTTCTCCTTCCTGCGCGAATTCGGTGTATTGCTGACCGCGATCCTGATGGCCGGCCGCACCGCCAGTGCATTCACCGCGCAGATCGGTTCGATGAAAGCCAACGAAGAAATCGACGCCATCCGCACCTTGGGCCTCGACCCGATAGAGCTGCTGGTGGTGCCGCGCGTGTTGGCCCTGCTGGTCGCGCTGCCGATGCTGACCTTTCTGGCGATGCTTTCGGGGATTATCGGCGGCGGTGTGGTTTGCGCGGTGGCGCTGGATATCTCGCCAGCGATGTTCCTATCGCTGCTGCAAACCGATATCGGCGTTCAGCACTTTTTGGTGGGGATCGTCAAAGCGCCGATTTTCGCGTTCCTGATCGGCGCCATCGGCTGTCTCGAAGGCTTTAAAGTCAGCGGTAGTGCCGAGTCCGTCGGTGCTCACACCACGTCGAGCGTGGTCCAGTCTATTTTCGTGGTGATCGTGCTCGACGCCGTGGCTGCGCTGTTTTTCATGGAGATGGGCTGGTGAGTCGTCTAACCCGAGCGCCATCCGAGGCGGTGATCGAAGTCCGCGATCTGTGCAATCGCTTTGGTCGCCAGAGCGTGCATGAGAACCTCGATCTGGATTTGTACAAGGGTGAAATCCTTGCCGTGGTTGGCGGTTCCGGCAGCGGCAAGTCAGTGCTGTTGCGCAGCATCGTCGGCTTGCGCCAGCCCAGTGAAGGGGTGGTGAAGGTCTTCGGCAAAAACCTGCCGACGCTGTCTGAACACGAGCGCTCGATGGTCGAACGGCGCTTCGGCGTGTTGTTCCAGAAAGGCGCCCTGTTCTCTTCGCTGACCGTGACCGAGAACGTCGCCCTGCCCCTGATCGAGCATGCCGGTTTGAGCCGAGAGGATGCCGAGCACCTGGCGGCAGTGAAAATGGCCTTGGCCGGGCTGCCGCTGTCGGCGGCCGACAAGTACCCCGCTTCGCTGTCCGGCGGCATGATCAAGCGTGCGGCACTGGCCCGGGCGCTGGCGCTGGACCCGGACATCCTGTTTCTCGACGAACCCACTGCCGGCCTCGATCCGATTGGCGCGGCCGCGTTCGATCAATTGATCCTGACCCTGCGCGATGCGTTGGGCCTGAGTGTTTTTCTGGTGACCCATGACCTCGACACGCTCTACACCATCACCGACCGTGTGGCGGTGCTGGCGCAAAAGAAAGTGCTGGTGGCGGATGCCATCGACAAGGTTTCGGAAACTGACGATCCGTGGATTCACGAATATTTCCATGGCCCTCGCGGCCGCGCGGCGTTGACCGCCGCTCAACAGCTTAAGGAGGTCTGACATGGAAACCCGAGCCCATCATGTATTGATCGGCCTGTTCACCGTGATTGTGGTGGCAGGCGCCCTGCTCTTCGGCTTGTGGCTGGCCAAGTCCAGCGTCGACACCGAGTTCAAGGATTACGAAGTCGTCTTCAACGAGGCCGTCAGCGGCCTGTCCAAGGGCAGCTCCGTGCAGTACAGCGGGATCAAGGTCGGCGACGTGGTGACCCTGCGTCTGGACCCGAAAGACCCGCGCCGAGTGCTGGCGCGGATCCGCCTGGGCGGCGATACACCGATCAAGGAAGATACCCGGGCCATATTGGCGCTGACCGGGATCACCGGGACCTCGATCATCCAGCTCAGCGGTGGTACGCCGCAGAGTCCGACGCTCAAGGGCAAGGACGGTCATTTGCCGACGATCATTGCATCGCCCTCGCCCATCGCCCGTTTGCTGAACGACAGCGGCGACCTGGTGGCGGGCGTGAACATGCTGATGCTCAACGCCAATAAGATGTTTTCTTCGCAGAATGTCGATCGCATCAGCCAGACCCTTGAACATCTGGAACAAACCACCGGCACCATCGCCGACCAGCGCGGCGATATTCGCCAGGCGATGCAGCAACTGGCCTCGGTCGGCAAACAGGCCGGCGCCATGCTGGAACAGACGTCGGCGCTGATGCGCAACGCCAATGGCATGCTCAACGATCAAGGCAAGCAGATGTTCGGCAGTGCCGAGCAGGCGATGAAGTCTCTGGAGCAGAGCAGCGCGACCATCAACGAGCTGCTCACGACCAATCAGGATTCGCTCAACAGCGGCATGCAAGGCCTCAATGGCCTGGCCCCGGCGGTGCGTGAACTGCGTGACACCCTGACGTCGTTACGGGCTATTTCCCAGCGTCTGGAAGCCAACCCCACCGGTTATCTGCTGGGCAATGACAAGGACAAGGAGTTCACGCCATGAAGCTGACTCACCTCGCCCTCCTCGCCAGCTTCATTGTGCTCAGCGCCTGCTCGATCCTGCCCAAGTCCGAGCCGTCCGACGTCTATCGGTTGCCTTCGGCCCAGAGCAGCGCATCGGCCAGTCACGGGACGCCGCAGCGCTGGTCGCTGCGCCTGACCAAGCCGCAGACCAGCGAAGCCTTGAACAGCCCGAAGATCGCCGTGATTCCTCAGGGTGATCTGATCAGCAGCTACAAGGCTTCGCGCTGGAGCGACCCGGCACCGGTGTTGTTGCGCAATCGTCTGTTGGATGGTTTTCAGCGTGATGGTCGGGTGACATTGCTGAGCACCGACGACAGCAACTTCCAGGCGGATCTTGAACTGGGCGGTAACCTGCAGGCATTCCAGACTGAATACCAAGGAACGAACGCAAGCGTCATCGTGCGTCTGGATGCGTTGCTGGTGCGCGGTTACGACCAGCGAATCCTCGCCAGCCGACGCTTTGAAGTACGCCAGCCGTTGAGCGATGCGAAGGTACCGGCGGTGGTGGCCGGGTTTGGCCAGGCCAGTGACCAGTTGACGGCGCAGGTGGTGAGCTGGGCGGTTGAGCAAGGGCAGAAAGTTGCGCCGCCGCTGAGGCCTTGAATACCTTCACACATCAATGTGGGAGCGAGCCTTTGTGGCGAGGGGACTTGTTCCCGTTGGACTGCGCAGCAGTCCCAAAATCTGAGTTCTCGGTGTATCAGATACAACTTGAATTCAGAAATTGGGGCCGCTTCGCGACCCAACGGGGACAAGTCCCCTCGCCACAAAGCCCGCTCCCACAAGGGTTTTGTGGTTAGCCGAAGAACCAGTAACAGACGCCGATCGCGCCGAGAACGCCAGCAAGCTCCGCCAGCAACGCGCAACCCACCGCATGGCGCGCCCGCTGGATCCCCACCGCGCCGAAGTACACTGCCAATACGTAGAACGTCGTTTCGGTACTGCCCTGAATCGTCGCCGCCACCAGCGCCGGGAAGCTGTCCACGCCAGACGTTTTCATGGTTTCGATCAGCATCGCCCGGGCGGCACTGCCGGAGAACGGCTTGACCATGGCGGTCGGCAACGCATCGACGAAGCGCGTGTCCCAACCGGCCCATGCCACCAGATGCCGGATCCCGTCCAGGCCAAAGTCCAGTGCTCCGGATGCCCGCAGCACGCCGATGGCACACAGCATCGCCACCAGATACGGCAGCAGGTTCTTGGCCACGTCGAAGCCTTCTTTGGCGCCTTCGATGAACGCTTCGTAGACCTTCACTTTGCGCAGCGCGCCGATCACCAGAAAAAGCATGATCAGCCCGAACAGCGTCACGTTGCCGAGGATCGATGACAGGCTGGCCAGAGCGGTCGCTGAGAGCGTCGCCAGCAGCGCCATGAAGGCACCGAGGGCCAAGGCACCGGGAATCAGGTACGCGAGCACCACCGGGTCCCACAGGCGCAGACGCTGCATGAACGCCACCGACAGCAGGCCGACCAATGTCGAGCAACTGGTGGCGAGCAGGATTGGCAGGAATACCAGGGTCGGATCGGGCGCACCTTGCTGGGCCCGGTACATGAAGATCGTCACCGGCAGCAGGGTCAGGGAAGAGGCGTTGAGCACCAGGAACAGGATCTGCGCGTTGCTGGCGATGGTGTCGCTGGGGTTGAGCTCTTGCAGCGCCTTCATGGCTTTAAGGCCGATTGGCGTGGCGGCGTTGTCCAGGCCCAGACCGTTGGCGGCGAAGTTCAGCGTGATCAGGCCGATGGCTGGGTGCCCGGCCGGTACTTCCGGCATCAGCCGCAGGAACAACGGGCCCAGCGCTTTGGCCAGCCACTCGACGATGCCGGCCTTCTCGGCAATCCGCAGAAAGCCCAGCCAGAGCGTCAGGGTGCCGAACAACAGGACCATGACTTCGACCGACAACTTGGCCATGGCGAAAATGCTTTCCACCATTGCCGCGAAGATCCCGGCGTTTCCGCCGATCAGCCATTGCGCCAGTGCCGAAACGGCAGCCACGATGAAGAAGCCAAGCCACAGGCCATTAAGCATCAGTCAAATCCCCCGAAGAATGCGGCGAATGATAGCGGGGTAGCCAGAAACGACAAACCCCGGATTTCTCCGGGGTTTGTTTTGGCTCTGCATCGGGCCTTGTTGAGCCCCATGCTATGGGCTGGCCTCAATCCACTGTGGGAGCGGGCTTGTCTCCGGGCGGCGTTCCGACGAATGGGGAGTATCAGTCGCCCAATCAGTTGACTGACACACCGCTTTCGCGAGCAAGCCCGCTCCCACAGGGGTTATGCGTTAGTTGCTGGAAACTCCACCCACCGGCAATTTTTCCTTGCTGCGCCAGTGCGGCAGGGAGTTCCAGTAGCGCTGGCCCTTGGCGTCGTCGTACATGCCTTCCCAGCGGGAGATGACCAGCACGGCCAAGGCATTGCCGATCACGTTCAGCGCGGTACGGGCCATGTCCATGATGCGGTCGACACCGGCGATGAACGCCAGGCCTTCGAGCGGAATACCCACGCTGCCCAGGGTGGCCAGCAGCACCACAAAGGACACACCCGGAACGCCGGCGATGCCTTTGGAGGTGACCATCAGGGTCAGTACCAGCAGCAATTGCTGGCTGATCGACAGGTCGATGCCGTAGAGCTGGGCAATGAAGATGGCCGCAATGCTCTGGTACAGGGTCGAACCGTCGAGGTTGAACGAGTAGCCGGTCGGTACCACGAAGCTGCAAATGGCTTTCGGCGCGCCGTAGGCTTCCATTTTCTCGATCACGCGCGGCAGCACGGTTTCGGAACTGGCGGTGGAGTAGGCCAGCACCAGCTCATCCTTGAAGATGCGCATCAGCTTGATCACCGAGAAGCCGAACAGGCGAGCGATCAGGCCCAATACCACGAAGGCGAAGAAGGCGATGGCGACGTAAACCAGGATCACCAGTTTGGCCAGCGGCAGCAGGGAGGCGAAGCCGAAGTTGGCCACCGTCACCGCGATCAGTGCGAAAACGCCGATCGGGGCGTAGTTCATGATCATGTGAGTGACTTTGAACATGCTTTCCGACACGCCCTGGAACATCTTCACCAGCGGCTCGCGCAGGTCCGATTGCAGGCTCGACAGACCGAGACCGAACAATACGGAGAAGAAGATGATCGGCAGCATCTCGCCGCGGGCCATGGCCGCGAAGATGTTCGACGGGATCAGGTTGAGGATGGTCTGGATGAACGCATGTTCATGCTGAACCTCGGCGGCCGTGGCCTGGTACTTGGAAATATCCACGGTACCCAGGGTGCTCATGTCGATGCCGGTGCCCGGATGGAACACGTTGGCCAACACCAGACCGACCACGATGGCGATGGTGGTGACGATCTCGAAGTAGAGGATGGTCTTGAGGCCGATACGCCCGAGCTTTTTCGCGTCGCCGACGCCTGCAATTCCGACGATCAGCGAAGAGATCACGATCGGGATCACAATCATCTTGATCAGACGGATAAAGATATCGCCTGCTGGTTGCAGGACGTTGCTGACCCACCAGGCTTTTTCGGCACTGAAATGGTTGAGCAGCGCACCGATTGCAATCCCCAATACCAGACCGATGAGGATCTGCCAGGCGAGGCTAAGCTTTGCCTTCTTCATATCTTTACCCTTACTTGCGTTTGACTCAGGCAGATGCAAGAACTGGAACGCTTGTGGCGAAAAAGTCTTGTGCATCTGCCCCCGTATAAGGTGCCCCGGAGCGCTTGTTATCGGCTCTCTGGCAGGCGAAAAAAGGCGCAACTATTCAGATGCAAGGAAGCGACGTCTAATGCCGTAAACGCCTACCCTATGCCGAATCGGCATGAGCTTTTTTTACTGAAACTCGCGTCCCAACCGGTTCGAATACGACATTTCGGCAGGCATAAGTGCCGTGAACCGGCCATCGCAGAGGAGGTTGGTTGTTTTTTGAACAACGGGATGAGGGCTAAAACTTGGGAAAAAGCCTACGTTTAATCGCGAAAATTCTCGGTCGTTGAGTCGCGGTTTTCTCGATATACGGTCACCAAAGAAACACCGCGAAATGGTTTTGCGAAGGATTAGCGGAGATGGCGCGGAGGAGGCGAGCAGAACGCTCTAGGACAATACTTTGCGCTGACGAGCTCTTCGCAAGTCCGTCGATCCATGAGTGACCGACGAACTTGCGTCGCAGCTTCTGCCTGATCCGGCCCTTGCGCAGGTACTCCCTGTACCCGTAGGTCACTCCGCCCCTGAAACAGGCAGAACGTCCCAGCCCCTTGATCATGCGTCTACCGTCCTCGGGTAGCGCAGTGGAAAGAAGCCATGCTGCTTCTTTCATGTTACGAATTCAGTACCCGTGTGGATCTTTCTTCAGTTGTTCCATCAACAAGTCCTGCATGCCCTGGTCCGGCTTTCCAAGAAAGCGCTAGCCGGCATGTCGCTGTTGCCATGGCACTGCCGCCCGGAAACAGGGCGGCTGCCAGTGTCTTTCACAAAACGCTCATATTCACCCTCGACCGCGACGGCCAAAGAAGAAGGAAGCAATGAACATCACCAGGAACACGACAAAGAGAATCTTGGCGATACCCGTGGCGGTGCCCGCGATACCACCGAAGCCCAGTACCGCAGCGATGATGGCAATAATCAAGAATGTGATTGCCCAGCTCAACATGGTGATTCTCCTTACGCTTCTATTTAGAGATGTTGCTTGTGGTGCTTTTCCCGGCGCATCGAACGCGCCAAGTTCATGTGTTTAGAACACCCAACGTTCCTGGTGAGGCATCTCATCCGCAGGCTGAGCCTGGTCGACGTCCATCATTCGCATTGGGGGGCTGTCAGCCTGGTTGCTGCTGGCCGCACTGAAATGAGTTTGGGTCGGGTGCTGAATCGACAGGCGTGGCGCTTCTTGCTGCTGGTTCTGCTCCCAACGCTGAAACTGCTGGCCGGCGATCAAGGTGATCAATAGCGCCATAACAGCAAACAGACCTTGCTGGATATGCAGTGGCGAGATACGCAACTGGGCGGCACGTTGGCGACTCATCCTGAAGCTCCTCCCACTCTGTGGTGATCTTGTTAGGGGGCGACTTTTTGAATGCCCCGGTTAATCACACTGTTGCAGTCTGCATGCCAGCTTTTGTTGATAATAAAATTCAATAAAATCAATTAGTTAAAGATGATGTGGAAACCGGATCGGACGCATCCTGCACGATGGTCCTTTTGAAGTCGTGCGTAATGCACGATGGACGCGTGGGAACTTTCAATATTTTTGAATTGCAAAGAGGGTGTGGATGTCACAAGGGGACACAGCCAATCGCCTGCGAACCGGCTATCTGATAAAAAAACAACAAAATCAGGCGATTAGCCGTAGGGTGAGGGGAGAGCTACGCTGCTGTGGCTGAAATCGACCAGAATCAACCATGCAACTTGCCCGATTATTCTGGGACTAACCAAGATCATTCATTAAGGAGCGTAGGAAAATGGAGTCAGCCTCTGAGCATCAAGGCCGCATTCTGCTGGTGGACGATGAGTCAGCCATCCTGCGTACTTTCCGTTATTGCCTCGAAGATGAAGGCTACAGCGTCGCTACCGCCAACAGCGCCGCTCAGGCTGATGCACTGCTTCAGCGTCAAGTGTTCGACCTGTGTTTCCTCGATCTGCGTCTGGGGGAAGACAACGGCCTTGATGTGTTGGCCCAAATGCGCATTCAGGCGCCCTGGATGAGGGTGGTGATCGTCACCGCTCACTCGGCCGTGGACACGGCGGTCGATGCCATTCAGGCCGGGGCCGCCGACTATCTGGTCAAGCCTTGCAGTCCCGACCAATTGCGCCTGGCCACCGCCAAGCAGCTGGAAGTGCGGCAACTGTCGGCACGTCTGGAAGCCCTTGAAGGCGAAGTGCGCAAACCCAAGGATGGCCTGGACTCTCACAGCCCGGCGATGAAAGTCGTGCTCGAAACCGCCCGCCAGGTGGCCAGCACCGATGCCAATATTTTGATTCTCGGCGAGTCCGGCACCGGTAAAGGCGAGCTGTCCCAGGCCATTCACGGCTGGAGCAAGCGCTCGAAGAAATCCTGCATCACGATCAACTGCCCGTCCCTGACCGCCGAACTCATGGAAAGCGAGCTCTTCGGCCACAGCCGTGGCGCGTTCACCGGGGCCAGCGAAAGTACTCTGGGCCGAGTCAATCAGGCTGACGGTGGGACGCTGTTTCTTGACGAGATCGGCGATTTTCCGTTGGTTTTGCAGCCTAAACTGCTGCGTTTCATCCAGGATAAAGAATACGAACGGGTGGGTGACCCGGTCACCCGCCGCGCCGATGTGCGCATCCTCGCGGCCACAAACCAGAACCTTGAAGACATGGTCCGCGACGGCCGTTTCCGTGAAGATTTGCTCTACCGCCTGAACGTCATCACCTTGCACCTGCCGCCACTGCGCGAGCGCAGGGAGGATATTCTGACCCTGGCCGATCGCTTTCTGGCCCGTTTCGTCAAGGAATACGCGCGTCCGGCTCGAGGCTTCAGCGACGAAGCCCGTGAAGCGCTGCTCGGCTATCGCTGGCCGGGGAACATTCGCGAACTGCGCAACGTTGTGGAGCGGGCAAGCATCATTTGTCCACAGGAACGGGTCGAGATCAGTCACTTGGGCATGGCTGAAACCCCGGTCACCAACGCGCCTCGCATCGGCGCGGCGCTGAGCCTGGATGAATTGGAAAAAGCCCACATCGGAGCGGTCCTCGCCACGGCAGATACCCTGGACCAGGCCGCCAAGACCCTGGGTATCGATGCCTCGACGTTGTACCGAAAACGCAAGCAGTACAACTTGTGAGCTGTCTCCGATGAGACTGGCGATGAAGTTGCGCACGCGGCTGTTTCTGAGTATTTCCGCACTGATCACTGTGGCGCTGCTTGGGCTGTTGCTCGGGCTGGTCAGCGTGATGCAGATGGCGAGTTCTCAGGAAGAGCTGATTCGCAGTAATTTCGTCACGCTCGACGTGGGGCTGAAATTGCGTCAGACCTTGGGCGATCAGCTGATGATCATGCTCAGCGAGAAGCCGGATCCTGCAGCGTTCGAGGCGTCCAAGCAGCATTATTTCCAGTTGCTTGACGACGGCATTGTCCATGTCCAGGGTGGTGATGAGCGCCAATTCGGTTTTGAACAAGCCAAGACTGACTACCTGAGCTTTCTGCAGGTGTACGACCTGTCACGTGACTCGACGCAGGTGTTGAGTGGCAACAAAGAACTCACCGAAAAATTCAATGCGCTGCGCAATGGTTTGCTCGTCGAGCAACAGCGAGCGCTGGACAACATCAATGCCACCGAACAGCAGGCTCGGGAGAGGGCGCTGCTGATTGCCGGCCTGCTCGGGCTGGTGGGGCTGGCGGTGCTGATCATCGGCTTCGTCACCGCCCACGCTATCGCTCAACGTTTTGGTGCGCCGATCGAGGCTCTGGCCCAAGCGGCGGACAACATCGGCCAAGGCAATTTCGAAGTGACGCTACCGATTTCCTCGGCCGTGGAAATGAACCTGCTGACCAAGCGCTTCGGGATCATGGCCGAGGCCCTGCGTGAGCATCAGGCCACCAATGTCGATGAACTGCTCGCAGGCCAGCAGCGGTTGCAGGCCGTGCTCGACAGCATCGACGATGGGTTGCTGATGATCGACCGCGATGGCCGTTTGGAACACCTCAACCCGGTTGCGCAGCGTCAGTTGGGTTGGGACAGTGAACGTCTCGGTCAAGGTCTGGGTACGGCGCTTGAGCGCCCCGAACTCGATGATCAGCTGCAACTGGTGCTGCGCGGCGGCACCCTGGAGCGGGCGCCTGAGGACCTGAGTATCGAGGTCGACGGTGAGTCGCGGTTGCTGACCTTCAGTCTGACGCCGGTCAGCCATACGCAGGGGCATATTCTGGGCGCCGTGATGGTGCTGCATGACGTCACCGAACAGCGGGCGTTTGAGCGGGTGCGCAGCGAGTTCGTGCTGCGCGCCTCCCATGAATTGCGAACGCCGGTGACCGGGATGCACATGGCGTTCGGCCTGTTTCGCGAGCGCGCGCACTTTGCCAAGGACTCGCGTGAAGCTGATCTGCTGGACACCGTGAATGAAGAGATGCAGCGCTTGATGCAGTTGATCAACGACCTGCTGAACTTCTCTCGCTACCAGAACGGATTGCAAAAACTCACGTTGGCGCCGTGCTCCATCGAGGATTTGCTGGACCAGGCCCGGGCGCGTTTTGCCGGCCCGGCAGAAGAGCAGGGCATCGACCTGCTCGTGGAAGTGCAAGGGCCATTGCCGCGATTGCAGGCCGATCAGCCGCAGCTGGACCGGGTGCTCGATAACCTGATCGACAACGCGTTGCGCCACACCGCTGCCGGCGGGCAAATACGTTTGCAGGCTCGACGCCATGGGGAGCGGGTGATTATCAGCGTCGAAGACAACGGCGAAGGCATTGCCTATGGTCAGCAGGGGCGGATTTTCGAACCCTTTGTACAGGTGGGTCGCAAGAAGGGCGGTGCCGGCCTCGGTCTGGCACTGTGCAAGGAAATCGTGCAGTTGCACGGCGGACGGATGGGTGTTTATTCGCGACCGGGGCAGGGTACTCAGTTCTATATGGCGTTGTCGGTTTAAGCCGCAGCCGCTTCAGGCATCGTCATCAAGACGTCGGCCGGCCATTCGGCGGCCACGGGTAATCAGCTCAATGAACTGCACTGCACTCAACGCATGGGCGAACAGCCAACCCTGACCGAACTTCACGCCTTCGCTGCTCAGAAGCGCTGCCTGGGATTCAAGTTCGATGCCCTCGGCGATCACCTTGAGTTGCAGGGCCTGGGCCATGTGAATGATGTGCGGGGCGACACCGCTACTCGCAGCGTCATGACCCAGCGCATCGATAAACGCCTTGTCGATTTTCAGGCAATCGACTGGCAGGGTTTGCAGATAGGCGAGGCTGCAATAGCCGGTGCCAAAGTCATCAATCAACACTTGATGCCCGACATCCCGCAAGGCTTGCAGGTTTTCCCGGGCGACCACGACATCGATCAATCCCCGCTCGGTAACCTCAAAGGCAATTTGCGTTGCCGCGACGCGGTGCAAGGTCAGCAGGCGCGCCATTACCTGACCGATACGCGGCACCATGACGTCGCAGGCCGCCAGGTTGACCGAGATGTACAGTTGCGGATTGGCCCGCAACAAATGACCCAGCTGCTCAAGCAGGCGTTGCAGGACGAAGTCGGTCATCTGACGGATCTGGCCGGTGTTCTCCGCCATCGGAATAAACAGGTCGGGGCTGGTCAGGGTACCGTCCGGTCTTCGCCAGCGCAGCAAGGCTTCTGCCCCGACACAGTTGCGGCTGTCGAGGTCGAAGATCGGTTGATACAGCACCTGCAATTCGCCTCGTCGTATGGCGCCACTCAGTTCGGCGTCCAGCGACTGTCGCTGGCGCACCAGCAGAAGTACCAGAAAACCCACGCATAAGGCGAGTGCCAGGCTGGCCGGCAGCAACCACCACCAGACGGCGGGCACATGCATGCCGGTGCGCGGGCTGATCAGCACCAATTGGTATTCTGGATTGTTGGTGGGCATGCGGTAAATCAGGCGGGAATGCGTCACTTGTAGCGCGTCGAGGCTTCTCGGGGGCCAGGGTTCGGTGGGGGGCCAGGCCTGCGAGACACCCAGCACCGGAATCGCGCGCGTACCGTGGTCGAGCACCACCAGCAGGCTGCTGCCCGGTGGCAGGTCGACCATGTCGGTCAAGTGCCCGCGAGACGTCGCGACACGAAAATTGCCGCGTCCGAGCATCAGCGCGGCGCGGTTTTCATCGGGTTCGGTGGTGGTGTTCAGCCAGTAACTGTAGGTCGGCCCCTTGATGTCTGGCGGTCTTATCATCGACAGCCCTTCCTGGCGGGGGCGGTTGGAACAGATCCGCGAGGCGTCCATATAAGCGGCTTCGTAAACGAAGCGGTAATTGAAGCTGACCTGTTGCAAGGTCGCGATCATTTCGTCATCGCAGCCGCGTAACGGCTGGGCTTCCAGGTCGTCGAGGCTTTCACGCAACTGCCCGAACAGCTGCTCCAGACGAGCAAGGAAGCGCTCGCCCTGGGCATTCATCTCTTCGCTTTCGCTTTGCTCGACTTGATGCATGGCCACGAACAGGCTGCCGGCCATCAGGAGTGTCGCGCTCAAGGCAGCAGCCAGCATCGCCAAAAACCAAGGGCGAAAGAACCAACTACGTAGTGTCTCTCGAGCAGCAGTCATAGGGAATATCCGAAGTATTACCAATGAGTTATAGCTGCTGATTTGAAAAAAAGCCCTGGCCGTCGGGCGGGCGTCATTTTTTTGTCTGGTTCAAGACTTGTAGAAGCGCCGCGGTTTGCGCATCCGGTGTGCCATCGAAACGTGATGGGCGGAAATGCATCTGGAAGGCCGCAATCACATGACGTGTTGCAACATCCAGTTCGCCGGTTTGCGGCGTGGGATAACCCGCGCGGGCCAGCTGTGCCTGAAACCAGCTGATGGTGGGCACTTGGACTTCGAACTGTGCTTGCTGGCGCGTTACGACCTGCTCATTCGGCCAGACTCCCAGGCCTTCGGCAGCCAGACGCTTCCATGGGAACAGCGGCCCAGGATCAAGCTTACGTAGCGGGGCGATATCGCTATGGCCGATGATGCTGTGGGGATTGATGGCGTAACGCTTGCTGATGTCCTTGAGCAGGGCGATCAGGGACTGGACCTGGTCTTCGCTGTAGGGGTACCAGAGGCGCCCGGCAGGGGTGTCTTTAAAACCCGGATTGACGATTTCGATGCCAATGGAGCTGGAGTTCAACCAGGTCCGGCCTTGCCATTCGCTTTCCCCGGCGTGCCAGGCTCGGAGGTTTTCATCCATCAGCTTGTAGATGGTGGCGCCCTTGTCGTCGCCAATCAGATAGTGGCTGCTGACTTCGCCGTGGGTCAGCAGTTGCAGCGAGCGCTCCAGTGACGCGGAGGTGTAATGCACCACCACGAACTGAATGCGGCTGTCGTAATTGGCTGAAGGGTGACTTGTGTCGAAGCGGGGGCCGCTGGCACAACCGGCCAACAGAATCAGCGACACGATGAGAGCTGGATATTTCATGGCAGAAGGCAATACACGCAAGACAGTAATGCAACAGTGTAACGTACTGCCTTGCGCGTAGACGGCCAACGCGAAGTTTTAAACAAAATGGAACAATTAACCGTCAGCCCAGTGCCACTTGATTACGGCCGGCATGTTTCGCACGATATAGCGCCTGATCGGCTCTTTTCAGCACCAGATCGCTATGTTCGCCGGGTTTGAATGCAGTCAGGCCCATGGAAATGGTGATGGTGACCGGCTCACCCTTGAAGTGGAAAGGACAGGCTTCGATCGAGGCGCGGAGCTTTTCCAGGAGTTTCGCACCAGCCGTTGGCACTGTGTCTGGCATCAACAGGACAAACTCCTCACCGCCGAACCGGGCAATGAAATCCGTCCCGCGCAGGCGCTTGCGTAGTACGTTGGCGATGATTTTCAGTACTTTGTCGCCCGCCAGGTGACCATAGTTATCGTTAATGCGTTTGAAATGGTCGAGGTCGAGCATGGCCAGCAACAGGGTGTTGCCGTGTTGCTGCCATTGGCTGATTTCGTGATCCAGCCGTTCGCTCCAGGCTGCCCGGTTAGGCAGGCCGGTCAGCGGGTCGATCAAGGCTTTCTGGCGCTGCTCTTCAAGATGCTCGCGGTAGCCCAGGGCTTCCTGCTCCATGTGCGCAACGCGTTCGGCCAGACTGTGAAGGCGGGCGGCGACTTCCTGCTCGCGCTCGTCACGCTGCTTCTGATGCTGGTCCATGGTGCCGAGCAGGCCTTCCAGATGGTTTTCCAGGACGTGCTTGAGATCGTCCAGGTCGGCGGCTTCCTGCATGCTGCTCTGCAAGCCGTCGACCTGCTCGCGGATCTGCGTGTCCATCTCGCGTGCGGCGGAACGGTTGTCGGCATGGCCTTCGCTGGCGGCTTGCAAGTTGCTTTGGAACGACTCGAGGCGTTCGTTCAGCTGTTGCAAGTAGGCTTCGAATTCATGCTGGCCACTGTCGGTGATTGCCAGCATCAAGGTTGCCAGATCGTCGAGGATTGGCAGCAGTTCGTACCAATTCAACCCGTTTTGCAGGCGATCACGCATCGCTTCGGCTTGCGGACGATGACGCTCGGGCAGCGTCAGGTCGTCGAGCAGGCCCAGTAGCGTGTCTTCGATATGCTTGGCCACTGAGCTGTAGGACGGCTCGGGTGAGTCCGGCAGGGCGTAGAGAACATCCGGCTCGGATTGATCAGTGTCTACGGCGGCCAACGCCTCGGCCATGGCCGGGGGCAACGGCAGGCTGTCGAGATAGGCTGCCGGGGTCAGTTCGTCGGGATTGATTGCCGGTTGAGCGTGTATTTCTGGCTCGATGATTGATGGAGCGGGTGCTTCTGGATGTTCTATGTCTGGTTGCGGTTGCGCCTCTGAAGTCTGGGCGTGTGCTCGCTCGGGCTCGAGTACCGGCGGGACAAACGTTACAACTGCAGGAGAGGGCGCTGCTGCGAGCGGCGCCTCGATTGTCAGTGGCTCGGATGCAGTAGCGGACGCGGCTAATTGTGCGACCGCCACTTGTGGCTTATCGAGCTCTGGCGCGAGACCGACAGAGACCTGTGGTTTCTCGGCATGAGGCACAGCAACCGCTTCGGCTAGCTGCGGGGCGGGCGTCAGGAAGGTGCCGGAGGCAACCTGTAATGCCGCTTCATCCGCTTCACGGCTACCGAACAGTCGCTGCAGCAAACCAGGGCGGCCGGGTTCTGCCGGGTTTTCAAGCTGATTCAGGGCTTTGCCTTGCAGGCCGCTCAGTTCGCTGAGCAGCAACGGAATTTCGCGCGCCTGCCCGACCCTTGCATCCAGTTGCTTGGCGAAGTTTTTCAGCGGCCGGCTTACCTCGCGGGGCAGCGGTAATGTTTGCAGCTGCGAGACCAGCGCGGTCAATGCAGCGCTGGTCTGATTAACCCGGGTTTCCCGACGTTGTTCGGAGTCGAGTACGGCTTTTTCCAGCCGCGGAAGCAGGGCGGCCAGGCCGGCGTCCATGTCGTCGGTGCGCACGACTTCACGCATTTCCTTCATGCATTGGTCAACGACGCGGTCGGTGCCCTCGGCTGCCAGCGTGCTACGTACCAGGCCACGACGCAGCAGGTCGAGTCGGGCGTCCCATCGACGTTCGAGTTTTTCCTGTTGTTCGATGCTTTTGAGGTATTTCTCTTTCCAGCGCTGTGCTTCGTCGCTCATTCATGGGATCCGCGAGGGGCAGGACTCAACGCGGGCAATGCATCGGCCGTGAGCGAACCCGGCAGACGAATCTCTACCGCGACCGGCAGGTGATCGGAAATGGGTTGTGCCAGCACCTCGACCTTTTCAAGGGTCAGGGTGGGGCTCAGCAGAATATGGTCCAGACAGCGCTGCGGGCGCCAGCTGGGGAACGTGGCTTCCAGTTGCGGCGCAAGCAGGCCGAGGTCACGCAGCGGGGAATTTTGCAGCAAGTCACTGGCATGGGTATTCATGTCGCCCATCAGCACCTGGTGCTTATAGCCGCCGATCAACTCGCGGATGTAAGCCAGTTGCATGCTGCGAGCGCGAGCGCCCAGCGCCAGGTGCATCATGACCACCACCAGCGCCTCAGGCCCTTCGCCAAAGCGTACCAGAATCGCCCCGCGACCCTTGGGCCCCGGTAGTGGATGATCTTCAATCGCCCACGGGCGCAGGCGGCTGAGCACACCATTGCTGTGCTGGCCGAGGCGTCCGAGATTGCGATTGAGTTGTTGATACCAGTAGGGGAATGCACCGAGCTGGGCCAGGTGTTCGACCTGATTGACGTAGCCTGATCGCAGGCTGCCGCCATCGGCTTCCTGCAAGGCGACCAGATCGAAGTCGCCCAGCAGATTGCCGATCTTTTGCAGATTGTCGGCACGCCCGGTGTGCGGCAACAGATGTTGCCAGCCCCGGGTCAGGTAGTGGTGATAGCGCTCGGTACTGATGCCGACCTGGATATTGAAACTGAGCAGACGCAGACGACTGTCTGTGGGCAGGCCAGTCGATTCCAGATGATGTTCGTTGACCCGCGGAGCATGCAGGCCAACGACGCGTTCAGTGCCCCAGCGGCGCATGGCAGTCGCTGCGCTTAGTTGGCAGCAGCCTTGTTAGCCGCTCGCTCTTTTTCGATCAGCTTGTCGGCCAGTTGCAATGCTTGCTCGGCGCCGCCGGCGGAGCCCACGTCGAAGCGATACTTGCCGTTGACGATCATGGTCGGAACTCCGGAGATTTCGTACTTTTTGGCCAGTTCAGTGGCCTTGACGATCTGGCCCTTGATGGCAAAGGAGTCGAAGGTGGCCAGGAACTTGTCCTTGTCTACGCCCTGAGTGGCCAGGAAATCGGCCATTTCATTCTTGTCGACCAGCTTCTTGTGTTCTTTCTGAATGGCGTTGAACACCGCAGCGTGAACCTTGTTTTCGACGCCCATGGCTTCAAGGGTCAGGAACATCTGGCCGTGTGCGTTCCACGGGCCGCCGAACATGGCCGGAATGCGGACGAAGTTCACGTCGGAAGGCAGTTTCTCAACCCATGGATTGATCACGGGTTCGAAAGCGTAGCAGTGCGGGCAGCCGTACCAGAACAGCTCCACCACTTCGATCTTGCCAGGCACGGCCACCGGGACGGGATTGGTCAGTTCGACATAAGGCGCTGCGGGTGCTTCAGCAGCTTGGGCGGTCATGCCGAACAGGCTGGCAGCGACGAGTGCGGCGCTGATGATCAGATTACGCATGCTTTACTCCTGGACAATTTTGGTCGCCTCGCGCGACCTGTTTTCAGACAGGTACTGGCGGGCTTGAGTTCTGTAGTGTAACGGCAGCGGCCACAAAAAAGGGCGGCCAAAGCCACCCTTTTTATGCTTGCATCGACAGATTAATCGAGCGTTAACGTTGCAGGAGGTGTACTCCTCGCGCAACGCCCGATTCGCCGGTCTTAGTGCAGACCTTGAATGTAGCTGGACACCGCTGCGATATCTTCGTCGCTCAGCTTTTTGGAAATGCTCTGCATCGGCTTGGTATCGCCATCGTTGGTGCGGCCGGCCTCTTCCTTGCGGAAGTCAGTCAGTTGCTTGGCGATGTATTGAGCGTGTTGGCCGCCCAGGTGCGGGAAGCCGGCAGCTGCGTTGCCTGCGCCATTGGGCGAGTGGCAGCCGGTGCAGGCTGGCAGGCCCTTGGCCAGGTCGCCGCCGCGGAACAGTGCTTCACCGCGAGAAACGACTTTCGGGTCGGCGGCACCGACGCTGCCTTTCTGGCTGGCGAAGTAGGCGGCGATATCGGCCAGGTCCTGATCGCTCAGGTTGGTCAGCAGGCCGGTCATTTCCAGTACCGTGCGTTTGCCGGACTTGATGTCGTGTAGCTGCTTGTTCAGATAACGCTCGCCCTGGCCTGCCAGTTTCGGAAAGTTAGGCGCCATACTGTTGCCATCCGGGCCATGACAGGCGCCACATACTGCGGCTTTCGCCTGACCAGCAGTCGCATCACCTGCAGCATGGGCAATGCCGGAGATCCCCACGGTCAACAGCAGACTCACGATCAATTTGTTCATCAGCTAATCCAACTACGGCTAAGGGTTAAAGAGTTATGGACCGGGATCACTCGCTCATCCACTGGATGATTGCTTGGTAATCCTCGGCACTGCAGTCCATGCACAAACCACGCGGCGGCATCGCCTTGAAACCCTGGGTCACGTGTTGCACCAGCGTCTCCATACCTTTCGCCAACCTCGGCGTCCAAGCTTCCTGATCGCCCTTTTTGGGCGCCATGGGTAGTTGGCCGGAATGACAGGCACCACAAACACGGTTGTACACAGCTTCCGGATCCTGTGTAGCCTGAGCGCTATAAAGCGGCATCAAGACACCGGCAGCTAGCAGCCATTTCGTCATAAAACGACCTTTTCAGGGTTGAGAGCGTTCTGCGTTCTAGTGCGCAATCAAGGTCAATCGCTCTCGTGAACTTCATCCTACGCTGGGACAAAGCGCACACAAAATCTGCGGCATTATATACTGGCGTCACTGAAACGGAAACGACACTGCTCGCCGCGTCCATTCCCGGCGCCGCCCACATCGGAAATCCCATGCAACTCAAGAACCCCATCCTCGGCCTGTGCCAACAGTCCACCTTCATGCTCAGCGCTGCCAAAGTCGATCAATGTCCCGACGACGAAGGCTTTGAAGTGGCCTTCGCCGGGCGTTCCAACGCCGGCAAGTCCAGTGCGCTGAACACCCTGACGCACGCTAGCCTCGCGCGGACCTCGAAAACTCCGGGTCGCACGCAGCTCTTGAACTTCTTCAAGCTAGACGATGATCGTCGTCTGGTCGACCTGCCGGGGTACGGTTACGCGAAAGTGCCTATCCCGTTGAAGCTGCACTGGCAGCGTCACCTGGAAGCTTATCTGGGTGGTCGTGAGAGTTTGAAGGGGCTGATTTTGATGATGGACATCCGTCATCCAATGACCGACTTCGACCTGCTGATGCTTGACTGGGCTGTCGCCAGCGGCATGCCGATGCACATTTTGCTGACCAAAGCCGACAAGCTGACCTACGGCGCGGCGAAAAACGTCCTGCTCAAGGTTCAGGCAGACATCCGCAAGGGTTGGGGAGATGCGATCAGCATCCAGCTGTTCTCGGCGCCAAAACGCATGGGCCTGGAAGACGCCTACACTGTACTGGCGGGTTGGATGGAACTGGCGGACAAGGGCGCCGAGCTCGCGGAGTAAGCTCGTTTACAAAACCGCGGGCAAAAAAAACCCCGGACTTCTTATGGGGAGGGGGAAGTTCCGGGGTTCAAGTTCCGGACCGCTAGGGCGGGGTCCAGATATCTGCCAACACTTAACACAACATTAGGAGCATCGAAGGGCTTCACCACCCATTCAGTAACTCTGAGTGGCGATTCAGGAAATTAGTTCAGAATTTTTTAAAAAGCCTTTGGAATAGGCCATCGAATTTTCCAAACTAAGCGCCCTTCGATCTTTCTGCCGCGGCACTATGCCGCAGCAGAAAACACCTTTTCAGACGGTTCAGTGAGCCTCATCCCAGTTATTGCCTACACCAACCTCTACCAATAGCGGCACATCAAGCTTCGCTGCGTCGCTCATGTGCACGCGAATTTCATCGCGGACCTGATCGACCAAATCCTCACGCACTTCCAGAACCAATTCATCGTGCACCTGCAGGATGACTTTGGCGTCGAGGCCTGATGCTGTCAGCCAGCTATCCACGGCAATCATGGCTTTCTTGATGATGTCCGCCGCAGTGCCTTGCATTGGGGCGTTGATCGCTGTGCGTTCGGCACCTTTGCGCAGGGCCGGGTTTTTCGCGTTGATTTCCGGCAGGTACAAGCGACGACCGAAGATGGTTTCGACGAAACCTTGTTCGGCAGCCTGGGCACGGGTGCGCTCCATGTACTCGAGTACGCCTGGGTAGCGGGCGAAGTAACGGTCGATGTAGGCCTGGGATTGCTTGCGATCAACACCAATCTGCTTGGCCAGGCCAAACGCGCTCATACCGTAGATCAAACCGAAGTTGATCGCCTTGGCGCTGCGCCGTTGGTCGGTGGTGACGTCTGCCAGTTCAACCCCGAAGACTTCCGCTGCGGTGGCTTTGTGCACGTCCAGATCGTTGCGGAACGCGTGCAACAAACCTTCGTCCTTGGCCAGGTGAGCCATGATTCGCAGTTCGATTTGCGAATAGTCCGCTGCCAGCAGCTTGTAGCCTTTGGGTGCGACGAACGCCTGACGAATCCGACGCCCTTCAGCGGTGCGGATTGGAATGTTCTGCAGGTTCGGATCACTGGACGACAAGCGCCCGGTTGCCGCGACGGCCTGATGGTAAGAGGTATGAATCCGCCCGGTGCGCGGGTTGATCTGCTCTGGCAGGCGATCGGTGTAGGTGCTTTTCAGCTTGCTCATCGAGCGGTACTGCATCAGCACTTTGGGCAACGGGAAATCCTGTTCGGCCAGTTCCGCCAGCACGGCTTCGGCAGTGGACGCCTGGCCCTTGGCGGTTTTGCTGAGGATTGGCAGGCCGAGCTTTTCGTACAGGATCACGCCCAATTGCTTCGGCGAGCCAAGGTTGAATTCTTCCCCGGCAATGGCGAACGCCTCACGCTCGAGGGCGACCATTTTCTCGCCCAGCTCAACGCTCTGAATGCCTAGCAGGTTGGCATCGACCAGCGCGCCTTGGCGTTCGATCCGTGCCAGCACCGGCACCAGCGGCATTTCGATTTCGCTCAGGACCTTGCTCAGGCTCGGGATGGCGTTGAGTTTTTCCTGCAGGGTTTGATGCAGGCGCAGCGTTACGTCGGCGTCTTCGGCGGCGTAAGGCCCGGCCAGTTCCAGGGAGATTTGGTCAAATGTCAGCTGTTTGGCGCCTTTGCCAGCGATGTCCTGAAAACTGGTAGTGGTGTGATTCAGGTACTTGAGCGCCAGGCTGTCCATGTCGTGACGGGTCGCGGTGGAGTCCAGCACGTAGGATTCGAGCATCGTGTCGAAAGCGACGCCTTGCACGGTGATGCCGCAGCTCTGATCGCCACCGATGGCACAGTTGGCCAAAATGTTCATGTCGAACTTGGCGTGCTGACCGACCTTGAGTTTGCTCGGGTCTTCCAGGATCGGCTTCAGTGCGCGAAGCACGGTGTCGCGATCGAGCTGGTCCGGCACGCCCATGTAGGAATGGGTCAGCGGGATGTAGGCCGCTTCGTTGGCTAGTACAGCGAAAGACAGGCCCACCAGTTGCGCCTGCTGCGCATCGATGCCGGTGGTTTCGGTATCGAAGGCAATCAGCGTGGCGTCGTTGAGCTTCTTCAGCCACAGGTCGAAATCAGCCTGGGTGAGGATCGTTGTGTATTTGAGTTCGGTATCGACGGCCGCTTCTTCAGCCACCGGAGCGACGACTTCCTGGCCGGAACGCTTGGCGTCGCGCTGGTTCTCTTCGAACCAGCTCTTGAACTCCAGCAGGGTATAGAGCTCGGCGAGTTTGTCGTGATCCGGCTTGCCCATTTGCAGGTCGTCGAGGCCGATATCCAGCGGTACGTCGATCTTGATGGTTGCCAATTGATAGGAGAGAAACGCCATCTCCTTGTGTTCTTCGAGCTTGGCCGGCAGGGTTTTGGCACCACGAATCGGCAGGGTCGGGACGATGTCGAGCTGCGCATAGAGCTCGGTCAGGCCGCCGTTCACGCCGACCAACAGGCCGGAAGCGGTCTTCGGGCCAATGCCCGGAACGCCCGGAATGTTGTCGGAAGAATCGCCCATGAGTGCCAGGTAATCGATGATCTGCTCGGGAGCGACGCCGAATTTCTCCTTCACGCCCTCCACGTCCAGCGCGCTACCGGTCATGGTATTGACCAAGGTAATGTGGCCGTCGACCAGCTGCGCCATGTCCTTGTCGCCGGTGGAGATCACCACGGGGCGGTCGGCTGCCGCACTGCTGCGGGCCAGGGTGCCGATCACGTCATCGGCTTCGACGCCTTCGACGCACAGGAGCGGGAAGCCCAGGGCTATCACGCTCTGGTGCAGCGGCTCGATCTGAACACGCATGTCGTCGGGCATGCTCGGGCGGTTGGCCTTGTACTCGGCGAACATTTCGTCGCGGAATGTCCCGCCCTTGGCATCGAACACCACGGCGAACGGACTTTCCGGGTACTGCTTGCGCAGACTCTTGAGCATGTTCAATACGCCCTTGACCGCACCGGTCGGCAGGCCTTTGGACGTGGTCAGTGGTGGGAGGGCGTGAAAGGCGCGGTACAGGTAAGAAGAACCGTCCACCAGGACGAGGGGGGCTTGGCTCATGAGCAGGATCAACCTTTTCGGCGGGTCCGGCGCTAGAATAGCGGGACCGTTGACGACAAAGGGACAAGGTTATCATGCGCACACTAAATCGCCTGTTGCTGGCTGGGTTGTTTGCATCCGTTCCACTGGCCGTCATGGCGGCGGATGATGCTCCGACATCTGAGCCGCAAGTCACTATCCGCACGGAAGGGGATAAAACCATCCAGGAGTACCGCCAAAACGGTTTCCTGTACGCGATCAAGGTCACGCCCAAGGTTGGACCGCCGTATTTTCTGGTGCGCGCGGACGGGACCGATGCAAACTACATCCGTTCGGATCAGCCGGATATGCTGATTCCGTCGTGGAAGATCTTTGAGTGGAAGTAGTTTCTTAATTTCAATCGGCGCTGGCTCAAGCAGCGGCGCCCGTACTGGCAGTTCAAACATGTCTGTGTTCACCCCGCTGGCTCGGCCCGAGCTGGAAACCTTTCTCGCCCCTTACGGGCTCGGCCGCCTGCTTGATTTCCAGGGGATTGCCGCCGGTAGCGAAAACACCAATTTCTTCATCAGCCTGGAGCAGGGCGAATTTGTCCTGACCCTGGTTGAGCGTGGTCCGGTTCAGGAGATGCCGTTCTTCATCGAACTGCTCGACGTGCTGCATGATGCTGACCTGCCAGTGCCTTATGCCTTGCGCACCACCGATGGCGTCGCCTTGCGCGAACTGGCCGGCAAACCTGCGCTGTTGCAGCCACGTCTGGCCGGCAAGCACATCAAGGAAGCCAATGCGCAGCATTGCGCTCAGGTGGGCGAGTTGCTCGGCCATCTGCACCTTGCGACCCAGGCCAACATGATCAAGCGCAAGACCGATCGCGGTCTGGATTGGATGCTGGAAGAGGGCACGCAGTTGCTGTCGCACCTCAATGCCGAGCAAAGCGATCTGCTGCAGCGGGCGCTGGACGAAATCACACAGCAGAAGACAAAAATTCTGGCGCTGCCGCGAGCCAATATCCACGCCGACCTGTTCCGCGATAACGCGATGTTCGAAGGCACTCACCTGACCGGGTTGATCGACTTCTATAACGCGTGTTCGGGGCCGATGCTCTACGACGTGGCGATCGCCTTGAACGACTGGTGTTCGGACGAGAGCGGGTTGATCGACGGGCCACGGGCGAGGGCGTTGCTCGGTGCTTATGCAGCGTTGCGAGCGTTCACGGCGGCCGAGGCGGAGTTGTGGCCGACCATGTTGCGGGTGGCGTGTGTGCGGTTCTGGTTGTCGCGGTTGATCGCCGCCGAGTCGTTTGCCGGGCAGGACGTGCTGATTCACGATCCGATGGAGTTTCAGCAGCGTCTGGCGCAGCGGCAGAAGGTCAGCACGCCGCTGCCGTTCGCCCTCTAAAAGCTTCGCGAGCAAGCCCGCTCCCACAGGATTTATGCGGTCCATGTGGGAGCGGGCTTGCTCGCGAATGGGGGCGCCACAAATGTTCGGGTTACAACGACTCCAGACACCCCGCCAAATCATTCCCCAACTTCTCCAGCACCTGCTCATACCCCTGAGCGGTCGCCGGCGTGTACCCGCCCAGCGCGTCCAGTTCCGCCAGCTTCACCGGCAGACCCGCCACCAGGGTTTCCGCCAGGCGCGGACGCAGAGGCGGTTCGCTGAACACGCAGGTTTTGCCGACTTCCTGCAAGCGGGTGCGCATTGCCGCGACGTGCTGGGCGCCGGGCTGGACCTCGGCGGCCACGCTGAATACGCCGGCGTGCTTGAGGCCGTAGGCGTCTTCAAAGTAGTCGAAGGCCTCGTGGAACACGAAGTACGGTTTGCCCGCGATACCGGCCAGGCGCGCCTTCAAGCGAAGATCCAGTGCATCCAGACGCTCATCGAACGCCTTGAGGTTGCTCTGATAACGCGCGGCATTGGCCGGATCGGCTGCACTCAAGTCAGCCGCCATTTTTGTGGCGATGACGCGGGCGTTGACCGGCGAAAGCCACAAGTGCGCGTCCAGACTACCTGGGCGGTGATCGTGATCATGTTCGTCGGCTTCTTCGGCGTGGGAGTGGCTATCTTCGGCGAAGTGTCGCAGTTTCAGCCCCGGTAAATCCTGCACGGCGACACTGGGCAGCGTACGACCATTCAGCACGCGGGGCAGGAAACCTTCCATGCTCGGACCGATCCAGTAAACCAGATCGATCGATTGCACCTTCCGTACGTCGGATGGGCGCAAGGCATAGTTATGAGGCGAGGCGCCGGGCGGCAGCAAGACTTCCGGAATCGCCACGCCATCCTGCACCGCCGCCGCGATCAGCTGTAGAGGCTTGATACTGGTGAGAACTTTGACTTCGGCGTGAGCTGAACCGATCAGCAGAAAACTTGCGACAAATGCGACAAAGATAGAAAAAAGTCGGGACACGATGACCACTCGAAGAGGCGAGAACGGGTAACATAATAACGTCTCTCACAAAACTCGTCGCCGCTCATGCCTAAAACACCGATTGCCAGCCGTCCCCACGACCACTCTCATTGCGTGCATAGCGCATTGTCTGAGGCCGATGCTCTGTGCGCACGTCAAGGCTTGCGGCTGACCGCCTTGCGCCGGCGGGTGCTGGAACTGGTCTGGCAAAGCCACAAGCCGTTGGGCGCCTACGACATTCTCGCGGTGCTCAGCGAGCAGGACGGCCGCCGTGCGGCGCCGCCGACCGTGTACCGTGCGCTGGACTTCCTGCTGGAAAACGGCCTTGTACACCGCATCTCCTCGCTGAACGCCTTCGTCGGCTGCAATCACCCGGGGCACGCCCACCAGGGCCAGTTCCTGATTTGCCGCGAATGCCACGCCGCCATCGAGCTTGAACAGAAATCCATCAGTGACGCGGTCATCAGTAGCGCCAAGGATGTCGGATTTGTCGTCGAAGGCCAGACCGTCGAAGTGGTCGGCCTCTGCTCGGGTTGCCAGGGGGTTTGATGAGCAACGCGCTGATCCGCCTCGAGCAGGTTGCTGTCACCTTTGCCGGGCAAAACGTGCTGGATAACATCGAACTGAGTGTCGAGCCGGGGCAGATCGTCACCCTGATCGGCCCTAACGGCGCCGGCAAGACCACGCTGGTGCGCGCTGTACTCGGTCTGTTGAAACCGGACAGCGGCAGCGTGTGGCGCAAGCCGAAACTGCGGGTCGGTTACATGCCGCAAAAACTTCACGTCGATCCGACGCTGCCGCTGTCGGTGCTGCGCTTCTTGCGTCTGGTGCCGGGCGTGGACCGCGCCATGGCCTTGTCGGCACTCAAGGAAGTCGGCGCCGAACAGGTGATCGACAGCCCGGTGCAAAGTGTTTCCGGAGGCGAAATGCAGCGGGTGCTGCTGGCCCGGGCATTGCTGCGCGAGCCGGAATTGTTGGTACTCGATGAACCTGTGCAAGGCGTCGATGTGGCCGGTCAGGCCGAGCTCTACAGCTTGATCACACGATTGCGCGACCGTCACGGCTGCGGCGTGTTGATGGTGTCCCACGATCTGCACCTGGTGATGAGCACCACCGACCAGGTGGTCTGTCTCAACCGTCACGTTTGCTGCTCCGGGCATCCCGAGCAGGTCAGCGGTGATCCGGCTTTCGTCGAGCTGTTCGGAAAGAACGCACAAAGCCTGGCGATTTATCACCACCATCACGACCACGCCCATGACTTGCATGGCTCGGTGGTCAACGCCGCCCCGTCGGCCCCTACCCACGTTCACGGAGATAGCTGCAAGCATGGCTGATTTTCTGCTCTACGCCCTGCTTGCAGGTCTGGCCCTGGCGTTGGTTGCGGGCCCGCTGGGTTCGTTCGTGGTCTGGCGGCGCATGGCCTATTTCGGCGACACCCTTTCCCATGCCGCGCTGCTCGGCGTGGCGCTGGGTTTTCTGCTGGATGTCAGTCCGACCGTTGCGGTCACCGTAGGCTGTCTGCTGTTGGCGGTGTTGCTGGTGACCTTGCAACAGCGCCAACCGCTGGCGTCTGACACGCTTTTGGGAATTCTCGCACCGAGCACGCTCTCTTTGGGTTTGGTCGTACTAAGCTTCATGCACGAAGTGCGGATCGACCTGATGGCTTATCTGTTCGGCGACTTGCTGGCGATCAGCCCGACCGATCTGGCCTGGATACTCGGCGGCAGCGCGGGCGTTCTGGCCTTGCTGGTGACGTTGTGGCGGCCATTGCTGGCAATCACGGTGCATGAAGAATTGGCCAGGGTTGAAGGTCTGCCGGTGGCGGCGTTGCGCTTGACCCTGATGTTGCTGATCGCCGTGGTGATCGCAGTGGCGATGAAAATCGTCGGTGTGTTGCTGATTACGTCCTTGCTGATCATCCCGGCGGCTGCGGCACAACGTCACGCCCGGTCACCGGAGCAGATGGCACTGGGCGCGAGCCTGCTGGGTATGCTCGCGGTCTGTGGCGGGCTGGCGTTGTCGTGGTTCAAGGACACCCCGGCGGGCCCATCGATTGTCGTGACGGCCGCCGCACTGTTTCTGCTGAGTTTTGTCCTGCCCCGTCGAGGGGTGTAGACTTGCTCGTTTTTTGCGCAAATAGAGAGTCGCAGGAATGAAGCTGTTCCCCTCCCGTTATCTGCTCCTTGTCGCATTTTCGTTGCTACTGGGCGCTTGTCAAAGCACGCCACCGGCGGCCCCCGAGGCTACCGGTACACGGGCCACGGCCATCGCACAGCTGCAACAAAGCCTGGCCAGCGGCGAACTGGCGACTGCCGAAGATCAACTGGCTGCCTTGCAGGCCGAGTCGCCCAATGATCAATCCCTTGAGCAATACCAGCGGCAACTGGCCGAAGCCTATCTGCGCCGCAGCCAGATCGTGCTGCAAAAAGGCGATGTGAATGCCGCTGCCACTGCGCTGAGCCGCGCCCGGTCGTTGATGCCCAAGGCTCCGGCGCTGACCGGTGGGGTCAACAACGCCATCGTTGATGCCCGCAAAGCTGAACTGGATAGAGCCGAAGCGGCGCTCATGGCTGCCGAAGCCAAGCCACAGGCCAAAGTCATCGATCCGACGGCTGAAAGCACCACAGTTGCGTTGAACCTGACTGATATGACCAAGCTTCGTCGCCAACTGGATGCGATCGCCGCCGATGTGGTGAATTACCAGTGCGACGTGAGCATTCAGGCGCCACGCACCCAGGACTTCCCTTGGTTGACCACGTTGCTGACCAAGCGCGTGAAGAAGCTCGATTCGGATTTTGACCTGAATCTGGAGAAGCAGATTCTGCGTAACGTTCCTGCGCAGATGGTTTTGAGTCCGCGTAAACCCTAAAAGCTTCGTCGGAACGCCGCCCGGAGCAAGCCCGCTCCCACAGTTGACCGCGTTCTTTTGAGCAACCCGGTCAACTGTGGGAGCGGGCTTGCTCGCGAAGGCGTCCTTGCCATCGATACAAAACTTCAGGCCGGAATCGCCTTGGCCTTAGGCTCCCTGTCCCACACCCGATGCTGCCCGATCGCGGCAAAAAACGGTTTGATCAACTTCGCATCCGCCCCCACGATCAACCCCGCATCAGCCTCGAGTTTCAACACATCCAGCAACTGTTTGGCCTCGCCCTGCAGCGCAATCGCCTTCAAGTGTTTGTACGCCTCCAGCACGTAATGCTGCGCCACGCCGTCAGTGCTCAACGCCTTGATCGATGCCGCGCCACCGGGCACAAACACCGCATCGAACGCCACCGAAGGCAAGCCTTCCATCGACGCATCGACCGGCAATGCCTTGCCATCGGCGGTTGTCACCGGAGCAGACGTCGGGCCGAGCAGTTTGGCGTGCGCGCCTTCGGCCTTCAGCGCTTTCTTCATGGCATCAATCGCTGAGCCATCGACGCCATTGGCTGCCAGGATTGCCACTTTGCGGGTTTTGATATCCGCCGGCAGCAAGTTGGCCTGACTCAGCGCGGGCGAGCGATCCAGTGAGGTTTTGCGTACGTCGACCGTCCCGGCTTTGGGCACTGGCAACCCCAGGTTCTGCGCCACGCGCTTGGCCAGTTCCAGATCGATGTTGGCCAGAATCTCATTCACCTGGCGTGCGCGGATGAACGCCCGCTCAACCTTGCCCAATTCAAAGCTGTAAGCCGAGATGATGTGCTCCTGCTCGTGCTTGCTCATACTGTGGAAAAACAGCCGCGCCTGGGAGAAGTGGTCGCTGAAGGATTCGCTGCGCTGACGGATCTTGTTGGCGTCGATGCGCTCTGGATAACTTTCGAAGCCGCCATCCTGGGCTGCCGGCGGCGTTTCTTTTGGCCAGCCGCTATCAATGGAGTTCGGCTCGTAGGACGCGCGGCCCTTGTCGAGGGTGGTGCGATGCAGCGCATCCCGTTGACCGTTGTGGAACGGTGCCACCGGGCGGTTGATCGGGATCTCGTGAAAGTTCGGCCCACCGAGTCGGCTGATCTGCGTATCGGTGTAGGAAAACAGCCGGCCTTGCAGCAATGGATCGTTGGAAAAGTCGATCCCCGGCACGATATGCCCAGGGCAGAAGGCGACCTGTTCGGTTTCGGCGAAGAAGTTGTCGGGGTTACGGTTGAGGGTCATTTTGCCCAGCGGGGTGATCGGCACCAGCTCTTCCGGAATCAGCTTGGTCGGGTCGAGGATGTCGAAGTCGAATGTATGTTCGTTCTCCTCCTCGATGATCTGTACACCCAGTTCCCATTCCGGGTAGTCGCCCATCTCGATCGACTCCCAGAGATCGCGGCGGTGGTAATCTGTGTCTTTACCGGCGAGTTTTTGCGCTTCATCCCATACCAGCGAACAGGTCCCGGCCGTGGGGCGCCAGTGGAATTTGACGAAGCGCGATTTACCTTCGGCATTGATCAGGCGGAAGGTATGCACGCCGAAGCCTTGCATGCTGCGCAGGCTTTTCGGGATCGCCCGGTCGGACATGGTCCAGATCACCATGTGCGCCGACTCCGGTACCAGAGAGACAAAATCCCAAAAGGTATCGTGAGCTGAACCGCCGGTGGGTATCTCATTGTGCGGCTCGGGTTTCACCGCGTGCACGAAGTCAGGAAACTTGATCGCATCCTGAATGAAAAACACCGGCATGTTGTTGCCCACCAGGTCGAAGTTGCCTTCGTCGGTGAAAAACTTCACCGCGAAACCTCGCACGTCCCGCACGGTATCGCCCGACCCACGAGGGCCCTGCACCGTGGAGAAACGGGCGAAGACCGGGGTTTTTTGGCTGGGGTCTTGTAGGAACCCGGCTTTGGTAAGCACGGAATGGGTTTCATAGCTCTGGAAATAGCCGTGAGCACCTGTGCCACGGGCATGGACGATTCGCTCGGGAATGCGTTCATGGTCAAAATGCGTGATTTTTTCACGCATGATGAAATCTTCCAGCAACGATGGCCCGCGGGCGCCGGCCTTCAACGTGTTCTGGTTGTCCGAGACTTTCACGCCCTGGTTGGTGCGCAGGGCCTGTTCAGTGGCGTCGGAGCGAAACTGCTCCAGGCTGTCGAGCTTGGCATTGGTGTTCCCGCGGTCCGGGGTATCGGTCCCGGCCAGTGCGCTTTTGGTTGCGGCAGGTTTCTTAGTACTCATCAGACAAAACTCCTCGTTGCGACTCCCGCCGTAGCCAGGACTCTTGAGCAATACCCCAGGCACGGACCGGGGGCGTTTCGAGTTGCCTAATTAGTGACTGATGACGTTTTGCGCCGTTCCTTTTTTCTAACCTTTGATCGCGTTATTGCCAAATGGAAGGTTGAATGCGGAATAAATGCTAATAACCTCTATACGGACAGGCTAAAATGCGCGCCCGGCTAACCGCTGATCCTTTTCCAACGCGCCCCACAAGGTTCGCTACGTGATCGAGTTTCAAAACGTCCACAAAACCTACCGCGTCGCCGGTAAGGATATTCCCGCCCTGCATCCGACCAGTCTGACGATTGAGAACGGTCAGGTCTTTGGTCTGATTGGCCATTCCGGTGCGGGAAAAAGTACCCTGCTGCGTCTGATCAATCGCCTGGAAGAGTCCAGTGGCGGCAAGATATTTGTCGACGGCGAAGAAGTTACCGCGCTTGACGCCAACAGCCTGCGGCGCTTCCGTCAGCAGGTCGGGATGATTTTCCAGCACTTCAACTTGCTGGCGTCCAAGACCGTGGCCGACAACGTCGCGCTGCCGCTGACCCTGGCCGGTGAACTGTCGCGCAGTGAGATTGACCGGCGTGTGGCCGAATTGCTGCAGCGGGTCGGCCTGTCCGACCACGCCAGGAAGTACCCGGCGCAGTTGTCCGGTGGCCAGAAGCAGCGTGTCGGCATTGCCCGCGCCCTGGCCACCAAGCCGAAAATCCTGTTGTGCGACGAAGCCACCAGCGCACTGGACCCGCAGACCACCGCGTCGGTCCTGCAATTGCTGGCCGAGATCAATCGCGAGCTGAAGTTGACCATCGTGTTGATCACCCACGAGATGGACGTGATCCGCCGGGTCTGCGACCAGGTCGCGGTGATGGACGCTGGCTTGATCGTCGAGCAAGGTTCGGTGGCCGAGGTGTTCCTGCATCCGAAGCACCCGACCACCAAACGCTTCGTGCAAGAAGACGAGCAGATCGACGAAAGCGAACAGCGCGACGACTTCGCTCACGTTCCAGGGCGCATCGTGCGTCTGACCTTCCAGGGCGAATCGACCTACGCACCGCTGCTGGGCACCGTCGCTCGCGAAACGGGCGTGGACTACAGCATCCTGGCCGGTCGTATCGACCGCATCAAAGATGTGCCCTACGGGCAATTGACCCTGGCCGTTACCGGTGGCGACATGGAAGCGGCGTTCGCCCACTTCACTGCAGCTGACGTCCACATGGAGGTGCTGCGCTGATGGAATCGTACGACGCATTTATCGAAGCGGCTAAAGAGTTCTTCAAAAACATCGATTGGGCGGAAATCGGCCTGGCCACCAGCGACACGATGCAGATGCTCGGTGGTTCGCTGCTGTTCACCATCCTGCTCGGCCTGCCGCTGGGGGTGCTGTTGTTCCTGTGCAGCCCGCGCCAGTTGCTTGAAAACCGCGTGGCCTATGGTCTGATGTCGCTGATGGTGAACATCCTGCGCTCGCTGCCCTTCATCATCCTGCTGATCGTGATGATCCCGTTCACCGTGCTGATCACCGGCACTTCGCTCGGCGTCGCCGGTGCGATTCCGCCGCTGGTGGTGGGCGCCACGCCGTTTTTCGGGCGACTTGTGGAAACCGCTCTGCGTGAGGTGGATCGCGGCATCATTGAAGCAACCCAGGCCATGGGCGCGACCACCAAGCAGATCATCCTCAACGCCTTGCTGCCAGAGGCCCGTCCGGGCATTTACGCGGCGATTACGGTGACGGCTATTACACTGGTGTCCTACACGGCGATGGCCGGTGTAGTCGGTGCCGGTGGGTTGGGCGACCTGGCGATCCGTTTCGGCTACCAGCGTTTCCAGACCGATGTGATGATCGTCACTGTGGTGCTGTTGCTGGTGCTGGTGCAGGTTCTGCAAATGGTTGGCGACAAGCTGGTCGTACACTTCTCCAGAAAATAAACAGTTCTCGTAAACAAGACATGAGCCGGCCATTCGCTGGTAGGCGCCAAACGGGCGCCCACAAGGAGTTAGCTGAATGAAAAAACTACTCGTAGCGCTCGCAGCCGTTGCAGCGTTCTCTGCTCAGGCCGATGAAACCCTGACCGTCGCGGCTACCCCGGTTCCGCACGCAGAAATCCTCGAATTCGTGAAACCGGCCCTGGCCAAAGAAGGCGTGGACCTGAAGGTCAAAGTCTTCACCGACTACATCCAGCCGAACGTGCAGGTCGCGGAAAAACGTCTGGACGCCAACTTCTTCCAGCACCAGCCGTACCTCGATGAATTCAACAAGGCCAAGGGCACCAACCTGGTGGCCGTTGCCGGTGTGCACCTGGAACCGCTGGGTGCTTACTCCAGCAAGTACAAAGCACTGACCGAGCTGCCAGGCGGCGCCAACGTGGTTATCCCGAATGACGCCACCAACGGCGGTCGTGCGCTGTTGCTGCTGGCGAAGGCTGGCCTGATCAAGTTGAAGGATTCGAACAACATCCTCGCGACCGTCAAGGACATCACCGAGAACACCAAGGACCTGAAATTCCGTGAACTGGAAGCCGCGACCATCCCGCGCGTGCTGACCCAGGTCGACCTGGCACTGATCAACACCAACTACGCGCTGGAAGCCAAGCTTGATCCGTCCAAGGACGCGCTGGTCATCGAAGGCAGCGACTCGCCTTACGTGAACATTCTCGTTGCCCGTCCAGACGACAAGGACAGCGAAGCGATGAAGAAGCTGATTGCTGCCTTGCACAGCCCGGAAGTGAAAGCCTTCATCCTCGAGAAGTACAAAGGTGCGGTATTGCCGGCGTTCTGATCTATTGCTGTAACGAAAAATGGGGCGCATTGGGCGCCCCATTTTTTATGCCTGAAACACCGTACCTGTGGGAGCGGGCTTGCTCGCGAAAGAGGTGCAACAGTCAACATTGATGTTGGATGTTATGGCCTCTTCGCGAGCAAGCCCGCTCCCACAGGGTGTTGTGTTGGTTATTTACGGGTAAGCATCACCGGCAACTGCGCCACCAGTTTCACGTTGTTCAACGGCGCACGAATGAACCCACGCTGGGTCCCGTCCGGCCCGATCACCGCCAGGTTGCCGCTGTGGTCGACGGTGTAGTTCGGCTTGCTGGTGTCCGCCGGAATGAACGGAATGCTCACCGCATTGGCCAGTTTCTGAATGTCTTCAACCGACGACGCCGTCAGCCCCTGGAACTGCGGATCGAAGTAGCCCAGGTACTGCTTGAGCTGCTGGGGCGTATCGCGATTCGGGTCGACGCTGACCAGAATGATCTGCAACTTGGCCACCGCTTCTGGCGGCAGTTCGCTTTTGATCTGGCGCAGCTGGGCGAGGGTGGTCGGGCAGATGTCGGGGCAGAAGGTGTAGCCGAAAAATAGCAGCGACCATTTGTCTTTCAACTCGTTGATCGCCACTGGCTTGCCGTCCTGATCGGTCATTGTCACGGCCGGCAGGTTGCGGCTTTGCGGTAGCAGAATGATCCCGGCATCGATCAGGGCTGTCGGGTCGCCCTGGCCTTTGCCGGACAGCACTTTGTTGATGGTCAGGCCCAGGACCAGCGCGATCAGGGCGACGAGGATGAAGACGGTTTTCTGGGTTCGAGTCATAGGTTCAACAGTAAGTAGTGATCTACGAGCAGCGCGATAAACAGCAGGAACAAGTAGTAAATAGAGTACTTGAAGGTGTTGATCGCCGCGTGCGGCCGAGTGCCACGGTACAGCACCACGGCCCATTGCAGAAACCTCGCGCCAAGTCCCAGCGCGCAAATCAGGTAGAGCACACCGCTCATGTGGATCACGTACGGCATCAGGCTCACGGCCAGCAGCGCGAAGGTATAAAGCAGGATGTGGACCTTGGTGTAGTGCTCGCCATGGGTCACCGGCAGCATCGGAATATCGGCCTTGGCGTATTCCTCTTTGCGGTGAATGGCCAGCGCCCAGAAGTGCGGCGGTGTCCAGGCGAAGATGATCAGCACCAGCAACAGGGGTTCGGCGCTGACGTGGCCGGTGGCAGCGGTCCAGCCGAGCAGCGGCGGGGCGGCACCGGCCAGTCCGCCGATGACGATGTTTTGTGGCGTCGCGCGTTTCAGGAAACCGGTGTAGACCACCGCATAGCCGAGCAGCGAGGCCAGGGTCAGCCAGGCCGTGAGCGGATTGGTGAAGGCCAGCAGTACGGCTTGCCCAAGCACCGCCAATACCAAGGCAAACGTCAGCGCGGCCGCAGGCGACACTCGACCTTCGGCCAGGGGACGTTTGTGCGTGCGGGCCATGACCGCATCGATGCGCCGGTCCACGACATGGTTGACCGCCGCCGCACCACCGGCACACAAGGCGATCCCCAGATTGCCGAACACCAGCACCGTCCACGGCACCCCGGCGCGAGTCGCGAGGAACATGCCGACCAGCGAGGTGATGAGCATCAGCACCACCACTTTCGGCTTGGTCAGCTCCAGGTAGTCACGCCAGATCGCCTGACTGTGACGTGCGCCGATCAGAGTCGCCATGGCATCTCTCCTTTTATTGTTATGGGCCCGGCTGAGTGTTTGCGCAGACTGAACCGCCAGCGCGCAGGGGGTTGCTGCTTGACCCGAACCAGACTGGTTCGCGCGTGATAATTGACCAGCACCATCGTCAGCAACAGTGCCGCGCCGCCCGCGTTATGCGCGACGGCCACTGGCAGCGGCAGGTGAAACAGCACATTGCTGATGCCGAGGGTGATTTGCGCGGCGAGTGCGATCAGCACCAGCCCGGCCAACCGCGTCATGCCGACGACTTTCAGTTGCCACGCCAGCCCGAGCAACACCAGCGTCACCAGCAATGCGCCGATGCGGTGAGTCAGATGAATCGCGGTGCGGGCATCGCTGTCCAGTTGCCCGCCGAGGTAATTGGGGCCGATGTGTTGAGTCAGGTGAAAACCGTTGGCGAAGTCCGCGGGCGGCAGCCATTGACCGTGACAGGTCGGGAAGTCGATACAGGCCACCGCCGCGTAGTTGGAACTGACCCAGCCACCCAAGGCAATTTGCAGGATCACCAGCAGCAACCCGGCGGTCGCCCAGTACTGCAAACGCCGTGGCACGGTCAGCGCTGGTAGTACGCCGGACAGGCGCAACGTCAGCAGAAACAACAGGCTCAACGTCGCAAAGCCGCCGAGCAAATGCCCGGTGACCACTTGTGGCCAGAGCTTGAGCGTCACCGTCCACATGCCGAATGCCGCTTGGGCAATCACCACTGCCAGCAAAAACAACGGTAACTTCACCGGCTGCCCTGGATGACGACGATGAACCCAGGCGCGGCCGGCCAATACCGAGATCAGCAGCCCCAGCGTGCCAGCGAAGTAGCGGTGAACCATCTCGTTCCAGCCTTTATGGGCTTCGACGGGAGCGTCGGGAAAATGCAGTTCGGCATGGGCCAATTGAACTTCGCTTTTGGGCACGCTGATAAAGCCATAGCAACCCGGCCAGTCCGGGCAGCCGAGGCCGGCGTGAGTCAGGCGGGTGTAGGCGCCGAGCAACACCACAATCAGTGCCAGCAAGGTGGCAAACAGCGCGAGGCGAAATCCAGGTTTGGCCATGACGATGCCCTTATCCGATGTTCGACAGTTTCAGCAAATGGCGCAGGTCGTTGAGCAGATCCTTACCTTTCACCGTCGGGTCGTAGCGCAGCACCAGATTGCCATGCGGATCGATGATCCAAAGCTGCGGCACAGCCTGGTCGCCGGCAGTTTTATGGAAGTCGGTCAGGCTCAGTGGGTAGCGCTGTAATTGAGGATACTCGCGCGTCAGCTTGGCGTCGTATTCGCTGCTCAGCGGTTGCGCTACGGCCAAGGCATGACTGGCGCGCCCGGCATCACGGCCGAGGCCGATCTGGATCTGCCGCGCCAGGTACACCAGTTGCTGGCAGTCCACCGAACAATCCTTGGGCGCGGTCACCAGTATTTGCCAACGATCCTCCTGCGCCTGCACGCCGAGGTCGGCGCGGGTCTGGCCGTTGCCGATCAGTTCGCCGTGATAGCTGCGACCTTCCGGCACCCAGAACTGCAATTTGTACATGCCGGTGGCGAGGATCATCGGACCGATCACCCCAAGCAGGATCAGCAGCAACTGCAAACGACCCTTGCGCCGACTCGCCGGCGATTTCGCCTCAGACATGCTGGGTGGATTCATGGCCGCTCCCATGGTGTTTCTCCTTTGCGTTGTGCCAGCCGAGATAGAGATAGAGGCCGAACAGGGCGATCGACATGGCGAACCACTGCACGGCATAAGCCAGGTGTTTTTCCGGTCCCATGGCGACTACCGGCCAGTCAGCCTGATAAGTCGCGGGACCGCTTTCTGCGCGTAATTCGTAGGCAAAACCTTCGCGATCCAGTGCCGTCCAGAGCTTGGCGGGTTCAACTGCGGTAACCAGTTGTGGCCACGTGGCGGTATTCGGGTCGGCGTGCAACTGGAAGGTGGCGCCGGGGGAGACGTAGACCCAGGCAACGAGACTCAAGGCCTGAGTCGGTGTGGTGAATTGCGGTGGGGTGCGGCGATCCGGCCACGGCAGCCAGCCGCGATTGACCAGCAGCCAGAGCCCGGTTGCCTGATCCTGAAACGGTTGCAGCAGCTCGACGCCTACCTTGCCGCCACGCTGACGGTTATCCAGCAACAGGCTGTGGGCGGTATCGAACTGGCCGTGCAGGTGAACCCGGCGAAAGGCCGGATCTGCGCTGTGTTGCAGCTCGGTGCTGGCCATCGGTTCAGCGGCACGGCGCTCGGTGTAGCTTTGCAGCAGCGCGCTTTTCTCTGCGCCCCGGCTCAATTGCCAGAACCCGAGTGATACCAGCATGGGCAACAACACCGCGACCACCAGGGTCGGCACGATGCCCGGCCGGAAACGCTTCATGGCGTCGCCAGAAAGTCGGTAGTCGCGATAGCTATACTCAAGTGCATCGCCTTTCCCCCGGAGTTTCACCATGCTCAAAGCAGCCATCGTCCTGATGCTGATTGCCACGGTTGTCAGCCTGTTCAGCGGCCTGTTTTTTTTGGTCAAGGACGACAGCAGCTCGAACCGCCTCGTCATTGCCTTGAGTGTTCGTGTTGCGCTGGCCGCCATTACCGTCGGCTTGATTGCCTGGGGTTTTTTCAGCGGCCAGTTGGTGTCGCACGTACCTTGGTAAGCCTCAGAGCACGTAGACGAAAACGAACAGACCGATCCACACCACGTCCACGAAGTGCCAGTACCAACTCGCCGCTTCAAACGCGAACTGATGATCGGCGTCGAAGTGCCCGCGCATGATCCGCATCAACATCACAAACAGGATGATGGTGCCGATGGTCACGTGGGCGCCGTGGAAGCCGGTGAGCATGAAGAAGGTTGCGCCGTAGATGCCCGAACCGAGCGTCAGGCCCAGTTCGTGGTAGGCGTGCATGTATTCTTCGGCCTGAAAACCAAGGAACGCGCAGCCCAGTAACACGGTGAGCGCCAGCCAGATTTTCAGCGCGCCGCGATGGCCCTTTTTCAAGGCGTGGTGAGCGATGGTCACGGTGACGCTGGAACTCACCAACAACACTGTGTTGAGCAGCGGCAGGCCCCAAGGGCTGATGACTTCCTTGGGTGGCGGAAAGAGTTTCGGGTCAGGGGTATGCAGCAATGGCCAGGCGAACTGGAAGTTCGGCCAGAGCATGTGCGCGATGCCTTTGACCCCTTCACCCCCGAGCGCCGGGCCGGAAATGTTTCTCACATAAAACAGCGCGCCGAAGAACGCGATGAAAAACATCACCTCCGAGAAGATGAACCAGCTCATACCCCAGCGGAACGAGCGATCCATCTGTGCGCTGTACAACCCCTGGCGGCTTTCCTTGATCACCGTACCGAACCAGCCGAACAGCATGTAGGCCAGCAGCAGGCCACCGACGAAAAAGATCAGCGGGCCGTGGGACTCCGGCCGCGCCGCCTTCAGGTCGTTGAACCAGGTGGCCAGGCCGAACACGGTGACGAACATTCCGACCGTGGCAATGATCGGCCATTTGCTCTGTGCCGGAACGTAATAATGTTCATGAGTTGCCATTTATTGTTCTCCTTATCGGGCACGCTTTAACGCCTAGCCACCGGTGTTTGCAGCAACAGCCGCGGGTGGATGACGTGCGGTGATATCGAACAGCGTGTAGGAAAGCGTCAGGTGCTTCACATCCTTGGGCATGTCACGGTCAACGATGAAACGTACCGGCATCTCGATCCGTTGACCGGGCTGCAGCACTTGCTGGGTAAAGCAGAAACATTCGGTCTTGTGGAAGTACGCCGCCGCGGCGCTGGGCGCGATGCTCGGAACTGCTTGCGCGCTCATCGGTTTGTCGGTCGGGTTATGGGCAATGAAAATCATCTCGTTCACCGCCCCCGGATTCGCCACCAGTTCATCGCCCTTGGGGTAGAAATCCCAGGACATGTCGGCGGAATTGGTCGACAGAAACTGCACGCGAACCTGCCGCGAGGTGTCGACCGTTTGTTCGCCCTCGTACTGCCCGCCGGTCTTGCCGTTGATGCCGAACGCCTTGCACATCACGTCGTAGATCGGCACCAGGGCAAACCCGAAGACAAACATCGCCACCACCACCAGCAACAGGCGCGTGACCAGCTTCTTCAAAGAAATCGAATCAGCCATGGTGCTTAACCTCTGTGCAAACCCCTGTGGGAGCGGGCTTGCTCGCGAAGCAGACGCTGCGGTCCGTCAGACAAACTGCGTTATCGTTCTTCGCGAGCAAGCCCGCTCCCACAGGGGCCAAGCGTTTCATTTCACTTCCGGCGGCGTGGTGAAGGTGTGATACGGCGCCGGTGACGGAACGCTCCATTCCAGGCCTTCGGCCCCATCCCACGGTTTGGCCGGTGCGGGTGGGCCACCACGGATGGTCTTGATCACGATGAACAGGAAGAAGATCTGCGTGGCGCCGAACATGAACGCACCGATTGACGACACCATGTTGAAGTCGGCGAATTGCAGGTTGTAGTCGGGAATCCGCCGCGGCATGCCCGCCAGCCCCACGAAGTGCATCGGGAAGAACGCCATGTTCATGCCGATGAACGAGAGCCAGAAGTGCAGCTTGCCGAGGGTTTCGTCGTACATGTGGCCAGTCCATTTCGGCAGCCAGAAGTAGGCCGACGCGAAGATCCCGAAGATCGCCCCCGGTACCAGTACATAGTGGAAGTGCGCGACCACAAAGTAGGTGTCCTGGTACTGGAAGTCCGCCGGGGCGATGGCCAGCATCAACCCGGAGAAACCGCCGATGGAAAACAGGATCACGAACGCCACCGCAAACAGCATCGGTGTCTCGAAGGTCAGCGATCCTTGCCACATGGTGCTGGCCCAGTTGAACACCTTGACCCCGGTCGGCACCGCGATCAGCAGCGTGGCGTACATGAAGAACAGCTCGCCCACCAACGGAATGCCGACCACGAACATGTGGTGCGCCCAGACGATGAACGACAGGAACGCGATACTCGCCGTCGCATAGACCATCGAGGTGTAGCCGAACAGCGGCTTGCGTGAGAAGGCCGGAATGATCGAGCTGACGGCACCGAAGGCCGGCAGAATCATGATGTACACCTCGGGGTGACCGAAGAACCAGAACACGTGCTGGAACAACACCGGGTCACCACCACCGGCGGCACTGAAGAAGCTGGTGCCGAAGTGGATGTCCATCAGCATCATCGTCACGCAACCGGCCAGTACCGGCATCACCGCGATCAGCAGGAACGCGGTAATCAGCCAGGTCCAGACGAACAGCGGCATTTTCATCAACGTCATGCCGGGGGCGCGCAGGTTGAGAATGGTGGCGATCACGTTGATCGCGCCCATGATCGAGCTGATCCCCATCAAGTGGATGGCGAAGATAAAGAAGGTCACGCTTTCCGGTGCGTAGGTCGTCGACAGCGGGGCGTAGAACGTCCAGCCGAAGTTCGGTCCACCGCCGGGGGTGAACAGGGTCGATACCAGCAGGATGAACGCCGCCGGCAATAGCCAGAAGCTGAAGTTGTTCATCCGTGGCAGGGCCATGTCCGGCGCGCCGATCATCAACGGGATCATCCAGTTGGCGAGGCCGACAAAGGCCGGCATCACCGCACCGAAGACCATCACCAGACCGTGCATGGTGGTCATCTGGTTGAAGAACTCCGGCTGGACGATTTGCAGCCCCGGCTGGAACAACTCGGCACGAATCACCATCGCGAACGAGCCGCCGAGCAAGAACATGGAGAACGCGAACCACAGGTACAGCGTGCCGATATCCTTGTGGTTGGTGGTCAGCACCCAGCGCATCAGGCCTTTGGCGGGGCCGTGGGCGTGGGCGGTGCCGGTATGAACATGGTCATCGACGACAGCAGTCATGTCCTGTCTCCTGCAAACAGATGGGCTGGGCAGGCCGGGGCGTGATGCCCCGACTGATTCCTTACGTGCGCAATAGACCGGGTCATTTGCTTTCCGCCTGTTTCAGCTCCAGCACTTCTTTAGGCGTGACCATGTCGCCTTTGTTGTTGCCCCAGGCGTTACGTTCGTAGGTCACGACTGCCGCGATGTCGACTTCCGAGAGCTGCTTGCCGAACGCCGCCATCGCGGTGCCAGGCTTGCCGTGGAAGACAAGACTCAGGTGGCCTTCTTTGGGGCCGGTAGCGATTTTCGAGCCCTTGAGCGCCGGGAACATCGGTGGCAGGCCCTGACCTTCGGCCTGGTGACAGGCGACGCAGGTGGTGTGATAGATCTTGTCGCCGCGCTCTTTGAGCTCGTCGAGGGTCCATTCCTTGCTGGTCAGCTCTTTAAGCTGCATGGCTTCGGCTTTACGTTCGGCCAGCCATTTTTCGTAATCGGCCTTTTCCTTGACCTCGACTACGATCGGCATGAAGCCGTGATCCTTGCCGCACAATTCGGCGCATTGACCGCGGTAGATGCCGGGCTTGTCGACGCGGGTCCAGGCTTCGTTGACGAACCCCGGAATCGCATCGCGCTTGACCGCAAAGGCCGGCACCCACCAAGAGTGGATGACGTCGGCGGAAGTCACCAGGAAGCGCACCTTGGCGCCGATCGGCAGCACCAAAGGCTTATCGACCTCAAGCAAGTAGTGCTCGCTCTTGGCTTCCTTGTTGTGGATCTGATCGGCGGGCGTGGTCAGGTTGCTGAAGAACTCAACGTCCTGGCCCAGGTATTTGTAGTGCCACTTCCACTGATAGCCGGTGACCTGGATATCGATATCCGGCTCACTGGCGTCGTACATTTTGATCAGGGTTGCGGTCGCGGGAACCGCCATGGCCACCAGGATCAGGAAGGGCACGATGGTCCAGAGGATTTCAACGGTGGTGCTTTCATGAAATTTTGCGGCCACCTGCCCGGTCGAGCGGCGGTGGAGAATCATCGACCAGAACATGGCGCCGAAGACGATGATGCCGATCACTACACAGATCCAGAAAATGGTCATGTGCAGGTCAAATACTGCGTGACTGATTTCAGTCGCTCCAGGCGCCATATTCACAGTCCAGGCCGCTTGTGCCTGACTGAAAATCGACCACAACAGGAGGCCCATCCAGACGTGTGGATGTCGCATCATTGCGGGTTCCCCTTATCGTTCTTTTTATCCCGCCGGCTTTCACCTGCGGCAAGGGAGCGGCTTTTTCAGACTACGAACTTGAATCGCCGAGCCTTGCTGCGTGTGCAGTCGGGTGTCATCAGCTAACTCCATTCCCACCCGAGTATAGACAGCGACTGCCACCTCGCAACGTGATGGCGTAAATGATCTGAAACAGCTGGGACTTGCGTTCCAGGGCACGAATGGAGAAGGATGCAGACGAGTGGTGGCAAACCGATATAACTTTGATGTCTCAAGGATGAAATAATTATGACAAATGCGTCTTAGCATTTTTCGTATGCCAGCTAAGTTATGTCTTCCCTATTTCATTGCCTTTGTTTCCTGGAGTTTTCATGAACACCGCCGCATTGCGCGAGCAGATCCAAAAAGCCCAACAACACGAAGCCGAAACCGGCCTGCTGACTCGTCAGCTGGAAACCCAACTGCCACACCTTCACTCCGCCATCCAATTGCCGGATGTCGACGCCAACGGCGTGATGACGCGTTTTGTGGCCGCGTATATAGAGCAAGTGCCGGACCTGCTGGATGCAGCCAATGAAGTCGCCAGGGAAGCGGGTATCGAATCACAGATCACACCGGTGCTGAAAATCGCCGTGCAGTTCTTCCTTCAGCCGCCGGCGATCATGGCCGGTCACGTTGGTCTGGACAGCCTGCTGGACGAAGCCTATCTGGCGCATCGCCTGGTCGAAGAGGTCAATGACCTGTACATCAAGCATTTTGGCCAGCCACTGATCCCCTTGGACATGACTGTTGCCAACCTGATTGCCCACCAACTGATCGGCGAGGAGTTCGCCAATCAACTGGATGAGGCGGTGCATCACGCCGTGGACGAGATGCTCAACGAAGACAGTTTCGCGCTGGAATCGGTGGAAGCCTACCGCGAGAAACTCAACAGCCCGGACACCGGCGCTGCATGGAAGCGCTGGCCGTGCCTGTCGCGCCAACTGGGCGTCGGCCTGGAGCTGGATCAGCCAGCGGCTTGATCCATTGATCAACACAATCCCCTGTGGGAGCGGGCTTGCTCGCGAAAGCGGTCAATCATTCAACATTGATGTTGACTGACACGCCACTTTCGCGAGCAAGCCCGCTCCCACATTGTTATCTACGCGGCTGAACCTACGCCGGTAGTGGTCCGCAATCGGCCTTCCAGCCTGCGCTTCAACCCCCGCGCTTCAATCAACAGTTTTGATCCCTTGGCCGCATTGGCCCGCCCCCATTCCTCCAGCAACTCCAGACACGAGTGATCGATGTAGCTCAGGTTATTGAGCGGCACATGCACCGTCGCGCCTGCCGGAATGGTCCCCAGCACCTGGGTCAGCGCCGGCACTTTGAGAAAGGTCGCTGCACCTATCAATCGCAATTCCATTTCGCCGTCCTTGGGCAGATCGATCAGGCTGATTTTCAGCCGCGAAGCCTTCCAGGCCAGTTTGGCCAAGGTCAGGCCGAAGCCGATCAGCACGCCGGTCAGCAGGTCGGTGAAGATGATCGCCAGGGCTGTTGCCGCGTAAGTGAACATCGGCATCCGCCCATAACGGCCCAGACCGCGGAAGGCCTTGAGGTCGACCAGTTTGAAACCGGTGTAAACCAGAACGCCCGCCAGGCTCGCCACCGGAATGCTTTGCAGCACGCTGGACAGCAGCAACACGAAAGCCAGAAGCCAAAGGCCGTGGAAGATCGTCGACATTCGTGTGGTGGCGCCGGCCTGGACGTTGGCTGAACTGCGCACGATCACGCCGGTCATTGGCAGCGCGCCGAGCAGACCGCAGAGCATGTTGCCGACGCCTTGAGCCGACAATTCCCGGTCGAAGTCTGAACGCTGGCCGCTGTGCATGCGGTCCACCGCGGCGGCCGAGAGCAGGGTTTCGGCGCTGGCGATAAACGCCACGGCAAACGCGGCAATGAGCAACGTCGGGTCAGCCAGGTTGAGCAAGTCGGCGGGTTTCAGCCAGTCGATGGCTTCCGCCAGGTTGGCCGGGACTTCTACTCGTTTGACCTGCAACGCGAGCACCAGGCTGGCGACGGTCGCCAGGCCTACCCCAAGCAGTGCGCCGGGTACGAAGCGCAGGGAATGGGGGCGGAATTTCTCCCACAGCCACATCACCGCAATTGTCGACAGCCCAAGCAACCCGGCTTGCCAACCGAAGGAGGGCAAGGCCTGCACGACGGCAGCCGGGAAGGCTGCCAGGTTATCCAGCCCGGAAGGCTTGGGCACGGCGTCGAGCATCACATGCACCTGTGACAAAACGATCAGCACGCCAATCCCGGCGAGCATGCCGTAGACCACCGCTGGCGCCGTTACCCGGAACCAGCAGCCCAGCTTCAAACGCCCGGCCACCAGTTGCAGAAAACCGGCCAGCAGCAGGATGGGTCCGAGCATGTCGATACCATGCTGGCGCACCAGTTCGAACACCAGAACAGCCAAACCGGCTGCCGGGCCGCTGACTTGCAGCGGCGAACCGGCAATCCAGCCCACCACCAGGCCACCGATGATCCCGGTGATCAAGCCTTTGGATGGCGGCAGCCCCGAGGCGATGGCGATGCCCATGCACAAGGGCAGGGCGACGAGAAACACAACCACGGATGCCAGCAGCTCCCGTGGCAGAACAGCTTTAAGTTGAGCAGCACGCATGGTGACTCTCCCGAAGTTTTCTTCAGGCGTGGTAAAGCCAGGCTGCCTGATCGGCAGCCTCGGCTAAACCACACAGGGATTTAGGAGGATTTAGAAGCGCGCTTTAGGCGTCGCCACCGGAATCGGATGGCTGCCATCGAGCGGCAGGAAACAACCCTTGTCCGCGTCGTAAGCTCTGATTTCGCTGGTTTCGATGTTGTAGATCCAACCATGGATAAACAACTGACCATTGGCCATGCGCGAGGCTACCGACGGGTGCGTGCGCAAATGTTGCAGCTGGGCGATCACATTCTCCTCGGTGAGGACGTGCATGCTTTCGTTTTCGTCAGCGCAATGGCAGTTTTCCTGGACCATGGTTTTTGCCACTTCGGCATGACGCAACCAGGCTTTGACCGTCGGCATTTTTTCCAGGCTTTGCGGGTTGAGCACTGCGCGCATCGCGCCACAGTCGGAGTGCCCGCAAATGATGATGTGTTGCACGCCGAGGGCCAGAACGGCGTATTCGATTGCCGTGGAAACACCGCCGTTCATTTGCCCATAAGGTGGCACAACGTTGCCGACGTTACGGGTCACGAACAGGTCGCCGGGGGCGCTTTGGGTGATCAGCTCAGGAACGATGCGCGAATCGGCGCAGGCGATGAACATCGCTCTGGGGCTCTGGGCCGTGGCGAGTTTTTTGAAGAGTTCTTCCTGCTGTGGAAAAACCTCGTGATGAAAATGCAAAAAGCCGTCAACGATATGCTGCAGCGCTGCATCGGCGGTTTCCGCCTCCGGTTGGGCTGAAGCCGACGCAGCCAACGACTGTTTATCCTTGTCACTCATGATTCATCCTCTTTGGCGGAGTCAGGGAATTTTCCCGTTTTGTCCGGTGTGAAGCCAGTGGCTGTTTAAAAAACATCCAGGCCGAGAATCTCGACCCATCAGTCACTCGATGAACAAGGTAGCGGCCGAAACTTAACTCAAACTGAATAAAACGCTCTAGAACGTGTGTTCCAGGTCACAAAAAACGTGACTGGCGTAGTGGCAAAGTGCATTTCACCCTACTCAACCATAGGCCAATTGTCCTCAAATCAACGACATTTGGCGACCTGGCGGACAGAAGGCTTCGCAGTCCAGATTGAAACCTTCCCGACGATTGAGCCCCAGGCGTTTGATGGTTTTGGCAAATCGTTGCGCCAGCAGATCGGCAAACGGCCCTTCGCCACGCATCCTGGCACCGAAGCGACTGTCATAGAGCTCGCCACCACGGCTCTGACGAATCAGGCTCAACACATGCGCGGCACGCTGAGGATAGTGGGCCGCCAGCCATTCTTCGAACAGCGGCGCCACTTCCAGCGGCAGGCGCAGCATCATGTAGGCCGCACTTTGCGCCCCCGCGGCGTGAGCTTCGGTGAGCAGGCTTTCGAGTTCGCTGTCGTTGATCATCGGAATCATCGGCGAGCACAGAACACCCACCGGAATTCCCGCTTCACGCATCACGCGGATCGCCCGCAACCGAGCCTTGGGTGCCGCGGCGCGCGGTTCGAGGATGCGTTTGAGTTCGTCGTCCAGGGTGGTAAGGCTGATCATCACCGCCACCAGCCTTTGCTCGGCGAGTTCGGCCAGCAGGTCCAGATCCCGAAGAATCAGCGAGCCCTTGGTAATGATGGTCACCGGATGGCGATAACGCAGCAGCACTTCGAGGGTTTTGCGGGTGATTTTGTGTTCGCGCTCGATCGGCTGATAAGGGTCGGTATTGGAGCCCAGATTGATCGGCGCACATTGATAGCCGCGCTTGGACAGTTGTTCTTCCAGCACATCGGCGGCGTTGGTCTTGGCGATCAGTTTGGTCTCGAAATCCAGCCCTGGCGACATGTCCCAATAAGCGTGGCTGGGCCGCGCGTAGCAATAGATGCAACCGTGCTCGCAGCCGCGATAGGGATTGATCGAGCGATCGAAGGGCAAGTCCGGCGAGTTGTTGCGAGTGATGATGGTTTTCGCCGTTTCAATGCGCACCTCGGTGCCCTGGGTGATCGGCGCTTCCTGATACCAGCCGTCATCCTCGGCCACCGAGCGATTCGGCGCGAAACGGTTGTGCGGGTTGGTGGCGGTGCCGCGGCCGCGAGGTGGCAGGGGAGTAGGCATCGACAAGGTCCTTTGGCTGTATGTATGTACAGTATAGAACCTCGACATATTCGGCCAGTGCCGTTCGGCGCCTGTTAATTCTAAAAAAAGCCTGGTTCTTTGTATTTCTACCGACTGGTTAAAGTGTTCGTCACCATGAGATACATATAGCGACTGGCATAGTTATAAGCGCTATTAGTAATATCCACCTCACACGAGGTTCTCGTGTTCAACTATTAAATGGAATTAATTAATGTCGAATTACAATCAGCGCGGTATTTTTTTGCAACTGATGCGCGCATCTGTTGTTAGTCCAAAAGAAGTTCGGGTTTCCATGCAGTTTGCACTCAAGGAAGAGGGTTACGATCCGGAAAACCGTGCTGTCACTTATGCTCTGCTGGACTCGAGCACCCGCGAGGCCGTATCGAACGACGGCGGCGTGACTTTCACCATGGGTACCGCCCCTGCCGATGTGGACGGTGATGGTGACATCGACGCACAAGACAAGGCCGTTCTGCTGGCCTTGGCGAGTGCCTATTCGAAGATCGTCAAACCGTAATCGCGATTGAACGCATGCAGTAGATAAATATTGAGTGCGCAATAGGTTGTAGCTGAACCTAAAAAAGCGGTATGGAGTTTCCATATCGCTTTTTTATTTTATTTAATGAGTCGTCACTTGGCCAATGTCATCATTTGAAATCGCTTTCATATCGTCTTCCCTTAACGCCATTACATCACTGGCTTTAACAGTGGCCCCTTTATTTCCCCAACTAGTGGTAATGAAACTCACCACATCCGCCACTTGCTGATCCGACAAGCGCCACGCGAACCCGGGCATCGTGAAGGTCGACGGCGCCGTGTGAGTCGCAGGCAAGGTGCCGCCCTTGAGCACGATGTGAATCAGCGACGTCGGATCCTGCGACTGCAACACCGGGTTGCCCGCCAGCGCCGGGAACACTTTGGTGTAGCCATGGCCATCGGTACGGTGACAGGCCGCGCAGTTGTCGATGTACACCGAAGCGCCGGGCTTGCTGTCGTCCCCGTTCCACAGCGCCTGTGCGATCTGTTTGTCGTACTGGTGCGGCTGATCATTGGAATCATTCGCCGGCAAGGACTTGAGGTAACGGGCAATCGCGGTCAGATCGTTGTCGGTCATGTACTGCATGCTGTGCGTCACCACATCACTCATGCCACCAAACACCGCGCTGCGATCGCTGCGACCGGTCTTGAGGAACTGCACCAGTTGTTGTTCGCTCCAGCTGCCGAGGCCGTCTTTATGATCGCCGCGCAGACTTTTCGCGATCCAGCCTTCAAGCGGCGCACTGCCTGACAGAAATGAGCTGCCTTCGCCTGCATTCAGGGCTTTTTCCTGCATGGTCAGGGCACGTGGCGTATGGCATGCGCCGCAATGTCCGAGGCCTTCCACCAGATAAGCCCCACGGCTGACCACCGCATCTTCGCCGGGTGCCGCTTTGTAGTCCGCCACAGCCGGGGCAAACATCCAGCGCCAACCCGCAAGCGGCCAGCGCATGCTCAAAGGCCAGGGAATGTCGCTGGCCTTGTTCTCCTGAGTGACAGGCGCCACGCCGTGCATGAAGTAGGCGTACAAGGCGTTCATGTCGGTTTCGTTGACGCTGGCGTAGGACGGATAGGGCATGGCCGGGTACAACGTACTACCGTTTTTGGCGACGCCATGGCGCACGGCCTTGTCGAATTCTTCGAAGCTGTAGTTGCCCAGCCCGGTTTTATCCGGCGTGATATTGGTGGAGTAGATCGTTCCGATCGGCGTTTCCATCGGCAGGCCACCGGCGAACGGCTTGCCGTCCTTGGCGGTATGGCAGGCCACGCAGTCACCTGCTCGAGCGAGGTACTCGCCTTGTTTGATCAGGTTTTTATCGATTTCTGCGGCGTTGACCGAGCCATAACCGAGCAGTGCCAGGGTCGCGATAACAAGTGCTTTCATGGTCATCGCTCCTTAAGCCTGAACCAGCGGGCCGGGGTTTTTCAGGTACTGCTCGCGGATCGCCCGGGCCGACCAGTAGGTCAACGCTGCTACCAGGCCGGTAGGGTTGTAGCCCAGACCTTGTGGGAAAGCTGACGCTCCGGGGACGAAAACGTTGTGTACGTCCCAGCTCTGCAAATAACGGTTCAGAGCGCTGGTTTTCGGGTCGGTGCCCATGATCGCGCCACCGTTGAGGTGGGTGGTCTGGTAAGACGCGGTGTTGAAGTGATCGCCCACCTTCTTGCCCAGTACGGCGATGGCCTTGGGGCTCATTGCTTCGGCGATCTTGCCCATTTTCTCGACCATGAAGCGGTTCATCTTGATGTCGTTTTCCTGCCAGTCGAAGGTCATCCGCAATAGCGGCAAGCCGTAGGCATCGCGGTACACCGGGTCCAGATCGAGGTAGTTGCCACGGTAGGATTGATGCGCGCCGTGGGCATCCATCGACACTTGATGGGTGTAGTAATCGGCGGTGGCACGTTTCCAGGCACTGCCCCAGGCCGGGGTGCCTGGCGGGTTGGAGGTGCCTGCGATCGGTCGGCTGCCGGCCTGGTTGACCCACATCGGCGAGCCGCCGACGAAGCCATGGGGACCGTGATCGAAGTTGTCGGCGTTGAAGTCGTCCACCGCCACGCCGTTACCGCCGGCACCAATAAAGTTATTGGTGTGGGTTTCTTTGTCGAAGTAGGCCTTGATGGTGGCCATGTTCTGGTAGGCGAAGTTCTTGCCGACCACGCCTTCGCCGCTGATCGGGTCATACGGCTTGCCGATGCCCGAAAGCAACATCAGCCGCACATTGTGGAACTGGAAGGCACCGAGGATCACCAGATCTGCCGGCTGCTCGATTTCCCGGCCCTGGCCATCGATGTAGGTGACGCCTGTCGCCTTGCTCTTGGTGCTGTCGAGATTGACCCGCAGTACGTGGGAGTTGGGCCGCAGCTCGAAATTGGGCAGCGGTTTGAGCGCCGGCAGAATGTTTACGTTCGGCGATGCCTTGGAATACATGTAACAGACATAGCCGCTGCAAAAACCGCAGAAGTTGCACGGCCCCATCTGTGCGCCGTAAGGGTTGGTGTAGGGGCCTGACGTATTGGCAGAGGGCAGGTTGTAGGGTTTGTAACCCACTGCTGTGGCCGCTTTCTGAAACAGCTGTGCGGAAACAGTGTTCTTTTGCGATTCCAGCGGGAAATGATTCGAACGATCCGGCGCGTATGGATTGCCGCCCTTGCGTTCGCCGACCAATTGACCCTTCACCGTCCAGGCTTGACCCGACGTACCGAAGACCTTCTCGGCGTAATCGAAAAACGGTTCCAGCTCTTCATAGCTGACGCCAAAGTCCTGGATAGTCATGTCCTTGGGGATGAAGCTTTTGCCGTAGCGTTCTTCATAGTGACTGCGCATGCGCAACTCGATCGGGTCGACCCGAAAGTGCACGCCGGACCAGTGCAAACCGGCGCCACCGACACCATTGCCGGGCAGGAAGGCGCCCAGTTGGCGGTTCGGCAGCGCGATGTCATGCACGCTATGGCGAATGGTCACGGTCTCCTTGGAAATGTCCTGGAAGAGTTTTTTCCGCACGCTGTAGGTGAGTTCGTCGATCACCTGTGGATAGTTGCCATCGGGGTAAGTGTCCTGCATCGGCCCGCGCTCCAGCGCCAGCACATTCAGGCCGGCTTCTGTCAGCTCCTTGGCCATGATCGCGCCCGTCCAGCCAAAACCGACGATCACTGCGTCGACCTTCTTCATTACCGTTGCCATGCTTACGCCCTCTCGCCGCGAATCGAAACTGCCGGGAAGGGGTATTGCTCGTTGCGTTCCACCCAATCCATGAAATCGGCGCGGGCGCCGGGGAAGCCGATCATGGTCCAGCCGACCATGCCTTTATTGCCGCCATGAATCGGGTCGCAGAAAAACCCTTCTTTGGTGTTTTGCAGCAGCAGGTTGAAGAAAATCTTCGCTGGGACGCTGTCGAACTGAGGTTTTCCGGCCTCGAGTTGCTTGAGCAAATCGTCTCGGGTAGCGCTGTCTTGCTCAGCAAATACTTTACCGTTGAGCGTTTTCGACCAAGCATCCGTCGCGGCGATGCCCAGACGATAAATCTCTTTGGGCACCAATTTGCTCTGCCAGCCCATTTCCGGAGCGGCGTCTGCGTTGAACGGTCCCTGCATGAACCACAGCGCGCCGGCCGCGTAAGGCGTGTTCATCTGACGGTCGATGTATTCGGGCACACCGGCTTCCAGGGCGCCGGGCCCTTGGGCATCGCTCGGAATCAGCTGCGCGACAGCCGCTTTGATGAACGTCCATTCTTCGGTGGTGAAGTAGCTGGGTTCATAGGTGCTGGTGGCGACCGGCGCTTTGCCGGAACTGGTCGGGGCTGCTTCGGGCGCGGCCATCAGGACCGTGCTGCCCAGACCGGTGCTGGCAACGGTGACCACCGGGATCAAGGTCAGGGATTTGCGCAAAAACTCACGCCGCGGGTTGTCTCGATCTTGATCGGACATAGGGGGGGCACCTCATCAGGCATAGCGGTTTTTCAGCCGTCTCGCAGGGCGACTTTTCGTTTTGGCACCGATGAAGATCGCCAGCAAGCGGGGAGCAATAGGGCGCATCGGTAATATGGAGAAACAAATGGTAGCAGGCTAAGCATAAAGATGAACCGATTCAGCTGAAAAACCTCGGCTTTGCGACGAAAGCGATCGGCTGATTCACGATTCTTTGACAGACGGCTCACAGGCCTTTGACTGCTCGAGGGGGAAGCTCGGCATCATCTTCCCAATTCTCCTGAACGGTCACCCCGAGCATGTCTCTATCGCGTTGTATCCCAGCGATCTGCCTGTCGCTGGCCGCACTTTTAAACCTGACGGTGGCCCTTGCCGACGACAGTGCATTGCCCCGACCTGCGGAGTGGGCTCAATCGGTCGAGGTGCAGTACAACCTCTTTAAAATGTCCCCGACGCTCTATCGTAGTGCGTTGCCCGACAGAGGCGCTGTGCCGTTACTGGAAAAACTCAAGGTCGGGACGGTGATCACGTTCCTGCCCGAGTCGGATTCAAGCTGGTTGTCGACGCCAGGAATTGCACAAATACAGCTGCCCTACCGTACCAACCATGTGGATGACGCGGATGTACTCAAAGCCCTTCGCGCGATCCAGACTGCCGAAGCCAAGGGACCGGTGCTGATGCACTGCAAACATGGTTCCGACCGCACTGGCCTGATGGCGGCTATGTACCGGGTTGTGGTGCAGGGCTGGAGCAAGGAAGACGCCCTGAACGAAATGACTCAGGGCGGCTTTGGTGACAGCACTCATTTCAAGGACGGCATCCGTTACATGATGCAGGCCGATGTCGACAAGCTCCGCACCGCGCTGGCCAACGGCGATTGCAGCACGAGCCCGTTCGCCAGTTGTTCGATGAAGAGCTGGTTCAAATCGGCCCACGTCGAGTAAACCGTTGCCTCAGCGGGTAACGGTCTCTGACGAAAACGCGAACAGATCTTCGGCGACCGGCCGATCAAGAAATGCTTCCAGGGCGGTGAGCAAGGAGCGCGAATCGCCCGGAGAAAAAAACGCCTCGCGAAAGGCTCGTCCTGTTTGCGCGTTGAAGACCCAATCCTGACGGAATCGCTTGAAGGCTTCGATGGCCAGTACGCCTGACCACGTGTAGGCGTAAACGGAGGCTGCGTAACCGGTCACCATGTAGTCGAAGCTGTTTGCGAAGCGACAATAAGACGGCAGTTGCACGTGGGGAACCTCCTGCTGAACGTCTTCGAATACTTGCTGGGTGCTACGACCATCGCCTTGGCTGCGGTGCACTTCGAAATCGAACATTGCACCCGTCAGCAAGAGTGCGGCTTGTCGGCTGGTCTGGGTGTCGAGGGCTGCCAGTGCCGCGTCTACCCGCGCCTCGGTCAAGCGTTCACCGCTTTGGTGGTGGGCCCCCAGCCATAACAGAAACTCCCGTGACAGGCACCACTGCTCGAATACTTGCCCTGCGAACTCCGCCGTATCGCGCCCCAGTTGGGAAATGCCGGAAAGGTTGTGATGCGGCGAACTCGTCAGCACGTGTTGCAGGCAATGACCCCATTCATGAAAAAGCACCCGCAGATCCTGGTGCTCAAGCAGGCACGGATGGCCGTCGACCCCCGGCGTGAAGTTGCAGTGAAGATCGGCAATCGGTAGCGCTACGCGGCCTTCGGCGTTTCTTCGTCGGTTTCGCAGTGTGCCGGTCCAGGCGTAATCCGGGGCTTCCTTGCGGTGGTACGGGTCAAGATAAATATGCCCAATGGTCTGACCATGCTCGCTGATCTCAAACAGGCGCACGTCGTTATGCCAGCGACTGAACTCAGCCTGCTCGAGGATCCGGATCCCGAACAGGCGTTCGCAGAACAGGCAGAATCGTCGCAAGGTACCGTCCAGGGGAAAATAATCGCGCAGATTCTTCAGGGCGTCAGGGAAGCGATGGTGGCGCAGTTGTTCAGCGAGAAACTCGTGGTCCCAGGCGTGTACTTCAGAGATGCCCCGTTCGAGTGCAAACGCTTGTAGCTCCTTTGTATCCCGTGCAAGTGACGGTGTGTTCAATGTCACTTGCCGACGCAGAAAACGGCGAACTTGATCGGTGGACTTGGCCGCTGCTGTGGCCAGACGCAGTTGCGCGAAATTATCGAAACCTAGCAGTTCGGCTTTCTGGTGGCGCAGCGAAAGCAGCAACGTCAGTACAGGATCATTATCGAACTCGTCGGCATGCGGGCCTTGATCGGACGCGCGCGTGGAGTACGCCACGAAATACTCTTCTCGCAATGCCCGATTTTCGGCGTACTTCATGATTTGCTGGCAGGTGTTTTCATCCAGGGGAATCAGCCAGCCTTCATGTCCTGCTTCTTTGGCCAGGTGTCTCAGACGATTTTTTACGGTGGGGTATAAACCTTCCAGAACCGCAACGTCATCGACGTGCTTGGTCCAGGCCGCGTTGGCGCTTTTCAGATGGATGACAAACAGCTCTTCGAGCCGGTCAATGTCGAGGTTCAACCGGGCCAGCTTTTCCCGTTGCGCCAGGGGCAATTCGATTCCCGCCAATTGAAATTTGCGCAGAATCTTGGCCAGCGCAGCCTTGCGCGGCTCGTCGAAATTGAGGGCGATCGAACTGTTCGCCAGTCGCCGGTATGCCTCAAACAACGGACGATTGCTCAATCTTTCGGATCGGTACTGCGCCCCTGCGTCGTTGCATGCAGCAGCTGCCGTGTTCCAGGCCGTATCGTTGTGTTTCGCCATCGACAGGATCTGGATGATGCCCAAAGCCTCGTTCAGGCGCGCATCGATTTCATCGATGGCCAGAACCAGATCATCCCAATTGGGAAGTACGGATTGGCTGAGGATGGTTTCGGCAATGACCTGCCGGTTGTCGGTAATGATGGCTGTGATTGCCGGCACGAGGTGTTCGGTGCGGACCTCCGACCAGGGCGGCAGGTCCCAGGCCTGCAAAAGCGGATTGGTGTCGGGCATGGCGTCTTCCTTGGGTAGAGGCTGAATGTGGTCAGCCTATAAAGGAAGCGCAGGGGAAAGGTGGTAGATAGATACCACCTTCCAATCCGTTCAGGAGTGGAAGGTGGTGTTGGCTCAGTGTTGCTCGTCAGGCTTTTTCTTCAGCTTCGGGTTCGGGAAAAACTGTACAGCCTGAACCTTGGCGTCCGGAACCTTCAGCGCCGAAGTGTTGACCCGCGTGCCCAATTCCTTGGGCACGGACAGGCCTTGTTCATTCAGCGTGTCGGAATAACCGCAGGCCACGCACTCACGATGTGGGACTTCGTCTTCGTTCCACATCATCAACTTGTCCGGCTCGCTGCAGGCCGGGCAGACTGCCCCGGCGATAAAGCGTTTTTTCGTGATCACAGGACCCTCGCTCATGCTGCCGCGACCTCACTCAGGCCGCTGTGGCGCAAGAGTGCGTCAATCGACGGCGGACGTCCGCGGAAGTCGACGAACAGCACCATCGGTTCCTGGGAACCACCGCGCGCCAGGATCGCTTCGCGGAAGGCGCGGCCGGTCTCGGCGTTGAGTACGCCTTCTTCTTCGAACTTCGAGAAGGCATCCGCCGACAGCACTTCAGCCCATTTGTAGCTGTAGTAGCCCGCCGCATAACCGCCGGCGAAGATGTGGGCGAAGCTGTTAGGGAAGCGGTTGTAGGCGGGTGGACGCATGACCGACACCTCGTCCCGCACAGCTTCAAGTACCTGCGCCACGCTACGGCCGTCACCGTGGGTGGCGTGCAGGTCGAAGTCGAACAGCGAGAACTCCAGCTGACGGACCATCATCAGACCGGACTGGAAGTTTTTGGCGGCGAGCATTTTCCCCAGCAGGTCCTGAGGCAGCGGTTCGCCGGTTTCGTAATGACCGGAGATCAGCGCCAGACCTTCCGGCTCCCAGCACCAGTTCTCCATGAACTGGCTTGGCAGCTCGACCGCATCCCAGGCCACGCCGTTGATGCCGGATACGCCGGCATGTTCAACGCGGGTCAACAGGTGATGCAGGCCGTGACCGAATTCGTGGAACAGGGTGGTCACTTCATCGTGGGTCAGCAGCGCTGGCTTGCCGCTGTCGGCCGGGGTGAAGTTGCACACCAGGTTCGCCACCGGACTTTGCAGTACGCCGCTGATCGTGCGGCGACGGTCACGGGCGCCGTCCATCCAGGCACCGCCACGCTTGTTGGCGCGGGCGTAGAGGTCGAAGAAGAAACGGCCGACGTGCTGGCCGTTTTCCTTGATTTCGAACAGGCGAACATCCGGGTGCCAGGTGTCGAAGCCTTTCAGTTCGGCGATTTCGATGCCGTACAGGCGCTGAACGATAGCGAACAGACCGCCCAGCACTTTGTCGATCGGGAAGTAAGCGCGAAGGGCTTCCTGGGCGACGCTGTAGCGCTGCTCGCGAAGCTTTTCACCGTAGAAACCGCTGTCCCAGCTTTGCAGGTCCGGGCAGCCTTGTTCGGCGGCGTACGCCTTGAGCTGTTCCAGATCCTGGGCAGCGAACGGCTTGCTGCGCTTGGCCAGATCGCGCAGGAAACTCAGCACCTGATCGCTGGATTCGGCCATTTTGGTGGCCAGGCTCAACTCCGAGAAACTAGCGAAACCGAGCAGCTTCGCCAGTTCCTGACGCAGGTCGAGGATTTCTTCCATGACCGGACCGTTATCGTTCTGACCGGCATTCGGGCCTTGGTCCGACGCTCGGGTGCAGTAGGCGGCGTAGACCTCTTCGCGCAGGGCGCGGTCCTGGGCGTAGGTCATCACCGCGTAGTAGCTCGGGAATTCCAGGGTGATCAGAAAGCCTTCCAGGCCTTTGGCCTGTGCCGCCGCGGCCATTTGCGCCTTGGCCGAATCGGTCAGGCCGGCGAGGGTGGCTTCATCGGTAACATGCTTGGTCCAGGCCTGAGTGGCATCGAGCAGTTGGTTGGAGAAGCGGCTGCCCAGCTCCGACAATTTGCTCTGTACTTCGGCGTAACGCTTTTGTTCGGCTTCCGGCAGGTCAATACCCGACAGACGGAAGTCGCGCAGGGAGTGTTCCAGGATAGTTTTCTGCGCCACCTCGAAACCGGCAGCTTCGGGACTGTTCGCCAGCGCTTCAAACGCCTCGAACAACTCGCGGTTCTGGCCCAATTCGGTGGAGTAGGCACTCAAGGCCGGCAGGCAGGACTCGTAGGCTTCGCGCAATTCGGCGCTATTGCACACGGCATTCAGGTGGCTGACCGGGCTCCAGGCGGCGCCCAGACGATCATTCAGTTCGTCCATCGCCAGCACCAGGCCGGCCCAGGTCGGTTGTTTGCCCTGGGTTTTGAGGATCTCGATAATGGCGGCGCGGTTGTCAGCCAGGATCTGTTCAATAGCCGGTTGCACGTGTTCGGCACGGATCGCCGAGAACGGCGGCAGGTCGTAGGACTGCAAAAGAGGGTTGTTCACGCTCACGGTTGGCACCTTGGCTGGAAGAAACATTGCGCCATCTTAATTACAATCGACGCTCACCGCAGCTATCAGCAACAGAGAGAAACCCTATCGTGACCCTTCGCAAGTATCAGAACCATACGCCGCTACTGGGCAAAGGCGCCTTTGTCGACGGTTCGGCGGTGGTGATCGGCGACGTTGAAATCGGCGAAGACAGCTCGGTCTGGCCGCTGACGGTGATTCGTGGCGACATGCACCGCATCCGTATTGGCGCGCGCACCAGCGTGCAGGACGGCTGTGTGCTGCACATCACCCACGCCGGGCCGTTCAATCCCGATGGCTTTGCGTTGCTGATCGGTGACGATGTGACCATCGCGCATAAAGTCATGCTCCACGGCTGCACCGTGGGCAGTCGGATTCTGATCGGCATGGGCAGCATCGTCATGGACGGTGCGGTGGTCGACGACGATGTGATCATTGGCGCCGGCAGTCTGGTGCCACCGGGCAAATGCCTGGAAAGCGGCTTCCTTTATGTGGGCAGCCCGGTGAAGCAGGTCCGGCCACTGACTGACAAGGAAAAAGCCTTTTTCACCTACAGCGCGGCGAACTACGTGAAGCTCAAGAATTTGCACTTGGCAGAAGGCTACGACCAGCTCTGACCCTGCGCCCTTATTCAGGATTCAACATGCATTACCAAACCGTATTGTTCGACCTTGATGGCACCCTGACCGATCCGCGCGAGGGCATCACCCGTTCGATCCAGTTCGCCTTGAGCAAACTGGGCATCGATGAGCCCGACCTGACCAAACTTGAACACTTCATCGGTCCGCCGTTGTTGCAGGCGTTCATGCAGTTCTACGACTTCGACGAGCCCAAGGCCTGGGACGCGGTGAACTTCTATCGCGAACGCTTCAAGGTCACCGGCCTGTATGAGAACCGCGTATTCGACGGCGTCACACCATTGTTGGAAACCCTCGGCGGCCAAGGGCGACAGCTGTACATCGCGACGTCCAAACCGTGGATTTTTGCCCGGGAAATTGCCCGGCACTTCGACTTCGCCAAGCACTTCAAGGTGATATATGGCAGCGAACTGGATGGAACCCGGACCAACAAAGTCGAGCTGATCGCCCACTTGATGGCTGAAGAAGGCCTGGACCCGACCAGCACCCTGATGATCGGCGACCGTAAACACGACCTGATCGGTGCGCGCAGTAACGGGCTGGATGCAGCGGCTGTTGGTTATGGTTTTGGCAGCCGGGAAGAGTTGAGCGCAGAAGCCCCGACTTATCACTTCGAGACGCTGGAAGAGATGCATCAGGCGTTTTTGCAGCGCTAATGAAATTGCTTTCGCGGGCAAGCCCGCTCCCACAGGATCCGTGTCGTATACGAAAAATGTGTACGACACAGATCCTGTGGGAGCGGGCTTGCCCGCGAAGGGGCTCGTTCAGCCACTGAAACTTTATGATCCCGCCAAAGCCTTCAACGCCACCTTGCGCTCACCCGCCGGCAACGCACCAAGCTTCTCGACTGCCGCATAAAACTTCACCCAATCCCCAGCCTCTTGTCTGAACAACGCCGCAAACGCCGGCACCCATTGGTCGTACAACCCAAATGGCAACAGCCGGGCATTGTTCATCGGCGCATTGATCCACGCGTCATAGCGTTTGTCCCCGGCCCATCGGCTGTCGCGCAGCTGGCGGTATTCACCGCGCAATCGTTCGAACTCGTCGGCTTTGCGCTGGCGCATCTGGTCGGCGGGCAGGGGCAGGGTGTACAGCCGTTCGAGTCGCGTGCGGGTATCCAGAACCAATTGAATGAACTGATCCCGTTGCTGCACCTGCGCGCCGCTGTCCGGTGCCAAGCCACGGAATGCACGCCATTGGCGGGTGCCCTCCTGTTCGACGAAGGTGGCGAAAGACTCATTGAACTCGGTGTCGTCCTTCACATAAAAGCGTTGATGCGCCAGCTCATGGAAGATCAGCGTGGCCAATCGTTCGTCACCCCAGGCCATCATCGAACTGATAATCGGATCGTTGAACCAGCCGAGCGTCGAATAAGCCTCGATGCCACCGATCGACACGTCCATACCTTGTAATCGTTGCAACGCAGCTTCACCGCGGGCCGCGCTCTGACTGTAATAACCGCGATAGGCGACGCAACCGGCGATCGGGAAGCAATGGTTCTGTGGTGTCAGGGAAAATTCCGGCGTGGCAAACACGTTCCAGACTACGAACGGTCGGCCAATGTCGGCGTACAAACGGTAACTCTGGTTATCCGGCAGATGCAGCTGTTGGCTGGCGAACGTGCGTGCCTTTTGCGATTGAATCAGGTGCGCACGCAATAGTTGATCGCGACCGGGATCGGCAATCACTCTGGAAACTGGCTCGCGTACCCGCAGCAATTGCAGCTGACCACTGGCCAATTGGCCGTAATAGCTAATGCCGGCGCAACCGTTGAGAAACAAAAACAGCACACCCGGAAACAAAATGCGTAAAACGCGATCAAGTAACCCAAGGCTTGGAAGCGGCCTGATCAAAATGAATCATCCTTGGAGAGTCTGCCCGCAAGACTATCCCGCCTGACTGGAGCTCCGCTATGCGCACGTTGATGCTGACAGGAAGCCTGTTGATGCTGACAGGTTGTGCTGGATTCGGATTACCCCCCCATGATCCGGCTCAAGCGTGGATCGACCTGGATTCGAAGCAGGAAGACACGGCGCTGCAAGCGCTGGAAGTCGATGACAAGGCCGCCACCGACAAACGCTATTTCGAGGTTCAGCCGGGTAGCCATCAGTTGACGGTCCGTTACCAATTCCCGGTCGCACCCACCAACATCGGACCAGACGCCGAGCCGCTATGGCGTGACTGCCAGCTAAACGTGAAATTCAACGACTTCAACGCCGGCGAGCGGTATCAGCTGAAAGCAGGAAATATCGGCTTTCGGCCGTGGGCAAAGCTCTATGATCAGCAGCGAAAAGTGATTGGCCAAGGTGTACCGGCAGGCTGCCAACGCACCTGATCGGCGTTATTCTAAAGGACGAGTCCTTGAGAAAATCATCATGCGCAGGTTCACGCTATTACTTGCTGCAAGCATCGTTGCTGGCTGCCAGAGCCCGTTGCCAGCGGTTAATCCGCAGATGGCCTGGGTCGAGTTTTCTACGCCATTCCCTAACGATAAATTGCTGATGGCCGAACGCCTGGACAATCAGCGGTTGCGCGACGGGCGTTTTTTCCAGGTCACCCCCGGTAGCCATGAGCTGATTGTTCGATTCGATTTTGAAGTGCCCGGTGGTGGGGGGCTGAGCATGATGAACGGCCCCACGGAACGCTTGTGCTACCTGACCATCAACTACGATCATTTCGAAGCCGGCCAACGTTATGTGCTGGTAGGTCAGTCGATAGCGTTTACTCCCGGTGCCCGGCTGTATAACGCCAAGCGGGAGATTGTCGCTGAAGATCGAGAGTCCTATTGCCTCATGTGAGGTGAATCAGCGGTCGTTCTTCTGGTAGATGATTTTCTTCGTGCCGCCTTCGCACGAGCCGACGACCATGTTCTGGTCGTGTACTTCGTCGTTGGTGACGATTTCCAGCGTGTAGGACGAGACGTTATTGGCCTGGATCTTGGCTTCAATCTCGGCCTTGAGTTCTTCACAGGATTTCGTTGCCGCCAGGGCCGATGTGGCCAGCGCGCAACAGATAACCGCCAAGGCAAAACGTTTCATGGTTGAAGCTCCTTTGAGGCAGCGTGCAGAGTAATGTGCGTTAGCTGCTGTCATTTATTCGACCACAATTTCGCTGGCCCTGTTTGTTTCAGGGCAAAAAAGATCGCAGCCCGCTGAGGCTGCGATCTTTTATCGGGGATTGCGATAACCCGCTATCAGCTGACCAATGTTGCATCCAGACTGATTTTCGCATTCAGCACTTTGGAAACCGGGCAGCCTTCTTTGGCTTTATTGCTCAGTTCCTCAAATTGAGCCTGAGTCGCCCCAGGAATCTTCGCTTTGAGGATCAGTTTCACTGCTGTGATCGCGAATCCGCCGTCCACCTGGTCCAGGGTGACTTCGGCATGGGTATCGATGCTGTCAGCCTTGAGGCCGGCATCGCCGAGAATCATCGAAAACGCCATGGAGAAGCAGCCCGCGTGCGCTGCGCCGATCAACTCTTCCGGATTGGTGCCCTTGCCGCCCTCGAAGCGGGCCTTGAAGCCGTAAGGCGCTTCTCTGAGGACACCGGTTTCCGTGGAAATCGAGCCGATGCCGGTTTTCAGATCACCTTCCCAATGAGCCGATGCTTTCTTTGTGATAGCCATGAATGCCTCCTCAAGATCCGGCGCGAAGCGTCGCGCCTTTGTGGTTTTCGGTTGCTAGGGTTCTGAGGATAGACCGCGCCGCAAAGTTCACCTCATCTGATCTTTCTTCAAATCAGGTAGGAATTTTGCCCCTGCTATTGAAACTCGGGTATATGCCCTCATTGCATGAATCACGCTTATAGATTCGGCAGGTTTTCGTTTGTAAGAAAAACCTGCGCCCTCAATTGGAGAAGCAGGCTTATGAAACGACTGTCCGATATCAAGTTCTCGACCCTCGATCTGGTGCCCGTGCGGGAGAACGGCAGCGCGGCCCAGTCGCTGCGCAATTCCCTGGACTTGGCGCAGCACGTCGAAAAATTCGGCTACAACCGTTTCTGGGTTGCCGAACACCACAACATGGACGGCATTGCCAGTTCGGCGACTTCGGTACTGCTTGGCTACCTGGCGGGCGGCACCTCGACCATTCGTGTTGGCTCGGGCGGTGTGATGCTGCCAAACCACGCGCCGCTGGTGATCGCCGAGCAGTTCGGCACGCTCGAAAGTCTGTACCCGGGCCGGATCGACCTGGGCCTGGGCCGTGCCCCCGGTTCCGATCAGATGACCGCCCGCGCCTTGCGTCGTGAACGCTCCGGCAGCGCCGACGATTTCCCGGAAGACGTGGCGGAACTGATGCGCTACCTCGGCCCGCGCACCCCGGACCAACGGATCATCGCAATGCCAGGCACCGGCACCAATGTCCCGGTCTGGCTGCTGGGCTCCAGCTTGTTCAGTGCACAACTGGCTGGTGAACGGGGATTGCCCTACGCCTTCGCTTCACATTTCGCACCGCGCTTCATGCATGAGGCCATTCGCGTCTACCGCAATCACTTCAAGCCTTCAGCGGTATTGGATAAGCCCTACGTGATGCTCGGTGTGCCGTTGGTGGCTGCAGACACCGACGAGCAGGCCGATTATCTGGCGACCTCGGTCTATCAGCGCATCCTGGCGTTGATGCGTGGCCAGAGCCTGGTGCAACGTCCGCCGGTAAAAACCATGGACGGCCTGTGGCTGCCTCATGAAAAAGAAGCCGTCGGCGATTTCCTTGGCCTGGCGATGGTTGGCAGTGCGCAGAAAATCCGCGCCAAACTGGAAGTGCTGATCGAGCAGACCCAGGCAGACGAGCTGATTTTTACCTGCGACCTGTACGAACATACCGATCGCGTGCACTCCTATGAGCTGCTGGCCCAGGTCATGAAGGGCTGACGCTCAAACCGCGAGCCCAAAAAAGCCGACGTCATTGCGTCGGTTTTTTCATTTTCGAGGGAGGTCAGCCCTTCTTGTAGACGATTTGCTTGGAGCCTTTTTCACAGGTGCCGACGACTTTCCCACCGGCAGCAGTGCCTTTATCAACGATTTCCAGTGAATAATTAGCAATGCCCTTGGCATCAAGTTTCGCTGTGATTTCGGCTTTCAACTCTTCGCACGACTTGCCCTGAGCCAGGGCTGTTCCCGCAAAAATCAACAAACCTACCGCTAACATAAAATGCTTCATCGGGTCGCATTCCCTGGTCGGATCAATAGGGGGCACCCAGCAATCAGCCGGATGTAAATATGTAGCGCTTTGCCATTCCCTATGGCGCTCGGCCAGCGCGCAGGCTCAGAAGATTAGCCCAAACTCAGCTACTGGCAATCCGGAACCCGACTTTGAGCGTCACCTGAAAGTGCGCTGCCTTACCGTCCTTGATGTGCCCGCGGGTTTCGGTCACTTCAAACCATTCCATATATTTGAGGCTTTTGCTGGCCTCGGCCAGTGCATTGTTGATGGCGTCTTCAATGCTGCTGGTGGACGAACCGACGAGTTCGACTTTCTTGTAGGTGTGATGGTCAGTCATGGCGTTCTCCTCAGGGTGTGAAATACAGCCTAGCAGTGATTTTTCGTATTACTTCTGTCACCAATCCGAAGTGGACGTTCAGATTTACTGCACTTTCTCGAACCCCTGAAGTCCCAACCAACACACGCAACTCAATCAATGCAGGAGAGCCACCATGGCCAACACCTCTTTACGTAAAGCCTCATTGCAAAGCATGGAAGCCGAAATCGAGAGTCTGCTGAAGTCTTTGGAAAACCTGAAGGACGACGCCTCGGACGAGTCGCGTAAAACCCTTAAAGCCTTGAAAAGCAACGCCGAGAACGCGCTGAAGCATTCGCGCCATCTGCTCAGCGATGCGTACGAAGAAGTCAAAGTCAAAACCCGTGAAACCGGGATTGCCACCCGGGACTACGCCCAGGAACACCCTTGGACGACAGCGGGTGTGGCTGTCGGTGCATTGGGTCTGCTCGCGGCTTATCTGCTGTTCAAACGCGGTGACTAATCCGTCTGGCGCAGCTCGTTTTTGAGCCACTGCGCCAGTTGCCGAGCGCGCCCGTCCGCGGCGCGCTTGGGTAGCCACAACGCCAGTTGCGCCGGGGTTTCACTGAAGCCCCAAGGCGCAGCCAGGCGACCAGCCTTCAAGTCCTCGGCCACCAGCGGCTCGGGCGCAATCGCTACACCCAGGCCGGCCACTGCGGCCTCCAGCAAATAATACAAATGCTCGAAACCCTGTCCGTACTTCAATGCTTTGGCGTCGAGGTCACTTTGCTGTGCCCAGCTTGGCCAGGCCTGCGGGCGTGAGGTGGTGTGCAGCAATGGCTCGCTCAGCAGCGCTGCGGCTGGTGCGTTTTGCAGACGTTCGTAGCCGGCGAATCGTGGGCTCATGACCGGGCCGATCCGTTCGCTCGCCAACTCATAGACTTGCATGTCCGCTGGCCACGGTGGCTCGGCAAACACCAGCAAGGCGTCCAGTCCCGGGCGACGTGGATCGAGATCACCCTCGCCAGCCGACAGGTGCAGGCGCAGGTCCGGCAGGTCGGTATTCAACCGTCCCAACCTGGGAATAAACCAGCGTGCCAACAAGCTGCCCGAGCAACCCAGTACGAACGGTGCATCGGCGGTGCTTTGGGTCAGCTCTGCACAAACAGTCCGTAAACGCTCGAACGCCTCCCCGCTGGCATCGCGCAAACGAATGCCGGCATCTGTGAGTTTAAGGCCGCGTCCGTCCTTGATGAACAGGCTTACGCCCAAGTGTTCTTCAAGCACCTTGAGTTGCCGGCTGACCGCACCATGGGTGACGTGCAGCAGTTCGGCGGCCTTGCTGACGCTGTTCAGGCGGGCAGTCGCTTCGAAGGCCCGAAGGGCGTTCAACGGGGGAAGGTCATGGCTCATGATATCTGTGAGTTTTCCTGACATGTTGTGGCGATCTTATCGGTTTTCAGGCTGCGGCGTCAGGGGTAGAGTTAAGCCCACTCTCTCTTCAAAAGCCTCATTCCACGCATTCAACTGGAGCGACCCATGACCCAGACTAATCTGCGCAACGGCCCCGACGCCAACGGCCTGTTTGGCGCGTTCGGCGGCCGTTACGTCGCCGAAACCCTGATGCCGTTGATCCTCGATCTGGCCCGTGAATACGAATTGGCCAAGGATGATCCTGCATTCAAAGAAGAATTGGCCTACTTCCAGCGCGACTACGTAGGTCGTCCAAGCCCACTGTATTTTGCCGAACGTCTGACAGAGTTCTGCGGCGGCGCGAAGATTTACCTCAAGCGCGAAGAGCTGAACCACACCGGCGCGCACAAGATCAATAACTGCATCGGCCAGATCCTGCTGGCGCGACGCATGGGCAAGAAACGCATCATCGCCGAGACCGGCGCTGGCATGCACGGCGTGGCGACCGCCACCGTGGCTGCACGTTTCGGCCTTGATTGCGTGATCTACATGGGCACCACTGACATCGAACGTCAGCAGGCCAACGTATTTCGCATGAAGCTGCTGGGCGCCGAAGTGATCCCGGTCGTGGCCGGTACCGGCACCCTGAAAGACGCGATGAACGAAGCCCTGCGTGACTGGGTGACCAACGTCGACAGCACCTTCTACCTGATCGGCACTGTGGCCGGCCCGCACCCTTATCCGGCGATGGTTCGCGACTTCCAGTCCGTTATCGGCAAAGAAACCCGTACTCAATTGCAAGACCAGGAAGGCCGTCTGCCGGACAGCCTGGTGGCGTGCATCGGTGGTGGTTCCAACGCCATGGGCCTGTTTCACCCGTTCCTCGACGACAAGAGTGTCGAGATTATCGGCGTTGAAGCGGCAGGTTACGGCATCGAAACCGGTAAACACGCAGCCAGCCTGAACGGCGGCGTACCGGGCGTACTGCACGGCAACCGTACCTTCCTGTTGCAGGACGACGATGGCCAGATCATCGACGCTCACTCGATCTCTGCCGGCCTCGACTATCCAGGCATCGGCCCGGAACATGCCTGGTTGCATGACATCGGTCGCGTTCAATACACCTCGGTAACCGACGACGAAGCCCTCGACGCATTCCACAAATGCTGCCGCCTGGAAGGGATTATTCCTGCACTGGAAAGCGCTCATGCCCTGGCCGAAGTGTTCAAGCGCGCACCGACCCTGCCAAAAGATCACCTGATGGTGGTCAACCTGTCCGGTCGTGGCGACAAAGACATGCAAACCGTGATGCACCACATGGAACACTCTCAACAAGAGCAATCGAAGCAGGAGAAACACTGATGAGCCGCCTGCAAACGCGTTTTGCCGAACTCAAGGAACAGAATCGTGCCGCCCTGGTGACCTTCGTGACCGCTGGCGATCCGAGCTATGACACCTCGCTGGCGATCCTCAAAGGCTTGCCCGGCGCGGGTGCCGACGTGATCGAGTTGGGCATGCCCTTCACCGATCCAATGGCCGATGGCCCGGCAATCCAGTTGGCCAACATCCGCGCCCTCGGCGCCAAGCAGAACCTGGCGAAAACCCTGCAAATGGTTCGCGAGTTCCGTGAAGGCAACACCGAGACGCCGCTGGTGCTGATGGGTTACTTCAACCCGATTCACATGTATGGCGTGCCGCGTTTCATTGCCGACGCCAAAGAAGCCGGTGTTGACGGCTTGATCGTGGTCGACCTGCCACCCGAGCATAATGGCGAACTGTGCGACCCGGCCCAGGCTGCCGGTCTGGACTTCATCCGTCTGACCACCCCGACGACCGATGATGTGCGCCTGCCGACCGTCCTGAACGGCAGCTCGGGCTTCGTCTATTACGTGTCTGTCGCCGGTGTGACCGGTGCGGGTGCGGCGACGCTGGAACACGTTGAAGAAGCGGTTGCGCGTCTGCGCCGCCACACCGATTTGCCGATCAGCATCGGTTTCGGCATTCGTACACCGGAGCAAGCGGCGTCCATCGCGCGTCTGGCTGATGGCGTGGTGGTGGGGTCGGCGTTGATCGATCACATCGCCAATGCGTCGACGCCGGATCAGGCAGTTGATGGCGTGTTGAGTCTTTGCTCGGCGCTGGCAGACGGCGTGCGTAAAGCCCGCGTCAGCTGAAGGTAAAGTTCCTGATACAGAGGAATTAGAGCCTCGCGGTACAGACTAAACAGCAAGACCGAGGGCTTCAGGACTGCGTTCTGAAGCCCTTTTTGCTGGCTGCGCCAGCTGCTACAAGTCCTGCGGAGTTTCTATCAGGGCAGCTCCAATCCACCCGACGCTTTGTGCAGCTTTCTCAGATGCTCGCCCACCTGTTTCACGTTGGCTTCATTGGCGGCTATCTCCGCCGCACGACTCGGTTCGAGCAGCGCTCTCACCTCTTTGTCCAGATCGCCTGTCAGTGCCTGAAGCTGTTTCTGCCGCAGGCTGCTTTCCGATTCCAGGCGCTGCCACTCACTCGGCTGCGGCAATCCATAACCACCGGTGCCGAGCAGCTCCGCCGGACGGCTGAGGAAGCCGCTGTTGGCAAGAATTTGCTGCAAAGTTGCATTGGCCTTGTCCATGCTGCCGTTCTTCAATTCCCGGGCGCCCAGATAGCGCTGCTTTACTTCGTCCTGGGCCAGCACCAATTGTTGGCGGAAGGCTGCCTGCTCCAATAACAGCAAGGCCGCGCTGGTGCGCAAATCGGCTTGGTCGATCCATTGCCGACGCTCTTCAGCTTTCAATGCGAGCCAGTCTTCGACCTTTTCCTGCTTGATCGGCAAGTGCTTCTTCAGCACTTCGAACATCGCTTGATAACGATCGCGGAAGGAGTCGAATCGATAGCCCAGGCGCAGCGCTTCGCGGGGATCATCCAGCACGCTGGTGTCCGCCAGTCCGCGGCCCTTGAGCACTTCCAGCAAACCGTTGGGCATGATGCTGTCCAACCCGACCAGTTTTGTATTGTTGGTGCTGCTACGCAGTAACTTCAGGCCCTCTACAGCGCAGTTATTGGACAGGAAGAAGTAGTTGCCGTCGTAACTCCAGTGCATTTCGGCGGCATGTTCCACCACGTCTTCGATCTCGCTGCGCGACAGGTTCAGCGGCACCGAGGCCAGGCTGCGCAGTTCGGTCTTGGTGTATTCGTCGATTACCTGGGCCAGCGGCAGGACAAACAGGCGTGATGGATATTTGCCCACCAATCCGTCCCAACTCGACAGCTGCACGTCACCGACGAAGGCGCGGTAGGACAAAACCAGGTGCTGATCCAGGTCCAGTCGACAATCCGGCCCGCGGGGGCGGCCGGGTGCGCAGATCACCAGCCGCAACATGCTGTGACCCCAGCGGCTGACCCAGTTCTGGTTGGCTTCTGCCAGCAGATAGTCGACGGCGTAGACCCGTTCCGGATCGACCTGGCCCAGTGGTGTTTTGGCGAAATCATTGCCAGCATTGAGGAAGGAGAAGGTTTTGCCGCAGGTGTCTTTAGCGGCGGGCGCCCAGCCGAAATGTTCTTTGTAGTAGCGGTACAACGCAGGACGGCGACAGGCATAGGAGGGGTCGAGAAGGAAATATTCCATGTTGACCGCGACGAATTCTTTGGGGCTGCTCGTCTCGTAGATATCCGGGCTGCGGGCAATTTGCCGGTTGTACTGTTCGCGTTCGCCACGACGGCCGACATACTGTGGCCAGCCGGCGAGGTCGAGCAGGTGCGGGTCGTCGCTGAGCGTAAAGCGTCGGTCGGACTGGCCGCGGCATTGATCCGGGATACCAACCAGCCCCGAGCTGCTGTTGCGCCGGGTGCAGCGTTGAATCAGCCTGCGCTCCGCGTCTGGCCAGAGGCGCGAGCGGTCATAAATGTGGGTGAGTTCGTGCAACACCGTGGCAAGCATTTCGCGGCGGACGGTGCCATGGGGACGATAAGTCTTTTTGGTCGCGGCGCTGCCGTCAGTGAGGCTGGCAAGCAGGTTGCGGTTCAGGTCGAGCTCGGACACCAGCGACGCCTGGCCGTAAGCATTGCTCGGCATGTCATCGGTCCAGCCGACGTCGATGCGTCGGTCGAGTTGCTCGATGAACCGCGGTGGCAGCGCCTGCATGGCTTCATCGAGCAGCGCCTGACTGGCCTGCTGTTGAGCGGGGCTGAGGCCTTCGGTTTTAAGCCTTAATTGCAAGTCAGCCTGGGCCGTGTTGCCGAGCAGCAACATGACCCCGGCCAACAGCCAGGCGCCTGGCGACCTCACAGTGCGAGGATGGCTTCGGCGAGAACCTGATCACTGGCGTCGCGGGCTTCCGGTACGCGGGTGCGCAACGTGTTGAAGGCCGCTTCCAGGTGCGCGCCACGAATATCGCCATCGCTGGCGACGAAACTGGCTGCATCGTCATGAGCTTCACGGACGATCTTCGAGTCACGAATGGACGTCGTGGTATCGGAAGTGAAATCAAGGGTGCGCCGGGTGGCGTTGATGAGAATGTTACTGGTGGCTACCAGGGTTTGCGCCTGGGCCACATCGGCCAGCAACAACAGGCCTAGGGTGGCAGCAATCAGTGGGCTACGCATGGAACGACTCCGCAAGAACAAGGATAACTATTGGACGAGAATTGCCTGCGCCAGTTCAAGGTCGCTTGCATGAAGTTTTGGCTGGGTGCGGCGCAGATAATTCAGGGCGGACTCCAATTGTGCTCCTCGCAGTTGGCCGTCACTGGCGATGAACGCCGCAGCGTCATCATGTGCCGCGACTAGCAGCTTACGGTCGAAGGGGGCGGAGGTCACCATGCTTGTGGCGTAGCCGGTAGCCACGATGCCTTGTGTAGACAGATTGAAGGCGTCATAGGCATGGACCGAGCCCACCCAGCAGGCTGCCACGAAAAGCGGAGAGATCAGCAGACTTGAAAGAAAACGCATGAGACTCGATAGCTGAAGGCAAGTCGCAAGGCTAGCGCAACGCCCGGTCTAGAGCCAGCGCCGAAACATTGGGACACGACGGGCGTGTCCCACGTCAGTGATGACGCTTAGATAGTCAGTATGGCTTGCGCCAGTTGTGCGTCAGTCGCGTTCAGCTGAGGTGCCTGGTGACGAATATGGTCGAGTGCGCTTTCCAGTTTCACGCCGCGAATCGCGCCTTCACTGGCCACAAAGCTGGCGGCGTCGTCACGGGCGGCGCGTACGATTTTGTCATCACGAAAGGACGAAGTGACATCGGAGGTCGCATCGGACGTGGCCTTGAGCGCGTTGACGACGGTATCGGTGGTTACGATAAAGCTGGTGGCGTGGGAATTGGCGGCCACGGCAAGCAGGGCTGCAGCGCTGAGCAGACGAAGACGGGACATGGTGAAACTCCTTTGGAAACCGATTGAGAGGTGGCGCAGTGTCTGTTGAGTCAGACGCCTATCATGCAGCGTTCGCCACGTTTCATCTGGATATTAGGCCTATGAGTATCGGTTCGCACAGTCCCGTCTGTTCAAGCAGGAAGTTAACGCCAGAATGGTTTGTCCAATTCGTTGAGGCGATCCGCGTGGCTGATGTTCAGGTCCGAGAGTTGCCGGTCATCAAGTTGGCCCAGTAAACGCCGGGTTCGGGCCCTTTCCAGGTTGTTGGCAACACCCCTCAGCCATCTACGAAACCAAAGGAAACGAGGTGTTGATTGAGGCGTGGAAACGGAAACATCCAGTAAATGATTCATGGCGCGGTCCTTTTGCTGGCAGTTCGGGATTTCATGGTGATCCCGTCCGCTCTGCCGCAACAGACACACTGCATTGAAATTGTACTGGCTCAGTTTTGTAAATATTAAAACTGTACCTGTTGCGCGGAGTCTCTACTGTATGACCCATGTTGAGGGTCCAAAACGACAAAGCCCGTCGTGGTTTCCCACGACGGGCTTTGTTTTTTCAATTTGGAGTGCTGGCGGTGGACCCGGTGGGTCAGAGCCAGCGACGCTAACTTAGCGCCAGAACGGCTTGCTCAGCTCTTCGTAGCGTTGTGCTTCGCTAATCCCTGCGTCAGCCAGCAGACGCGAATCCAGACGAGCCAGTTGATGGCGGCTGGAGATGCGGCGCTGCCACAGCATCAGGTTGGCGAGAACGCGAAAAGGCGTGGAAGCCTGGGTTTTTACAGCGTTGTCTTCGAAAAACAGCTCGGAACTGAGTGTACGTTCCATGGTTGACATCCTTCCGCTTATGGCGGGATTAGGTAGTGGTTTAACTGATGCCAATGATCCTCTCGTTTGGCCAGTCTCTCTAGATACAGTTCACCTGTATTGTGAGGTACCAGTTAACTGTTAATGGGTGGTGTACTGGTCTAAATTGAGGCAACTGTACTTCTCTGCACTAATATCGTGCGTTTTTGCTTGATTGACTCGGAAAGGTAGGCAATTACGGTAGGAAAAGACCGGTACAGCAGTACAGTTTTATTCGGGATTTGATCTGGCAACAGCAAGCTGACGAAACTGTGTTTGCGTCAGCTGCCATCTGTACCAATTACACCGCGAGCATTCGCCCGGTTTCTTCCAGGTTGATGTGCCAGCTCAGGGCATCGCGCAGGATATGCGGCGTGTGACCGCCGAGAGCACAGGCGGCTGTGAAGTAGTCATCCAGGGCTTGGCGATAGTCCGGGTGCACGCAGTTATCGATGATGACCCGAGCACGCTCTCGCGGCGCCAGGCCCCGCAAGTCCGCCAGACCGATCTCGGTGACAAGGATGTCGACGTCATGCTCAGTGTGATCAACGTGGCTGACCATCGGCACCACACTGGAAATCGCACCGCCCTTGGCGATCGACTTGGTCACGAAGATCGCCAAATGCGCGTTGCGCGCAAAGTCGCCCGAGCCGCCGATGCCGTTCATCATCCGTGTGCCGCAGATGTGGGTGGAGTTGACGTTGCCGTACAAGTCGAACTCAAGCGCCGTGTTGATGCCGATGATGCCGAGCCGGCGCACCACTTCCGGGTGGTTGGAAATTTCTTGTGGGCGCAGGACCAGTTTGTCCTTGTAGCGCTCAAGGTTGCCGAAAACATCGGTATTGCGACGGCTCGACAAGGTGATTGAACTGCCGGAAGCAAAGCTCAGCTTGCCGGCGTCGATCAGGTCGAAGGTCGAGTCCTGAAGCACTTCGGAGTACATCGTCAGGTCTTCGAACGGCGAGTCGATCAGACCGCACATCACCGAGTTGGCGATGTTGCCGATCCCGGCCTGCAGCGGGCCGAGCTTGTTGGTCATGCGCCCCGCAGCCACTTCCTGCTTGAAGAAGTCGATCAGGTGGTCGGCAATGGCCTGGGTATCAACGTCCGGCGGCAGCACGGTGGACGGCGAGTCAGACTGATTGGTGATCACGATAGCGACGATCTTTTCCGGCGGAATCGGTATGGCAGTGCTGCCAATGCGATCGTCGACCTTTACCAGCGGAATCGGTGTGCGGGTCGGCCGATAGGTCGGGATATAGATGTCGTGCAGACCTTCGAGATTCGGGTTGTGCGCCAGGTTGATCTCGACGATCACCTGCTTGGCGAAAATCGCGAAGCTGGCCGAGTTACCCACCGACGTGGTCGGCACGATATGGCCCTGCTCGGTGATCGCCACGGCTTCAATCACCGCGATGTCCGGCAGCTTGAGTTGCTGATTGCGCAGCGACTCCACGGTTTCCGACAGATGCTGGTCAATGAACATCACTTCGCCGGCATTAATAGCCTTGCGCAGGGTGCTGTCGACCTGGAAGGGCATGCGTCGTGACAATACGCCAGCTTCGGTGAGCTGTTTATCAAGGTCGTTGCCCAGGCTCGCGCCGGTCATCAGGGTGATTTTCAGCGGGGTGATTTTGGCGCGCTCGGCCAATGCATGGGGCACGGCTTTGGCTTCGCCGGCGCGAGTGAAACCACTCATGCCGACGGTCATGCCGTCCTCAATCAGAGCGGCGGCGTCAGCAGCGCTCATCACTTTATCCAACAACGAAGGCAAGCGAATACGGTCACGGTACATGGATTGTTATCTCGGGCAACGAAAGCAAGGAGTGCAGTCTAGTGATTTCAAAAAAAATCCTCCCGCTACCATGGTCGAATGCAGAGCCCTGATTTAGAGCCTTTGGTCGGTTTCTAGCGGGCAATAAAAAACCCCAGCCTACTAAAGGCTGAGGTTTTGGGTATTGCGCTGGAGCAGGTTTTACTCGACAGCTTTGACCATGTCTTCGATGACTTTCTTGGCGTCGCCGAAGACCATCATGGTTTTGTCGAGGTAGAACAGTTCGTTGTCCAGACCGGCATAGCCGCTGGCCATCGAGCGCTTGTTGACGATGATGGTCTTGGCCTTGAACGCTTCGAGAATCGGCATGCCGGCAATTGGCGATTTCGGATCGTTCTTGGCGGCCGGGTTGACCACGTCATTGGCGCCCAATACCAGCACCACGTCGGCCTGGCCAAACTCGGAGTTGATGTCTTCCATCTCGAACACCTGGTCGTAAGGCACTTCGGCCTCGGCCAGCAATACGTTCATGTGGCCAGGCATACGACCGGCGACCGGGTGGATCGCGTACTTCACGGTCACGCCGCGATGGGTCAGCTTCTCGGTCAGCTCTTTCAGCGCGTGCTGCGCCCGCGCTACCGCCAGGCCGTAGCCCGGAACGATGATCACGGTGTCGGCGTTGGTCAGCAGGAAAGTCGCGTCATCAGCCGAACCGGATTTCACCGGGCGGGCTTCTTTCGAGCCAGCAGGGCCGGCCGCGTCCGCCGTATTGCCGAAACCGCCGAGCAGTACATTAAAGAAGGAGCGGTTCATCGCTTTGCACATGATGTACGAGAGGATCGCACCGCTTGAGCCCACCAGCGAACCGGCGATGATCAGCATCGAGTTGTTCAGCGAGAAGCCGATGCCCGCCGCTGCCCAGCCGGAGTAGCTGTTGAGCATCGACACAACTACTGGCATGTCTGCGCCGCCGATCGGGATGATGATTAGCACGCCCAGCACGAAGGCCAGGGCCAGCATCAGCGCGAAGGCGTTCAGGTTGCCGGTCAGCATGAAGGTCACGCCGAGGCCCAGTGTCGCCAGGCCCAGCAACAGGTTCAACTTGTGCTGACCGCTGAACTGTACGGGTGCGCCCTGGAACAGGCGGAACTTGTACTTGCCCGACAACTTGCCGAACGCGATCACCGAGCCGGAGAAGGTGATTGCACCGATGGCCGCGCCGAGGAACAGCTCCAGGCGGTTACCGGCAGGAATGGAATCACCCAGTTGCTTGACGATGCCCAGCGATTGCGGTTCAACGACAGCAGCGATGGCAATGAACACCGCGGCCATACCGATCATGCTGTGCATGAAGGCGACCAGTTCCGGCATTTTGGTCATTTCAACGCGCTTGGCCATGATCGAGCCGGCGGTACCGCCGACCAACAGGCCTACGATGACGTAGCCGATGCCGGCAGTGGCCAACTCGGCGCCCAGCTTATAGACGAGGCCCACTGTGGTGAGAATCGCCAAAGCCATGCCGAGCATGCCGTACACATTGCCGCGCCGCGAGGTGGTCGGGTGCGACAGGCCTTTCAGGGCCTGGATGAAGCAGATCGACGCGATCAAGTAGAGCGTCGTTACGAGATTCATGCTCATTACTTAGGCGCCTCTTCTTTTACTGCTTTCGGGGCTTTTTTCTTGAACATCTCAAGCATCCTGCGGGTAACCAGGAAGCCGCCAAATACGTTCACCGCTGCCAGGGCTACCGCCAGGGTGCCCATGGTCTTGCCCAGTGGCGTTACGGTCAAAGCCGCGGCCAGCATGGCGCCGACGATCACGATCGCCGAGATTGCGTTGGTTACCGCCATCAAAGGCGTGTGCAGTGCGGGCGTAACGTTCCAGACCACGTGATAACCGACATAAATCGCCAGCACGAAGATGATCAGGTTGTAGATACCGGGGGAGATAAGCTCTTCCATCGTCTGAATCCCTGCTTAGGCGTTTTTGCGGATGACTTGGCCGTCGCGGCACATCAGGCACGCGGCGACGATGTCGTCTTCGAGGTTGATCTCGAACTGGCCTTCTTTGTTGAAGACCAGCTTCAGGAAGTCCAGCAGGTTGCGTGCGTACAGGGCCGAGGCGTCTGCGGCGACGGCGCCGGCCAGGTTGGTCGGGCCGCAAATGATCACGCCGTTCTCGACCACAACCTGGTCCGCCACGGTCAGCGGGCAGTTGCCGCCCTGGGCTGCCGCGAGGTCGATGACCACCGAGCCCGGCTTCATCTGCGCCACGGTTTCCGCGCTCAACAATACTGGCGCCTTACGGCCCGGGATCAGTGCGGTGGTGATGACAATGTCAGCCTGTTTGGCGCGTTCGTGCACGGCCAGGGCCTGACGTTGCATCCAGCTGGCAGGCATTGGTCGCGCGTAACCACCGACACCAACGGCACATTCGCGCTCTTCATCGGTTTCGTAAGGCACGTCGACGAACTTGGCGCCGAGGGATTCGATCTGCTCTTTTACCGCAGGGCGTACATCAGACGCTTCGATCACTGCACCCAGACGTTTCGCTGTAGCTATCGCCTGCAAACCGGCTACACCTGCGCCAAGAATCAGCACGCGCGCCGCTTTCACGGTACCCGCAGCCGTCATCAGCATCGGCATGAAGCGTGGATAGTGGTGAGCGGCCAGCAACACGGCTTTATAACCGGCGATGTTTGCCTGGGAGGACAGAACATCCAGGCTCTGAGCGCGGGAGGTGCGTGGCGCGGCTTCCAGCGCAAACGCGGTAATGCCGCACTCGGCCAGCTTGGCAATGGTTTCATTGCTGAACGGATTGAGCATGCCCACCACAACGGTGCCGCTCTTAATCAGCGTCAGCTCGCTGTCGCTGGGGGCGACCACCTTGAGAATCAGCTCGGCACCAAACGCATCGTTGGCGCTGCCAATAATTGCGCCTGCCGCTTCATAGGCACTGTCGACAACGCTGGCGTTAATGCCGGCGCCGCTTTGCACAGTGACCTTATGACCCTGGGCGATCAGCTTCTTGATGGTTTCCGGGGTTGCAGCAACCCGTGTTTCACCCGTCTGGGTTTCGAGAGGAACACCAATGTGCACGTCAAATCTCCTGCGTGATCTTATTGAGTAAACCCAGGCACTTCGGATGGTGCGACTGGGGCGGCCGATCAGCACGATCCCGCCAAATCAGGGCGGGGCGCGGCATTTTGCAGGCGAACTTAGTGCCCTTCAAGGGTTTATGAGGGGTGACGGAAAATTAACTACAAGTCACCCCGTGACCGAATGTCGCAACTAACCGGTTCAATCCCTTGCAGGCCGTGCCTTGTAAGGATTTTTATAAAAATTGGAGAATTTACGTATCGGTCAGGTGAATGAGTCGTTATTGCTCCGCAATAGAGGCTCAAGGCCACGTTTTCAGGCGCTTGTGGGACGTTTGTACTGCTTGTCGGTACAGTTATCAAATATGCGACAAATACTTATATCTGTAGTGTTTTGGTTTTGTTGACTACGCAGTCAGATTATTGCGAGAAGCCTTTATCCTTCTAGGCTGTAGCTCTGTGCCTGATTGACCAACCAATCGCGAAATGCCCTTAAAGAGGCTGATTCGACCTTTCTCTCGGGAATCATCAAGTAATACGCCTTGATACTTGATAGCGCCTGGGTGTTGGCAATGACCAGGCGCTTCTCGGCCAATTCGCGTTGAATCAGGAACGGCGGAATCAGCGCTATCCCCATGTCGTGCATGGCGGCTTGAGCAAGCATGGAGAATAGCTCGTAGCGCGGCCCTGTCATGTCTCTCGGGATATTTAGGTTTTGAGAGTTGAACCACTGGCGCCAGGCATAAGGGCGGGTGGTCTGCTGCAGCAGGGGCAATTCGGCGATGTCGCCGGGAGACAGGGTTGCCTTTTTCCCCATGAGATTGGGGCTGCACACCGGCATCGGATTTTCGCCCATCAGCCTGTGGGATTCGGTACCCGACCAGTCCGCGTCGCCAAAATAGATCGCGGCGTCGAAGTCGGTATCGGCAAACAGGAAGGGGCGGGTTCGGTTGGTGAGGTTGACCGTCACTTCCGGGTGTTTTTGCTGGAAATCCTTGAGTCTTGGCAGCAGCCATTGAGTGCCGAAGGTTGGAACCACCGCCAGCTCGATCACGTTGGCACCTTGCTGACCCATCACTGACAAGGTGTCCCGCTCAACGGCATCGAGTTGGGTGGCCACCCGGCGGCTGTAGGAAAGACCGGCTTCTGTCAGCTTGACCCCGCGTCGTGAGCGTCGGAACAGTTCTACGCTGAGGAACTCCTCAAGGCTGGCGATCTGTCGGCAAATGGCGCCTTGAGTGAGCGAAAGCTCCTGAGCGGCCTTGGTAAAACTTTCGTGGCGAGCGGCCGCTTCAAAGCTGATCAGGGCCGTTGTGCTGGGGATTTTCCTGCGCATGTACGTCAACCTCACTAATACATCGCATAAAAGCTATTTTGCGATGTTTCGGAGTGAGAAATTAGCACAACAGTATGCAAAATCCTCGTTTGCCGTAACACCGAACCCGGCCTAGGATCAGCCCACGTTATTTGACCCGATTCGAGAGGACACACTCATGGGCGGTAAAGCTAGCTTCAACTGGATCGATCCCCTGCTGCTGGATCAACAGCTCACCGAAGAAGAACGCATGATTCGCGACACCGCTGAGCAATTCGCTCAGCAGAAGCTCGCGCCGCGTGTTCTCGAAGCTTTCCGCCATGAAAAGACCGACCCGGCAATCTTCCGCGAGATGGGTGAAGTGGGTCTGTTGGGCGCGACTATCCCTGAGCAGTATGGTGGCAGTGGCTTGAATTACGTCAGCTACGGCCTGATCGCCCGTGAAGTCGAACGCGTCGACTCCGGCTACCGCTCGATGATGAGCGTGCAGTCCTCGCTGGTCATGGTGCCGATCAATGAATTCGGTACCGAAGCCCAGAAGCAAAAGTACCTGCCGAAACTGGCCTCGGGTGAATGGATCGGTTGCTTTGGTCTGACCGAACCTGACCACGGCTCCGACCCAGGCGCGATGATTACTCGTGCACGCAAAGTGGACGGCGGCTACAGCCTGACCGGCAGCAAGATGTGGATCACCAACAGCCCGATCGCCGATGTGTTCGTCGTATGGGGTAAGGACGATGCTGGTGACATCCGTGGCTTCGTTCTGGAAAAGGGCTGGAAAGGCCTGAGCGCCCCGGCGATTCACGGCAAGGTCGGCTTGCGTGCATCCATCACCGGCGAGATCGTCATGGATAACGTGTTTGTCCCTGAAGAAAACATTTTCCCGGATGTGCGCGGTCTGAAAGGTCCGTTCACCTGCCTTAACTCCGCACGCTATGGCATCTCCTGGGGTGCGCTGGGTGCTGCCGAGTTCTGCTGGCATACCGCTCGCCAGTACACTCTGGATCGCAAGCAGTTCGGTCGCCCATTGGCCGCCACTCAGCTGATCCAGAAGAAGCTGGCCGACATGCAGACCGAGATCACCATGGCGCTGCAAGGCTGCCTGCGTCTGGGTCGTATGAAGGACGAGGGTACTGCGGCGGTCGAGATCACTTCGATGATGAAGCGCAACTCTTGCGGCAAGTCCCTGGACATTGCTCGCATGGCGCGCGACATGCTGGGTGGTAACGGTATTTCCGATGAGTTCGGTGTTGCTCGCCACTTGGTCAACCTGGAAGTGGTGAATACCTATGAAGGTACACACGACGTCCATGCGCTGATCCTTGGTCGTGCGCAGACTGGCATCCAGGCGTTCTATTAATAGGAGAACGGCCATGGGCGCGCTTTCGCATCTACGGGTACTGGATTTATCGCGGGTTCTGGCCGGGCCTTGGGCCGGACAGATCCTTGCTGACCTTGGCGCCGAAGTGATCAAGGTCGAGCGCCCGGGTAATGGCGATGACACGCGCGCCTGGGGGCCTCCCTTCCTTAAAGACGCTTATGGCGAGAACACTAGCGAGGCCGCCTATTACTTGTCGGCCAATCGCAACAAGCAATCGGTCACCATCGACTTCACCCGGCCTGAAGGGCAGAAGCTGGTGCGCGATCTGGCGGTGAAGTCGGACATCCTGATCGAGAACTTCAAGGTCGGTGGGCTGGCGGCATATGGTTTGGACTATGAGTCTCTGAAGGCGATCAATCCGAATCTGATCTATTGCTCGATTACCGGGTTTGGCCAGACAGGCCCTTACGCCAAGCGCGCGGGTTATGACTTCATGATCCAGGGACTGGGCGGCCTAATGAGTCTGACGGGGCGACCCGAAGGGGATGAAGGTGCCGGGCCGGTAAAGGTCGGCGTGGCGCTGACGGACATTTTGACCGGCCTCTATTCGACTGTGGCGATCCTTGCAGCGCTTGCGCATCGGGATCATGACGGTGGCGGTCAGCATATTGATATGGCGCTACTGGATGTTCAGGTGGCATGTCTGGCTAACCAGGCAATGAATTACCTGACGACGGGCAATGCTCCGAAGCGCCTGGGTAATGCTCATCCGAATATCGTGCCTTATCAGGACTTTCCTACGGCGGATGGAGACTTCATCCTCACCGTGGGCAATGACGGGCAGTTTCGCAAGTTTGCTGAAGTGGCTGGTCAGCCGCAGTGGGCAGATGATCCACGCTTTGCGACCAACAAGTTGCGGGTGGCGAATCGTGCGGTGTTGATTCCGCTTATTCGCCAGGCGACTGTGTTCAAGACGACTGCTGAGTGGGTGCTGCAGTTGGAGCAAGCAGGTGTGCCGTGCGGGCCGATCAATGATCTGGCTCAGATGTTTGCGGATCCTCAGGTTAAGGCGCGCGGGTTGGCGATCGAGCTGCCCCATGCGCTGGCCGGGATGGTGCCGCAAGTGGCTAGTCCGATTCGCCTGTCCGAAACGCCTGTGGAGTATCGCAACGCACCTCCTCTATTAGGGGAGCATACGCTGGAGGTTTTGCAGCGGGTGTTGGGTCTGGATGCCGGCGTTGTGGCTGCATTCAAAGAGGCCGGGGTGCTCTGAGGTTTTCTTCTATATAGGTGGAGTGGTTTTACTCTCCTATATAGAGAAGAAACGGGCTGTTTTCCGGCGTTCTGCAAGTGTTTGATAGAAATGCTTAATTAAGGGTTGACGGCAGATTCTGGAAGTCTATAATTCGCCCCACTTCCGGCGCAGTCGAAACGGAAAACTCCTTGGTAAACAATGGGTTACGCAGTTTTCGGCAACGAGTTGCTTCAGGTCATCGAAGCCCAGAAGGAGTTGATCGGGCAGTCTGTTTTTGCCTAATTGACGATTCGATCTTCTCGGTCGAAAGCGGTGTAAAAGAGGTGTT
>NZ_JAHUWL010000018.1:0-138608 GCF_019219045.1 Pseudomonas sp. PDM25
TCAGGCGCTGGTGATGCTGGCTCGCAAGCTTGCTCGGGTGGTATTCGCCTTGCTGAAAGGGCAAAGCGAATATCAGCCAAAAGCCAGTTGAGGGCTTTCCCTCAACCATAGAATCTCCCACAGGGGCAGTGCTGCTGGCGGGATTGTGTTCCGGTAGAGGCTTCACGACTTGTTCGGAATGCCGTATTTACGCAGCCGGATAGCGATCGCACTGTGCGAAGTTTGCAGGCGTGCCGCCAGTAAACGGCTGGAGGGATAACTGCGGTAGAGCTGTTCCAGCAGGTGCTTTTCAAAGCCATCGACGGCCTCTTCCAGGCTGCCGACCTCACCGTCGTTTTGCCGCTCCACCGCCGTTCTGGCGATGTCGAGGTCGTCGATGTCCACCAGCGGATTTTCGCAAATGGCCGCGGCGCGGAAGATCACGTTTTGCAGTTGCCGCACATTGCCCGGCCAGCGGTTACCGAGCAGCGCCGGATAGGCCCCGGGGGCCAGGCGACAGACCGGACGCTGGATCTGTGCGCACGCCTGCTGCATGAAGTGATTGGCCATCAACAGGATGTCGTGGCCGCGCTCGCGCAACGGCGGCACTTGCAGATTGAGCACATTGAGGCGGTAGAACAGGTCCTCGCGAAAACTGCCTTCGCTGACCATTTTCTCCAGGTCGCGGTGGGTCGCGCTGAGGACCCGCACATTGACCCTGACCTCACGATCGCCACCCACCCGACGGAAGCAGCCATCGCTTAAAAAGCGCAGCAACTTGGCTTGCAGGTAGGGCGACATTTCACCGACTTCGTCGAGGAACACCGTGCCCTGGTCGGCCAGTTCCAGCAGGCCGAGTTTGCCGCCACGCTGGGCGCCAGTGAAGGCGCCCGCGGCATAGCCGAACAACTCGCTTTCGGCGAGGCTCTCCGGCAGTGCCGCGCAGTTCAGGGCCAGGAAGGGCGAGTCATGCCGGGCGCTGATCGCGTGGCAGGCACGCGCCACCAATTCTTTGCCGGTGCCGGTTTCGCCCTGAATCAGCAGCGGTGCGTCGAGCGTTGCAACACGCTGGGCGCGGGCCTTGAGGGTCCGAATCGCCGGGGACTCGCCGAGCAGCGCGTCGAAACCTTCGGCATGGTCATGATGCAGCGCCGACAGGCGTTCACCGATGCGGTTCGGTTGATACAGGGTCAGCAGGGCGCCGGCATCGGTGATCGGCATCGCGTCCAGCAGCAGCGTCTGGCCACCGAGACTGACCTCGTGCATGGGCAGCCGAAAACCGTGTTCGATCAATGTGGGTTGCAGCGAAGGATCATCGAATAGCGCCGTCAGCGGCTCACCGGCCGGTTCTCGACCGCACAGTGAAATCAACGCCGGATTGGCCAGCAGCACATGACCGCGCTCGTCCACCGCCAACACCGGGTCGGTGCTGGCCGCCAGCAAGGCATCGAGTTGCAAGCGTCGGCGCTGCCCCGGGAGGATGTCGACCATCGTCACCGCTTGCACGCCCCGCACCCCAAGAAAAGCCTCGCGCAACTCTTCCAGCACATCGGCGCCGAGGGTCGGGGCATCGATGTAAACGTTGGGCGGCACCATCTCGACGGCATCCAGATTGAAACGGCGCCCACCGAGCAGGGCCAGCACTTCCTGGGTGATGCCGACGCGGTCGATGAAGGTGACGTGAATACGCATAGGGTGACCTGCAAGGGTTGCGAACAGAATGAGTATGACCGGCACCCGCCGTGTCTGTCAGGTGGTGCGGGTGGTACGCGAACAGGCGGCCAGATCCTCAAGGAACGCCTGAAGGATCGGTGGCGGCGCGGTGCCACGTCGGGTGATCACGTCGAACGGCGACATCAGTTGCAGGCTCGTCGGCGCCAGTTGGTGCATCTCGCCGGTCTTGACCCACTGGGCGGCGAAGTGCATCGGCAGAAAGCCCAGATAGGCGCCGGAAATCAGCAGAATCGCCAGCGCTTCGATGTTGTCGACGGTCGCAGCGGCTTTGCTCACGCCCAAGTGTTCCAGGTCGTATTGCTGCATGTAGCCCCTGACGACAATCCGGCTTGCGGCAATCTCTTCAAGCAGTTCGTCGCCCTCGGCCTTGCTGCCATACAGCGGATGCCGCCGTCCGCAATACAACCCCAGTGCTTCCTGATACAGCGGCGAGTGCAACAGCCCCGGAACGTAGATCGGGAAGTGCCCGATGGCCAAGTGCAGGCGACCGTCGAGCACGCGTTCTTCCAGTTCCGCCGGGGTGCCGACGTACACGTTCAGGTGCACGTCGTGCCCTCTGGATACGAAGCGCTGGGTGGTGCGCGGCAGTGGAGAATCGGGATCGGTAATGGTGGTGTCGATGATCCCCAGATTGAGCTTGCCGCTGATGTGCTGCTTGAGCACGTCGGCGTCCATGCAGAAATTTTCCACCGCCGAGAGCAGACGCTGAGTGGCTTCGTGGATCGCCACACCTTGCTCGGTCAGGCGAAAGCCGCTACGCCCGCGTTGACAGAGTTTGACCCCGAGCCGGGTTTCCAGATGAGTCATCTGTTCGCTGATGGTTGACTGGCCGGCATTCAACGCCGCCTGCGCGGCAGAGAAACCGCCGCACCTGACAATCGTGGCAAACACCCTGAGCAGTTTCAGATCGACATCGTGCAGCTGGATCACCTTGAACCTCCCGCGTGTGGATGCATCGGTAATGCCGATATGAGTATCTGATGTTTAGCATTTTTTCCACGAAAACCTGCGCCCATAGTCATTTCCAACGGCGGTCGCCTTCCACGTCCGCTAGCTGATAACAAGAATTGGAGATGCCTGAAATGTCGAACAACGGTTATGAATCCGGTCGCCTGAACCTGCCATTCGTGGGTCACTGCACCTTTGGCAAATCCCCGGTGTGCACCGACTGGGATGCATTGGATGCGGACGTGGCGGTCCTCGGCGTGCCCAACGACATGGGCACCCAGTGGCGTTCCGGCGCACGCTTCGGACCACGTGGCATTCGTGAGGCATCGACCCTGTTTTCCTTCGGCCATGCCGGCGCCTACGACCACGAAGATGACGTCATGTACCTGACCGCCTCCGACGTGCGCATGGTCGATGTGGGTGATGCCGACATCGTGCACACCGACATGGTCACCAGTAACGAGAACACCGAGTACGCCGTACGCAAGATTCTGGATGCCGGTGTCATGCCGGTTGTACTCGGTGGCGATCACTCGGTTCACGCGCCAGTGATCAAGGCGTTCGAAGGCCGTGGCCCGATCCACATCATCCACTTCGACGCGCACCTGGACTTCGTTGATGAGCGTCATGGTGTTCGCTACGGCCATGGCAACCCGCTGCGCCGCGCGTCCGAAATGAACCACATCGTCGGCATGACCCAGATGGGCATCCGCAACGTGTCGTCGTCCAATCGCGACGACTACGAAGCAGCCCACGCGGCCGGCTCGAAGATCCTTTCGGTCCGTGATGTGCGCCGCCTCGGCGTCGAAGGTGTGCTGGCGTTGATCCCGCAAAACATCAACTACTACATCACCATCGACATCGACGGTTTCGACCCGTCCATCGCCCCTGGCACCGGCACCCCAAGTCACGGCGGCTTCCTCTATTACGAAGTGCTGGAAATCATCCAGGCCCTGGCCAAACGCAGCCAAGGCAACATCGTTGGCATGGACCTGGTCGAGGTTGCACCGGTTTATGACCCTTCCGGCATGACCTCGATTCTGGCGGCGCAACTGCTGCTCAACAGCATTGGTTTCATCTTCCACGAGCGGGCTCAAGCACGGCACGCCATGAGCGCAACCACCACGGCCACGGCGTGATCTGAGCGCCGCACAGAGGGAATGAAAATGGACACGATCGTTAAGCAGTATTTGCAAAAATTTGGTGTATCCGAGGCCACCCAGACCTTCCTCAGCAAGGTTCAGAAGATGTTCATCGGTGGCGCCTTTGTCGAGGCCAGCGACGGGCAGACATCCGACGTTATCGAACCGTCGACCGAGGGCTTGATCACGCGTATTCCGATGGGCACTACCGAGGATCTGGACCGTGCGGTGCAAGCCGCCCGCGCACAGTTTGACGGTGGCGCCTGGCGTCAGGCCAAACCGGCAGAACGCGAACGGCTGATGCAACGCCTGGCGGACCTGATTGAAAGCAACGCCGCCGAACTGGCGCAAATCGAATCGATCGACATGGGCAAGTCAGTCGCCTTCGCGAGGGATGTCGACATCCAGGGCACGGTCGATACGCTGCGTTATTTCGCCGGTTGGGCGACCAAGCTGCATGGCCGAACCGTTGAACCTTCGCTGCCGGGCAATTACCTGGCCTATACCCGCAAGGAAGCGGTAGGTGTGGTCGGCGCCATCGTGCCCTGGAACTTCCCGCTGCAAACCATGGCCTGGAAGCTCGGCGCTGCCCTGGCAACCGGTTGCACCGTGGTGGTCAAACCCGCCGAACTGACGTCGCTGTCGGCCTTGCGCTTTGCCGAACTGGTGCAGGAAGCCGGCATCCCGGACGGGGTGATCAACATCGTGACCGGACGCGGCAGCGTGGTCGGTGCGGCCATGGCCACGCACCCCGGTATCGACAAGCTCACCTTCACCGGCTCGACCCCGGTCGGCCGTACCGTCGGCCGCGCCGCGCTGGACGAAATGAAGCGACTAACCCTCGAACTCGGAGGAAAATCACCGGTAATCGTATTGGCCGATGCCGACGTGCCGGCCGCCGCCCAGGCGATTGCCAACGGCGTGTTTTTCAACTCCGGCCAGGTGTGCGATGCCGGCACGCGGGCCTATATTCATCGCAGCGTCTACGACGAATTCCTGCGCGAACTGATCGCCTACACCCGCACGCTGAAAATCGCACCGGGCCTGGATCCAGACTGCTTCATCAGCCCGTTGGTCTCGGCATTGCAGAAGGAGCGAGTGACCGACTACATCGAAACCGGCAAGCAAGAAGGCGCCGAACTGGTCTATGGCGGCCAGCCTGTCGAAGGCCCGGGTTTCTTCGTCGAACCGACCATTTTTGCCCATTGCCGCAACGACATGCGCATCGTCCAGGAAGAGATCTTTGGTCCGGTGCTGGTTACTGCACCGTTCGACGATGAAGAAGAGGCCGTGGCCCTGGCCAATGACTCGCCCTACGGCCTGGCGGCCGCACTGTATTCCAATGACCTTGGAAAGGTGCACAGACTGATCCCACGGTTGAAAGCGGGTTCGGTCTACGTCAACGCCCACGGCACCCTCGACCCGTCGATGCCGTTCGGTGGCTACAAGCAGTCCGGATTCGGCAAGGACCTGGGCGCGGAGCAGCTCGATTATCTGCTGGAGACCAAGGCGGTCTGGATCACGCTTCCCTGAGTCAAGGCTGACTCAAATCCCCTGTGGGAGCGGGCTTGCTCGCGAAGATGTCGACACATCCAACATTGATGTCGGCTGATACTCCGCTTTCGCGAGCAAGCCCGCTCCCACAGGGACGTCGTTACCCAAAGAATGCAGTTACCTCGTCATGATCTTCCAACAATAAGAGACCATCATGAACACTAACGCCAAGTCAGCCCTGAGCGTATCGGTCCTGGACGACAAACCCGTCGTCGAAAGCCATTCGATTGACTTCATCCCGGAAAACGAGCGCACCGACAAACTGTCGAGCCAGGGCCCGTTCTGGTTCCTCGGCAATTTCACCTTCTTCACCATGACCATCGGCTTCGTTGGCCCGAGCGTCGGCCTGACCGCGCTCTGGACCACACTGGCCGGCACGCTGGGCATCATGTTCGGCACGCTGTTCATGGCGTTTCACGGCTCGCAAGGTCCACACCTTGGCCTGCCGCAAATGATCCAGTCCCGTGCGCAGTTCGGCTATCGCGGGGTGATCCTGGTGCTGCTGGCGACGCTGTTCGTGTTCGCCGGTTTCAACATCGTCAACCTGGTGTTGATGATGCAGGGGCTGCACACGCTATTCGGTTTCAACCCCGCGGTGATCGCGGTGGCGGTGACGATACCGGCGGCCGTCTTGGCGATCCTCGGGCATGACTGGATGCACCGCAGTTTCAAATGGGCGTTGTACCTGTCGCTTCCGCTTTACGGTCTGGTGACGTTGGCGGTGCTGATGGGCTGGGTTCCCGATGCCGCGGTGCCGGTACTCGCAGCCGGTGAAGTGGCCCCGGCGCCATTGGGCTTCAACTGGACGGGTTTCATCGCCCAGTTCGCAGCAGCGGCGAGTTACAACATTGCTTACGCCCCGTATGTGTCTGACTATTCGCGTTACCTGCCGAAAAACACCTCCAGCGGCAAACTGATCGCGGTGGTGTTCCTGGGTGCCTCGTTGTCCGGAGCATGGATGATTTCCGTGGGTGGCTGGCTGGCCGATCACCTGCATTCCACGGACGTGCTGGTGGCCCTTGGGCAAGTCGGCAACACCGTGTCGCCGCTGATGGGAACTGTGGTGGTGGTTGTCACGATCCTGGCGTTCCTGCCGGTCATCGCCATGAACATCTACAGCGCGAAGTTGACCACGCTGACCTGTGTCGACTCCATCAAGCACATCGAGCCGACCCGCAAGGCGCGCATCCTGGCGATCGGTTTCGTGATCCTGCTGCAACTGGGCGTGGCCCTGAGCATTCAGAGTTCGGGCAAAGGCCTGTCGGTGTTGGGCATCTACCTGGTGGTGATGCTGTACTTCCTGGTGCCCTGGACCTCGGTCAACCTGACCGACTACTTCTTCGTCCGCAAGGGTCGCTACGCCATCCCGCACTTCTTCATGCCCCACGACAACATCTACGGCAGCTGGGGCCTGCGCGGCATCGCGGCGTATGCCATCGGCTTCATTTCGATGATCCCGTTCTTCTACATCTACGACGGTGTTGAACAGCGTGAGGTCTATGTCGGCCCGCTCGCCAAAGCGCTCGGCAGCATCGATATCGCCTGGCTCGTCGGGCTGATCGTGTCGGGGCTGGTCTACTACTGGTTCAGCCGCTCGATCGACCTCAAGCGCGAAGAAGCCGTCATCCAGCACATCGAAAAAACATTCCCGCAATACACCACCGGCGACAAGTTGACCCTGCCTTCGTTGCACGTTTTCAACGAATCGGCGGTCCGGAGATAATCATGGCTACGCAAAAATACGACTACATCATCATCGGTGCCGGCTCGGCAGGTTGTGTGTTGGCCAACCGCCTCAGCGAAGACCCGGCCACCTCGGTCCTGGTGCTGGAATTCGGCGGCAGCGATCGCAGTGTGGTGATCCAGATGCCGAGCGCATTTTCGATCCCGATGAACACCAAGAAGTACAACTGGCGCTACGAGACCGAGCCGGAGCCTTTTCTTAACGGACGTCGCATTCACTGTCCAAGGGGCAAGGTGCTGGGTGGCTCGTCGTCGATCAATGGCCTGGTGTACATCCGTGGCCACGCCTATGACTTTGACGAGTGGGAGTCGCTGGGTGCAGAGGGTTGGGGCTATCGCAATTGCCTGCCTTACTTCAAACGGGCCGAGCATTACGAGGAGGGCGGTGACGGCTATCGCGGCAGCACCGGCCCCTTGCACACCACCAACGGTAATCACATGAAAAACCCGTTGTACGGAGCCTGGGTCGAGGCCGGCGCAGAAGCGGGCTACATCAAGACCGATGACTGCAACGGCTACATGCAGGAAGGCTTCGGTGCCATGCACATGACGGTGAAAAACGGCGTGCGCTGCTCCACGGCCAATGCTTACCTGCGCCCGGCCATGGGCCGTCCGAACCTGACCGTGATCACCCATGCAATGACCCGTCAGATCATCCTTGAAGGCAAGCGAGCCGTCGGCGTCATGTATGACCACGAAGGCCAGACGCACCAGGTCTTTTGCAACCGTGAGGTGCTGATTTCCTCGGGGCCTATCGGTTCGCCGCACCTATTGCAGCGCTCCGGTATCGGGCCGGCCGAGGTCCTGCGCAAAGCCGGGATTGGCGTGCGCCATGACCTGCCGGGAGTAGGGGAGAACCTGCAGGATCACGCCGAGGTGTACATCCAGTTCGGCTGCAAGGAACCGGTGACGCTCAACAGCAAAATGGACCCGCTGAGCAAACTGTTGATCGGCCTGCGCTGGCTGTTGTTCAAGGACGGGCTCGGCGCCACCAACCATTTTGAGGCCGGTGGTTTCATCCGCTCGGACAAGGGCCTGCGCTGGCCGGACATTCAGTTCCACTTTCTGCCCGCGGCCATGCGTTATGACGGCAACAAACCGATCAAGGGCCACGGTTTCATGGTGCTTACCGGGCCGAACAAACCCAAGAGCCGCGGTTATGTTCGGGTGCGCTCCGCTGACCCTTACGAGCATCCGCAGATTCAATTCAACTACCTGCAACGCGAAGAAGACCGTGAGGGCTTCCGCCGCTGCATCCGCCTGACCCGCGAGATCATCGGCCAACCGGCGATGGACCGCTTCCGCGACGGCGAAATCGCGCCCGGGCCACAGGTGAACACCGACGAAGAAATCGACGCTTTCGTGCGTGAAAACCTCGAAAGCACCTACCATCCCTGCGGCTCGTGCCGTATGGGTGAAGACGAGATGGCTGTGGTTGATTCGGAGCTGCGTGTGCGGGGTATCGCGGGGTTGCGGGTGATTGACTCGTCGGTGTTCCCGACCGAGCCAAACGGCAACCTCAACGCACCGACCATCATGCTGGCCGAGCGGGCTTCCGATCTGGTTCGAGGGCGCAGCATGCTGTCGGCATCCGATGCGCCCGTCGGTCTGGTCCAGGATTGGGAAACCAGCCAGCGATCATCGTTGCCGGGACGCAATGTGAGGGTTTAAACCCGACGGGTTAATCACTCAGGAGAAGACATGTAAAAAGGGCGCCTTCAGGGCGCCCGTTTTTTACTTCGCAGTACGTACAGGCGCTAGCTCATTTCAACACCAGCAAGCTATAAACTCCGCCCTCGCTTTCGATCCCATGGGTGTCATGGGTAAAACCCGGGAAGGATTTGTCGAAGGCTTCCAGCGCTTTGAGATAGGCCAGCAACGGCCCGTCCGCAGGCCCGGCGTTTTCACCCGGCATCAGCAATGGAATGCCCGGCGGATACGGCACGATCCCGGTCGCCACGACGCGTCCGGCGGCTTCTTCGAGTGTCACCCGTTCGATGTCGTTTCTGACCAGTTTTTCGTAGGCCTCCACCGGGCTGAATTCGGCTTTGGGCAGTGTGCCGAACGCCTGGGCCATGTTGGCGGTGGTTTTGTGTTTCTTCATGGCCGCGAAGATTTCGTCGGCCAGGTCCTTGAGGCCCATGCCGGCGTAACGCGTCTGGTTGGCGGCCAGCAGATCCGGCAGGCACAGTTCCAGTTCGACGTTGTCGTCATAGTCGCGTTTGAAGTCGAGCAGGGCATTGAGCAAGGTGCCCCATTTGCCTTTGGTGATACCGATAGAGAACAGGAACAGAATGGTGAAGTCGGTGGTTTTCTCGACCACGATGCCCTGACGTCCCAGGTACGCCGTGAGCACACAAGCCGGGATTCCCGAGTCGAGCAGGTTGCCGTCGTCGCCCATGCCGGGGCTGAGCACCGAGACCTTGATCGGGTCGAGCATGCAGTAGCCTTCTTCGATGTCACCGAAGCCGTGCCATACCGCGTTGGGATGCAGGACCCAGCAGTTCGGCTCGGTTTTCAAAAGCACTGGGTCGACTTCATGGAACGGCACGGTGGCCGCGCCAACCTGCACGGTCGGCGGTTGCCAGCAGGTAAAGAACCAGTCTTCCTTGCTCAACATCTCGTTGTGCATGCGCGAGACGACCTGGCGGAAACTGATGGCTTCTTCGATCGATTCGGTGGTGAGGATTTGCCCGCTGGGCGCTTCCATCATTGCCGAGCTGACGTCGCAGGAAGCCATGATCGCGTAGTTCGGCGAAGTCGAGGCGTGCATCATGTACGACTCGTTGAAGCGCCCGTGATCGATCGGGTTGCGGCCGTTACGCACGTGAATCATCGAGGCCTGGGAGAGAGCGGCCAGCAACTTGTGGGTCGACTGGGTGGCGAACACGGTCGGCTTCGAGTCGTCGTGATCGTCCGGGCTGCCGTGCATGGCGTGGCGCTCGCGGTACAGCGGGTTGAAACGCGCATATCCGTACCAGGCTTCATCGAAATGCAGACGATCGACGCTTTGCCCCAGCAACTTTTCGACGCGGGTGACGTTGTAGGTCAGGCCGTCGTAGGTGGAGTTGGTGATGATCGCGTGGACGGGGGTCGGGTCGATGCCTTGCTTGACCAGCGGGTTGTTGGCAATGGCCGCTTTCACGCCTTCGGCGCTCAGGGTTTGCGGGAGGATCGGGCCGATGATGCCGTAGCGGTTTCGCGTCGGTACCAGGTACGTCGGAATGGCCCCGGACAGGGTCATCGCGTGTTCGGCAGACTTGTGGCAATTGCGGTCGCACAGGGCAATCTGATTGCGCGTGACGCTGGCCATGAGGATGACGCGGTTGGACATCGACGAACCGTTGGTGACGTAGTAGGTGCGGTGGGCGCCGAACACCTTGGCGGCGTAGCGCTCGCCCTGGCCGATGGGGCCACTGTGATCGAGCAGCGAACCGAGTTCACCAACCGAAATCGACAGGTCCGAGCGCAGCAGGTTCTCGCCAAAAAACTCGTAGAAGGCGCGCCCCGCGGTGCTCTTCAAAAACGCTGTGCCGCCGGCATGTCCAGGGGTGTGCCACGAGTATTCATAGGTTCGGGAAAACTTCACCAGCGCCCCGAACATGGGGGGCAGCGCGGCTTGGCGATAACGTTCGATGGCCGCCAGGATGCGCCCGCTGAGGAAGCGGCTGGTGTCCTCTGGCAGCCAGATGAAGTCATCGGCGTGTTGCATGACCACCAGCGGAATGGTCGACGCGGTGCTGCGGTCGCTAATCAGGAAAACCGGCACCCGGGTGTTGCGCTCACGCAGGCTGGCGAGCAGTTTGATGCATTGCTCGTGGCCTTCGCTTTTGTCCATTTCCCAACTGAGCAGCACGCATTGAATGGCCGGGTCCGAGCGCAGGATCGACGTGGCGTCGCTCAGGGTTTCCGACGCCAGCACCCGGACGGCGCGTTCTTCCACATCGTTGATCAACTGATCCAGGGCGCGACCAAAGACGGTGCGTTTGTCCGGCGGGCTGCTGACCAACAGCGTGAGCATCCCGAGCGTTTGTCTATGTTCCGTCATGATTAAGCCTCCACGGTCACTGCTTTCAAGTTATTGACCGGCACCGGCTTACCCATGAGGTGCTGAGCGCTGACGGTCTGTGTTGGTACGCTGTTATTGAGCGCTTCGAGGCGGATCAGGCGGTTGTTGACGAAGCCAAACAGCGTGTAACCAAAGATCGTTGCCACTCCGCCGAGCATCAGCGCCTGTGCGCCCGAACTGTACAGCGCCAGGTAGCTGTAAGCCGCCGCCACCCACGCAATGATGTTGGTTATCAGCGCCGAGCCCGCCGGAACGTTGGATACCTTTTGAATGGTCATCAACGCGGCCATGGAGAGGATGTAGGGCACCAGATTGGTGACCACCGCGAGGTTGACGAGAGTGTCGAACTGCTTGCTCAGGTCCGGGCTGATGGTGAGTAAAGCCAGCGCCGTCTGCACAGCCAGCAGCACCAGCATGCCGATGATGGGGGTTCCGGCCTTGTTGGACTTGGCAAAGATCGACAGGAAGTAACCGGTGTCCGCTGAGCTTTTGTAGACCTGAGCGATGGTGAATTGCCAGCCCAGCAGCGAACCGATGCACGCGAGGATCATCGCAGCCATCACAATGTCGCCGACCATAGGGGTGAACATCTTGGCAAAGACCAGCCCGAACGGTGCAGTGGAGGAGGCCAGTTCCGGGTTGCCGACGATACCGGCGATGACGTTGGTGGAGGCGATGTAGATCACCGCCGCGCCGAGGGTGCCGCCAAGTACCGCAATGGGGACGTTCCTTTCCGGATTTTCCACGGCATCGGTGTTGGCGCACGCCGACTCCAGGCCGAGGAATGCCCATAAGGTGATCGCCACCGATGCACCTGCGGCGTCTAACCAGCCCATGTTGTGGGGGTTCCAGCCAGCGGCGTAGACACTGCTGTCGAACCAGAACCAGCCAATGGTGGACACCAGCACCACCGGCGCAATCACCCCCCAAACCGTAACCGCACCAATCCGGCCGGTAATCCGCGCGCCGCCGAAGTTGGCGAAAGTGGTGATCCACAACAGAGCGATGGTCGCCAGACCCACTTGCAGTGAATCCAGTTCAACATGGAACAGCTCCTGGATATAGCCGACCGCCGTAATACTGATCGCTACATTGGCAATCAACAGCGAGAGGCCATAGGTGTAGTTCGTGATGTAGTTGCCCGCCTTGCCGAACGTGTATTCAGCATAGCCGCCCATCCCCCCGGTCTTTCGACTGAGCATCCCGCAGCGTGCAAAGGCATAGGCCAGCGCCAGGGAGCCGGTAGCCGTGATCAGCCAGGAAAGGATGGAAATACCGCCGACTTCTGCAAGCTTAGTGGGGAGTAGAACAATGCCGGAGCCCAACATGTTGACGGCGGTCAACATCGTCAGTTGCCCTACGGTCATTTTCTTTGCGACTGACATTCCGTTGCCTCATTCGTTGGCGGGAGAAGAGCGTTAGCTATAGCAAAGGATTGCATTGGCGCAAGAAATGTCCGTAAGAACACGGAGAAAACAGGCTATAGCGCACTTAAGGCATTTTGCTGGCCCCGAAGACTGAAACTTTTGACCAGAATCAATTTATTTTCAGTTAGTTAGGATCGAATGCAAATGCGGAATGTGATGGTTGCGCTGATTTCGTTAGGCCTGGCGAGCGTTGCCGCCTCTGTCCAGGCCAAAGAGCTGGCATCGAATGATCGTTACATTTGCAGCTGGGGCGCAGGTACTGCGGCGAGAGCCCAGGAACTCAAGCTGTCCGGGGTTTCACTGTATGCAGCGCGGCAGAAGTTACATACCTACAAATTCAGCAAGCCATGGATGCACATGATGGCGATGGGCATTACCGAGCAGACCTATGACAGTCATTCGCGGATGAAACCCGCGGCCCTGCGCGAGAGCTTTTACGAGGAGTGCGTCCGGTACAAGTTGGCGCGCAAATGACGAGGGCGGTCCGCCAAAATCCACGGCACGGCGCCTGCGCCGTGCCGGGCGGGTTACATCAGGTATTGGGTACTTCAGACCTTCCCTGAAGAGAGAAAACTATCGGGTTCTTCTCAGGTTTTTTGCCTTTAACCTCCTGAGCAGGCCCATTACCGGCCGCAGGAGGGGCACCCTGTCAAGGATGGAAAGCTCATGCAGGTCCGTCCGCGAGGGCCTTTGATAGCCACAATTCCAAGTGAAATAGTAAGCCGAAATTTCTTTATTCCTATGAATAAGCGTATTGAGAGCAGCGTCATAATGCATCGGACCTCCGTCAGGATGTCCCGGCGGCCGCTCCAGAATCTGGAATAAGAAATCCCTCAATCTCCCAAAGCATTTCCCGTTTACAGCATAGAAATGGGCTAAATATATTGGCCGGTCGACTGCTTTCCAAGTGGGCACGTTTGAATTTTCTTCAAACGGATGCCCGAAATAGACGATGTCCCACTCCATACCTTCCAGGGACTCGATGGCCTCTTTGCCATATTGAGAAATGTGTCTGGAAAACTGTATGTCGTCTTCCAGGATCAAGATATTTTTCAAATTCAGGCGCATTGCCTCTTCCAGCACCCCCAGATGACTCAAAAAGCAGCCTCGGACCCCGACGCTCGGGAAACCATTTCCCTCACTGGGCGTAACAGCCTCAAAAAAGCCTATTTTTTCATCATCAATGTGAAAGCCGTTGCGAGTGAATTCTTCGACTGTTTCTAAACGGCGATCCGTTCTTGACGAGATATTGATGATTCTTACTCGATCAAAATACTCGATCACATTCATCTGTCAGGTCCTTAGCGCAGACAATCGGGGCCGTTGGATCGGGGAACCCGCAGAATTCGGAAAAAATCATACGCAAGCACTGCCGCCCCGTTTTCTCTATCGACCCCGGATTGCAGTATAGGCAGCATTTCTGGATGAAGTTTTAGTCTGGTAAATCGGCGTGCTGCACCCGTTTGAAAACACCGAGCTTAAGTGAACAGCATCACGACAGGTCCGAGCATGTACCGCTGATGCCAGCCCTTCGGCGGGGGTGAAAAACGAAGTCTTCAAGGTCTCCTATACTGGTCCGTTCCGAGAGTTTCCCTACCCTTCACAGCGAGGAAAACGCACATGACCATTCGAATTGGCGACGAAGCACCGGATTTCACCGCCGAAACCACCGAAGGCACGCTCCATTTCCATGAATGGATTGGCGACAAGTGGGCCATCCTGTTCTCACATCCGAAGGACTTCACCCCGGTCTGCACCACTGAACTTGGTTATATGGCCGGGCTCAAGCCGGAGTTCGACAAACGCAACACCAAGATTGTCGGTCTCAGCGTCGACCCGGTCGGTAACCATCAGACCTGGGCCAAAGACATCGAAGAAACCCAGGGCCATGCGGTCAACTACCCCATGATCGGCGACGAGAATCTGGTGGTGGCCAAGCTCTACGACATGATTCACCCGAACGCCAGTGGCGGCGCTCGTACTGCCGTGGACAACGCCACGGTGCGTTCAGTGTTCATTGTCGGCCCGGATAAAAAGATCAAGGCGATGCTGGTCTACCCGATGAGTGCCGGGCGCAATTTCGATGAAGTGTTACGCCTGCTCGATGCTATCCAGTTAAACGCCAAGCACACGGTTGCCACACCGGTGAACTGGCGTCCGGGTGAGGACGTGATCATTCCGACGTCGGTATCCGACGACGACGCCAGGAAGAAGTACCCGGATGGCTTCAAGACGGTGAAACCTTATTTGCGTACGGTGGCGCAACCGAAGTAAAGGTCAGTCATTCATCCGGTATTCAATCGCGATGCCTTTTGCGCGCATTGCATTGATCTGCTCGGCGTGGGTGCCAGGAGGTTGAGCAGGGTTCCTGGCGCAGCGCCGAGACTTCCACAGTGTTCCAGGGCTGAGAATGCACGGGAAGCCTTTACCTGTCATGCCGTCTTCATGCGTCAAAAACTCTCGACCGCCAGGTACTTTCAGAAAGTCGCCGACACACTCCATCTTTACAGGCGTCGTCGTCGGTCGAACCTATGCCATTGCCAAGATGCTTCCTTGCCCGGTGGAGGGCGCTACGCCGGGCGTGGGCCAGCATCCTGGTGCGAGCTGACGTCCAGGCGTGAAGCTATTTCACATGGATAGAATTCACGGGACTGACGTGCTTGTTGTGGCGTTATTTTGACGTCATCCTCCTAAAATGAAATTTCGATTTATTATTGTGACGGACCATTGACGTAATAGCGATGTGCTTATAGGCTCAATTTAGCCGATAAAGATTCCTTCAACCGACAAAAGAATAACCCCCTGCGCAAGGAGGCGGTGTTATGCGCTCAACACTTGTCATTAAATTTGTGTTGTTGTCTGTGATCCTGAATGGTGCAGCCGTTGCTAGTGCTCAGGCGACCAGTTTGGCCTATGAAATTAGTCGCATAAGCAGCGCTTGCGAGGAGTTGGGGCCTCAACTTTGTAGTGCTCTCAAAGATCACGCGGGTGGCGCACTGTTTACTTTCGGAAAAGGCCTTGGCTTGCCTTCATTGACCACTGATATTCACCTCGAAGATGCCCCTTCTGCGAAAGCTAACAGTGTCAATCATCACGCTGACTCAGGCGTGGATGTATCCGTCAATTCTTCTTCCCGTGACGGATTAATGGCGGCGGTTGATAATAAGAAATTCAAAATTGATTCATCTCTCCAGGATAAAAGTCTGGTTGGGGTATCTGATATCAACCAACCCAATGCAGTACCGCTTTCTGCGGCAGCCTGGTTATTTTCTTCTGCTTTGTTAGGTTTTATTGTGGTCGCCAACCGACGGAAGATATAGCGGGTTGTTAACGTTTTTGGAAATAAGGTGTTTAAACGGTCACTCTGGTGGCGGGTAGATACACAGCTTTATATATAGTTTTTGCGGATGATGTCTGTCATTGCGATGTAATTGTTGATGTCAGTTAGTTGCGCAGGCAAACGTAGCCATCGTCAGGGTGACAGTGGCGCGGTTGAGCCGGTTAAAACAGGCGTGATGTCGTTAATATTGGCGCGAAATACGTCGGAGGTGATTTGCTCGCTCCAACCTATTGTTAAATAACACGATTCTGCTGTTTTGCACTAACGTTCCGGTTTTGGGTGTGTTGCATTGGCGTTGACCGCCCGCAAGCTCAATGTGATTGCTGTTTTAGTTTCTTTGGCGGGAAATAGGCTAGAGTCATTTGACTAGGTTTTTTTGTTCTAAACTCCTTGCATGGCTACTTAGACGGAGGGATCCCGATGTTCCGTTCATTGATACCTGTGCTGTGCGCGCTGGCCGTTTGGCCCAGCATTTCCAATGCCGTCGAAAAGGACGGGGCTTACAAGCTGAATCAGGGAGATAGCCTTTCCATTTCCGTTTGGGGCGAAGACAAGCTCAAACAGGATGTACGCGTACTCCCCAATGGCAGCATTACCTTCCCGTTGGTAGGGCGAGTCGATGTTGAAGGGCTTGATACCACCGCTGTCGAGCAGCAAATCGCTGCCAAACTTGAGAAATTCATACCTGATCCGCAGGTTAGCGCTGTCGTCACCGGCACCGAAGGTAATGTCGTCTACGTCCAGGGCAAAGTGCTGAAGCCCGGCACCGTGCATATGTCCGGTCAAACGTCAGTGCTGCAGGCAATAAGCATGGCGGGTGGGCTCGACAAATTCGCCGATAAAGACGACATTAAGGTCGTGCGACCCAATGGGACTAGACAAGAGATCCTGCACGTCAACTACAGCAAGTTGATGTCAGGGGATGACATGTCCACCAATTTTCCACTTAAAGCCGGCGATACGCTGGTCGTGCCTTAGCCTTGCGCGAAGCACTAAGGATTATCTTGCTTGAATTTCGAACGACCGGGATTGCGACGGCAATCCTGGCTTTGTCGTGTTCGGACATGGCCCATGCTGCTACTTGGCAATCAGCTATAGCAGTGCCTTCGACGGTCGAGTACGACAGCAATCCACTACTGCTCACGAGTGATGAGAAAGGGGTGACTCGCACCATCATCGCCCCCGATTACAGCCTCGTGGGTACTTCCGGACGGGATGAGTTCCAGTTCGGTCTGGGGGTAAATATCGTGCGTTCTTCGGATACGTCCGTCGTTTCGGACCGTGAAGATCCCAGATTAAGGTTGGGGTGGCAGCGAGAGACCGAAACGGGGGCTTTTGGGCTTGTGGCGAGATATGAAGAAAACTCTACGCTTTCCACGGTGGTTCAGGAAACCGGCGTAGTTGCTTCCGATGGCACGCAAAAGATGTATTTGGTGGGCGGCAACTGGAGCACTGCTCTCAGCGAGCGAAGTACCCTGGTTAACGAGACTGACTACACTCATGTCACTTACGATGTTGCCTCTCTGACTAACTATGACGAGCTGGCGACCCGCTTCAGCTTGAACTATGCATGGAGTGAGCAGGTCGAGCTGTTCACCCGTTTGGGCGTGAGGCGCTATGAGCCGGAAAAGGGCTCCGCAGTGGCTTCCTCGAACAGCTACACCCCCACGGTCGGCTTGAATGTTCAATTCTCCGAGCGGCTTAAGGGGACGGCCTACGCCGGTCTCAACCAAGTCTCCGGCACAGGTAGCGGCCCTAAAGGCCAGGGCGGTTTATTGTTGCAATATGCCGGTGAGCGTATTGATACCAGCATCGACGCCAGTCGTAGCACTCTCGCCAGCGGGGACGGCGGTTTCGTCGAGGTTGATGCCCTGAGGGGGACATGGAGCTACGCCGTCGACGAGACCCGGCGCACCGGTTTCGATGCCTCCTGGCAAGATGCCAAAGGCCGGACGCCGAATACCCTGCGAAATTACAGTGCCTGGTTTAGCCAAGAACTCTCGCCTTTTTGGATTGCACGCCTATCCTACACATACAAACAACGCCAGCAAGATGGCTTGCCGGATGCCACTGCAAACGTCGTCGGGCTGACGTTGACCTATAGTTATCCCGGTCTCTGAAATTCAGCTGCGTGAGAAATATGGCCACTGAATACGAAATGTCGTTCAACGACTACCTAGCTATCATCAAGCACCACGCCCTGCTGTTGATCGTGAGTTTCGTGGTCATACTCGGCGTGTGCATAGCAGTAGCGATCTCTCTCCCGCCGACCTATGAGTCATCCGGCACGATTCTGGTGGAGTCTCAACAGATTTCGCCAGACCTGGTGGCGGCCAACAACAATACCTTTGCCGATGAGCGCATCGAAGTTATTCGCCAGCGCGTGATGACCCGAGATCATCTAGAAGGGATCATCGACAAATACAATCTTTTTGCTTCGCAAAGCCGGCAACTGAGCGTTAGCGAGAAGATCGAAGAAATGCGAAATGCGATTGTGGTCTCGCTGGTCAGTGCTGCCGTCAAGGGGCGCGGAGAGGTGACGATTGCTTTCCGTCTTTCCTTTGAACACAGTCAGCCCGAGATTGCGAACAAAGTTGCCAAGGAGCTGGTGACGCTGTTTCTGGATGAAAACATCAAGCAGCGCACCGAACGCGCCAGTGAAACGACCGAGTTCCTGACGCAGGAGGCGGACAAACTCAGGGTGGAACTGGAAGCCCTTGAGAACCGGTTGGCGGACTTCAAGCAGGCACACAGTAACGCGTTGCCCGAGCATCAAGAGCTGCGCATGAATATGTTGACGCGCGCTGAAACCGAGCTTAAAGAGGTCGACCGTGACTACAAAACTGCCCGTGAAGACTTGCGCTTCAATGAGCTGGAGCTTTCCGCCGCGAATGCCGGGCTAGCGACCAAGCCTGGAACAGCCAGTGCGGCAGTTGATAAACCACAGGATCTCGCTAGCCTCAAAGCGGAGTACACCCGGTTGCAGTCGCTGTATACGCAAGCCCACCCCGACGTGCGTGCCGTCAAACGCAAAATTGCTGCACTTGAGGCTGGCAAAGGTGCTGGTGCAGCGGCTTCGGTCAATCTGGACGTTGCCAAGGCCCAGGCGCGGATCACCGCAGCAGAAGCACGTATCAAGTCGCTGGCCGATCAAAAGCAGCAAATACTTGGAAAAATAGCCGAATATGAGGCACAAATTATTGAGACGCCGCAAGTCGAGCGCGGCTTGGTCACGGTGATGCGTGACCATGATAATGCTCGTAAAAAATATGAGGAGATTCGCACGAAGGAAATGAGTGCGAAAATTTCCGAAAGCCTGGAGCAGGAAAACAAAGCCGAGCGTTTTGTTCTTCTGGAGTCGCCGCTGATGCCCGAGAAGCCGGTACGGCCGAACCGTAAAAAAGTGGTTGCCATGGGTTTCTTGCTTGCCCCGGTGGGTGCTGGCGCGCTGGTGATGCTCCTCGAGATGATGAGTCAGCGTGTGCGCGGTGCCCAGGCCTTGGCCAGCGTGCTGGGTAGACGCGTATTGGTTTCGATTCCCTACATTCACACCAAGGCTGAACTGGCACGCCGCAGGAAGTGGCGAATGCTATTGATCGTCATTGGAGTCGCGACAATCGCGATCTTTCTGGTGCTCCTGCACTTCCTCTACATGCCTCTGGATCTTCTGATGTTTAAAGCTCTGGGCCGGTTTACGTAAGGAATATAGCCATGGAAATGTTCAATCCCGATACCGAAAAAGCCGAGCAACAGACCTCGTCAAAAGCCATGACGCCGACCGCGCAGTCCACAGGTCTGAATGCACTCAGTTATGTGCAAACCAAGGTTGTACCTTTGCGCCCGGATCACCTTGAGCGCAACCGCATTGTGGCTTACAACAAAAATTCGAGTATGAGCGGGGCATTCGATCTACTGCGTACACAAGTTTTAAAAATCATGGAGGAAAATGGCTGGCGCACGCTCGCCATCACCTCGCCGACTCCAGAGGCAGGCAAGACGGTGTTGGCTATAAACCTGGCGATGAGTATCGCGCATCACACGACCAAGACGGCGTTGCTGGTGGACTTCGACTTGCGTCGTCCGAAGGTGGGTGAATACCTGGGTCTGCCGATGGATAAATCGCTTAATGAATTGTTGGCAGATGAAGCCGAACTGCAAGAAGTATTGGTCAATCCGACCTTGCCGCGCTTTGTGGTCCTGCCGACGCGTGAGCCGATTCCTCTTTCCACCGAGGTGTTGTCATCGCCTGCAGTCAGCTATTTGATTGCTGATCTGCGCGAGCGCTACAACTCACGCATCGTGATTTTCGACTTGCCGCCGTTGTTGAGTTCGGATGATGTGATTAACGTCCTGCCCAGGTTCGACTGCGTCCTGCTCGTTGTCGCTAACGGATTGAACAGCAGGAAAGAGATTGAGGAAAGCCTGCATCATCTTGGGACAGCCAATCTGATTGGCACGGTGTTGAACAAAGCCGAACCCGAAAACCGCTCTTACTACTAGAGCATCACCCGCAGGAGGTCGGCGCTATTGGCTAGCGCCGACGGTCAGTTCCAAGGGTACTTCTGCTCCCAACTCCAGGCGTGCGCCACTATCTGTTCAAGTGAGTCAAATTGCGGTTGCCAACCCAGTAATGTGTTGGCCCTGTGGGGATCGGCCACAAGGCGTGGTGGATCGCCCGCGCGACGTGGCGCTTCGCTGACAGAGATATCCTGGCCGGTCACATAGCGCGCGGTATCTATCACTTGCTGTACTGAGAAACCTTGACCGTTACCAAGGTTGAACGCCGTGCTTGCACCTCCTGCCAGCAGATAATCCACGGCCAGCGCGTGAGCGGCAACGAGGTCGACAACGTGGACGTAGTCGCGAATGCAAGTGCCGTCAGGCGTATCGTAATCACGGCCATAGACGGTGATGGTGGCGCGCCGTCCGGAGGCTGCTTGCAGGATCAGGGGCAGCAGGTGGGTTTCCGGTTCATGGCGTTCACCTAACTGTCCTTCAGGGTCTGCTCCGGCGGCATTGAAGTAGCGCAGGCGGACCGATTTGAGCCCATAGGCGCGGTCGAAATCTTCAAGCATCTGCTCCACCATCCACTTGCTGCGTCCATAAGGGTTGATCGCGGCCTTGGGATGCTCCTCGTCGATCGGTACATACACCGGGTCACCGTAGACGGCGGCGCTCGAGGAAAAAATGAAGTTTTTAACCCCGGCGCGAACCATCGCCTGGAGCAGCGTCAGCGTGGCGGTGAAGTTGTTTTGATAGTACTTGGCAGGTTCAGCGACGGATTCGCCCACCTGTATAAAGGAGGCGAAGTGGAACACGGCATCAAAGTGGTGTTCCGCAAACAGGGCGTCCAGCGCCTGTTCGTCGGCTATGTCCAGTTCGACCAATGTCCCGCCCTTCAACGCGCTGCGATAACCCGTTGAGAAATTGTCTGCCACCACAAGATCGTGACCTGAACTCAGTAGCTGCTTCACCATGTGCGAGCCGATATAACCCGCGCCACCCACCACCAAAAATTTCATCCTGATCTCCGATTTCCTGGGCACTATCGCTGTGCAAACTACTGCCAGTCGAACTTGATTGTAGTCGGCCATCAAGGCAGGTCGCGGGCAGCTTCTTCATTTGCCCCGCAATGCCAAGTGTGAGCAGTGTCAAGCCTTGCGACTCGCTACGTCTGGAGCGCCAAAGGAGAGAATATTTCGAACACGATTCAGCGAGCGCGCCAATTGAAGCTACCCTCTGAAGAGGCATTTGGGCATCCTGCGAGGATAATGATCAAATGAAAAATCCTGCCAGAATTATCGATTACTCATTAAGAATAGTTAAAGCAGAATGGCCAAATTTAGTATTGTGGTCCTTTCTGCTGTCACCGTTGATTGTTAGAACGCTGGCAAACTATCAATACTCTAAAATTGATTTATTGGTCGTTTACACCCTTGGCATGTCAGTGTTGTGGCTTTTGGCGATTAGATTTATTTCGTCCAGTCAATTTAAGGTCCACATTATTCTGCTGCCGTTCTATCTGGTAGCAGCTATTGATCTCTTTTTGGTGTTGAATTTCAACTCGAGATTAACAGCTGCTTATATATTTATTGGCTTGACAAACTATCAGGAGGCTGGCGAGTTTCTGCCGACCTATTGGCAGCCCATCAGTGTTGTTTTGGTGGTTTTCATATTGTGCTATGGGGCTGGATTAATAGGTCTGCATAAGCGCGAATTATATAAAAACAAAGGTATTTTTGTTTTGGTTGTTAGCGCCTTGCTAGTGGGGTATGGGGCGTATTTTTATAAAACCGTCAAACTTAATTCTTTCGGGAAATCTGCAGTCATGGATCTCCTTGCAAAAGACCAAAGCACGCCAATAGGTTATTTGTCACAAGCTGCCCTGACTGCAAACCTGTATTTGGGGACGGAGAACCTTATCAAGCGCCGTCGGGAATCTGATGTAAAAATAACCAGTACGTCGGATCAATCCAATATAGAAACCATTGTTTTTGTCATCGGTGAGTCATCACGGCCGCAGAACTGGTCCCTCTACGGTTATAACAAGGAAACAACCCCGAATCTCGGTAAGCAGGCAGGGCTTTTCAAGTTTAATCAGATCTGCACGACAGCCCCCTATACCTCGTTTGCGGTTCCTTCAATGCTGAGCCTTGAGCCTATATCGGATTGGGACGCCATTGCGTCGACAAAATCATTGGTGGGTATATATCGCGCGGCCGGGTACATGACCTATTGGTTGTCTGTGCAAGAGGTTGATAGTTTTGGCGGGATAATTCCACAAATAGCCGCAGAGGCACAATACCGTCAATATTTTGAGAGAAGCTATGATGGAGCATTGATTTCAGAATATGAAAAGATACTAAATAAAAGCGATACGCAAAAGAAAGCCATATTTATTCATGTCAAGGGCAGTCATTTCGAGTATTCACGCCGATACCCGGAAAGTTTCGTTAAGTTCAAACCGTCAACAGACAGCTTCAAAGACAAGATTACTGCCGAGTATGACAATAGTATTTTGTATACGGACTGGCTATTGGGCACCCTTATTGATCAGTTGGAGTCAAGCAAAAAACCATCTGTCTTGTTTTATTCATCGGATCATGGTGAAAACATGATGGATGACAGTCGCGGGCTCTTGGGTCATGGCATTGGCAATCAATACGATCTCCCGGTTTCGGCATTTATCTGGGCGTCCGATAATGTTTCGAGCCAGCAATCGCTCAAGCTTTTAAAGTTGAAGGAGAGAGAGAGTCAGAAAATCAGCATATCTTCCTTGTCGCATACGCTTTTAAATATCACAGGGGTTTTAACGAGCAGGTATAAAAGTTCGGAGGATTTATTGAGTGATGAATTTGTATTGTCGAAATGTCCACATCTGCTCGGCGCAGGCTATGTTCCATCGTTCGATTTTGACGCCATTTAAATAACCCTCGCTGAACAACGCCGCAAGGCGTTGTTCCATCAGGTTGAGGCTGGCTGCGCGTCGCCTAAGGTTGTGCTTGCGTGACGTCTTTTTTCAAGAACAACCAGTTCGACGCCTGCAAGCCGTCGAACTTGATGGTATAGCGGCCATCAAGGTAGGTCGCGGGCAGCTTCTTCATTTGCCCCAGAATGCCGTGGGTGAACAGTGTCAAGCCTTGCGGTGCCTGGATGGTTAGCGTGCCCTCGAGGGGCTCAACGTAAAAAGGTATTTTGTCGCCGTCCTGGGGGACGGCACGGGTGCCTAACGAAATCAGTAAATCCTGCGATCGGCTCAAAGGCGCGTCGTCCAGACTTTGCACCACCACACTGGCGTTGGCGGTCTTCACTTGAACCTTAATGTTGCCAAGGCTGATCGACTCACCCCCGATCCAACCGGTAGCGGCCTGGGTGCGCGGCGTATTGATGGTGTAGACGCCTTGTTTCCAGTTGCGCTTTAGCTCACCGGTGTCGGTCGTGGACTCGATGGCATTGGCGTCCAGCAGCGACTGGCCAGGGTCATGAAATTCCTGTGCATTGCTTGGGATAACGCTTTGTTGCAACCAGGGCAATTCCGGCGTCTGTGGCATCGCGATTTCCAGCTTGCCTTTCTCCATGGCTGTGCGCAGGAGAGCAGAGTTGGCCGGTGTGATCATTTGGTTGAACAGGGTGGCTGACGTCGGCGCGAAGACGTAGGTCGTTGTTGCTTCGCGAACGTCTGCACGGCGATAAAGCAAGGCGGCGGCGGGCAGGGTGGCCAGCATTGCAGGGTCGTTATAGGCGTGCCAGTTGTTGGCACTCATCCCTACGCCCCCCATGGGCTCCTGGCTGTAGGCATATTGCATCAGTGCATCCCAGCCTTGGTGGCTGGCGGTGCCGGCGATATAGAGTGGCAGTGAGTGACGGTCTGGTATCGGGAAGGGCTCATTGTTCCACTCGGTGACGGTCAAGGGTTTACCGATGACCTGGCCGGCGGCAATCCAATTCACTATGCCGTCGCTGTAGAGCGGGTTTTTCTCGACCTGTCCCGAGCCACCGTAGCTATGGACATCGATTACGTCGCCGGCGGTAAGGGCCGGCAGGGAATTCAGGCCATTGCGGCCCCAGCTACTGGTCGTGGCGATGGGGACCTTCACGCCTATTCCACGCAGGTGTTGAATCATGTCGACGTTGAAGCGTCGCTCCAAATCGTTAAGAAACATCTTGGAGGGGCCTGGCTCCCAAGAGCGCCAGGTCTGGTCTGCAGACAGATTGTGCTGTTTGGCAAAAGCCTCGGCCTCCGCCATGTAGACGCGGTTGTGCTTCGGCAAATTCTTGTCTGGCAGCAGGGCGTTGCCAAAGTGGTTGGTGACGTCGTTTTCGTTGGTGATCAGTACGGCGGCAATCGCCGGGTCGTCTTTGTAGGCGAGACCGGTATAGCTGTTTACATGGGTCAGGTAGGCTTCGGTAAAGCGCTTCATGGCTTGCTGAATGGTGACATTCACATAGGAATAGCCCTTGAGATAGGTGAAATTCTGTTCTTCTTTTGGCAATTCATCGAAGCCATAAATGTTGTCCTTTTCAGTAAAGACTCGCTGGACGTGCATATCGAGCCACACATAAATGCCTTCGTCTTTCAGGCATTTGATCCACCAGTCGATTTTTTTCAGCGATTCCGGGCTCAGTTGCTGGGTGCTGCGCGTGACCCTGCCATCGCCAAAGATGTTCGGGAAGACCCATGGCGAGTCATGGTGGTGCAGTCGTACAAGATTGAAACCCAGTGCCGACAGGCGTTTGGCCTGCAGCTTGATTGCATCGTCTGAGGTGAGGAACAGCGCGTAGGCCGAAAGGTTGGTGCCCCAGAAACGCGCCGCAGTGTTGTCGGCAAATAGCAATTGCTCGCCAGAGGCTTTGACGAAGCCGCGCTTGCCTGCAGGTTTTTCTTGAGCGTTGAGAAAAGACAGGTCGACCGGCGAGGTTTTCCAGTCGAGCTTGTCAGTTGGCCAGCTCTTTGGGTCCGATAGCCCGAAACGCTCGGTAATGGTTGGGCCGACCGCCACATCGCCAGAAACGCTCAAGGTCGCTGTGAATTCCTGGCGGCCAGGTTTGATCGTGTTCTTGTAGAAAAAAGCACGCACCTCGGATTTACTGCCCGGTTCCAAGTACACACTCGCCAGTGCGGGCTCGAAGCGCATTTCGATGCGTCGCCCTTGCGCATTGCCCCAGGTCCAGCCGCGGTTGTCGGGCAGCAAAGTGGGCTCGCCCATTTCTCCAGCGAAAAGAGCGGGGTCGAATTCGAAGACAATGCCACCACCTGAAACGCCCGACTTCCCGCTGTGTGCATCCACGGCAAAGTTCCAGGTCAGCTTTTGTTCGTCTTGCTTCTGAATCTGCGCAGTCAAGTCGAAATCCAGCGCTTTGTTTTTGCCTGCAAGGGAGTATCGATAAGGGGCGTTTACCTTGAATTCGGTCTGCAAATATGTCCAGTCCCAGTTGCGCCCAAAGAACGAGAATGTCGTAGCGATTGCCGGACTGCCACCACGCTCCAGCATTGGCAGGCCGTTGCGCTCATCCACACTGACGACCCAGTCCGACGCCCAGATACGAATCGGCCAAATAGCCAAAAACAGCAGGAGCAGTATCTGGGGGCGGCGAGACAACTGGATCATGGGGTCTACCTGAGTTGGAGATGGGTACTCGCCGAGACGGCCGTCGAGGTGTGCTTGAGCCTGCGTGCCATCTGAGCGTAGGCCACGCACAGTCCAGCTACCGACCAATACACCACGGGGATGACCGTGATACTGCTAACGGTAACGATGGTGATCAGGATCCCGGCCAGTGTCGCCAGAAGTGCACGTCCGAGTCGGCGCGCCTCATCGTCTTCGTTGGGGAACGAACGCATCCCCTTGCGGATGCCCTGCAGAACACTGGCGAAAAAAACCACGAAAAGCGTCAAGCCAATCAAACCGAACGACAGCGCTATGCCGATATAGGTGTTCACGATATCGATGATCCCCTGGCCCTGAATCATGGACTGCATTTCCGGTGTGCTGCGGAAATTGAAAGAACCCAGCCAAGGGTTGCGCTGGATAACGATCACGGCGTTATCAATCAAACGCTGCCGGTAGGTGATATTTTCGACATCCACCGTGCCGATAAACGGTAGCAGATCAAGCACTTTTTGCCCGCCCGGCACGATGGCCAGCACGGGCAGGGTGAGCGCCCCGGCGGCGGCCAGCAGCATCAGGCGTTTGATTGCTTTACGGCCGGTGCCGATGAACACGACGATCATGACGGCTGCACCGATCCAGGGGCCACGCGACAGCGGTGCGTACAGACCACCGGCGAGCAACAGTGCGCCGAGGCTGCGCTGCAATTTGCTACGGACCTCCTCCTGCAAGTACAGGTAAAAGCCGATGGCCACGCTGATGACGAAGCCCAGCGCAATGGCCTGGCCGGTAGTGGCGCTGGCGCGCAATGAGCCACCCCGGCTCAAGTAGCCGGAATCCCATTGCATGCCCATGGCGTAGACAACCGCGCTGTACAGCTGCCAGTGCTTGGCATATTCGAAGAGACCTATAAGCGACAGCACCATGGCGGCGAGTACAAAACCGAACAGAGCGTCCTTGAAGTCGCTGAGGTTCTTCAGCGCCCGGCTGGCAACGTAGTAAGGCAAAAAAACTTCGATGAACAGGTAGAGCATTTGACGCAAGGAGTCGGTGACAGTGGTTTCGCGCAGGAAAAGCAGACTCGTCAGCAGGAGGTAGGCGGCTAACAGTTTGTCAGGCCAGGTACGCCCGAAAGAGACCGTGTCAGCGCGCTTGCGCAGAGTGAAAAAAGCCGGAAGCAACACACACAGCGCCAGCACGCGAATATGGTTGAGGGCAAAAAAATAGTTGATCAGGCCGAAGCCCGGAATCTCCGCCGTGGCCGGCGGGATGAGAAACAGCAGAAGGAAAAATAGCGCCACGGGATTGCGCTCGCGATTTCGTGCGAAGGTCAACACGATCGCGGCAATGCCTGCGTACACCCAGAAACTGTGCGAAACAAATGCCAGTAGCGTCAATACGAACCACAGATTGCGCCGACGAGTGAAATTACGGTCGGGAATCAGGTCTGCCGCTGGTCGACGTGCGATGGCAAAAACGATGCCAGTAAGGACCAGAATGACAATCAACGCTCGGAAGTGCTCAGGCATGGATGATTGGACTTATTGATTGATGAGCGACGGCTAGTGGAATGGCTAAACGCGACTATAGTTCCTTTTGAGCCATCGAGTCCGGGGATGATGTTATGTCGTTAGTCGATTTGTCGCCATCGTTGGGCCTTCGTAAGCGAGCGATCTCTGCCGGGGCATGGAATCTCGGGGCGCTGGTTACGTCTCAAGCCTTTCGCTTGGGCGGCAACCTGATAATGGCCCGTCTGCTGATGCCGGAGATGTTCGGCATCATGATGATCGCCATCACCGTTTCCCTGGTTCTGCACATGCTTTCCGATGTCGGCTTGCGCCAGAACATCATCCAGAGCCCGCGTGGCAACGATCCGGTTTTTCTCAATACCATCTGGACCGTGCAGATCGTGCGTGGCTTTATCCTTTTTGCTTCGACACTTCTCCTCGCGGCCCTCGCCTGGTATGCACAGGCCCTCAATCTGTGGTCGCCCAATTCCACCTACGCCGCACCCGAGTTGCCGCTGGTGTTGGCCGTGACCGGTTTCTCGGCAATCATCGTTGGTTTTCAGTCGACCAAAATCGACCTGGCAGTGCGCTCTTTCCAGCAAAAGAAAGTGGTACTCACCGAGTTTGGGTCTCAGGTCGTCGGGCTGGTGGTCATGCTGGGCATCGGTTATTTCACCAGGTCCATCTGGTCGCTGGTGATTGCAGGTCTGGTCCAATCGATGGTCAGCACGCTGCTGGGGCATGTCTGGTTTGAAGGCCCGTCTAACCGTCTACAGTGGGAGCGTTCTGCGCTCAATGAATTAGTCGGCTTCGGCCGTTGGATACTGTTGTCGTCGGCAGTGGGCGTATTGGCCATGTACGGTGATCGTGTCTGGTTCGGCGGCAGCATGACGGCCGGCGAACTGGGCGTTTACTCCATTGCCGTGCTGATTTTGGGAGCCGTTCAGCTTGCATTGCAAAAGGTAGTCGGGGCCGTGGCCTTGCCGGCTTTCAGCGAGGCCACAAGAACGAATGACACCGTACGGCTCCACGCTTTGTATTACCGCTTGAAATTGATGCTCGATCTGGCCTGCCTGTTTCTCTGTGGACTGTTCCTGACCGGCAGTCCACTGCTCATCAGCATCTTGTACGATGAGCGTTACGCCCAGGCCGGCAACATGATGGCCATTCTTTCACTCTCTTTTTTCACAATGCGCTACATGCTGGCGAATCAGGTCTGGATTGCCTTGGGACTCACCAAGTACCAGGCCATGGATAACATTATTCGCGTGGTCTCGTTGTGGGTGCTGCTGCCGCTGCTGTTGGCGATTGGCGGGGTCAAATACGCGATTTGGGGCGCTGCCCTGTACACGTTTCCTACGCTTTTCCTGGTTTTTTATGTCAATTGTCGTCTGGGGATGTTCAGTCTCAAGCGTGAATTGGTGGTGCTGCCTATGCTGGCAGTGGGGGCATTGTGTGGGGAGTTATTGACGGTTTTTTTTAAATGGCTTTGATCTATTTCTCTTGATGTTTCCAAAGCTGCGGCACCGCGTCGCCATTGAGATATTGATGGCCGTCGCCAAATTGTGGCCTTGATGTAGCCGTTGAAATGTCCAATGTAATCTCGATGTCGTGGAGCTTTGAATCATGAGAGAGACTGATTTGAATACCTCTGTGATGGGGCGCAGAAGCTTCCTCCAGGCTTCTGCTCTATTGAGTCTTGGAGGGATCATGTTCGGATTTTCCAAAGCCGCCCGGCCTTCCGCTGCTAAATCCGAGTTCATTGTAATCAACGGATGGGTGCTGCCTGCCCGGCATTTTCGGCAAACACACGCATGATCAAAGACTACCAATCGCAGAAAGAACTGCGCGATCACTATGACACCTGCATCATCGGCGGTGGGCCAGCTGGCATTACGCTGGCCTTGCGTTTAGCCGGTAATGGTCGGCGTGTGGTGCTTGTCGAGGGCGGTGGGCTCGAGTATTCGCCGGTCTCGCAGAACCTCTACAAGGTCTCATCATCAGGCCTCGAGCTGTATGCTCAGGAAACACGCCTGCGTTATCTTGGCGGGACCTCCAATCACTGGGCCGGGCGATGCCGTCCATTCGAACCGTCGGACTTTATCGTGGCCCCTCCGGTGCCTGTGCCGGGCTGGCCCATCGCGTTTTCCGAGATCGAGCGCAATCTGCCGGAGGCCATGGATATTGTCGATCTTCCGCCGCACTCCGGATTCAAGGCTATCAATGCGAGTCTGGACGGCAACGACTTTTACGCTGATCGTTTCCTGCTAAGCCCGCCGACGCGATTTGCACAAAAATATGCCAAGGAACTTAATGAGACCGAGGGGCTGGATGTCTTCATCCATTGCAATTGCGTCGATCTTGAGTTCGACAGCAAGGCCGGCCGCATAGCAACGATAGTCGTCTCGGACTATGAGTTGCATCGAGAGCGAGTCACGGCAAAACAATTCATTCTGGCGACTGGCGCGATCGAGAATGCCAGGCACCTGCTCAACAGCGAGTCTCTGGCAACTGGCGGTATCGTCAGCAAGGATGGTTTCGTCGGTAGATGCTTCATGGAGCACCTGAATGTCGAAATGGGAACCTTCATTCTGAACGACGGGCAGGGTACAGATGCTCGGCAGGAGTACTTCACGACCGATGCATTCGTGATGGAGCACAAGTCAGGTAAAGGGAATGTGACGGCCACGCTTGTAGCTGAAGTGAAATCCTATGGGCGAATGGCTGCCATCAAGAGCTTTTTCGAGAACCTCGTTTGCGAAGTGGGTGCGGAGCGCAAGGTTGAATTTATTGCCAAGTTCGATTGCCCTGGAGACGGGGTGCTCGGCACGCTGATCGAACAGTTTCCCAACCCTGACAGCCGAATCTCATTGCTCGACGAGCGAGATGCGTTAGGGATGAGGAAGGTAAATGTTCATTGGGAACTGACCCCGGCAGACAGAAATACCGTCAAGTCCATAGGGCTCGAAGTGGCGAAGTGTTTTGCCGAAACAGGGTTGGGCTTTGTCAAGTTGGAAGACTACGTTTATGACGTCGATTTGCCACTGAGGCTCAATCCCCATGCTCATCATATGGGGACCACACGGATGGCGGCTTCGCCTGAGTTTGGCGTTGTCGACGAGAACTGCAAAGTGTTCGGTGTCGAGAATCTTTACGTGGCGGGTAGCAGTGTTTTCGCTACAGGCGGTGCCTGCAACCCCACAATGCCTATTTTGCAAATTGTTTTAAGGCTGGCGGAACATCTTAACCATCAGATGGGCAGGTATTCCTGAGGGGGGAGCATGTGTTGATTATTTGAGTGTTGGATTTTAGGGAGCGTCTACTCTTAGGGAAGTGGTAATGAAGAATCAGGGTGTCTCTAACCTTGGCACAGGTGTCTATCGCTGAATTCATGAGGCTGAGAGGATGATTGGTCTACTAAAACGCACGATTGCTTATATTGCAAAAACAACGGGGTATGGGACCCCGCTCTATAAAAAATTCTGTAAACCGGACGGGTATGAATGGGCTAAACATATGGTTCGATGGGGATCTTTGCACTCCATCGGTCAAGGCGTATGGATCAATCCTGCTGCCAACATAACTGACCCTTCGCTGGTGCGACTCGGAAATAATGTAGGTTTATCTTGTTGCACGCTGTTCGGCCACGATGGAATAATCGGCATGCTTGAAGTGCGTTTTGATAAAAAACTGGACTCTGTCGGCCCTATCGATATTCTGGATAATTGTTTTATCGGTTATGGCTCTATCATTATGCCGCGTGTGACTATTGGCCCTAATTCGATTGTCGCGGCCGGTGCTGTAGTCGTAAAAGATGTTCCGCCTGGGGTAGTGGTTGGGGGTAACCCAGCCAAAGTTATCTGTACCTTGGAAGAAGTGTTGGCGAAAGTCGAAGAGCGTAGCGCCACTTATCCATGGATTGACCTTATCAGGCAGCGCAATGGTGTATACGACCCGACATTTGAACCGAAGCTTATAAAAATGAGAGCGCAACACTTTTTTGGCGAGCAACCCAATGGCTAGCGCTCCCCTTGACGTGTTGGTGGTTAATTACAACACAGCGGAGTTGTTGCAGCCGATGTTTAATGCGTTACGCCAGTCAACTAGCGTGGATCGCGCGCGCTATTTGGTGGTGGATAATGCCTCTGTCGATAATTCGCTGGAGTGCCTGGCAACTATTTGTCCAGAGGCATTGCAACTCGCCAATGAAAATAATGTTGGCTTTGGGCGTGCCAATAATCAATTGGTTGAACACCTGCAGGGCAAGTATGCGCTGCTCCTCAATACTGATGCCTTTGTTGCTGCGGATACGCTGAGCAAGACGCTCGACTATATGGAAACTCATCCTGATTGCGGTGTCCTCGGCGTTCGATTGGTTGGACGAGCGGGTGATTTACAGCCCTCCTGTCGCTATTTTCCAACGCCGTTGAATGTCTTCCTTTCGCATACGGGGCTTGAACGCTTTTTCCCTGTGGTGAAAAGAGTCGACGACATGGCCTGGGATCATGCTTCGGTGCGTGAGTGCGACTGGGTGCCCGGGTGCTATTACCTGATCCGCCGTGAAGTCATCGACCAGGTCGGATTGTTCGATCCGCGCTACTTCCTTTATTTCGAGGAGATAGATCACTGCAAACGCGTTAAACAGGCAGGCTGGAAGGTCGTTTACTACCCGTATACCACGGTGGTGCATATCGGCGGTGAAAGTGCCAAGTCTGTCGACAAACTCAATGCGGATAGTCGTCAGCTCCCCACGATACAAATCGAAAGTGAGCTTTTGTATTTCCGCAAGCACCACGGTCTGCCCGGTTTGGCCTCACATATGCTACTGGTGAGTCTGGGTGATTTGATTGTGGCGCTCAAGGCGCTATTGAAAGGCCGCGGTCGGGCCGCTTTAGGGGCGTGTTGGCAGCATACTCGTGTGACCTGGGCGTTGCTGCGTGATACCAAATTCGCTAGCCAACCAACACGGTAGGGCCAGTTATGTTCGAAAACATACGTGCGGATTTACATGCATACGCCGGAGACTGGGGGGCTCAGGGGTTTTGGGTGATGGTGGTTTATCGCTTTGGGCGCTGGCGTTACGGTGTGCGACCGGCACTGCTACGCAAGTTGTTCTCCTTTATATACAAAGTGCTCTTCAAACTGGTGCAGATCGTCACGGGTATCGAGTTGCCGTGTGAGGTGGTGGTCGGGCGCAACTTCGTCATCGATCATTTCGGCGGAATCGTGATCAGTGGCTTTGCGCAGTTCGGCGATGATTGCCGTATCCGCAATGGCGTCGTCGTGGGCCTCAAGAATGTGAGTGAGCCGATTGCTCCGGTGATGGGTAACAATGTTGATATCGGGGCAGGGGCCAAGGTGCTGGGCAATATCCGCATTGGTAACAATGTCGTGATTGGTGCCAATGCTGTGGTGCTGACCGATGTGCCGGACGACTCGGTGGCCGTGGGCGTGCCTGCGACTATCAAGAAAAGGAAGTACGCAGAATCGAGGGAGTTCTCATGAACCACCCGATGGATTACTTCAATTGCGTCGCTGAGTGAGCGCCATGGCTATGGGGATGGGGGTCGTTGTTATCGGTCGCAACGAAGGCCTGCGGCTTGAGCGTTGTCTGACTTCCCTCGCCGGTTCGGCGCAGAAAGTTGTTTATGTCGACTCTGGATCAACCGACGGGTCAGTGCAGATGGCACTGAGGCTTGGGGTCGAGGTGGTCGAGTTGGACATGACGATTCCCTTTACGGCTGCGCGTGCGCGCAATGAAGGATTTGCCTGCCTGCAACGCTCACTGCCGGCGATGCGTTATGTGCAGTTCGTTGACGGTGATTGTGAAATTGTCGGCGGTTGGCTGCCCCGGGCGCAGGCCTTTCTTGATACGCATCCTGACGTCGCGGTGGTCTGTGGACGGCGCCGTGAACGTTTTCCGCAGCACTCTGTTTACAACTTACTGTGTGATTTCGAATGGGATACGCCGGTAGGTGAGGCCAAGGCATGTGGGGGCGATGCGTTGATGCGGGCTGACGCCTTTGCCGACGCGTCCGGGTTTCGACCGGGCCTTATTGCCGGGGAAGAGCCTGAATTGTGCGTGCGTCTGCGTGGGAATGGTTGGAAGGTCTGGCGTCTGGGCGAGGAAATGACCTTGCACGATGCAACCATGACCCGGTTCGGCCAATGGTGGCAGCGTACCTTGCGCGGTGGTTATGCCTTTGCCGAGGGCGCATTTTTGCATGGGGCCGCACCGGAGCGACATTGGTTGCGCGAGTCTCGCCGTGTCTGGTTCTGGGGGTTGGGTGTCCCGCTGGCGACTGTTATCGCGAGTTTGGTGTTTGGAGGGTTTGGGCTGCTTCTTCTGCTGGTCTATCCATTGCAGGTCGTGCGCCTCGCCCGCGGTGGCGATAGATCCACACGCGAAAACTGGCTACGGGCTTTCTTTCTCGTGCTGGGGAAATTTCCCGAGATGCTCGGCCAAGTCAAGTTTCTACTGAACAGATTCGGCGCCGGCAAGACCGCGTTGATCGAATACAAGTGAGACTTATATGAATAATTGGGTGATATTGAAGAGCGTGTTTTTTTTACATGCCGGGTATTCCTTAAGGGCATTGAATAATAAGTTTAAAATGCTGGTTTTAGTTGCAAAAAACTGGTCCGAACTGAAGTTGTTTTGCGGGCGTATGTCGAACGCCTTGGGTAAGTCCGGTGTTGAGAAGTTAGGCGGGGATTGTGTAGGCGTTGTTCATTGGCCCTACATCAGTAAAAGCTGGAGCCCCAAGAATAAGCTTAGTGTTTTAGCCTCGCATTACGAAGTCGTTACCAAAAGCTGTCCGCAGCTATTGCTGTTGGGGCGAAGTGACAGTTTGCTGCTGAGTGATTTGTCGGAGTTTGCGGCTGGCTGTTCCCTGGTGCTCGATCGTCCCTTCTGGTTTATGCGTGAAGGGGAGTTGGTGCTGAACTTGTTTCAGGGGGAACTGCGCATTGCGTCAATAGCATTCACGTTGTGTCGCACGGACACTGAGTTATGTATTTTTATCGGTGCTGTTCAAGGGATACATAAAGGCGTCGAGAGTGAACTGTCGTTGAGTATCTACAGGGACCTGACAAAAGACTTTGAAGGCCTTCGGCCAAGAAGCTTTCTGATCGAAGTTATTAAATACATTGCCATCAATATCGGTGTTGAAAAAATTTATGCGGTAGGGGATGGGTATCGCCACCATCGTCATCCGTATTTTGGCGCTCACAAAGCTCTGGAGCTGGCGGCAAATTATGATGTGATCTGGTTAGAACATGGCGCGACTCCTTCAGAGCGCGAAGATTTTTTTGAGATTCCCATGGTTCTTTCCAGGAAGCCGCTCGACAGTATTGCTTCAAAAAAACGGGCCATGTATCGCAGGCGCTATGAGCTGCTGGACGACACCTTTAAAAAGATAGACAACGTGTTGAACGGTAGTTATAGCAGCAACCGTGTGGCTAGTTGACGTTCCCGAGACCTGTACTACTGTGGGATTACTTGCAGTAATAATCCACCGCAACGACAACTAAGTCTGGTTCCTATGCGTATCGCTTATTTCATCAATCAATACCCCAAAGTCAGCCATAGCTTCATTCGTCGCGAGATTTTGGCGTTGGAGCGTCAGGGGTTTGTGGTGCAGCGCATTGCTCTGCGTGGCTGGGATGCCGAATTGGTGGATGCCGAAGACGTGTCTGAACGCGATAAAACCCAGTATGTGCTGCAGGGCGGAGTCAAAGAGCTGTTAGTGCCTGTGCTGCAGGTGCTGCGCGCCCAGCCGCGACGTTTTCTTTCGGCGCTGTGGCTGGCGCTGCGCATGGGCCAGCGTGCCGATCGCCCCTGGCCGTACCATTTGGTTTATTTGTCCGAGGCGTGTCGCGTGCTGATCTGGTTGCAGGCGTTTGGGGCCGAGCATGTGCATGCGCATTTCGGCACCAACTCAACCGAGGTGGTGATGCTGGCCAATGTGCTTGGTGGGCCGGCGTACAGTTTTACCGTGCACGGCCCGGAGGAGTTCGACAAACCACAGTTTATTCATTTGGGCGAGAAAGTCCGGCGTGCGGCTTTTGTCGCGGCGATCAGTTCTTATGGGCGTAGCCAGCTGTTTCGCTGGGTGGCTCATGCGCACTGGCCAAGGGTAAAGGTGGTGCACTGTGGGCTGGAGCGGGCGTTTCACGAGGTGGCGGCTGTTGCTGTGCCATCTGCACCGCGGTTGGTTTGCGTAGGTCGTTTGTGTGAACAGAAGGGACAACTGTTGTTGCTTGAGGCTGCCCGCATCCTGGCAGCTCAAGGTCTGGAGTTCGAATTAGTACTGGCCGGCGATGGAGAAATGCGCGCGGAAATCGAAGCCCTGATTGCACGGCATGGCTTGCAGGCGCAGGTGCGGATTACCGGCTGGATCAGCAGTGAGCAGGTGCGGGCGGAAATTCTTGCGGCCCGGGCCTTGGTGCTGCCGAGCTTCGCCGAGGGTTTGCCGGTGGTCATCATGGAAGCCATGGCTTTGCGCCGGCCAGTATTGACGAGCTATGTGGCAGGGATTCCCGAGTTAGTACAAGAGGGTGTGAACGGTTGGTTGTTTCCCGCTGGAGCGGTGGATGAATTGGTGGCGGCGTTGGCGGACTGCCTCGCGCAACCTGTCGAGGTGTTGCAGCGGATGGGCGAGGCGGCCTATCAGCGAGTGCTGGAGCGACACGACATCGATACCGAAGCGGCCAAGTTGGCTAATTTGTTTAGGGCGCAAGCATGATCACATTACTTGGTTGGCTGTTCAGCTCCCTGCTGATACTCATCCTCCTGCCGGTGTTGGTGCTGTTTGTGCAGGTGCTGATGGCCTGTCTGCCTGCACGGTGGCGCTCGTCGGCGCCAGGACCGCGACCACGACCGCGGGTGGCGGTGTTGATACCGGCACACAATGAATCCTCGATCATCGTCGCGACGTTAAACAGCATTCGGCCGCAGTTGCTTTTGGGTGATCGCCTGTTGGTGGTGGCGGATAACTGTTCTGACGACACCGCCGCGCAGGCTCGCACGGCGGGCGCCGAGGTGGTGGAGCGCCGCAATGATCAACAGCGTGGCAAGGGGTATGCGCTGGACTGCGGGGTGCGTCATTTGGCGAGTGATGCGCCAGAGGTCATGATTGTTGTCGATGCGGATTGCCAGGTCGCCGAGGGTTCTATTGAGCGTTTGGCCATCTGTTGCATCGACTCAGGGCGGCCAGCGCAAGCCCTTAATTTAATGCTTGCTCCAGCAGGTTCCGGGCTAAAAGTGCGGCTTGCCGAGTTTGCCTGGTGTGTGAAGAATCGGGTTCGGCCGCAAGGTTGGACCCGGCTTGGCTTGCCCTGTCAGCTAATGGGCACGGGAATGGCTTTCGTCTGGCGGGATCTGACGTTGATCAATTTGGCCAGTGGCCACATCGTTGAAGATTTGAAGATGGGTCTGGATTTATGCCGAAGCGGCAAGCCGCCAGTGTTCTGCCCCGATGCTCTGGTAACCAGTTATTTTCCGCGCAGCGATGAAGGCTTAACAACCCAGCGTACGCGCTGGGAACATGGTCATCTAGGGGTCATCCTTGGGGATACGCCAAAGTTGCTGTTGGAGTCGATTGGCCAGCGCAACTGGCGTCTGCTGGCGATGACGCTGGATTTGTTGGTCCCACCGTTGGCCTTATTGACGTTGGCCTTGGCGGCGGCATTTGGTCTGTCGTGGTTGGTATTCATGCTGTCCGGAGCTTTGGCGCCAGCCTTGATAGCTTCTTGCGGGGTGGCAATATTGGGGGTAACTATCTTGTTGGCATGGAGCCAGTTTGGTCGCAGGATTATTTCTTTTGCAGCCTTGTTGTATGCGCCGTTCTACGCGATGAAGAAAATCCCTCTGTATCTCGGCTTTTTGCTTAAGCGCCAGGTTGAATGGGTGCGTTCGAAGCGAGATGACAACTAATGCGCGCTTTATCCTGGCAGCACAGCTGGCAAACGATTACCCGCAAACTCAGGGTGGTCAGCGATGCTGAAGACGAGCAAGCATTGATTGATGCGTTATCCAGACCTGACGTGACGACAGTGCTCGGGTTCGCCAATGCCCATGCCATGAATCTGGTGGCGGCCAATACCGACTACTTTAACGCGCTGCTGGCTGCGGACGTGTTATTGCGGGATGGCTCCGGCATGGCCATCCTGTTTCGTCGTCTCGGCCTGGAGCCGGGGCTGAATATGAATGGCACCGATTTCATTCCCAAATTGCTGGCCGCGTTCAAGGGCCGGCGCGTGGCTTTCTGGGGGACTGAAGAGCCCTTTCTTGCCAATGCGGTGCAGCGTAGCGAAGCGATATTTGCGGTCAACATCGTCTCTGCTCACCATGGTTTCGCGCCGGTGGATACCTATATAAGCCTTGCCCGGCAGTTTCAGCCGGAACTGGTTGTGCTGGGTATGGGCATGCCCAAGCAAGAAGCCGTTGCTGCCAGGTTAGCCGTCAGTGGTGTGCCCTGTCTGGTCGTGTGCGGAGGGGCGATCCTGGATTTTCTCGGCGGCAAGGTGACTCGCGCTCCGCAATGGGTGCGTCGTCTCGGTTGTGAGTGGGTGTTCAGGCTATTGGGTGAGCCAAAGCGATTATTCAAACGCTATGTGGTGGGTAATCCGAAGTTCTTGTTGCGCACGTTGATCTACAGGGACTCTTGACGTGACAGGAATTTGACACCTGGCAGGACTCCCCCCCCTAGACGTAAAAAACACGGCTGAAATATCTTGCAAAACCCCGGTGTAGCACCTTTACTCAAGTTGGAATTGTCGAGTTGATAGGGTGTTCGTGGTTGTTTTGTTCATTAGGATTGGCGTCAATAAAATGTTGTCGAACAATCTTGACTCCAGGGAGGGAATGGCGAGTTTTTCGCGCGAAAGAAAGGTGAAGTGCTCAGTTGTCGAGCGCTCATTTCGAGTATTTAGTTTGTTGATTTGCAAACTGAAATACCCCTTCCTTGAATTGTGCTAATAACCAAATGAAAGAATATATAGCAAAATCAGTTCGTAAATTAATATCTCCTTCAATGCGATTTGAGCTAAGGAAAGCGGTTGCCTGGTTGCGGGATATACTTGGGCGAGCCTGTTTTTGGCGTTGGGAAATTGTCAGGTTCAGACTGCGGGAAGATAGCCTCCACGACATTCTCTATGTGGGCAGGAAAACACAGCGGGAATTTGTGAAGGTTCTACTGGGTGCTAAATCTCAAGCGGTTGATAGTCAGTTAAAGTTGGACACGTCAGACCGGACGGTGTGGGTCAGTGAAATGCCGACGGTGGGGGCGTTGTATGTGCCTCAATATTTGAGTGCCGTCGTGCCGCTGAGCAAGTCAATCGACGAGATCACAGCAAGATACAACGCTGAGTTACGTCGAAATCTGCGCAAGAACCGGTTGCGCTACCGTATGAAACGAGCGTTGAACGATGACGAGATTGAAAGTGCAGACCGGGAAATGCTTCGACCTTACGCCAAGGCAAGGCATGGTACGGCCGCCTCTCAAATTGAAACGCATGAAGTTCAACGGGTGGCGAAAGTTGCCGGGCGACTCGATCTGGTGTTGTTGGAGGATGAGATTGTTGCATGCCATCTTGGCTGCGTAGTGACCCGGGCAGGCAAGCGCTATTGGAGCACCGTGCGTTTCGGCTACCCTGACGCTGTTTTTTCAGATACTAAAAAGTTACGTGAAGTTAATTCAATTACTACGTTCATGGCACTGGAGTGGGCGATAGAAAACGGTTTTGACTATTATGATATCGGAACGTGCCTGGCTCGCCCGGACGATGGACTTCTTGAGTGGAAAAGAAGGCGAGGCGGTGATGTTGATACGCTGGGCAATTACGGTTATTTGTTTGTTCGACTGCCCAAGGTGGGCGCAGCGCAATTTCTTTGGGAGACGCCTCTGTTTGCTGTCGAAGGCAAGCAGTTGACACTGCATCTTGGGTTGCCGGACGGTCCGAGTGACGAGGAAGTTGCTAATCGATACCGCGAGATGGGTTTTGGCGGCCTTTTTAAAATATACCTTCATTGTTCCAGGACGCCGGGAGAAACGCTTCTCGGCACCTTGCGTAGTCGCTACGCTCATCTGAAGTCACCCCCTGTCCTGGAAAGTATCGTATCCACCTGAACAGGTTGCTGATTTTAAAGAAGTGCAGTTTTGGCATGAACGCTGTTTCTGTATAACTAAATTTGGATGGGGTGCCTATGTCGGAGTTCAATGCATTGACGATTGACGGCCAATCAAAGTGGAGCCTTGCTGCGTATAAATACATGTTTAACACACGGCTCACCCGAAAACCGTCCTTGACCCTGCAAAGCCAAGCCGTGAAAACGTGGGAAATTTATCCAGGCGACACCTCGATTGCTCCCCCCGCTTTTTTCTTGCCAAATCAGCTTGAGCGTGTAACCGGATGGGAAGAGAAGCTTTTTTATCCTCACGAGCATCCCCGCCGCACAATGGAAGGCGTCGGTCGTGTTGAACATGGTCCGACTAAAGGTTACCTGCTTAAAGATGTCTGGTTAATCGATGGCACGCTCTACAAAGGCAATGCCAAATCCTGGTTGTCACCGGGTTCCGGTTGGTTACCAAAGATTCGAGTAGAAAACGAGATCGATCGCGGGGCGTTGTATTGCACCGCGGGGGGAATCAAGTGGTTTGGAACGTGGTTGATGGATGATTGTTTAACCTATCGATTGGCATGTGAAGAAGGCGTTCCGGTGAGCGCGCTACCCTCGGCCGATAGTGTTTCCATAGCAAGGCAGGGCATGCTTCACACTCGCGGTTATGAGAACTGGCTTGATATGAGGCCCGTTTTTTTACGTAACGCATTTTTTCGTGAACTCGTGATCTTTGACGATCTATGCCAAAACAGACATAAGCACCGGCGTTTCCGTGAGATGGGGGAAAAGCTGTTATCACACGTAACAGTTCGCTCCCACCCAGGCGTGTTCATTCTGCGAGGTGGCACGGGTGAACTGCGATTGTTACGCAATGAGATGGAGCTGGCTGAACGGCTACGTGACCGCAGAGGGTTTCGCATTCTCAACGCTGCGACGTCCGATGTTTCGACCATCGTGGCGACCTGCGCCGGGGCCAGAACCGTGATAGGGGTCGAGGGGAGTCAACTTATCCATGGGGTTAATGTTCTCCCGCCAGGTGGTTCGCTGCTGGTACTGCAGCCGCCTAATCGCTTTATCTGTTTCTTTAAATACCTAACGGATCGTGATCAGCAGAACTTTGGTTTTGTGGTCGGTACACCAGAGGGAAATGGTTTTAGAATCGACCCCGATGAAGTCGAGCGCACGCTGGATCTCTTTCCGTCCTGATACGGCGAGGCTGTAGGCCTCGCCTTTATTGCGCGTCAAATGGACCTTGAGATTACCCAGGCACTCAAGACTGGCTAGTAAGCATGTTTGCCGGAGAAGGCAAACACCGTTCGTACAAGAATGACGAAATCGAGCCATAGCGACCAGTTGTTGATGTACTCGATGTCCGAGTCAACACGCCGAATCATCTGATCTATATCCTTCGTTTCACCACGATAGCCACGTACCTGAGCCAGGCCTGTGATGCCCGGTTTAATGTTGTGACGCGCAAAGTAGCCCGAGACATCGGGCGAGTACTGAACATCGTGTTGAATAGCGTGCGGGCGAGGCCCCACCAGAGACATTTCCCCCATCAAAACGTTGAACAACTGCGGTAGCTCGTCAAGGCTGGTTCGCCGAATAAAAGCCCCAACCCTGGTCATGCGAGGGTCATTCTTTTGCGCCTGCTTGACGATGCCGTCTTCAGGCTGATGGACGACCATGCTTCTGAACTTCCAGATCCGAAAAGCTTCTCCACTCCACCCCATGCGCTGTTGACGAAAGAATATGGGGCCGGGGCTGTCGAGCTTGATGGCAATGGCGACGGCTACCAGAACCGGCGCTGCAAGAACCAAAATGAGAAAGGCCAGGACTTTGTCCTCAAGGTTCTTCAGAAACAGACGCATCCCCATCAGCGGAGTTTCAGACAAGGTCAGCACGGGAATGCCGGCAATTTCGCGAACACTGTGGTTGATCAGGCGCAACGAGAAAATGTCAGGCACCCAGTTAACAGAGATGTGTTTATCGAACAGCCTTAAATAAACATCCTGGATGACCTCTGATCCACCTAAAGGGGTCACGAAATAGACGGTACGAATGGCATGTTTGACAACTAACTCATCAAGGTCGGAGATATCGCCCAGTATCGACAGACGTTGTGCGCCTTCCAGACTTTCCTTTCCCCGATCATCGTCCGCGCCAATCAACACACAGCCGACTATGCGCTCACCGAGCCAGGGATTATTGCTGATTTTCTTGTGAAGATAGCTGGCCAGTTCGCCCGAACCAATGATGAGCGAGTTTTCCAATTGGGTCGAGTGGGCCAAAAATTTCTTCTGCATCTCGCGTGTCGCGAGGTGCAAAAGCATCTGAGCAAAATATCCAGCGACAAATAACTGCCCGACCAATAAACGCGAGTACTGTTCGCTTTGCTTGGTAAGAAAGGCCATGGCAACGAGAAAGCCAAACGTGGCAGTCCACGCTTTCAAAAGCTTGAAGGCTTTGACGGTAAAACCAACGTTGCTGCGGTAAATAGCATAGTGGTCGTACACGACGGCCAACGCCCCCAGTAGCAGCAGGAGCAGGATGACATAGGACTGCGTTATGAAGCCGATATGATAATTGATCAAGAACCACGCAACACCAGTCACCGCAACACAATCCAGACCAGCCTGAATAACGATACTCGTACTGCTTCTTCGCTGGAGAACGGAGCGGGTACTGTTGGGCTCAAATATCATATTTAGACCTCATGCCTGCTGCCCCTCGCGCTCGCTGATCACGCGATTCAGTTCATGCTGCCCTCGCTTGAGAGCGTTGGCGTCACCGTGATTAGCCACTCGCCTTCGAAAATGGGGGCTTTGGGAGCATGTGGCGACGCGTGCTATCACTTTAGCAGTACTGTGAAATCATTCACTGAATCTGCGTAGTTCTGAGTAGTTTAGTAGAACCTTCGGGCTTGAAAAAATGAAGCCCATCGAGATACCGACCGGCCGGCAGCAGGGCGGTCCGCGGTGTCAGCAGCAAGGTAGTGCCTGGTCGGCAATCGGGTAGGGGGCGCGAGTGTGGTCGCGCAGTGATCGAGGCTTACACCGTGTTGAAATCTGCGTGCATTGCGCACTGATTCCATCGTGGTAAAACGAGACGGCGCTCACAATGGGCGCCGTCTTCATTTGGGCCGATCAGACGCGTTCGAACAACACGGCGATGCCTTGGCCGCCGCCGATGCACATGGTCGCCAGGGCATACCGACCCTGAACACGGTGCAGTTCGTGAATCGCCTTGGTGGCGATAATCGCACCGGTTGCGCCTACCGGATGGCCCAGGGAAATTCCCGAACCGTTCGGGTTGACCTTCTCCGGGTCGAAGCCCAGTTCCTGCGCCACGGCACACGCTTGGGCCGCGAATGCTTCATTGGACTCGATGACATCCAGGTCGGCAACGGTCAGACCGGCGCGTTTGAGGACCAGGCGGGTGGCGGGAATCGGTCCCAACCCCATCAGCTCTGGCTCCACGCCGGCATGGGCGTAACCGACCAGTCGGGCGATGGGCTTGAGGCCTTGGTCGAGAACCATCTGACCCGTGGCCATGATCAGTGCTCCGGCACCATCATTGAGGCCCGACGCGTTGCCGGCGGTGACGCTGCCGTCTTTTTTGAAGGCCGGTTTCATCTTGCTCAATTGCTCGGCATTGACCTCGGCGCGGACATGCTCGTCTGTCGCAAACGTCACGGTACCTTTGCGGGACGCCACTTCGATCGGCACGATCTGGTCGGTAAACCGCCCTTCAGCAATCGCCCGGGCCGCCCGTTGCTGGCTGAGCAGCGCCAACTCATCCTGAGCCTGACGAGTGATGCCATAGCGCTCGGCGATGTTTTCCGCAGTAATGCCCATGTGGAAACCGCCAAACGGGTCTTGCAGAACGCCGAGCACGTAGTCGATGGCTTGCATATCGCCCATGCGTGCGCCCCAGCGCGCTTGCGGCAACAGATAGGGGCCTCGGCTCATCGATTCGACGCCACCCGCCAGCGCAGCGCCTGCGTCTCCCAACATCAAACTTTGTGCTGCGCTGACAATGGCCTGCAAGCCAGAGCCGCAGAGGCGGTTGACGTTGAAGGCGGGTGTTTCTTTCGGCAGGCCGGCATTCATCGCCACGGCACGAGAGATGTAGGCGTCGCGTGCTTCCGTCGGGATCACATGCCCCATCACCACGTGACCGATGTGTTCAGGTGCCAGCCCCGAGCGTTCAATGGCGGCGCGGCAAACGTCAGTGGCCAGTTGAATGGGCGGCACATCTTTGAGCGAGCCGCCATAGCTGCCGATGGCTGAGCGGACGGCGCTGATAACAAAAATGTCGGATGGGTTCATGCGGGTTCCCCTGGAACAGGCCTGGATTCAAGTGTGCTTTTGCACTGTTATATGGGGTGAGTCTAGACACCGTGATGATTTTGGCCTATGCCAAAACTGCTCAAGGGGGATGGCGTTTTTGGCCATTTCAGTTGAAGTCGCTTTTTGATTCGTCTGATCGGGTCAGAAGCGCAGGAAAGAAAAAAGCCGGGTGCACGTCCGTAATGCTGTTCACTTGAGTTTGGTGTTTCCAGATACACACACACACATGCGTAGCTAGGGGGCGGTGGATCAAGGGCCTGCCTGTTTTTTTGTGTGTATATCCGTTTTTGCGGTCACGGCGGCTATGTACCCCAACCTTAAGCGGTGTCAGCACATACCTCTCGCAGCGGCGGGCTACAGAGGTCAGCCAGTGGCGCCAGAGTAGCCCGATCCTCTGTGAGTACAGGCGTCTGATCAGTTATCACCAATGCAATTCATGCCCTGGACCTGGTAATCCAGCGCGTGCTTGCGGCCCTGATGGTCGAGGTAAGTCAGCTGCGCGGGGATGATGCCGCATTCTTGCGTGATGATATTGCTGGACAGGTCTTTGGCGATATCCAGGTGGACGAAGGAACCGGTCTTGTCGTGGATGACAGGTTCGGCGGTCTGGGTATCTGCAAACGCAAAACCCGTGGCGAGGAGAGCAGCAAACCCGAGGATTAACATTTTCATGATGACTTCCTCTATTCAGAGGCGGGTTGGCTGCCGATGGGGTGCCCGGCAGTGAATTAAGGTTAACCAGGCGATCCGCATAACCGACCCACAGTTGAATGACAATTTTCTAATGAAACGGCGCCGAAGTGACGGTGGGTGACCGGCGGCTTCGAGGATCAGGTCAGCGATTGCTTTGGAGCCGTATGTCGGGAGCGAGGAACGTCACCCGTGAGAAAACTTCCAATTGAAGACTGTCTGTCTTAGGGAGTTTGAGCATGAGTGGTGATCAAAAGAGCGAAGCCTTGGCGGCCTGGTATCAGCTCCTGAAAGTGCCCGAAATCCGCATGGATGCCGAAGAGCAATATGACGAGTTGCTCAAGGCTGCCGATGAGATGGAGCGCACCGGACTCATCAGCAGCGTTGAATGGCGCAGGCTGGTTCAAGAGGCGAGCGCTGCTTTTGCCAATGCGACACAAGGGTTGGGGCGCGGAACATAGTGGTCAATCAGGGTGGTCAATCGTCGCCTGCCGGCTGTTCGGCCTGTTGGGCAAACCACTGCATAATCAGCGAGCAGGCTGGATGAGCGGCGGCGGAAGGTTGCAGATTCAAAGCGTAAATACCGCGGGTCTTCAAGGGGTGGCCGAACGGAACGACGAGCACGCCTCGCTCGAGTGATTCTCCCGCCAGGGTCAGGTCCGTCATGGCGACGCCCAACCCTCGCGCCGCCGCATCAAGCGCCAACTCGTCGAGGTTGAAGGGGATATGGCGGTAGTCCTCTAGTGACTGGCCGCCATTGGCGTGCAGCCACTGGACCCAGTCATGCTTGTCCGCCGAGCGATGCAACAGTGGGAAACGCACGAGATCGGCCACCGATTCCAACGGCTGGGTCGTGCTGCCCAGACCCGGGGCGCACACCGGCACCAGCGCCTCCTCGAACAAGGTCAGGCAGTCAGGATCGCGGGACGGTTCTGGCAGATAGAGGATGTAGGCGTCGCTGTCGATGGCCGGCTCCACCACTTCCGTGGCCACTGTTTCGATCGACAGTGAAACCTGCGGATGACTTCGATAGAACTCGCTCAACTTTGGCAGCAACCATCGAACCGCCAGCGACACATGCATGCGTATGCGAAAAGGTCGTTTTTGCGGTGTCAGCCGATCTTCAAGGGTTTTCAGTTGCGCCAGGATACTTCGGGCGGTCGCAAGCACCTGTTCGCCTTCCGGTGTCAGTCGAACACTGCGGCTATTCCTCACGAACATCGGCAAGTCGAAGTGGCTCTCCAACTGCTGGATTTTTCGGCTCACTGCACTTTGGGTCAGGCACAGCTTTTGCGCCGCTTGTGTGAAGCTGCCCGAGCCTGCGACTTCGACCAGCGCCTGCAAGGCCTGGAGAGAAGGAACGTGGTGAATTTTATCCATGCGTTTTTTGAATGGCTCGATGAGTTTATAACGTTGGTTGTATCACTACAGGCCTTATAGATTCTAGCTCTAGCCAGCGCCGGCCGGAAAGACTCATGCAATGACGTCATGTTCGGTGCTTGCGGAACGACAGGCAGACGAGGTGATGCATGACCAATGTATGTGGCTGGATTGCGCAGGCGGGGAGCTCTCCCGCTCGCGATACTCTCAAAGGCACGCAAAAAGCCGATTGGCTGATTGTCGGTGCCGGTATTACCGGGCTGTGCGCCGCTCACAGCCTTGCTGAAATGCACCCTCAGGCGCGGATCGTGATTGTCGACAGACAGCGGGCCGCGCAGGGCGCCTCGGCGCGCAATTCAGGTTTCGTGGTGGGGCACGAACATCCGGCCAAGGATGAGCTGATCGGCAACCCGGGGTTTGCCGGTTTTGAAGTCGATACTTCGATTTCCCGTGCCGCCAGTGACGAAGTGCGCCAGCGCATCGCTCGGCTGGGCATCGAGTGTGAATTCAGGGAGTCGGGCTACTTCTTCGCCGTCAACGATCCCGGCAAGTTGACCGACGTCGTCGCCAAACTGGCAACGCTACGTGCTGTTGGCGCCTCTGCGCATTTTCTGGAAGGTGAATCGCTGAGTAAACAACTGGGCACCGCGCATTACCAGGCTGCGATCTGGTGCGGCAATGGCAACGCACTGCTGCAACCCGCCAAATACGTGAGAGGCCTGCTGGATACGCTGCCGGCCAACGTGACCCTGTTTGAGAACACCGATATCACTGGCCTTGAACATTTGGGCAAAGGGCGTATTCGCGCCAATGGCACCGATGGAAGCATCGAAGCCAGGCAAGTCCTGGTGTGCCTGAACGCGTTCATTCCGCGCTCAGGGATAGAGGACAGCGGGACGTTCCCGATGGAACTCAGCGCCAGCCTGACACGACCGCTCAGCGACGCCGAGTTCAAGTCCATCGGCGCGGTTGAGCCTTGGGGTGTGCTGTCCACCCGGCCACTGGGCGCCACGGTGCGACTGACTCCGGACCGCCGCGTGATGATCCGCAACACGGCGGAATACCGTTCTCGGGATTTATCCAACAGTGAGCTGCTGCAGCGCCGCAAACACCATGTACTCGGTTTGCAACGACGCTTCCCGTTCTTGAACGAGCAGGACATTCAATACACCTGGACCGGACACTTGAGCGCTTCGCGCACCGGGCAACCGTATTTCGCCAAGGTCGACGAAGGTGTGTTTGCGGTGGCCGGCTGCAATGGTTCGGGCGTCGCACGCGGCACCCTTTGGGGCCGCTTGCTCGCCGAACTGGCATCGGGTGACAGCTCGCCCATCCTCGAATCGGTGATGCGCAGGGCCCAGCCGGGCTGGCTGCCGCCACGCCCCTTGCTCGATATCGGTGCCATGCTTCGAATGCGCGTGGAGGCGGTCAGGGCCAAAACAGAAATCTAGAACACCCGGCGATCAAACAATAAAAACTCATCAAACACACGGTGATTGAACATGCGCGTCAATAACATTTCCCTGATGGTCGTGCTGACGACGTTGTCGGCAGCCACTTACGCTGACGAAGTCGTCAACATATCAAACTGGAACGGCTACATCGCCGACGACACCTTGACCACGTTCACCAAGGAGACGGGGATCAAGGCGACGTACGACATTCACGACAGCAACGAAGTACTCGAATCCAAACTGATGACCGGCAACACCGGCTATGACGTGGTGAGCCCTTCAAACCATTTTCTGTCCCGATTGATCAAAGCCGGGGCGGTGCAGAAACTCGATAAAAGCCAGCTGCCCAACTGGAAAAACCTTGATCCGGCGTTGATGAAAAAACTCGAGGTCAATGATCCGGGCAACCAGTACGGTTATCCGTACATGTGGGGCACGGCGGGTATCGGCTACAACGTCGAGAAGATCAAGGCGATCTTCGGCAACACCGATGTCACCCATTCCTGGAACCTGTTTTTTGATGAAAACAACATCAAGAAGCTGAGCCAGTGCGGCGTGGCGATTATCGATAACCCTACGCAGATCCTGCCGATCACCCTGAATTACCTGGGGCTGCCGCCGCATAGCCACGAGCCGGCGGATTACAAGAAAGCCGAGCAGGCTCTGCTCAAAATCAGGCCTTACGTCCAGTATTTCCACGCCTCCAAGTACATCAGCGACCTGGCGAACGGCAATGTCTGCGCGGTGATCGGTTTCAATGGCGACATCGTGCAGGCGGCCGCCAGCGCCAAGGAAGCCAAAAACGGCATCGACATCGCCTATTCGATCCCTGACGAAGGCTCGACGCTGTGGTTCGACATGGTGGTCATGCCCAAGAGCGCACCGCACGAAAAGAATGGCTACGCCTACATGAACTACCTGCTGACACCGCAGGTCATTGCCAACATCAGCAACAGCATCCATTACGCCAACCCCAACCTGGCGGCGGATCAGTATGTTGGTCCGGCGGTGAAGCAGGACCTGGCGATTTACCCGCCGACAGGTGTGCTGGACAAACTGTTTACCGTCGAGGAACTTCCCGCGGCCATTGCACGGCTGACGACCCGCCTGTGGACCAAGTTGAAAACCAACACATAACAACATCGACACAATCCTTGGGGTGCGCCACATCAGGCGCCCCTCAGGAGTGCAGGCCTAATGTCAGTCAGTTAACCCGCAATGCAATCTGTAGCAGCTGAAATTGCTTAGCTGATTGGCATTAGGCTTACTCCAAGAGATTCTTCGTTGCATGTCATCGCCCTGACCATGGCCTACGCTTATCCCGAGATGGATATTCATTGATCAGGGTTTGCTCCCAGATCGATGTTCAACGGGTGCCCATAAAAACAAAAAGTCTCGGGAGAAAACGCATGTTCGCTTTGTTTAGTCGATTCAGCCGCTACATGGCAGTGGGAATGACCGCTGCCGCACTCGCGACACCGGCCTTTGCGCTGGACACCGTCAAGTTCATGGCCCCGGGTTCTGTGGGTGGCGGCTATGACCAGACCGCGAGGGTTCTGGGCAAAGCCATGATCGAGGCCAACACGGCCAAATCCACCACCTTCGAGAACAAGGGCGGAGCAGGGGGGACGTTGGGGCTGGCGCAGTTCGCCAACAGCACCAAGGGCGATCCGAATGCGCTGCTGGTTGTCGGCGCGATCATGGTCACTGCCATTGAACAGAACACACCGCAAATCACCTTGAAGGACGTAACGCCGATTGCCCGGTTGTTCACCGAGTACAACGTGATTGCCGTGCGCAAGGAGTCTGAATTCAAAACCCTGGAGGACTTGCTGAAGGTCTTCAAGGACAAGCCGACCAGTATTTCCTGGGGCGGTGGCTCCAAGGGGTCGATCGATCACATCGGCATTGCCGAGTTGGCTGCGAAAATGGGTGTCCCGGTCAACAAGGTGAATTACGTGGCCTTCGCGGGCGGGGGTGAAGTCGTTGCTCAGGCATTGGGCGGGCAGATCAAGGTGATCACCGGTGGTTATGCCGAGCTGGGCCAATACATCAGGAACGGCCAGTTCCGTGTACTCGCCATCGGCTCGCCCGAGCGTATCGAAGGCATCGATGCACCGACCCTCAAAGAGAAAGGTTACGACGTAACCATCGGCAATTGGCGGGGCGTTTACGGTGCCGCGAACCTCACGCCCGAGCAGCGCAAAGAAGTGACCGACGCCGTCGTGGCCGCCACCAACAGCAAAGTCTGGAAAGACAATATCGACACCAACAAATGGTCACCCAACGTCCTGACCGGCGATGAGTTCGGCAAATTCGTCGACGAAGAGCATGTGCGGCTGCGGGCGATGCTGGTCGAGGTCGGACTGGTTTCGAAATGACTCAGCCTCGCGCAATCGTGCCGGTGCAACTGGCGATCGGCGCCGGAGTGATCGCTATCAGCGCCGTGTTGGCGGTGGGCGCATTTCGGTTTCCTCCCGAGATGGGCTTCGTGATCCTGGGGGCCCACGTCTATCCGTACGCCGTCGCGGTGTTCCTGGGCGTGGTCGGTCTGTTGCTGTGTTATCAGGCCGCCACCGGTGGTTTCCGCGAGCTGGCGGACCACAGCGACGAAGCTGCCCAAGCGCTGCCCGGCGGAAAAGCTGGCGCAGCCTGGGTGACGGCGGGACTGGTGGGGGTGGCCGTGCTGATTAACCTCATCGGCTTCGTATTGGCCGCCGGGCTGCTGTTTGCCTGTTCGGCACGGGGGTTTGGCAGTCGTCGCCCAGTGAAGGACCTCGCTATCGGCATTGCCTTGACCCTGCCGATTTACTGGCTGTTCAACGCCGGGCTAGGGGTTTCCCTGCCGCCCCTTGTCAATGCCTGGATCTGACCCGGGCCGAAGGAGGTAAACAAGGTGGAAACTCTCGCGAACCTGGCCATTGGTTTTTCCGCTGCGCTGACACCGATCAACTTGATGTGGGGTTTTATCGGCTGTTTGCTTGGCACCGCCATTGGTGTCTTGCCGGGTATTGGGCCGGCGCTGACGGTGGCGCTGCTGTTGCCGATCACCGCCAAGGTCGATCCCACGGGCGCCTTGATCATGTTCGCCGGTATCTATTACGGCGCGCAGTTTGGCGGCTCGACCACTTCTATCCTGCTCAATACGCCCGGAGAATCGTCCTCCATGGTCACGGCCCTGGAAGGCAACCTCATGGCGCGCAACGGCCGGGCAGGACCGGCCCTGGCCACCGCCGCGATAGGCTCATTTGTTGCCGGCACCATCGCGACGGTGTTGCTGACGTTGTTTGCCCCGATTGTTGCCACGCTGGCGCTCAAGTTTGGTCCTGCGGAGTATTTCGCGATTCTGGTGCTGTCCTTCACGACGGTGTCTGCGGTACTCGGCGCTTCGATGCTGCGCGGTTTTGCCTCGCTAGGGGTTGGGCTGACCATCGGCTTGATCGGCCTGGACTCGACCTCGGGCATTGCCCGTTACACCTTGGCGGTGCCGGAGTTGGTCGATGGCATCGAAGTCGTGCTCGTGGCGGTCGGTTTGTTTGCAGTGGGTGAGGCGTTGTACAGCCTGCTTTATCAGAAAGAAGAAACGTCCGGCCGGCACCGTTTGACCTCGTTGTGGATGACGCGCGCTGACTGGAAACGCTCGGTCCCCGCCTGGCTACGGGGCACGTTGATCGGCTTTCCATTCGGGTCGATTCCGGCCGGGGGCGCGGAAATTCCGACGTTCCTGTCCTATTCGGCGGAACGCAAACTGAGCAAGTACCCGAAAGAGTTTGCGGGCAGCAAGGGCGAGGGGGCGATCGAGGGAGTTGCCGGTCCCGAGGCGGCCAACAACGCGAGTGCGACGGGTTCGTTGGTGCCACTGCTGACGCTCGGCATACCGACGTCCGCTACCGCGGCGATTCTGTTGGCTGCGTTCCAGAACTACAACCTGCAGCCGGGGCCGATGCTCTTTCAGACGTCGGGAGAATTGGTCTGGACCCTGGTGGCCTCGCTGTATGTCGGCAACGTGATCCTGTTGGTGTTGAATCTTCCGTTGGTGGGCCTGTGGGTCAAGCTCCTGCAGATTCCCCGTCCGTACCTGAACGCCGGCATTCTGGTGTTTGCCACCATCGGCGTGTACGGCATGCGCCATTCTTCCTTCGATCTTATGCTGATGTTGGCGATCGGTTGGGGCGGGGTGCTGATGCGTCGTTTCGATTTTCCAGTCGCGCCCGTGATCGTCGGCATGCTGCTGGGGCCGATGGCTGAAAAGCAGCTGCGCAATGCGTTGTCCATCAGCGAGGGAGACTGGCTGGTGTTTGTGACACAACCGATATCGGCCGCGTTCCTCGCACTGACGCTGCTGGTGCTGGTGGTTCCGCACCTGCTTCACGCCCGCGGTATCAAGTTGCATGAGGACGATTGAGCGCAGGCTGCACGGGTAATGCTGTTTACTTAAGGTTGGAGTACATATCCGTTTCTGCGGTGATGGCTGCTGGCGGTTTCGCTTTTACAGCGAGTCACTTTCGAAAAGCCTGCGCGGCCCGGCGGAAAGTAACCAAAGCGCTCTTGCCCCCTGTCGTTCGGTGCCTCGCTAAGGCTCGGCATGCCCTCGCTCCGGTCCTGCTCCGTGGGCCCGCCGCCATCGGCCATCCATGGCCGGGGGCGGCTAACCCGGCATCCATGCCGGGTTGCCCACTGCGCAGAACCGGAACGAAGCCTCCCGAGGCGGCGTGCACCGCAAAAGCAAAGCGAGGCGGCCTACCGGCCGGCCTGTCTCTTCATGCGTATGCATTCCCCCTGTGGGAGCGAGCCTGCTCGCGAAAGACGTGAACGATAACGCGGGCTGTCTGAATGAACACGGTGTCCGGACGTTTTTCGCGAGCAGGCTCGCACACAGGTACAACACCGGGCTGTTGATCTTGCTTTGCTTTGGCTTTTGATCTTGATCTGCCCCGTCGGAAGGCCGAGCGCAGGTTCTGCGCAGTGGGCACCGCGGCAAGGATGCCGCGGTAGCCGCCCCCGGCCATGGATGGCCGATGGCGGCGGGCCCACGGAGCAGGACCGGAGCGAGGGCATGCCGAGCCTAGGCGAGGCACCGTACGTCAGGGGCAAAAGCGTTTGGTTACTTGGCGCTTTTCCAAGTGACTCGCTGTAAAAGCGAAACCGCCAGCCGCCATCACCGCAGAAACGGATATGTACCCCACCCCTAAGTGAACAGCGCCGCACGAGGTGTTTCGATCAAACCAGATTAATCGTGACGTCGATGTTGCCACGGGTCGCCTTCGAGTACGGGCACCGCTGGTGGGCACCATCCACCACCGCCCGTGCGACTGCAGGATCCAGACCCGGAAGGCTGACATTGAGGCGCGCCTGGAGGAAAAAGGCATCTTCGGTCTTGCCCAGGTCCACTTCGGCATCGACGGCAACATCGCTCGGCAGGGTCACTTTCAACGCAACAGCCGCCTTACCCATTGCACCGATGAAACAGGCCGACCAACCTGCTGCCAACAGCTGTTCGGGATTGGTGCCACTCCCTGACGAGCCAGGCGCGGAAAGCTTGATGTCCAAACGTCCATCGTCGCTTCGCGACTCGCCGTTACGGCCTCCGGTCGTGTGGGTCTTGCCGGTGTAAAGCACGGTATCGATTTCATTGATCATGAGGTGGCTCCTGCTGGGGTGTTGGGCTCATTAGCCTGGGTTCATCGGAGAACGCCAGGTGTGCGACGCCACCCACTTTTTCACCTTCATGTACTGCGTATGTGTCCTGATCCGGCGATTGTGTATCGCTGTGTAAGATCGCCCGCGAACATACAGAGCGTTACAAATCCCCGGTCACCTTCGTCGATACACGTGAAGCCGTTATTCGCGAGGGGCCGTGACACCGTTTGTGGGATCACCTTCATGCAGCATCTGCGTCAGGATTTCTCGCTCCTTCACGCCCGGCACGACGCCGCTGGTTTGTGCTTCCAGCACGACGATGTCGTCCTCGTTGGTCATTGTGATAGTCGCCGTGGCCCGGTCCTTTTCATCGATGTTGGTGATTACCCAATGGCAGGTGATGGTGTCGCCGGCATACACGGGTTTCTTGAAGTGAAACGTCATGCCTGACGCCAGCCAACCGATCTGCCCACCGATTTCGGTGACCAGGCTGGCCGTCAGCAGACCATGGGAAACCGGCGCCCTGAAGCCGCGGGCCTCGGCGAAACGCGCATCGAAATGCACGGGGTTGTAGTCGCGGGAAATGTTGGCGAAGCGTTGAATGTCTTGCTCACTGAAGCGGCGGGATACCGTGAAGCTGTCGCCTGCTTGCAGCCCTTTGGCGGCGCGCTGTCTGAAGCTGATCACTGAATAATCCTTTTATTGATGAGGTGCTCTCAACCGGAAGCACCGATGAGCGTGCTTAATCAATAAGTGGGTTATTGTCACGCGTCAACCCGCTAATTCGCGACCCACAAACGTACAAGCCAAGCGACAGTTTGCCTGCGTAGACTCCAACGATTCGTACCGCGTTTCTTGGTTAATTGCAGGCAAGTCATGGACATTTTTCTCTACGCCTTCAGCGTGATGTACAGCCCGGGGCCGGTCAATTTCATGGCGCTGAACGCCGGGCTGACGGGAAGGTTTCGGCGCTCCCTGGGTTTCTTCGTCGGCGTGGGCTGCGCGTTGTTGATGCTGTTCATCCTCTTTGGCTATACCGGTGAAGCGATTATTTCCCAGAGGGCGCTGCCTTACATTTCACTGGTCGGCGGTCTCTATACGCTCTATCTCGCCTACCAGGTCTATACCGCAACGACGGTGGTGCCGGGGGTCAGCGAGCCCCCTGTTGCAGCGCAAAAGACCCTGACGTTCTGGAACGGATTTTTGATTCAGGTGCTGAACCCCAAAGGCATCATGGTGGTGTTGCCGATCACCAGTGTCATGTTGCCGGCGGCGCACATCACCGGTTCCTCCATCGCGATCGTCTCTGCGCTGCTGGCAATCGCCGGCGGTGGGGCGCCCGGAGTTTATTCGCTGCTGGGCGCCATCCTCGGCCGACGTATTACCCGTGAGTCTTATTTCACGGTGTTCAATCGTCTGATGGGGCTGGCGCTCGTGGTCTGTGCTTTCTTCATGTTCCACGCGTTCTACCTGCACGTTCAGGCGACATGAACCGGCTTGAGCGACGTGTCGATCCCTCGTGTTATGGTTTCGAAGGTACACATCTGCAATCGCACCGGTGGGCCACCATGCCAGATCACCCTTCGCAAAGAGATTGGGTCAGACATGCTCCCGAGGCTTCGAAGCTTGAACGGTTCGAAGCGTTCTTCTGCGCGCACGCCTTCGACCCTCATCGGCACGACACGTACGCCATCGGCCGAACCGTCGCCGGCGTGCACCGTTTCAATTACCGGGGTGAATCGAAACTGTGCCTGCCCGGTGAAACCATGATCGTGCATCCCGACGAATCCCATGATGGTTGCGCAGGCTCCGAGGCGGGTTTGCGTTATCGCGGCGTGTACGTACCGCCATCCCTGGTTCAGCAGATTGTGAAGGGCAAGCCGCTGCCGTTTTTCAAGGCGGCCGTCACCCGGGATCCGCGCCTGGCCGCTGCGGCCGATGCGCTCTTCGATACGCTGGGTGACGAACTGGATTCGCTGGCGGAAGACGACGCCCTCTATACCTTCGTGACGACTCTGGCAGAGCTCGCGGGCCAGCCTCCCGGCCGGACAGCCCACCACTTCGCCGCTGCGGCGCGAGCCCGCGAATACATTGACGACAACCTTGATCGGCCGATCACCCTCGACGACCTGGCCGATTGCGCCGGGCGGGATCGCTGGAGCCTGTCGAATGACTTTCGTATGTTCTTCGGCACCAGTCCGCACCGCTATCTCACGCTGCGGCGCCTGGACCGGGTGAAAGCGCTCACCCAAGCGGGGCTGGCACTGTCGGATGCGGCGATCGATGCGGGTTTTTTCGATCAAAGCCACATGTCCAGGCACTTCAAGAAGGCTTTCGGTATTTCGCCTTCGCGCTGGTGTAGCCCTGCCAAAGCGTTCGACCACTGACCCAATGCGTTGCACCGCCGAGATTCGGGCTCACCCGGATTTCGCAGCAGAGCCGTGCCCGATTGATCCTTCCAGCCACAGCACGAGAATATTCGTCATGCCCGATATCACCCTGACCACTCTGCAAGGACTCAAACAGCGCGGAGAGAAAATCGTCATGCTGACCTGCTACGACGCCACTTTCGCCCACGCCTCCAGTAGTGCTGGCGTGGAGATGTTGCTGGTCGGCGATACCCTTGGAATGGTGTTGCACGGTCATGACAGCACGCTGCCGGTGGAGGTAAAAGATGTGGCTTACCACACCGCCTGCGTCAAACGCGGCAATGCCGGTGCCTTCATCGTTGGCGACATGCCGTTCATGAGTTACGCCACCCTTGAGCAGGCATTGCAGAGCGCCGGCTGCCTGATGAAGGCGGGCGCCCACATGGTCAAGCTCGAAGGGGATATCTGGCTGGCGGACACCGTTCGCCGACTGACCGAGAACGGTGTTCCGGTGTGCGTGCACCTGGGATTGACCCCGCAATCCGTCAACATTCTGGGAGGGTTCAAGGTTCAGGGGCGCGACCCGGTTCGGGCCCGTCAGTTGGTTGAGGCTGCTCTGGGCCTGGAAGAGGCCGGCGCTGCGATGTTGCTGGTGGAATGCCTGCCCAGCCCGCTGGCCGAGCAGATCAGCCAGGCCGTGCGCATCCCGGTGATCGGCATTGGCGCCGGGCTGGGAACCGATGGCCAGGTGTTGGTCCTTCACGACATGCTGGGGCTGTCCCTGACCGGTCGTACGCCCAAATTCGTACGCAACTTCATGGTCGGGCAAGACAGCATCCAGTCTGCGCTGGAGGCATATGTGGCGGCGGTGAAGGGGGGCGCTTTCCCGACGGGGGAGCATGGGTATTCGGCGTGAAACGGTCTCGCCAACAGTCGTCGGCGGGACCGTTTTTCGCCGCACCATCAACCTCGTTTAGGCAGCTTCCAGTCTGGCCGAATGAAATGGCAGGTGTAACCGTTGGGATAGTGTTCGAGGTAGTCCTGATGTTCCGGTTCTGCTTCCCAGAACGGGCCAGCGGGCACGATTTCAGTGACGACCTTGTCAGGCCACAAGCCGGATGCATCAGCGTCGGCCACCGTGTCCTCGGCCACCTGCTTCTGTTCATCGTTGAGATAGAAGAGTGCCGAGCGGTAGCTCATACCCACATCGTTGCCCTGACGATTTTTCGTCGTCGGGTCGTGGATCTGAAAGAAAAACTCGAGGATCTGGCGATAGCTGATCTGGTCCGGATCGAACACGATCTCGATCGCTTCCGCGTGGGTGCCATGGTTGCGGTAAGTCGCGTTGGGTACATCGCCGCCCGAGTAGCCTACCCGCGTGGAGAGCACGCCGGGGTAGCGTCTCAGCAGATCCTGCATGCCCCAGAAGCAACCGCCGGCCAGGATCGCAGTTTCAGTTCGCGTCGTCATATACGGTCCCTCCCATCAGTGAATTTAGCGTCCGGTATCAATGTACCTCATGTGCTTTCGCTTCTTGGCCGAAAGCGCTCACTCCATCCGCGGCCACTGATCCTCGATTGCGTACCACGGCGCTTTCGATGCAACACACACGTGTTTCTGTTTTTCACTCAGGAACGGTGTGTCCAGCGTGCTTATCGCCACGGACATCCAATCCGAATACTCGCCTTTGGAATCAGACCAGAACAGCGAAGAGCCGCAATCGCCACAGAACTGTCGGGCGACACCTTCGGACGAGTGATAGGTTTTCAGCGTCTCGACCCCCGCAATGATCTTAATCGCCGACCTCAGGGTGCTTGCATACGTCGCGAACGCTGCCCCGTGGCCCTTGCGACATTGGCTGCAATGGCAATGGGTAAGCGCTTTCAGCTCGGCGGCCACCCGATATTTCACTGCGCCGCACAGGCAACTTCCTTGGTGAAGTGCATCCATGTTCATCGTTTCTCAAGTCTCGGTCGTGCCACTTTAGCGGTCTGCCGAGTTGAGTAAAACCCAGGTGTCCGGTCTTTCGTCAGGCGGATTTATTGTATTGTCGGCCCCAGGATGTGATGCACCCCATGGAGAGAGCATGACGTTAACCGCTGAAACGTTGATTGAGATCGCGATGGCCAATCCGGCAAATGCCGAGATTGCCCGGCGTTTGCCTTCACTCGGCCTGGACCAATGCATGTTGACGGCGGGCTGCCTTTTTCAGGCGGTCTGGAATCATCAAGCCGGGCTTCCCGCCGCTTGGGGCATCAAGGATTACGACGTTTTCTACTTTGATGAAGACGTGTCGTGGGAGGCCGAGAATGAAGTCATCGTTGCCGCCCGGAAGCTCTTTTACGATCTGGACGTGAACATCGAAATCAAGAACCAGGCACGGGTTCACCTTTGGTACGGTCAGCGATTTGGCAGGGCTTATCCCAAGCTTCAGTCGGCAAAGGATGGCATTGATCGGTATCTGATTGCGGGGACGTGTATCGGTCTGGATGTGGTGACCGGCGAGGTGTACGCGCCTTACGGTTTGAGCGATGTCGAAGAAGGGCTTTTGCGGATCAATCCGGTGAATCATCAGCCCGATCTGTTCGATCAGAAGGCCCGGAGTTATCAGGCTCGCTGGCCTTTTCTACGGTTGGTCGCAGTTTGAACCGACAGACATTTCCGCCGCGCACCATGCACTCCGTGTGATCGACTTCACCACCGCCTAACGCTCCGATCAACGCCAGGTCCAGTTCGCAGACCACCGGGTGGGCCGCGGCCAGGCGGTGGAAGACGCAGTTATGCGCGACGATTTCCTTGTCGTCGGACGAGCGAAAAAACACCTCTGCTTCGTATCCTGCCTGGTTCATGTGCTGCACGATCCTGGCTTCGTCAACCACCTGAGGTTCGCGGTCCAGGGCCAATTTGCGGCCCATGCTGCGCATCAGCGAAGCCAGGGCATCGGGGCCGATGATGTCGGCCACTTCTTCAATCAGCACACTGGCCAGCATCTGATATTGGCGAGGGAACTGCTCCCGCGCATGGTCGGTGAGCCGATACAGCTGCTCTGGACGCCGGCCCGTTGGCCGGGTTTCGCCGCGCAGCACCAAGGCGTCACGCTCCAGCGCCGCCAGATGCTGGCGAACCGCGGTGCGTGTCACCGAAAGATGGTCAGCCAACTCGTCAATGCTCATGCCGCCCGCGTGGTGCAGCAGCGCATTGAGCAGGTCCTGCTGTGTACGGCCCAGTCCTTCCAGCATGGTTTGCCCTCGCGCGGTATCAGAACTTGTCCGGGAACTGCTTGACCAGTGCGGCCGTCAGCGCATCAGCCAGCGACACGATATGGGTGCGCATCATCTGCCAGGTGCGTGCTTCGCCTGCGTAATCGTGCGCGGCGAGTTCATCGACCTGGGCGACGTGATGGCCGCCGTGAGCCGACAACATGGCAACCAGTGTGTTTTCAGGCAGGTTGGGGTTGGCTTTGGCCAGAAACGCCGCAATCGCCTTGGCATTGCTGGTCAAATCCGTGACGGCTGCCTGCTTGCCTTTCGTGTCTTTGGCGACCGTGGCGTCGCTGTAGTGTTTCACCGCGCCCCAGTGACCGGCAAGCAGCTTGAGCAATTGATCGGCAGCGGGCTGGCCGTAGAGCGGAGCAATGCTGTTGGCGATTTTGGTCGCGTTGTCGACGACCTGGTCAGCGGCGACTTTGGCTTGCTGTTTGTCCGCCGCCTGATTGGCGATTGCGTAGTTTCTGATCCAGAAAATATGCTCGACCCACAGGTCGCGCAAGGCCAGGCGCGTGGTCAGCGCGGCGCTGTCGGCGGAGGCTGGAGCGGCGGGGGGATTCTGACTCCAGGCCGGTTGAGCACAGAACGCCAACAGCATTAAAGCCAGGACTTTGATATTCATGACGGCACCCTCTGGTGATGGGATTGTTCGACAATATCAATTTAAGCATACGAATATGTTTTTATTGGGCCCAAGCCAAACTCGCAGATCAACGGTAGGTAAAAGGGGAGAGTAGGGACACCGCAGCCTAGCTAACGGGTGTCCCCTTCGTTACGCAAAAATCAGAACTTGAACGCTTGTCGACCGACCAGCAACCAGTGGCCTTTCTGTTTTTGCCAGATCTGGAAGTTCTCGATTTCGGTCGGAACCACTTCGGTGCCTTTGAGTGCTTGAGCCGAGAAGTGATGGCGGACCAACGCTACGTCACCCGAAATGGTGATGGTCTGGTTCTGCATCTCCAGGGTTTTGAACGCGCTTTTGCCGGTTTCGATATCGTCGATGAATGCTTTCTTGTCCTGGATCTTCCCGCTGGAATGCCCGTAGGTCAGGTTCTCGGCGGTCAGTGCTTTCAGTTCGGCAATGTTCTTGTGCAGCATGGCTTGCGTCAGATGATCGACGGCTTGCGCAACATCCTTGTCCGCGGAAGCGGGGGCGGCGGCTACGTAGCCACTGAAAAGGCACAAGAATCCAATCAGCAGTTTCACTTTTTTCATCGGTGTTTCCTTGTTGTTGTGGGTTGTAGGAGCGAGAGTGAAAAACATCACTTATCGGTCATCGTACAACCTAGCATGCAGCCGAGAAAAAAACGAACTTGCGTTGAGGACTCATATTCCTGGGTAGGAAGCGCGACTCGCCATTACAATGCAACACGTAGTAACTCATCACTTATAGGGATATTGGCCAGTGGATGACAACAGAAGGCCCATCAAGACGCGCTCTGCGGGCTGGGCAAAACACATCACCGACATTTTGGTGAAAAGAGACATTTCCCCCAATCAGATATCCGTCGCCAGCATCGCCTTCGCGCTTGCCGGCGTCGTGGCGCTCAATATTGATAGCGGTGTCATTGGATCGATCTGCTGCGCGATCGGCATTCAGTTGCGCCTGCTGTGCAACCTTTTCGATGGGATGGTGGCGATAGAGGGCGGCAAGAAGTCCGACATCGGCAGCCTCTACAACGAATTCCCCGACCGGATTGCCGACAGCCTGCTGATCGTCGGGTTGGGGTATGCCATTGGCCAATCCGACCTCGGATGGTTTGCTGCCCTGGCGGCGGCACTGACTGCTTATGTCAGGGTGTTCGGCGGCTCGATTGGCCTCAAGCAGACCTTCATCGGTCCTATGGCCAAGCAGCATCGAATGGCCGTGATGACCGCAGGACTGCTGCTGAATGCCATCGAAGCAAAGTTTTATGGCACTCACTACGTACTGTTGATCGCGCTGGTTGTCATCGCCCTTGGTTCAGTCGCCACCTGCGTCACGCGAACGCTGGCGATCGCCAAGCAGTTGAAGGGGACCGACCATGTGGATCAGTAATGCGCTGATTTCTGTTCTTCGACTGCTGATTGGCGTCACGGCCAGATGGGAGAGCCCGCCGGATCTGACGCGTCAGCGAATCTATTTCGCCAACCACACCAGTCACATGGACACCTTGGCCATCATTGCGGCCCTGCCGCCTGAGGCGAGGTTGAATGTGAAGCCGATCGCCGCTGCCGATTACTGGGGGAAGAACCGATTTCTCTCGTACATCTCCCAGAAAGGCCTGAATGCTGTGCTGATCGACCGTAAACCGGCGCCCGGTAAAAACGCGCTGGAGCCCATTTTCGATGTGGTGCAGGCGGGTCATTCGATCATCTTCTTTCCGGAAGGCACGCGCTCATCCGAGGCACTGCCCGGGGAATTCAAATCAGGTCTTTACCGGCTGGCCGAGACCTTCCCCGATGTCGACCTGGTGCCGATCTACCTGGAAAACCTTCATCGCTCCATGCCCAAAGGCAAACACGTCCCTCTGCCGATCATCTGCACGATCCGTATCGGCAATCCGATGGAAAGGATTGCTGGCGAGGATAAACAGGTGTTTCTGGAACGCGCGCGTAACGCCATTGTGGGGTTGTCGAAATGAGTCTTGAAGCAAAGTTTTTGTGGTTCTTTTTCGGATTGGCCTGCTTGCTGGCGATTGCTTCGCTGGCCGGTCGATTGCTGGCCCGGCGGGCCAAAACGGAAGGCGCTGTCTCGACCATCGAAAACCTCAATCAGCGTGTGAATGCCTGGTGGGGGATGGTCATCATCTTCTTCGTGTCCTACCTGCTGGGCGGCAATGCAACGGTCGTCCTGTTCGGATTCATCTCACTGTTCGCGCTCAGGGAGTTCATTACCCTGACACCGACCAGGCGGGGAGATCATAACGCCTTGTTTTCGGCGTTTTTCATCCTGATCCCGCTGCAATACATTCTGATCGGTACTCACTGGTATTCGATGTTTACGCTGCTGATTCCGGTGTATTCATTCCTGCTGCTACCGGCGATTGCGGTGCTGAGCCAGGACACTGACGGCTTCCTGGAAAGGACGGCAAAAATTCAGTGGGGCGTGATGATCTGCATTTATTGCATCAGCCATGCGCCCGCGCTGTTGCTGTTGGATCTGGAAGGATTCGCCGGCCAAAACGCGCTGTTGCTGTTCTACCTGGTGTTCGTCGTTCAGTTGAGTGACGTGTTGCAGTACGTGTTCGGCAAACTCTTGGGCAAGCACAAAGTTGCGCCGCTGGTGAGTCCGTCAAAAACGGTCGAAGGTCTGGTCGGTGGCGGCCTGTCCGCAACGCTGATTGGCGGCTGCATGTTCTGGATGACCCCCTTCAGCTTCTGGCAGTCACTGCTGATGTCGTTCGTCATCGTGGTGATGGGCTTCCTCGGTGGGCTGGTCATGTCGGCGATCAAACGCAGTCTGAGCGCCAAGGACTGGGGCACCATGATCAAAGGTCACGGCGGCATGCTCGACCGGATGGACTCGATTTGCTTCGCCGCGCCGATCTTCTTTCACCTGACGCGCTACTTCTTCTCCGCTGCCTGATTCAGGCGCCCTCAAAACCGAAAAAACATACCGCATGTCGCAAAGACATGCGCGTATGGACTTTCGCTTCATTAACCACTCGTGCCGGTCGATAACCTCTTTAGCAAACCAATCCGCGGTTGGCTTCAACGCAACTGACAAACGTGCTGTGAGAGGATCCACAAAGTGTCCATAAAATTACGTTTGATTCTGCTGATTGGCACCGGGCTGGCTACCGCGTTGATCATGAGCCTGGTCAGTTACCTGGGAAATACCCGGATGGCTGCTGCGGTGAATGACAACGAGGTCAGTATGACCGTGCTGCGCAACCACCTCGAAGCCGACATGATGCACGACGCCTTACGCGCCGACGTGCTGTCCGCGATGTTGGTCGGGTTGGGTAAAAGCACCAGCAGCAAAGCCGAGGTGCGCAGTTCCATCGAGGAACATGCGGCGCATTTTCGTGAAATGCTCGGTGAAAACCTTAAGCAGCCGGTCAACGACACCATCAAAGGGGCCCTGAACAAGATCAAGCCCAGCCTTGATACCTACATCAGCGCAGCCGAAGGCATTGTTGGGGTGGCGCTGGAAAATCCGCAGGCCGCGCAGCAACAACTGGGCAGTTTCAGTAGCATATTCAGCCAGTTGGAAAGTCAGTTGGCCACCCTCAGCGAACTGATCGAGACCAACACCCAACAGACCCGTGCCGACACTCAGAACGTCATCAGCAATGCCAATTTCACCCTCGGCGGTGTCCTGATCGCCAGCCTGTTATTGCTGCTGGCCCAGGGGCGCTCGGTGATGCTGAGCATCATGGGGCCGTTGCAGACTGCCAGCCGCATTGCTGACAGCATCGCCCATGGCAACCTGAGCGAACCGATTGTCGAACCCACCCACAACGACGAAGCCAGCGCTCTGATTCGCAGCCTTGCGACCATGCAGCGCGACCTGCGCGGCATGATCGAAGCCGTGCGCAGCAACGCCCACGGCGTGAGCGGCATGAGCGAACAATTGAGCAGCGGCTGCCACGAAGTCGCCGGCAGCAGCCAGCAACAAAGCGTAGCGGCCAGCACCATGGCGGCTGCCGCCAGCGAAATGACCGCGAGCATCGAGGAAATCACCCGGCATGCCGAGCGCGCACTGAACATGGCCAATCAGGCCGAGGCACTGGCCAAGGATGGCGGTCGCGTGATCCATCAGGTGGTCAACGACATGGACGGCATTGCGCGTTCGGCGCAGCAATCGGCCCAAGTGATCCGCACGCTGGACAAGGAGTCCGAAGGGATTTTCAGCATCATCCAGGTGATCAAGGGCATCGCCGATCAAACCAACCTGCTGGCGCTCAACGCCGCGATCGAAGCCGCTCGTGCCGGTGAGCAAGGCCGTGGATTTGCCGTGGTGGCCGATGAAGTGCGCAGCCTGGCGGGACGCACCAGCGCCTCCACCCAGGAAATTGCCACGATGGTCTCACGCATCCAGCAAAGCACCCGCGAGGCGGTGACCAGCATGGAGGCGGGCGTGGCGCAGGTCGACAAAGGCATGGCTGTGACCGCCGACGTCGAACGCGCCATCCGCGAAATTCTCGACGCCACGCTGAACACCACGCAACTGGTCAATGACATCACCCGCACCATCGGTGAGCAGAGTCTGGCCAGCAACGAAATCGCCCATCAGGTCGAAATGATTGCCGGTATGTCCGAAGGCAACAGCAAGGTCATCGGCCGGACCGCCTCGACCACCGATGAGCTGTCCACCCTGGCAGGCAAGCTCTCGCAGTCGGTGGATCGGTTCAGACTTTAAGGCGTCAGTCCTGACAACGTCGATTACAGATACTTGTCCGTCACCGCGCCTTCCGAGGCGCTGGACACGGTCTTCGCGTACTTGGCCAACACCCCGCGTTTGTACTTGGATTCCGGGCGCACCCAGCGGGTTTTGCGCTCGGCCAGTTCGGCGTCGGAGACATCGACCGTGATCTGCCGTGTTTCGGCGTCGATGGTGATCTTGTCGCCGTCTTCAATCAGCGCTATCGGCCCGCCGTCAAAGGCTTCGGGCGTGATATGGCCCACCACAAACCCGTGTGAACCGCCGGAGAAGCGGCCGTCGGTGATGAGCGCAACGTCTTTGCCCAGCCCCTTGCCCATGACCGCCGACGTCGGCGAGAGCATTTCGCGCATGCCGGGGCCGCCCTTGGGGCCTTCGTAGCGAATCACGATCACATCGCCGGCCTTGACTTCGCCGTTGAGGATGCCGGCCAGCGCGCCTTCCTCGCCGTGATACACACGAGCCGTGCCTTCAAAGCGCAAACCTTCCTTGCCGGTAATCTTGGCCACGGCGCCGGTGGGCGAAAGGTTGCCTCGCAGCACCACTAAATGGGAGTCCTTTTTGATCGGTTGGTCGAAGGGCAGGATCACGTCCTGACCTTCGGGGTAATCGGGCACGTTTTCCAGGTTTTCGGCCAGGGTTTTGCCGGTGACCGTCAGCGCATCGCCATGCAGCATGCCGGCGGCGAGCATGCGCTTCATCAGCGGCTGGATACCGCCGATGGCCACCAGTTCGCTCATCATGTATTGGCCGCTGGGACGCAGGTCGGCCACCACCGGGGACACCTTGCCCAACTCGACAAAATCATCCAGCGTCAGCTCGACATCCACCGCATGCGCCATGGCCAGAAGGTGCAGCACGGCATTGGTCGAGCCGGCGAGGGCGATCACCACCCGAATCGCATTTTCAAAGGCCTTGCGGGTCATGATGTCGCGCGGTTTGATGTCTTGCTTGAGCAGCTCCATGACTTGCTGACCGGCGCGGAAACTGTCCGACGCCTTGTCGCTGCCGACGGCGTCCTGAGAGCTGGAACCGGGCAGGCTCATGCCCAACGCTTCAATCGCAGAAGCCATGGTGTTGGCGGTGTACATGCCGCCGCAGGAGCCGGGGCCCGGAATCGCCACTTCCTCGATGTGCTTGACCTGAATCTCGCTGATATCCCCCCGCGCGTGCTGACCCACGGCCTCGAACACGGAGATGATATCGGTGTGGCCTGCGCCCGGCCGGATGGTGCCGCCATACACGAAGATGGACGGGCGATTCAGCCGCGCCATACCGATCAGGCAGCCCGGCATGTTCTTGTCACAACCGCCCACGGTCACCAGACCGTCAAAGCCTTCGCAGCCGGCCACGACTTCAATGGAATCGGCGATCACTTCCCGCGACACCAGCGAATACTTCATACCTTCGGTGCCGTTGGCGATGCCATCGGAAATGGTGATGGTGTTGAAAATAACGCCCTTGGCGCCAGCGGCATTCGCGCCTTTTTCGGCTTCAATCGCCAGCTTGTCGATGTGCATGTTGCAGGGCGTGACCATCGCCCAGGTGGAGGCGATACCGATCTGCGGTTTCTTGAAGTCTTCGTCGGTGAAACCTACGGCACGCAGCATGGATCGTCCGGGCGCGCGTTCCACGCCGTCGACCACTTGGGAGGAATATTTGCGCAGATCAACTTTGTCGCTCATGACATCTCCTCACCGGCTCATCGAGAAAAGCACGATGAGTATAGTGGTCGAGACGGACCATCAAGTCGGGAACAGACGCGCGGGTTTGCCTTGTCGTGATATTCTGCGCGCCAACTTGCTTTGACCTATTCAGTTTGTGCGTCCTTGAGACGCGCCAACAGAATCACTGTCGCTCAAGTAGCTGAAGCCAATAACGATAAAAAGTCAGTTCAGTAGGGACATATAAACTGAGGTCGATGGAGACACGTCGGCCTTGTGTGCCCACCCTCCAATCCTTATGCGTGCGCAACCCGCAGCATGCTGCCTGCATGCCGTGAACCAGGGGCATCAAGCATGGGGATGGAAGGGCGGATGACGTTTTATCAAAGGTGCTACAGATGTTTAAGAAAATGAACACGGCCCTGCTGGGGCTGGCTTTGTCGATGGGGATCACGTCCGTTCACGCGGAAGAGGCAAAGAAAGTCGATGTGCTGCTCATTGGCGGCGGCATCATGAGCGCGACCCTCGGTGTTTGGCTCAATGAGCTGGAACCTGGCACTTCGATGGAAATGATCGAGCGTCTCGACGGCGTCGCCCTGGAAAGCTCCAATGGCTGGAACAACGCCGGTACCGGTCACTCTGCCCTGGCCGAATTGAACTACACCCCGGAAGACGATAAAGGCAACGTCCAGATCACGAAAGCCGTTGAAATCAACGAAGCCTTTCAGATCTCCCGTCAGTTCTGGGCCTGGCAGGTTCAGCAAGGCGTGCTGAAAAACCCGCGTTCGTTCATCAACTCCACACCGCACATGAGCTTTGTGTGGGGCGATGACAACATCAAGTTCCTGAAAAAGCGCTACGAAGCCCTGCAAGCGAGCCCGCTGTTCGCTGGCATGCAGTACTCCGAAGACCCGGCTGTGATCAAGAAGTGGGTTCCGCTGATGATGGAAGGGCGTGACCCGAACCAGAAAGTCGCAGCCACCTGGAGCCCGATCGGTACCGACATGAACTTTGGCGAGATCACCCGCCAGTTCGTTGCGCACCTGCAAACCACGCCAAAATTTGACTTGAAACTGTCTAGCGAAGTGCAAGACATCACCAAGAACGAAGACGGCAGCTGGCGCGTCAGCTACAAAAACCTGAAAGACGGCAGCAAAACCGAAACCGACGCCAAGTTCGTGTTCATCGGCGCGGGCGGCGGTGCACTGCACCTGCTGCAGAAGTCCGGCATTCCTGAAGCCCAGGAATACGCAGGCTTCCCGGTTGGCGGCTCGTTCCTTGTGACCGAGAACCCGACCATCGCCGAGCAACACTTGGCCAAGGCCTACGGCAAAGCCTCCGTTGGCGCACCGCCAATGTCGGTTCCGCACCTGGACACCCGCGTCCTGGACGGCAAGCGCGTCATCCTGTTTGGCCCATTCGCGACCTTCAGCACCAAGTTCCTCAAAGAAGGCTCGTACCTGGACCTGCTGACCACCACCACCACGCACAACGTGTGGCCAATGACCAAAGTCGGCATCAAGGAATACCCGCTGGTCGAGTACCTTGCAGGCCAACTGATGCTGTCTGACGAAGACCGCCTCAACGCCCTCAAAGAATACTTCCCGAATGCCAAAGCCGAAGACTGGCGCCTGTGGCAAGCTGGCCAACGCGTGCAAATCATCAAGCGTGATGAAGCCGCTGGCGGCGTGCTGAAGTTGGGTACCGAGATTGTTGCCTCGCAAGACGGCACTATCGCTGGCCTGCTGGGCGCATCGCCGGGCGCTTCGACGGCTGCACCGATCATGCTGACCGTGCTGCAAAAGGTGTTCAAGGACAAGGTGGCATCGCCTGCCTGGCAGGAAAAGCTGCACCAGATCGTGCCGAGCTATGGCACTCAGTTGAATGGCAGCCCTGAGAAAGTGGCTGAAGAGTGGGCTTACACCGCCAAGGTGTTGCAGCTGACGCCGCCGCCGGCGATTGGTCAGATGGTGGCTCCGGCTGCTGCTCCGGCTGCTCCGGCCAAGGCGCCGAAGGCTAATGCTGCGACTGATATGGCTCTGTAACTAGAGGCGTAATCGAAAAGCCCACTGAACCGGTGACGGTCAGTGGGCTTTTTTGTATCTGGGATTCAGTTCTTGCAGGTTTCGCAGTGCTTAGGTCGACGAGTTTTTGTGGCGAGGGGGCTTGCCCCCGTTGGGCTGCGAAGCGGCCCCAGAAAGGTGAACGATCATTCAATGTCGTACATCAGTTCCAAGCTTTTTATCCATTCATTCGGCGCATTGTATCTTGCGTAATAAATTTCCCTTTCTGCTCCGCTTAAATTAGTAAAAACCGCAGGGCAAGGTGGCTTTTGACCTTGACTTGAGACCGGCTAATGGGGGGCGCCTTTTAACCGTCACCTTTTAATCTTCTCGATATTTATTGTTAGTGTTTTACGTTTTTTGAGGGGGCGCGCCAATAACCCAGCTTATGAATACGCTCGCAATCTCGCTCCATAAGTTTTTCAATTTTTCACAGTCGGGAGATATTTGATGATTCGAGGCGAGTGCTGTTTTCACCTCGGCTTTCAACGGCCATGGTCTGATCAGGTAACATTCGCATTTTTTAGCTGTGCACTGTGATGCACATTTATTGTATTCAACACCGAGAGCACCATGCCAATAGTTTCTATAGTGTTCGTTTTCTTGTGCATAATGACCGCGAAGACCTTTTTTATAGTCCCAGTATAACTTGGCTTCAGGGTAACCATTAGTTTCTGCAATTTTCAAGGTAGAGATGATTTGTTTTGCTTCGGCAGTTCCAGAGTTTTCTTCTAGAAAATTCAATGGAAGTAAATTTTCGATTTCATGAAAGTCTAAGTCTAAGTGATACGAGAGGGGCATCGAAGTGTCTTCTACTTCGCGGACCAATGCAGATGTATCTCCAGCCGTATCAGTGGGGTATTTTTTATCGCTATCCGTTATGCATAAGCAGAAGGTTTCTCCCTCTTGCTGTTTTTCTTTGTAAACGGCGTAGGTTCTATTTCCGCCCCCTTGAACTTTTTTATATGTAAGTGAGAGATATTTGTTGTTAAGTACGTTTTTTGCATACCATTCCGCCACGGCTGTGTAAATTAGATTGTCATTGATGTCTTCAAACACAACCTCGGAAGAGGATTGAAAGTTTAACTTTATGAAGCTGTCGATTGGTATCTTTATAACTTTTTTGTTGTTTTCTATTGCGCACTCTATGTTGCTTCTTCCGAAGTCAACGATAGTGTATGTGGTTACATCTTTAAGTATTGAGAGGACTTGACTGCGGCGGGTTGCTGCTCTGTGGAAAATGGCTCTGCAAGGGAGACTTAAGTCATTTAAGTTTGATATCGCAATTAAAGTTTTTTGATCGCCGCTGATTAAATGTGCGCCAGATCTCAGTATTAGGGATAGTCCTTCTATTGATCTTAAGGTGTCGTGAGGAATTTTTTCGGCAGCAATGCAATTTAATATCGAATGATCGAGGTAGATAAACATCTTACACCTCGATATCGAAAAAGCCATAGGGCCAGTTTGTCAATATACCATCGTCATCAAATTTACTAAGGTCGACACAGGTTTTTGATTTTTCGGTTTCTTTGGAAAATATAATGATATTTGCATCATTGTTGCTTATCTCGCCTGCAGCCATCATTAAACCTATTTTGTTAACTATCGCTTCGCTATGAGTCTCTAAAATTAAGTTGATCTGCATGCCGTGTTTTTTTGCTTGCATTACAGCTCTTATGAGAGCTTCGGCAAGCTTGGCTTGAAGGCGTGGATGCAAGTGGAGTTCTGGTTGTTCAATTAAATAAGTGTAGGTAAAGCCGTCTTTGAATCTAGCTTGTTTATTGATTAGTGTCCAAACCTGGACTATTATTGGCATTACTTGAGAAAAGCCGAAGCCCATGTCCGTGAGGTTGAAGCTTTCCCCGGAGCCTTCGTATTCAATCCCCGCAGTTATGTGGCCGCCAGAATATTTTACTTCTAGCCTGAATCCAAATTCTTGTTTTGTCCAATTGTCTAAACTTTGTTTTTCTCTATCCGATAAATTTCGAACGAACATGGCTAAGTTTTCACCCTTAGAGTCAAGCTCTCCAACACTAAGATCTTGAGACCTATAATAGCGTTCTGCTGAGGCTCTTAGGGGCGCAGTGTAAGATACCCTCCGGAATGTTTCATTTAGTACTTCGTCAATTTCTGGGATCAGAGCAGGTAACCTAGCGAGAAGCACAAGATCACGAATTGTTTTAAATTCTATGCAGTCATGTGTCATCCCTTCGGTTCGCTTTCTCCAGGTGACAGTAGGGGAAGCCCGATAGAAGGATGTAAGCATATCTTTGCTACTGCCAATTCTTATTTGAGAGTACGCACTTGCGATAGCGGACTCTCCGGATTTTCCATGCATATAGAGGCTAAGTTTTCTTAATATGACCTGGCGTAATTTTTCTGGTGGGTTTTTTGAGCGCCATGTACTGAACATTAATGCTTCTGAGGGGTCATGTTTCGCAAAAATCCCCGGTAATAAACGTACCGCCTGAAAGTAAGAGAATAAGTCCGCATAATCGGAGTATTCCGCGCCGTTTATATGTAAAGTCGAAATTTTTCCTTGGTCATTGATTCCAATATCAACTTCATTATCTGCTATTGATAATTTTAGTCCTGCTGTTCTGGTGAGACCATCTTTGCCGCGAGAAGTAAGTCGTATATCAACAACTATTTTTGTAGTCGGACCGCTTGGATCTCTTCTGTGATTTCTTTGCCAAAGCAAGGGGTTTATGAGTATCTGTTGTGGGACTGTCAAGCCGAAAGTAAATGATATTTCTTTGCTGTCGTTATTTCTGTTGAGCGCTTGGTCAAAGTCTCCAAAGTCGACATATTTTCCATACCATAAAACAGAGCTTCTGGTATTCGTTTCTACACTTTGCTTTAATAGAGGAAACGTTCGTAAAAAGGTGCTTTTACCAGAGCTGTTTTCTCCTAGCAACACAGTTACGGGGTTGATTTTAATGTTTCCGGTGTCTTCTAAGCTGCGAAGGTTTTTAATTCTTATATAGTCAAGCACAATAATTCCCTTTCTATGTCGACGCGCTTAGGTTAACGATTTGAATACCACACATTTCACACACAAAGGCTATGCTAGATTGAAAGCCATCAAATGGCCATAATTTTGGGGTCGGAATTTTCTTTTTGAGGCATACCTGTCATCAGTACGTGATCAAAGAAACCCCGAATCCTCCCTATACGGACAGCGAAGAAACCGCCCCCACATTCAAATCCAACAAGCCAGCCATGGCTAAACGCCGTCCCAATTCCATTTTTTCAATCGTCCCCAAAACTCACTCCGAAACCCTACCTGTTCACGCCTGTGAAACCCTTGCCTCAGCCGGTGTGATGGCCTCTGAGCTGGCATTCATCCTCGAAGGTCCTAAATGCAATTTGGCATTGGCGATAGAGCAGATGATTTCATTGGCGGAGTTGTCAGTGAATCGAATGCTGGATCAGGTTGATCCGCAGACGGTAGAGGAGGGCGTTGTTTCAGCGTGATATGGCAGTGAAAAGCCCCGTCCCTTTTTAGGGGGCGGGGCTTTTTTACGTTTTAAGATTAAATCATCGCCCGAACACGGTCCGAGCCTTTGGCAGCTCTTACATGTTCGCGGATCTGATCCGTATTTTCCCGCGTCATCTGCATCTGTAATGCACACAGCCGCCGGCTCACAATAACGGCACGCTCCGCAGTCGCGGCAACCGCTGCACCGCAAACTCATAATGTAGGAGGCCCAATGGGCAAGATGGCGATTTTCCTGGGTGGATTTCTGGTGTTGACCATTTTGATTGGCGCCCTGGCCACGATCTCTCCCACTTAGTCCTTTCTGCGATCAGACATTCTCCCGCCAGCGCCGCGCCTGAACCAACAACGCCTCCACAGTGGGAGGCGTTGCAGTTTCAGCGATACCGCTCGTGTTACCTGAGGTCGAAGCGATCCAGGTCCATTACTTTGGCCCAGGCGGCGACGAAGTCTTTCACGAACTTTTCCTGCGCATCAGCGGTTGCATAGACTTCAGCCAACGCTCGCAACTGCGCATTTGAGCCGAAGACGAGATCGACGCGGGTGCCGGTCCATTTCAATTCGCCGGTTTTGCGATCGCGCCCTTCGAACTCCTCATTAGCCTTCGACACCGGTTTCCATTCCACGCCCATGTCCAGCAGGTTTTTGAAGAAGTCGTTGGTCAACGCTTCCGGCTGCTGGGTGAATACACCGTGCCTGGTTTGTCCGACGTTGGTGTTCAACACACGCATGCCGCCAATGAGCGCGGTCATTTCTGGCGCGGTGAGTGTCAGCAGTTGCGCCTTGTCGATCAACAGATGCTCGGCCGGGACGCTGTATTTGCCTTTGAGGTAGTTGCGGAAGCCATCGGCGATGGGTTCGAGGAAGCCGAAAGACTCCACGTCCGTCTGCTCTTGGGTGGCATCCATCCGCCCAGGTGAGAAAGGCACCGTCACGGTTTGACCGGCATTTTTCGCCGCCTGTTCGACGCCGGCATTACCGGCCAGCACGATCAGGTCTGCCAGCGAGATTTTCTTGCCGCTGTTGTTGAACTCGCTTTGGATACCCTCGAGTTTCGCCAGCACGCTCGCCAGTTGCTCAGGCTGGTTGGCCTGCCAGAACTTTTGCGGGGCCAGACGCAAGCGCCCACCGTTGGCGCCACCGCGTTTGTCGGAGCCGCGGAAAGTCGACGCCGCCGCCCAAGCCGTTGATACAAGCTGCGAGACGGTCAGGCCCGAGGCCAGGAGTTTGCTCTTGAGCGCGGCGACGTCACTGTCGTTGACCAAGGCATGGTCGACCGCTGGAATCGGGTCTTGCCACAGCAGCTCTTCGCTCGGCATTTCCGGGCCGAGGTAGCGGGAGAGGGGACCCATGTCGCGGTGGATCAGCTTGAACCAGGCGCGGGCGAACGCGTCGGCCAACTGGTCTGGATTGGCCAGGAAACGCCGTGAAATCGGCTCATAGATCGGGTCGAATCGCAGCGACAGGTCGGTGGTCAGCATGGTCGGATTGCGACGCTTGGACGGGTCGTGAGCATCCGGAATGATGCCGGCGCCGGCGTTATTTTTCGGTATCCACTGGTTCGCACCGGCCGGACTTTTGCTCAGTTCCCACTCGAAGCCGAACAGGTTTTCCAGGTAGTTGTTGCTCCATTTCGTGGGTGTGGTGGTCCAGGTCACTTCCAGGCCGCTGGTGATGGTATCTGCGCCTTTGCCGGTGCCAAAGCTGTTCTTCCAGCCAAAGCCTTGGGCTTCGAGGCCAGCGGCTTCGGGCTCGGCCCCGACATTGTCGGCAGGTCCGGCGCCATGGGTCTTGCCGAAGGCGTGGCCGCCGGCGATCAGTGCCACGGTTTCTTCGTCATTCATCGCCATGCGACCGAACGTTTCGCGGATGTCCTTGCCCGCAGCGACCGGATCCGGGTTGCCTTCCGGGCCTTCCGGGTTGACGTAGATCAGGCCCATTTGCACGGCGGCGAGCGGGTTCTCCAGGTTGCGCCCCTGTTCAGTGCGGCTAGCCTCGTTTTCCCCTGGCTCAGCTACAAGTGGGCCTTCGCCGGGTTCTTGCATGGGCTCGTCTTTTTTGCCGTAGCGGGTGTCGCCGCCCAGCCACTTGTTTTCCGAGCCCCAGTAGACGTCCTCATCCGGTTCCCAAACGTCCGGACGACCGCCGGAAAAGCCGAAGGTCTTGAAGCCCATGGACTCCAGGGCGACGTTGCCGGTGAGGACGATCAGATCAGCCCAGGAAATTTTGTTGCCATATTTTTGCTTGATCGGCCAGAGCAGCCGACGTGCCTTATCGAGGCTGACGTTGTCCGGCCAACTGTTGAGCGGCGCGAAGCGTTGCTGGCCGGAACCGGCGCCACCACGACCGTCACCGGTGCGGTACGTACCGGCGGCGTGCCAGGCCATGCGAATGAAGAGTGGCCCGTAGTGACCGAAGTCCGCCGGCCACCAGTCCTGGGAGTCAGTCATCAACGCAGTCAGGTCTCTTTTGACCGCTTCAAAGTCCAGGCTTTTGAAGGCTTCTGCGTAGTTGAAGTCCTTGTCCATGGGGTCGGACAGGGACGAGTGCTGATGGAGGATTTTCAGATTCAGTTGGTTCGGCCACCAGTCGCGGTTTGTCGTGCCACCGCCAGCGGCGCTAATGAACGGGCATTTCGATTCGTTTGCCATGTGTGAGCTACCTTTGGTCGTATTCATCCGGCTATCCGGCCCAACGTGGGCGTTAAACAGCAACGGGCGAAACCAATGACACAGGCTGCAGGGCCAGCAGTTTGATCAACTGATTGTTTTGATCACAGGGGAATTCTGAACAGCGGCAATCGAGTTGCCTGCACGGTGGCCTACGGCAGGTTTAGTCAGGTTTCTGACCCATTCCTATCTCCTTATCAGCTCTTGACCGGCCGGCTTATGGTGCCGACGCTCGAATAAGGTTAGACCCCAGTTGGGAAGTCAGCTAATAGGGGGAGTATTGGGTCGTGATAGGCAGAGTCTTTTACTGGCGTCACGGGGCGGGGCCGCGTCTATCTGGACCCATAGACGCGGCTCGCAGGCGAAAGCGCTTACATCACGGGACTTTTACGGCGGCGTATCAGTTGCCACTGAACACCGCCGGCCTGCGCTCGGTGAAGGCCGCCAGCCCTTCAGTGAAATCGGCGCTTTCGCAGGCCTGTCGCCGCAACTCCGCAATCTGCTCCATCGCCTGCACAGGCATCGGTTGCAGGTCTTCCAGAATGCGCAATTGTTCCTTCACCGCCGCAATGGCCAGCGGCGCTTTGCCGGCGATGCCTTGGGCCATGTCGAGCGCAGTCGTTTCCAGCGCGTCGCTGTTCACCAGTCTATTGATCACGCCAAACCGCTCCGCCCGTTCGGCATCCAGTTTCTGCGCCGTGAAGAACATTTCCTTCAGCACGTGAATCGGCAAGTTGTTGAAGAACCGCAGCAACCCGCTGGTGGTGTAGGGCAAGCCGATGTTGGCCGGGGTCATTGCGAAGCTCGCGCTGTGGTCGGCAACCACCAGGTCGCAGCTCATGGCCAGGTCTACCGCACCGCCCCAGACCGAGCCGGAAATCAGGGCGATCACCACGCCGGGGTAGGCGCGGATGCGGCGCAGTACCTGTTCGAGGGGTTTGCCGTAGGCAATCGGGTCGCGGTCGTGTTGCAGTTCGCGTATGTCGTGACCGGCGCTCCACACCGGCTGGCCCACTTCGCTGCCAAGAATCACCACGGGGACGCGTTGTAAGGCGAGGGCGGCGAGGCTTTCATCGAGGGATGCCAGCAACTGCGCGCTGAGGGCGTTGCGGTGGGTGGGGTTGCTGAACACCACCCGCGCGATGCGTTCATCGACGATGTTGACGGTCACGGTGCCAGAGGAGGTTGGGTTCATTGGGTGGTTCCTGTTGAGTGTGCGGGCGAAACGTCGGTGTCCTGGAACACGACTTTGGTGGCGAGCAGTGCGTTGATCGATGCAGCGTCGAAACCGGCTTCGCGCAGGACTTCAATGGTGTGTTCACCGAGGAGCGGCGGTGGACGGCTGGCGGCGCCGTCGGTGGCGCTGAACACCGGTGTCACTACCTGGCGCAATGCGCCGAGTGTCGGGTGCGTAAGTGTTTCGGTCAGTTGGCTGTGCAGTACCTGCGGGTCGTCGAACACTTCGTCGAGCGTGTTGATCGGACCGGCGGGCAATCCTGCCTCGACGAACAGCGTGGTCCATTCGAGTTTGCTGCGGGTTTTCAAGCGGCTTTCCAGAATCTCCCGTAACTCGTCACGCCGTTCGACTCGCGCTTCGTTGGTGGCAAATCGCGGGTCATCCGGCAACGCTGGTAAATCGAGCAGCACGCACAAACGCCCCCACATGGCCGAGGTGATCGGCGCCAGATTCAGCGGGCCGTCCAGCGTCTGGAACACGCCATAAGGCGCAATCACCGAATGCGCATTGCCGGTACGACGCGGCACATCACCCAGGCTGAGATAACGTTGACCGTGCACACTCAACAGCCCGATTAAACTGGCCAGCAACGACGTACTGACGTGTTGGCCTTGCCCGGTCGTCGAGCGCTCCAGCAGGGCCGCCAACACCGCCGTCACCAGCCACATGCCCGAGGTCAAATCGCCGATGGCGGTGCCGGTGCGCGTCGGGTCGCCATCGACGAAACCGGTCAGGCTCATCAACCCCGAATAACCCTGGGCAATCTGGTCGAAGCCCGGCCAACTGCTCATCGGCCCGTCGGCGCCAAAGGCATTGATGCTGCCCATGATCAGTCGCGGATTACGGGCGCTGAGCACGTCATAACCGAGCCCCATACTCTCCAGCGTGCCGGGTTTGAAGTTCTCGATGACGACGTCGGCGTCATCGATCAGCCGCTGGATAGTGGCCAATCCCTGGGGATTGCGGAAGTCGATGCACAGGCCGCGCTTGTTGCGGTTACACGACAGGTAGTAAGTGCTCACGCCCCGGTCGAACGGGCCCCAGGTGCGGCTCATGTCGCCGGTCGGGCCGGGCTCGACCTTGATCACATCGGCCCCGAGGTCCGCCAGCACCATGGTGCAGAACGGCCCCGACAGTGCGCGACTCAGATCAACAATCTTCACGCCTTGCAACGCTTGCATAGGGTTCTCCAGTAAGTGTTCAGGTGCGGGTTATTGCGGCAAGGTTTGATCACGGGTTTCGACGGCAAACGGCAGGATCAGAATGCCGACCACGAAGGCCGCAGCCGTCCAGGCGATGGGGGCGCCGAGCGAGCCATACCAGTGAATCGCCGCGGCCAGCAGGAAGTTGACGCCGGCGCCGATGAAGCGACCGACCGAGGCATTGAAGGCGAAGGCCGTGGCGCGGATCCGGGTCGGATACTGCTCGGGCAGCCAGAGCGAGAAAATCGCGAAGTTACCGCCGAAGAAGCCGAGGAACACCAGCGACACCATGAACAGATGAAGGCCATCGTCCATGTAGAACACCCAGCCGAACGCGACGATGATCGATGTCGCCATGCCGGCGAAATAGATGCCCAGAGCAACCCGTCGACCCAGTCGTTCGGCCAGCCAGGGCGCCACGAGGCAACCCAGAATCGTGCTGAGCGACAGCACCGCTGCGCCGATGGAGGCGAGGTGCACCGCGCCGACGTGGTCAATGCCCGCCTGGGTGGCCAGCGTGACGACAGCCGTCGCTTCGTACACCGAGCCGGCCCACAAGCCGACGATGGCGACCCCGACCAGCAATGAGCTGGTCAACGTGCGGCGTCGAAAGGCCGGGGCAAAAATTTCCCACCACGACGCGCGCGTTGCAGGTTTCAACTCGGGGGTTTTGAGGTTGAGCGCAGCGTTGCGCACCTGGCCCGGCTCTTTCACTTTCAGCGCGGTATAGATCGCAATGAACGCCGGGAACAGGCCGCAGAGAAACATCACGCGCCAGCCATAGGTGGCGCCGACGGTGTAGTTCAACAGTGCGGCAATGAAGAAGCCAAAGTAGTAGCCGGTTTGCAGATAACCCGCGCCCATCTTGCGCCGGTCTTCCGGCCAGCTCTCGGCGACATAGGTGCCGGCGAGTGCCCACTCGCCGCCGACGCCGATCCCGGCGATCAGCCGAAATGCCGCCAACTGCCAGATGTTCTCCGAGAACGCCGCCGCGCCGGTAAACAGCGAGTAGACCAGGATGCTGGCGGCGAGCATTTTCACCCGGCCAAAGCGGTCGGCGAGCGGCCCCCAGATGAACGACATCCCCCAGCCGATCAGAAACAACCCGAACGTGATCGACCCGTACATGGCGATGTTGGTGGCGCTGGGCTCAATGCCCGAGGCGGGCAGCAGTTCGGTCAGGGCAGGAATCAGAACCAGGGCGAAGATTACCGAATCCACGCCATCCAGAACCCATCCCACGTAGACCGTCCAGAAGCCACGAATCTGCTCGCGGGTCAGGGGCGTCTTGATGGGCTTCACGCTCGTTGCTGATGCTGTTAACACTCTAGACATTGAGATCTCCCATTGACCTTGATCAGGCCTATAGAAGCGCTGCTTGCCGGTCGCGGCCGTTGGCGCTTCGTTTGTTGTGAGACGAGTCTAGGCGTCGTATCTCATAAGCTTCAAATATGATATTCCTCTGATTCCATCGGAAATTTATATGGCTTTGGAGGGATGCATGGACCTGCGCCAGTTGCGGTATTTCATCAAAGTGGTCGAGTGCGGCAACATCACCCGCGCCAGCGAAGCGCTGCATATTGCGCAGCCTGCGATCAGCCAGCAGATGCGCAATCTGGAACGGGACATGGACATGCAACTGCTCGAGCGCAGCGTGCATGGCGTGGTGCCCACGGCGGCCGGGCAGACGCTGTATCGGCACGCCATCGAACTGCTGCGCCAGGCCGACGGCACCCAGGAACTGCTACGTCAGGACGCCGAATTCCCGCAGGGCAAAGTGTCGGTCGGCATGCCGTCGAGTACCGCCCGCATGCTGGCGATTCCGCTTGCGCGCACGATTCGCAGTCGCTATCCGGGCATCAAGCTGGAGTTGATCGATGCCCCGAGCGCCGACCTGGGGCGGCTGATCACGGTGGGGCGGGTGGCGCTGGCGGTGAATGTCGATGCGGTCGACACCCGTGGCATGGCCATGCAGCGGCTGTTCACCGAAACGCTGTACCTGGTGGCGTGGCCCGAGTTTTCGTTACCGGATGGACCGGTGTCGATCGAGGCGTTGGCGAAGATGCCGCTGGTGTTGCCCTGCGCGCCGAACACGATTCGCAGCCGGGTCGAGTCGGCCTTCCAGGAGGCTGGCCTGCACTGTGAGGTCGAGTTCGAGGCCAACTCCACGGACCTGCTGTTCTCGGCCGTCCTGGCCAAACTGGGCGTGACCATCCTGCCGTGGGCGGCCGCCCATGTTGAACTTGAGCAACACAGGCTCAAACTGGCCAGGATCGATCATCGACTGTTTACCCGTGATCTTTCGCTGTGCTGGCATGACACAGTCGTGGAGAGCAACGCGGTGCAAAAGGTCAAAGCGACCATTTTTGAACTGTTCAAAGACTTCGGACGGCAGCCGGGGTGGGCGGCGGGACGATGACGTTGTGAGGGCAACCTTTTGTCGGTGGGCGTGAACCGGACTCGCGATCAATTGATCCCTGTAGAAGGACTCACTCTCCGACTGAGGAACTCAAACCATGCAGCCCAAGGCACACCAGCGATACGACCTGACGCTGCTGATGCTGTTTGTGTTGATCGTCGTGGTGTCGGGTTATTCACCCCGCAGCCGAGTGGATTGGGCACTGGAAAACCTCTTGGTGCTGTTATTAGTGGGCACATTGGTGGCTGTCGCTGGCCGGTTTCGCCTGTCGGCGGTTGCCATCAGCCTGGTATTCGTTTTCCTGTGCATTCACGAACTGGGTTCCCACTACACCTATGCCAAGGTGCCGTACGACCAATGGTGTTCAGCCTTGACCGGGGTCAGCCTCGATAAAGCGCTGGGGTTGCAGCGCAATCATTTTGATCGGCTGGTCCATTTGAGTTATGGGCTGTTTATGGTTTATCCCATTCGAGAAGTGTTGGTGCGCCTGACGCCGTTGCGGGGTTTCTGGTTGGTGTTTATGGCGTTGAACATCATTCTGTCGACGTCGGCCATTTACGAAATGGTGGAATGGATCGGCGGCGCCTACCTGGGCGACGACACCTCGCGTGCCTTCATCGGTGCGCAGAACGATCCCTGGGATTCACAGAAAGACATGGCATTGGCGGTGGTCGGCGCCTTCGTCAGCGAGTGTGTGGTTTTGCTGTGCAAGCAAAAACGCGCCGTTCCTCAGGCTGAGCAACCGTTTTAAATCACCCGATAAGAAAAACCGATACCCGCTTAAGGATTTCCCAGAGGCGGGGCAGGCACCTACGGCTTTAGAGTCACGCCCTTCGTGATGGGTCATCGTGAGATAGACTCAACAGCGAACATCCGACAGTGGGAGTGACAACGGTGGCGGGAATGCGATGGACTCGCTGATCACGGCCGCAGCGCAGGCGCTGGCAGCGGGTGATCCGCTCGGCGCGCTGAACCGGGTCGCGTTGCGCGACGATGCGCCGGCGCTGGCGTTGCGCGGGATTGCGATGGCGCAACTCGGCGATCTGGTGCGAGCCAAGGCGCTGGTGCAGAGGGCGGCGCGGGCCTTCGGGCCGAAGGAGGCCTTGGCTCGGGCGCGCTGTGTGGTCGCCGAGGCCGAGATCGCGCTGGCCTCCCGGGAGTTGGGCTGGCCGGTGAAGGCACTCGAGTCGGCGCGGTTGACGCTTGAGGCACACGGCGATCGAGTGAACGCCGCTCATGCGCGGTATCTGCAGATTCGGCGTTTGCTGCTGATCGGGCATCTCGAAGAGGCTGACGTGCTGCTCGCCGAGCTTGACCCCGCGCCATTGCCGCCGGCATTGCGCGCCGCCCACGAACTGGTCGTGGCGGGGATCGCGATGCGACGACTCGAGACGAACAAGGCGCGGTCTGCACTCACAAGGGCCGAGCACGCCGCGCGCGATGCCGATATTCCTGCGCTGACGGCCGAGGTGGAAAACGCTGCCCTTGTCCTGAACACGCCCGTCGCGCGTTTGATTGCCCATGGCGAAGAACGGCCTCTGTTGCTGGAGGAGGTTGAAGCGTTGCTCGCGTCCACGTCGCTGGTCGTTGACGCCTGTCGCTACGTGGTGCGTGGCGCCGGCATGTCGGTCTCCCTCGCCACACGCCCTGTCTTGTTCGCCCTCGCACGGGCACTGGCCGAAGCGTGGCCAGCCGACGTGTCGAGGGAAATGCTGATTGCCCGGGCCTTTCGTTTGAAGCATGCCGATGAGTCCCTTCGCGCGCGGTTGCGAGTCGAAGTCGGGCGACTGCGCGCGGCGCTGAAACCCTTGGCCGGTGTGACGGCTACCCAGCGCGGGTTTGCCCTGGTGTCGCTGGTTGCCTCCGACGTTGTGGTGCTGGCGCAACACGTCGAAGAGAAGCACGGGTCGGTGTTCGCTTTCCTTGTCGATGGTGAGTCGTGGTCGAGCTCGGCCCTGGCGCTGGCCCTTGGCGTCAGCCAGCGCACGGTGCAACGGGCACTCGACGAACTGGCCCGCGCGGGCAAGGTGCAGTCGTTCGGTCGCGGTCGGGCGCGTCGCTGGATGACCCCGCCGGTGCCGGGTTTCGCGACGACCTTGTTACTCCCGGTGCCACTGCCGGGTGACTAGGATGAACGTCACCCACCCGTAACGAGGAATGCCAACATGAAACAGTCAGCAGCCAAAATCGTTCGTGAATATGGACCCTTTGCCGGTGTCGACAAGGTGCACGGCGTCACCTGGGACGGCCGGCACGTGTGGTTTGCCACCGGCGACAAACTCAACGCCCTGGACCCGGCGAGCGGCAAGACACTGCGCTCAATCGATGTCGCTGCCCATGCCGGCACCGCCTTCGACGGCCAGCACCTGTTCCAGATCGCCGAGGATCGCATCCAGAAAATTGACCCGCAGACCGGCCGTGTACTCGCGACAATTCCGGCGCCTGGCGGCAGTGACTCAGGGCTGACGTGGGCGGAAGGGACGCTGTGGGTCGGCGAGTATCGGGATCGCAAGATTCATCAGATCGATCCCGAGACCGGCGCGATTCTGCGCACCCTTGAATCCAATCGTTTTGTCACCGGGGTGACTTGGGTCGACGGTCAGTTGTGGCATGGCACCTGGGAAGAAGACGAGAGTGAGTTACGCCATATCGATTCGACCACCGGCGAGGTGTTGGAGAGTGTGAAGCTGCCGGCCGGCGTCGGGGTGTCGGGGCTTGAATCGGATGGTGGCGATCAGTTTTTCTGCGGCGGCGGTGGCAGTGGAAAGGTGAGGGCGGTGCGACGCCCTGAATAAGGCGCCGCTCAATCACTCAAGGCGCGCCAAACAACATCGTCCAATAAACGCCTTCATCGCTACGCGCGTCCGCCGCATAGGCTGCGCCCACCTGGGTAAACATCGGGTTCATCAGGTTGGCGCAATGCCCCGGGCTGGCCAGCCAGCCCGACATGGCCTTGCTCGGTGAACCCTGGCCGGCGGCGATGTTCTCGCCGATCTGCCGGCCACGGAAACCTGCGGCTCTGGCCCGGTCTGCAGGCATGTCACCGTCGGGGTCCTTGTGGGCGAAGTAGTTGCCGTAGGCCATCGCCTTGCTGTGCCCTTGCGCCGCTGCGCCCAGGGCTGCGTTCCAGGCCAATGGCCGTGCGGCGGCGAAGCGCTGACGACCGCAAAGTCGCGGCGTGGAGCGTGCCGCATTGACCTGTGCCAGCAACGCTTTGCTGACGGCACGCGAATCACCCACGCGACTGTCCAGCACGGGCTGCGCCAGCACCACCTGCCATTCACTCCGGGCGCGACTGACGCCAATGTCGGCATATTGGGTATCGAGCAACGCCCCGCAGTAATCGCTCTGGAGCATGTCGAAGGCCTCATCGGCATCCTGAGCCCCGACCACGCGAATCGTGCGAACGGTCACCGCCTGATAGCCGGACGCCTTCAATCGATCACGCAAACCGCCGCCATAGCCGATCGGCAAAGCCAGGTTCGACTTCAACGCCAGCGGTGATAACGCACGACCGGCGCGCCCCAGGCATCGATCGGGATGAGCGCGGTAGTCGTTGATGGCTTCCACCAACTGCCTTTCAGCACCGGCGTGGGCGGGGTTGGCGAACAGGGAAAACAGAGGAATGAAACAGAGCGAGGCAACGCGAACGAACAGGCGGGTTTGGCGCATGGATGAATAGCTCTGAGCGGGCAAGTGGAATTCACGGCTCGGCTATGACTGGCGCTTCAACACAAGGTTCACGGGCGAAAGAGACATATTTCAGCTGGGCGCAGTGCGTCCGCCAACGAGGACATGGAGGTGTCGTATGATGGCTTCTTTTTACCCGTCACAAGGATTCACCCATGCCGTTAAGCAAACGCGATCAGGCGCAGATCGAGCGTCGCCTGATTGCCACCCTGACCGAGGCGTGTGAGACGGCCAAAGTGGACATCGTCGGGTTCTGCTGGCTGACCCACGAGATCGATTACGACCTGTTTCCCTCCAGTCTGCGGGTTATCTGGGTCTTCGATACGCAGGCCAATAAAGATCAGGCGCTGGCCAGCGGGCAGGGCGAGCGCATGCTTGAGTTGACTGCCGTTGCGTTGAGCGAAGCGGACGTTCTCGTCAGCCCGGTATCGGCCCATGTGCAGTTCGATTCTGAAGAAGCCTGCCAGCGCGCCAATGGCGGAAACTGGCAGCAACGCTTGTCGCGCTCGCTCACTTCGAAAACTTTCGCGCCCCGGCCACGCAAAGGATCACCGCGACGGTAACCCCCAGCATGCCGATGCTGACGTGCTCGTGAAGCAGCGTGGCCGCCAGCGCCAACCCAAAAAACGGCTGCAGCAGTTGCAGCTGGCCGACGGCGGCAATCCCTCCTTGGGCCAGCCCGCGGTACCAGAATACGAAGCCGATCAACATGCTGAAGAGCGACACGTAAGCCAGGCTCAACCACGCGGCTGGGGTGACTCCCGAGAACGAAGCCGGGGCTATGAACCAGGTCAGCGGGACCATGACGGGCAGCGACAGGACCAATGCCCAAGAGATCACCTGCCAACCTCCCAGGGTTCTTGAAAGCTTCGCACCTTCGGCATAACCCAGCCCGCAGGCGAGGATGGCCAGCAGCATGAGGATGTCGCCGGTCGGCGAAGCGGTCAGGCCTTGGGAGACGGCAAACCCGACGACCAACGCGCTGCCCAGCACTGAGAAGAACCAGAACACCGGCCGTGGACGCTCCCCGCCGCGCAACACGCCGAACACCGCAGTGGCGAGTGGCAACAAGCCAACGAAGACGATGGAATGCGCCGACGTCACGTACTGCAGCGCCAGCGCCGTCAGCAGCGGAAACCCCACTACAACGCCCATTGCCACGATCGCCAAAGGCATAAGCTGATGCTTGGCCGGACGTTTTTCTTTAAACAGCACCAGCATGCAAAGGGCCAGGAGCCCGGCAATCGCCGCTCGGGCAACGGTCAGAAACACCGGGTCAAATTCCAGCACGGCCAGCCGTGTGGCCGGCAGCGAGCCGCTGAAAATCAGCACGCCGATGAACCCGTTGAGCCATCCGCTCGCGGTCTTTTCCGTCGTTGGGTTTTGCAGGGTCCGTTCCATGTGAGGGCTCTCTGAATTTGCAGAGATCCATCGTATGGTCGATGATCACTACAATCAAAAAATTGTCATGGATACATCTCGACATGCCTCGCTCACGGTACAAGTCATTAGTGGATGCTTTGGCGGCTGACATCCGGTCAGGCCGATTGTTGCCGGGCACGCGCTTGCCGACGCATCGCCAACTGGCGGCGACAGAAGGGCTGGCGCTGGTGACCGCCAGCCGGGTCTATGCAGAGCTCGAAGCCATGGGCCTGGTCAGCGGCGAGACGGGGCGAGGCACGTTCGTGCGGGAGACGTCTTTGCCGCCGGGTTTGGGCATCGACCAGAAAAACGTTGCCGTGGGAATGACCGACCTCAACTTCAACTATCCCTCGCTGCCGGGGCAGGCAGAACTCTTGCGAAATGCCCTGCGCCAACTCGCCTCGGGCGGTGATCTGGAATCCCTGTTGCGCTACCAGCCACACGCCGGGCGCCTGCATGAGCGCGCCTCGGTGGCGCGTCATTTACTCGCCCGAGGGCTGACGGTGGAGGCCGAGCAAGTGCTGATAGTCAGTGGCGCTCAGCATGGGCTGGCCGTGACGATGATGGCGCTGCTGCAACCCGGTGATGTGATTGCTGCGGATGCGCTGACCTATTCAGGGTTCATCGTGCTGGCCGAAGCCTTGCACCTTGAAATCGTGCCCATTCCCGTGACCGAACAGGGGCCTGATCTGGAGGCGCTGGACCGTCTGTGCCGGAGTCGCCGCGTGCGGGCGGTGTACTCGATGCCGACGCTGCACAATCCACTGGGATGGGTGATGAGTGCCGATCAGCGCGACTCGCTGGTGACGATTGCGCGCAAGCATGACTTGCTGATCATCGAGGACGCTGCCTATGCGTTCCTTGCCGAGAACCCGCCGGCACCGATAGCGCAACTCGCACCCGAGCGGACCGTTTACGTTTCAGGACTCTCCAAGAGTGTGGCCACTGGACTGCGCGTAGGTTTCGTCGCCGCCCCGGCCGAAAAAGTCCCCGCGCTGGAGCGCACGATCAGGGCGACCACCTGGAATACTCCGGGTGTGCTGACGGCGATCGCGAGCACGTGGCTCGACGATGGCACCGTCATGCAACTGGAAGCTGAAAAACGCCAGGATGCGCAGGCCAGGCAAGCCATCGCCGCAGAAGTGCTGACGGGCCTTCCGTGCATTCGCCACCCGTCGTCCTATTTTCTTTGGCTGCCTCTGTCTGAAGATGCGAGGGCCGACCAGATCGCCGCGGCGTTGCTGCGTGAAAAAGTCGCGATTTCAACCGCTGAGCCTTTTGCGACGTCTGCCCATGTACCGCATGCAATTCGCTTGGCGCTGGGGTCGGCAGAGATGGGCGCACTGCGGGAGGCGCTGGAAAAAGTGAAGTGGGTGATTGGTGCCTATTCATAGCCCGAAGTCGCCCACCGCCATCTATATTGAAAGGTCAAGTCCGCTGCAGATTACGCAAGCGCCCTGACGCGTGGCGAAGCTTTCGCCCTTGCGATATGGCATTACCCAATGCGTTCTCTGGCCGGTTGGTAAAGCGTCTTCGGTGACCGATAAGCGCACACTCATCACTCATCGTGATCCTCAACTGAGGTAATGAAGATGAAGCACCCATTCGCGGTCGCTATCGCGACCCTCGCGCTTTGCGTCTCGGCCCTCGCCAGCGCCGCTCCCGCCGCCGATCCCCAGGCCATTCAACCCTTCCACGTCAATGTTGCGGACAAGGACCTCACCGATCTGCGCAACCGTATCGCGGCGACCCGCTGGCCGGACAAAGAGACGGTTTCCGATCGATCACAGGGCGCACAGCTGGAACAACTGCAGGCGCTGGTTCGCTATTGGGGCACGGACTACGACTGGCGCAAGGCCGAAGCGCAGCTCAATACTCTGGCGCAGTACGTGACCACCCTCGATGGGGTCGAGATCCACTTTATCTGGGTGCGCTCCCCGCACCCGAACGCTTTGCCGATGATCATGACCCACGGTTGGCCAGGCTCGGTATTCGAGTTCATCAAGGTCGTCGGTCCGCTCACCGACCCGACCGCGCACGGGGGCAATGCGGCAGATGCCTTCGACGTGGTGATTCCGTCCATTCCTGGCTACGGCTTCTCCGGCAAACCGAGTGGTATCGGTTGGGACCCGGACCACATCGCGCGGGTCTGGGCGCAGTTGATGCAGCGCCTCGAGTACACCCACTACGTCGCCCAAGGTGGCGACTGGGGCGCGCCCATTACCAGCGCGATGGCGCGCCAGGCGCCGACCGGGTTGCGCGGCATTCACCTTAACCTGCCCGCCACGATACCGGCGGAAGCGAGCGCGGCGCTCGCTGTCGGCGGACCGGCACCGGCGGGATTTTCCGACAAGGAACGCGCGACCTACGACGCCGTCGCCACGCTCGTCAAACAGGGGAACCTGGCGTACAGCGCGATGATGGCCGCGCGGCCGCAGATGATCGGTTACGGCGCGATGGATTCACCGGCCTTCCTCGCCGCGCTCATGCTCGTGCATCCAGGCTTTGCCCGGTGGACATACGGCGCCGACCCGCAACAGTTGCCGACCAAGGATGAAGTGCTGGACGACATCACCCTCTACTGGCTGACCAATAGCGCCGCCTCGGCAGCCAGGCTCTACTGGGAGAACATGGGGCGAAGCCCGCTTTCTTCGGCCGCACAGAAAACCACCGAGATTTCGCTGCCGGTGGCCGTCACCGTGTTTCCAGAGGATGTCTACTGCCCGCCGGAGTCGTGGGCCCGGCGCGCCTATAGCAACCTGATCTACTTCCATCAGGCCGACAAGGGCGGCCACTTTGCGGCCTGGGAACAGCCGCAGCTGTTTACCGAGGAGCTTCGCACTGCGTTCCGGTCGCTGCGCTAGTCGCCGCCATTTACAAACCAGCGCCCAACACCTTGAGGTACTCGGGGCTCTCGGATATCGAGTTGTGCCCCGTACCCGGTATGACCTTCAGCGACGCCACCCCCTTGGCGAAATGCGTGAAGAGCCGCTCGGTGCTGGAACGCGGTATCACTTCGTCGTGCTCCGCCGCGATCAACAGCGTCGGCACCGTGATGTGGGCGGCGTACTTCCAGGATTCAAAGGTGTCCTTGAGCAACCACTTCACCGGGAAAATGGGGAACTGCCAGGCGGCGAGTTCTTCAACACTGTTGTAGGGCGTGATCAGCACCAGACGCGCCGCCGGGCGTTGGCTGGCGAGGCGCACGGCGACGCCCGAGCCTAGGCTGCGACCGACCACCGTAATGTGTGGATGGGTGGCGTAGACCAGGTCAAACAAGGTCAGGGCGTCGCGCGAAATCATCTCCTCGGAGGGCGATCCGGAACTGCCACCGTAGCCTCTGTAGTGCAGCAAGTAGACGGCGTGATCGGCAAAGGCTGCGGAAAACGAAGGCAGGCTCCGGGAGACATCTTCGGCATTTCCACCGAAATAGATCAACGCGTTCGGCCCCTCGTGAGGCCTGACAGACACCAGCACCTGCGCGTCGTCGACCGATAGCGTGAGCAGCGTTGCCGAGGTGCCGACGGCGCGGGGTTGCGGGAAGTAGATGAGGGCGCGCTGAAACACGAACAGCGCAGCGCAGAGCGCCAGATACACGACGGCGATGATGACGACGGTTGACACCAGGATGCGTGGCATTCGGCTAACTTTAGTGGGCGGCATTGGCGGCTCTGGCCTGAAGACGGCTATCGCTTGATCGCTGTCAGAGTGTAGTAGACCGATAGCGCGACGCACCGGGAGGGGCACCCATGCCCGTCGCTGTGAAATGGCTCAACGTCCTGCCGTCGGAAAAAGCGGTGCAGTCGCCGGTAGCTATGCTGATGTGGCCAGCCTCGTGCGTGCGGCGCGAGAAGTGCGGTGGACCGTGGCTGACAGCAAAAATGTGGAAGGGCAATTTCATGAGCCACACTGATGGCTACACGCGTCGAAAAATACTCACGCTGGCTGCCGGTGCTTCGGCGGTTTTCACCTTCGATCCGGCTTTTGCAGCATCCACGCCGTCGACCGAAACAGGAGGCAAGAACATGCTGACCCGGGCCATTCCATCCAGCGCCGAACGCTTACCGATCGTTGGGCTGGGCACGTATCGCGGTTTTGATGTCGAGCCTTCAAGTCCGGCCTACAAGCAACTGCCTGCGGTGCTGCGCGCGTTGTTCGAGAAGGGTGGGAAGGTGATCGACAGTTCGCCCATGTACGGCCGCGCCGAACAGACGACCGGTGAGCTGCTGTCGATTCATGAGCCGCGCTCGCCGGCGTTTCTGGCCACCAAGGTGTGGACCCGTGGCCGCGAAGAAGGCATCGCGCAGATGGAACAGTCTTTCAAGCTGCTGCAGACCGACCGGATCGACCTGATGCAGATTCACAACCTGCTGGACTGGAAAACCCATTTGCCCACGCTGCGCAAATGGAAGGAAGAAGGGCGCATTCGTTACATCGGCATCACCCATTACACGGCGTCGGCGTATGACGAGGTGGAAGCGGTGCTCAAGGCCGAGCCGTTGGACTTTTTGCAGATCAACTATGCCCTGGACGATCGCGGCGTCGAGAAACGCATCCTGCCGCTGTGTCGCGAGCGGGGCGTGGCGGTGATCTGCAATCGGCCCTTCGGCGGCGGTGATTTGCTCGCGCGCTTGAAGGGCAAGCCGCTACCGGGTTGGGCCGCACAAGTGGGGGTCAACAGTTGGGCGCAACTGGCGCTCAAGTTCCTGCTGACGCATTCGGCGGTGACCTGCGTGATCCCCGGCACCAGCAACCCGCGTTACATGGCGGAAAATGCCGGTGCCGGTTTTGGTCCGATGCTGACGGGGGCGCAGCGCGAGCAGTTGATTGACGTGGTGGGGTAGGCGAACTTTCGAGGCCGGTCAGGTGTTGTCCGGCGGCTGGCGAAATCGCTTCGGGATCGCCTCTTCAAATGGATAAAACGAAAACCAGGGCCTGGCTTCGTCAATGACCCGCTGGACGGACGGTCTATTCATCAGTCTCTCGAAATAAGCTTTCAAGTGGCCATAGTCGTCGGGGAACGGCTCGAGCGTGCTGGCATAGAAAAGCGCCGGGGCCGCGGCGCAATCGGCCAGGCTGAAATCTGCACTGGCGAGCCAGATTCTCGACGCCATCTGGTGGTCGAGCATGCCGTACGTTGTCCGCAGTGTGGAACGTTCTCTGGTCAAATCGCCGTGAGCGTCGCGGATGCGATCGAGCACGATCTGTTGCAGCGGCGTTTGTAGGTAGTGGTCGCAGATTCGGTCCCACAGACGGACTTCCAGCGCGGTGTCCCAATCGTTGGGAACGAGTGGATGTTCACCCGGATAAAATCGGTCCAGGTATTCGATGATGATCGTGGTCTCCGCCACGTTGCGTTGGCGAGCATGGTCGCGGATGACCGGGAACTTGCCGAACGGCCACAGCGCTTGCAGCTCTGTTCTGTCTGCATCGTTGGCGAGATCGATGATCCGCTTTTCGAAGTCGATAGCGTTTTCATAGAGCGCGATGAGCACTTTGTGGCAGAACGACGACAACGGATGGTAGTAAAGAGTCAGCGACATCTCTCAGCTCCTCGAAAGGCAGGTGACCCTCATCATCATAGTCGCCGTCCAGGACGGTCAGGCGCGCGGTGCTAGACTTTCAGGGTGGAATAGACGTTCGAACAACCTGATCCGGCGGTGCGAGGACGAGAACGCTGGAGGTATGACATGACGACTCAATCGCTGGCTAAAGAACACATCAACGTGGTGGTCCGCAATTATGTGGAAGGCATGGTGTTCGCCGATGAAGCCTTGCTGCGACAAGCCTTTCATCCTGCTTGCCGCATCATTGGCCATTACGAAGACAAGCTTGAATGGTTATCGCTGGAGGAATTTATCGGCGCGATCAAGGCCGAAGGGCCGGCGCCCAAAGAGGTCAAACCATTTTGGGAAGTACTCAGCATCGATATCACGGGCGATGCCGCCGCGGTAAAAGTCATTGATGAATATCTCGGCATGCGCTTTACCGATTATCTGTCGCTACTGAACATCAACTATCGCTGGATGATTGTGAACAAACTGTATTACCTGAACGAATAGCACGTGAGCCCGGGAGCCAAAGGGCTCCCGGGCATCGTTATGCAATCAGTGCCGATCCAGCCACACCGTCTGGGCATTGCAGAATTCGCGCACACCGAAATGCGAGAGCTCACGACCAAAACCGCTTTTCTTCACTCCGCCGAAAGTGACACGCGGATCGGAGGCGCAATAGCCATTGATAAACACACCACCGGTTTCCAGTTCATCGGCCATCTGCTCGGCAAGCTCGACGTTGCGTGTGTAAATGGTTGAGGCGAGACCGAATTCGCTGTCATTCGCCAGCGCCAGAGCATGGGCCGCATCGCGTGCGGTGATGATCGAGGCTACCGGGCCAAACAGTTCCTGTTTGAACGAGGTCATCTGGTCGGTGACATCACCGAACACCGTGGGCTCGTAAAAGTTGCCGGGGCCTTCAGCCTTCTTGCCGCCCATCAACAGTGTCGCGCCTTCTTCCAGGGTGTCGCGCACCTGTTGATCCAGTTCATCACGCAGATCAAAGCGGGCCATCGGGCCGATGTAGGTGTCGGCGGCCAGCGGATCACCGACCACCAGTTTTTGCGTGGCTTCGACGAACTTACGTGTGAATTCCTCGACGATGCCTTGCTCGACGATCAAGCGTTTGGCCGCTGCGCAAACTTGCCCGGTGTTCTGATAACGGCCAATCACGGCGGCTTTGACCGCTTCGTCGAGGTCGGCATCGTTGAGCACGATGAACGGATCGGAACCGCCCAGTTCCAGCACGCACTTCTTCAGCGCCGCACCGGCTTGAGCGCCGATGGCCATGCCGGCTCGCACGCTGCCAGTGAGGGTGACTGCTGCGATACGGGGATCGGCGATTGCGCTGGAGACGCCGTCCGGCGTGACATTGATGACTTCGAAGACACCTTCGGGAAAGTCGGCTTGCTTGAAGGCTTCGCGCAACAGATAGGCGCTGCCCATCACGTTGGGCGCATGTTTGAGCACGTAGGTGTTGCCGGCGATCAGCGCTGGAACGGCGCCGCGCAGAACCTGCCAGATCGGGAAGTTCCATGGCATCACCGCGAGAATCGGGCCGAGTGGGCGGTATTCAATGCGCGCTTTTCCACCTTCCACCAGCGTCGGCTCAGCGTTCAGCATCGCCGGGCCGTGTTCGGCGTACCACTCGCAGAGTTGCGCGCATTTTTCGATTTCGCCGCGCGCCTGAGTGATCGGCTTACCCATTTCCAGGGTGATCATGTTCGCCATCGCGGCGGCGTTGTCGCGCAATGCCTTCGCCAGGGCGATCAACAACGGCGAGCGTTGATCAACCGGTTTGCTGCGCCAGGCGCGGTACCCGGCAGCGGCACGGGACAGGGCGGCGTCCAGAGCCGATGCGGATTCGAAAGGGTAGTGGCCGATCTGTTCGCCGGTGGCGGGGTTGATCGAAATGGCATGGGTGAGGCTGGAAACTTGAGTCATGGCACCGTCCTGCGAGGTGGGGATGCGCTCAGGTTACGGTGGCGTTTGTTTTCTGGAAACTGAATAATACTGAGCATATCGTTCACGTTTGGAGAATGACTTGGATCTGGTTCAGCTGGAAATTTTCAAAGCCGTCGCCGAACACGGCAGCATCAGCGCGGCGGCTCAGCACATCCATCGGGTGCCGTCGAACCTGACGACGCGGATCAAGCAGCTGGAGCTGGATCTGGGCGTGGACCTGTTTATCCGCGAGAAGAGCCGTCTGCGCCTGTCGCCGGCCGGCTGGAGTTTTCTCGACTATGCCCGGCGCATCCTCGACCTGGTCCAGGAGGCTCGCGCGACGGTGGCGGGCGAAGAACCGCAGGGTTCGTTTCCGTTGGGATCACTGGAGAGTACCGCTGCGGTGCGCATCCCTGAGCTGTTGGCTGCGTATAACCAGAAGTACGCCAAGGTTGAGCTGGACCTGTCCACCGGGCCTTCGGGGACCATGATCGACGGGGTGTTGTCGGGCCGACTGGCGGCAGCGTTTGTCGATGGACCGGTGCTGCACCCGGCACTGGAAGGCGTGCCGGCGTTTGAGGAAGAAATGGTGGTAATCGCACCGCTCAACCATTCCCCCATCCATCGTGCGCGGGATGTTAATGGCGAAAACATCTACGCCTTCCGCTCCAATTGCTCCTACCGCCATCACTTCGAAAGCTGGTTCGCCAAGGACGCGGCGGTGCCCGGCAAGATTTTCGAAATGGAGTCCTATCACGGCATGCTGGCGTGCGTCAGCGCCGGTGCAGGCCTGGCGCTGATGCCCCGCAGCATGCTCGACAGCATGCCCGGATGCACCACGGTGAGCGTCTGGCCGCTATCGGAATCGTTCCGCTATTTGCGCACCTGGCTGGTGTGGCGCCGGGGGACGGTGTCGCAAAGCCTGACCATGTTTGTGCGCTTGCTGGAGGAGCGCGGGGTGGTGGGGGATGAGGTGGTGCGCTAGTTCGCGCGCGAAAATGTCCAGATCGACTGGCCGGCTCATTCCCCGGCTTTCGTCGATTTGATCAGATTGCCGCGCAACTTCACGATCGCCTTCTGCAAAATCGTGAACTCGTCGAGCGTCAGGCCCGTCGCGTCGGCGAGGCCCATTTCCGGTTGGCTTTCGCGCAGCTGTCGACCGTTCTTCGTCAGGCTGATCCGTACCTGGCGCTCGTCCTCGGGGTCGCGCTGCCTTTGCAAAAAGCCCATCGCTTCCAGCTTCTTCAGGATCGGGGTCAGGGTGTTCGATTCCAGAAACAGCTTCTCGCCAAGGCTGCCGACGGTCTGATGGTCTTCCTCCCACAGCGCGACGATGGTGATGTATTGCGTATAGGTCAGCCCAAGCTGTTCGAGTATCGGCTTGTATGCCTTGCCGAAGGCCAGGTTGGTGGAATAGACCGCAAAACACAGGAATTCGGAGAGCTTTAGATCAGCAGGGGTGTTGTCTGTGGGTTTCATGTGCTTCCTCGTTGGCCAAAGACGGATGGCTCGCAAAAACTGAAATATACCTCGTATGCGATTGTGTCGGAACGACTCTAACTGACGGTGGCGACCGGCTCGACGGCGGAAGTCGAACCGGTCGTACGGTGCATCATGCGGTCAGGGCGTTGATGACCACGTCGATATTGCCGCGCGTTGCCTTCGAGTACGGGCAGATTTGGTCTGCAGCGTGCGCCAGCTCCGTCGCGACGGCTTGCGTCAAGCCTGGCACGCGAAGCGTCAGCCGGGCCTGGAGGAAGTAGGCCGGACCGGTCTGACCCAGATCGACCTCAATATCAATGGCCAGATTGGGCGGCAGCGTCACCTGCATATTTTTCGCCGCCAGCTCGACGGCAGCGGTGTAGCAGGCCGACCATGCGCCGGCGAAAAACTGCTCTGCCGTTGGGTGCGGCACAATGGCGGCGAACTCGTGTGCCAGCCGAGGGTTTCCCGGCGACGAGAGCTCGATGGCGAGGCCGCGGGAAGAGTTGGCACCGTCGCTGAATGTCGTGTGGGTTTTGCCTGTGGCCAGGACTTTTTCGATCTTGTTCATGGTTGAGTCCTCAACGTGTTGTTGGGTTTGTGATTCGTATGCGCTTAAAGCGCATACGTCATATGTGGCATATCGACAATGCTGATCGATAGCAACGCCGCGCGGTGCGTCAAGCCGTGAGGACGTTCAGGGCCACGTCAATGTTACCCCGCGTCGCTTTCGAGTACGGGCAGATTTGATCGGCGGTGTGCGCCAGTGTCGTCGCGATATCGTGGGACAAACCCGGCACGCGCAGGGTCAATCGAGCCTGAAGGAAATAGGCCGGACCGGTCTGACCCAGATCGACTTCGATGTCGACGGACAGATCCGACGGCAGCACCACGTTCATCTCACCGGCCACCAGCCCGACGGCGGCGGTGTAGCAGGCCGACCAGGCACCGGCGAACAGTTGCTCGGCAGTCGGGTGCGCCTGGGTAGCGGCGAACACGTGGGCAGGCTTGGCGATGCCGGGCGTCGACAGGGTGATGTCGAGGCTGCCGTCATGGCCGCGCGAGGTAGTGCCAGCGCTGCTGACGGTGGTGTGGGTTTTGCCGGTGGCCAGTACTTTTTCGATCTTGCTCATGATGATTTCCTGAGTTTTTACTGTTCTCGTATGCGCTTATATCGCATGCGATATATTTAATAAATTAAAGCGATCTTCACGCCGTCAGGACGTTCAGCGCCACGTCGATGTTGCCCAGCGTCGCTTTCGAGTACGGGCAGAGTTCGTGTGCGGCGTGCGCCAGTGCGGTGGCGACGTCGTGTGCCACGCCCGGCAAGCGGACAAAGAATCGAGCCTGGAGGAAATAAGCCTGACCGGTCTGGCCCAGATCAATCTCGATGTCGACAGATGCATCGGCCGGCAGCACCACTTTTTTCGCCTTGGCTATGTGTTCGATGGCGGAGATGTAGCAGGCCGACCACGCACCGGCGAACAGTTGCTCGGCGGTCGGGTGCGCTTGGGTGGCTGCGAACACGTGGGCCGGTTTTGCGTCACCTGGCGATGACAGCTCGATGTCGAGCTTGCCGTGGGCACGGGTCGCGTCGCTGAACGTGGTGTGGGTCTTGCCGGTAACCAGTACTTTTTCGATCTTGCTCATGGAGTGAATCCTCAACGTTTCAATAGATGCAGTCTGTCTGTCGTATACGTTTGTATCGTATGCGATTGAAATAATACTCACCCAGAGCTCAATCGGTGTCAAGGGGTGGTGTGAGATGCAGCCGACGAATGGTCGGTGGCCGAGATATGCCGAATTCGTCGTCGACCGGGCCTAAAGCGATCAAGCCGTGGCGTCTGGAATGGGCCAGTCTGGACGGTCTGTCCAAGGAGTTGATGATGAAACGACTGTCCCTGGCCGAAGCTCGCGAGCTGGCCGAATCGATCTTGCTGCACCACGGTTTCAACCTTGCCCACGCTCAGGCGGTGGCCGCCACGGTGATTGCCGGCGAGCGCGATGGCTGCGCCTCCCACGGTTTGTATCGGGTATTGGGGTGTGTGAATTCGCTCAGGGCCGGCAAGGTGGTGGCCGATGCCGAGCCACGGGTGATCGACCAGGCACCTTCGATTGTGCGGGTCGATGCGGCGGGTGGTTTCTCCCAGTTGGCGTTTCAGGCGGGTCTGCCATTGCTGGAGGAGAAAACCCGGGCAAACGGGATTGCGGCCCTGGCGATCAATCGCTGTGTGCATTTTTCCGCCCTGTGGGTCGAGATCGAGCAATTGACCGCTGCCGGCCTGGTGGCGCTGGCGTGTAATCCCAGCCATGCCTGGGTCGCGCCGGCGGGAGGCAGTCAACCGGTGTTTGGCACCAATCCCATTGCCTTCGGTTGGCCGCGTTCGGGCAAGGATCCGTTTGTGTTCGACTTCGCCACCAGTGCGATTGCCCGTGGCGAGATCGAGTTGCATCGACGTGCCGGCAAAGCGATTCCCGAAGGTTGGGGCGTCGATGCAGACGGGCAGCCGAGCACCGATGCGAACGTGGTACTCGATGCCGGCGCGATGCTGACGTTCGGCGGGCACAAGGGCTCGGCGCTGGCCGCCATGGTGGAGTTGATCGCCGGGCCGTTGATTGGTGACCTGACCAGTGCCGAATCGCTGGCGTACGACGCGGGCAGCAAGTCGTCGCCGTACCACGGCGAGCTGATCATCGCCCTCGATCCGCGACGCTTTCTCGGCGAGGCCACCGAGCAGCACCTGGCCCGCGCCGAAGTGATGTTCCAGAGCATACAAGGGCAGGGCGCCCGCTTGCCGTCGCAACGGCGTTACGAGGCGCGAGCGCGCAGTCTGGCGGAGGGCGTGCAGATTCCCGAAGCCTTGTACAACGACTTGAAAGCCCTGCTGGATTGAAGAAACGGAGGGCAACCAAACCTGTGGGAGCGGGCTTGCTCGCGAAGGGGCCGTAACCTCCAACATTTCTGTCGACTGTTACACCGCTTTCGCGAGCAAGCCCGCTCCCACAGGAGGTCGCTGCTCGATTGAGTGGTTTTACAGCGGTTCGCGGTGGCTGTTGCCATCGACCAGACGGGCGATGCCCAGCGGATTGGCGTTTTTCAGCGCGTCGGGCAAGAGCGCATCCGGGCAATTCTGGTAGCACACCGGGCGCAGGAAACGCTCGATGGCCAGGCTGCCGACCGAGGTGCCACGGGCATCGGAGGTGGCCGGGTAGGGCCCGCCATGCACCATCGCATCGCAGACTTCGACGCCGGTCGGGTAGCCGTTGAACAGTACCCGGCCGACTTTCTGTTCAAGCAGCGGCAGCAGCTCGTCATGGGTTTGCAGGTCACCGGCTTCGGCAATCAGGGTGGCCGTGAGTTGACCGTGCAAACTCTGCAACGCCCGTAGCAGTTCGGCCTTGTCGGCCACGTCCACCAACACGGTAGTCGGACCGAACACTTCTTCCTGTAACAGAGGATCGCCATTGAGCAGCAGGCTGACATCGGCCTTGAACAGCTGCGGCTGGGCCTGCTTGCCCTGTTGTTCACGACCGGCGAGGTGGCTGATGTGCGGATGCGTGTGCAGCGCCTGCACGCCCTTGGCGTAGCTGGTTAACGTGCTGGTGTTGAGCATGGTTTGCCCCGGCTGGTCGGCCATTACCGCGCTGAGCGATTGAATAAATGCGCTGAACTCGGGGGAGCGAATGCCGATCACCAATCCGGGGTTGGTGCAGAACTGGCCGCAACCGAGCACCACTGACGCGGCGAGTTCACTGGCGATTTTCTCGCCCCTCAGTTTCAGGGCTTCGGGCAACACCAGCACCGGATTGATGCTGCTCATTTCGGCGAACACCGGAATCGGCTGAGGCCGTGCGGCAGCCATGTCGCAGAGGGCGCGTCCACCCTTGAGCGAACCGGTAAAACCCACCGCCTGGATCGCCGGATGCTTGACCAGCGCTTCGCCGACACCCGCGCCGTAGATCATGTTGAACACACCCTTGGGCATGCCGGTTTGCTCGGCGGCGCGCAGGATTGCATCGGCCACCAGTTCGGCAGTCGCCATATGCCCACTGTGGGCCTTGAACACCACTGGGCAACCGGCGGCCAGGGCGGCAGCGGTGTCGCCACCGGCGGTGGAGAACGCCAGCGGGAAATTGCTCGCACCGAACACCGCGACCGGGCCCACGCCGATGCGGTACTGACGCAGATCCACACGAGGCAGCGGCTGACGCTCGGGCAAAGCGCGGTCGATGCGCGCACCGTAGAAATCGCCACGGCGCAGGACCTGAGCGAACAGGCGCATCTGGCCGCTGGTGCGCCCGCGCTCACCTTGAATACGCCCGGTTGGCAGCGCCGTCTCGCGGGTGACCAGGGTAACGAATTCATCGTTCAGCGCATCCAGTTGCGCGGCGATGGCGTCGAGAAATTCTGCGCGCCGGCTCGCCGGCAAGTTGCGGAAGGTTGGGTAGGCGGCAGCTGCGGCTTGGGCGGCGGCGTCGACTTCTTCAACGGTGGCTTGCATGAACGAGTAGGGCAGCGCTTCACCGGTGCTGGCGTCATGGCTTTGCACGGTAATGTTGCCGGCGGCACTGCGCGCACCGCCGATGTAGTTGTGGCCGATGATGTGGGGCATGAAAAACTCCTGTCGAAAAGGGGCAAAGGCAAAGGCGCGCCGGCCACAAATATTCACTGCCCTCAAGCCAGCGAATCACCCCGGCGAGCGGTGGCGGGTTCGGCGTTGTTCAGGGCAGCGATCCGCGCCGCAGATTCGCTATCCACCAGGTGCAGCGACTTGCCACGGGTTTCCCGGGTCAGGCCGACGGCGACGATGGAGATCAGCGCGGCGCCGACCAGGTACCAGGCGATGGGTGTCGAGCTGTGGTACTTGTTGAGCAGGGTGAGGGCAATCAGTGGCGCCAACGAGCCGGCGAAGATCGGTGCCACCTGGTAGCACAGGGACAACGCGGTGTAGCGCACGTGGGTCGGGAACATTTCCGCCATCAGCGCCGAGTAGGGCGCATAGGTCATCGACTCGATCGCCAGGCCCAGGGTGATTGCCCCGATGATCAGCCAATTGTTGCCTGTATCCATCATTGGGAAGCCGATGAAGCCCCAGAACGCGGTGAGGATCGCACCCGTCAGGTACACCGGTTTGCGTCCGACCAGGTCGGACAGATAACCCATCAGCGGGATCATGAAAAAATGCAGCAGGTGCGCGCCGAACATCAGAAACAGAATCTCTGAAGTGTCCTTGTGCACCACCAATTTCAGGTAGGTAATCGAGAAGGTTACAACGGTGTAGTAAAGAATGTTCTCGGCAAACCGCGCGCCGATACCGACCAGCACCGCACGCCAGTGATGACGCAGCACTTCGACCACGGCCAATTGCTGTTGCTTGTTTTGCGCCTGACGGGCCTGGGCTTTCTTGAAGATCGGCGCGTCATCGACGCTGGTGCGAATCCAGTAGCCGATCAGCACCACCACCGCCGAGAACCAGAACGCTACACGCCAGCCCCACGCGAGGAATTGTTCCTCCGACAGGTTCGACGACAACAACAGCAACGCGACGGTCGCCACCAGGTTACCGGCCGGGACACCGGCTTGCGGCCAGCTGGCCCAGAAGCCTCGGCGATTGTCCGGGCAGTGTTCGGACACCAGCAGAATCGCACCGCCCCATTCACCGCCGAAGGCGAAACCCTGGATCAGCCGCAGCAGCACCAGTAACACGGGCGCGGCGTAGCCGATCTGATCGAAACCAGGCAGGCAACCCATCAGGAACGTGGTGATGCCGACCACCACCAGGCTCAGTTGCAACAGGCGTTTGCGGCCGAACTTGTCACCGTAGTGACCGAACACCAAACCACCCAATGGGCGGGCGAGGAAGCCAACGGCATACAAGGCGAAGGCGGCGAGGATGCCGTCGATTGGGCTGTCGGTTTGACGGAAGAACAGCTGGCCGAAGACCAGTGCCGAGGCAGTGCCGTAGAGAAAGAATTCATACCATTCGGCGACAGTGCCGGCCATGGCGGCAGCCACGACACGCTTGAGTCCTGAGGGCGTAGTTGTGCGAGAGATGCTGTGAGGAGTGGGCATGCGGACGTTTCCTGTAGAGGCGCAGAGACAGGCAGCCGGGCCGGGTCCTCAAGGACCCGCCCGGCAATCACTCAGAGACCGACGTCCGGCAGTTCCGGACGATTGGCCAGGGCCTTGGCCATGATCTGCTCGACGAAAACCCGATCGGCTTCCGGCAGGGCCAGGCGTGGTGGACGGGTCAGGGCGCTGCCGCGACCGGCGATGGCTTCGCACAGCTTGATGCACTGCACCAGATCGGCACGGGCGTCGAGGTGCAGGATCGGCATCAGCCATTCGTAGATCGGCATGGCTTCGGCGAAGCGACCGGCCTTGGCCAGGCGGAAGATAGTTTCGCCTTCTTTCGGGAACACGTTGGACATGCCCGAGACCCAGCCTTCGGCCCCCACGGCGATGCTTTCCAGCACCACGTCATCAAGGCCGGCGAACAGCACAAAACGGTCGCCCACTTCATTGCGCACGTCGATGAAACGGCGGGTGTCGCCGGAAGAATCCTTGAAGCACACCACGTTGTCGCAGTCGGCCAGGGAAATCAGGATGTCCGGGGTGACGTCGTTTTTGTAGATCGGCGGGTTGTTGTAAACCATCAGCGGTACGTCGGCGTTTTTTGCCACGTAGCGGTAGTGCTCGGCGGTTTCGAACGGCTTGGAGCCGTAGACCAGCGCCGGCATCAGCATGACCCCGTCAACGCCAACCCGGCGCACCGCGTTGGCCACCTTGGCCGCTTGAATGCTGGTGAATTCAGCCACACCGCAAATCACCGGCACGCGACCACGGGAAGCGTCGACCGCGACTTCGGTCACGGCGATTTTTTCTTCGGCGGTCAGGGAGGTGTTTTCCCCCACCGAACCGCACACCACCAGACCCGACACGCCGTCACGGATCACGTTGGAAATCACCTGGTGGGTTTTTTCCAGGTTGATGGAAAAGTCGTCGTTGAATTGAGTGGTCACCGCGGGGAAGACGCCACTCCAGTTAATGCGCTTGCTCATTGTTGCCTCCGGTTCGTTAATTGTATTTCGTATACGATATTTCAAGTAAAAAGACTCGGCCAGTGCTTTTTTCAGTTACGAGGGGTTTTTTACTAGCCGTTGGTCAGAGTTTTTTGGTCAGGGTTTGTAAGGCTGTGCTCAGGCCCCAGGCCAGGTGTCAGACAGGCGATAGCCTTGTGGCCACGGATCGCTCGGATCGAGCAGCAATTGGTGAGTGCCGGTGATCCAGGCCCGGCCGGAAATGCACGGGTAAATTGCCGGGCGTCCGGCCACTTCGGTCAGCGAATCGATGCGGCAGTGAAACTCTGAACCGATGATCGAACGGCCGATAAAACGCTCGCCGACTTGCATCAAGCCCTTGGCCTGCAGCACCGCCATGCGCGCCGAGCAGCCGGTGCCGGTGGGCGAACGGTCGATCTTGCCGGGTTGAATCACCACCGCGTTGGCGCCGGCGGCGATGCCATTTTCATAGACGAGGGGCGCAGCGATCTGGCAGAAGGAAATGTGCGACCACTCAGGGTTCAGCGGATGAACGAAGCCCAATTGTTCGTTGGCCGCGCGGGTGATTTTCAGCCCGACCTCGACCAGCTCCGCCGCTTCATCAGGACGAATGGAAAAGCCCAGGTGCTTGGCATCGGCGATCACAAAACTGTCGCCGCCATATGCGGTGTCGACTTGCAACGAGCCGACACCTTCAACTTCGATCCAGGCGTCGAGGCGGTCAGCGAAGGAGGGCACGTTCTTGATTTCCACCCGTTCGACCTTGCCGTCACGGCAGTCGGCCACCGCTTCGATCAGTCCGCCCGGTGCTTCGAGCACCAGCCGGGTTTGTGGTTCGGTCATCGGCAGGATGCCGCTGTCGAGCAACACGGTGGCCACGCACAGTGAGTTGGAACCGGACATCGGCGGTGTGTCGGCCGGTTCCATAATGATCCAGGCCATCTGCGCCCGAGGATCCTTGGCCGGCACCAGCAAGTTGACGTGACGGAACACGCCGCCGCGCGGCTCGTTGAGGACGAAGTTGCGCAGGGTCTGATCCTTGGCAATCCAGCGCGACTGTTCCCACACGGTGGCCCCGGGTGGTGGCGCGACCCCGCCGACGATCACGTCGCCGACTTCGCCTTCGGCGTGGCAGCTGACTACATGGATGACTTTCGATGAGCGCATTGTCTGCTCCTTGTTTTGTCTGTTAGGGCCCCTTCGTCGGAACGCCGCCCGGAGCAAGCCCGCTCCCACAGGGTTTGATGGTGTACACAAAATCACTGTGGGAGCGGGCTTGCTCGCGAAGGGGCCATCCGCTACTTCACTGATTTCAGGAACGCCGCAGTTTCGGCATGCACCGGATTACCAATCACCTGATCCGGCGAACCAATCTCATGCACCAGCCCATTGCGAAAGAACGCCACACGATCAGACACATCCCGGGCAAAGCGGATCTCATGCGTCACCAACACCATGGTCATGCCGTCTTCGGCGAGCATGCGCATGGTGTCCAGCACCTCGCCCACCAGCTGCGGATCGAGGGCCGAAGTGGCTTCGTCGAACAGCATGTAGTCCGGCGACATGGCCAGGGCGCGGGCAATCGCCATGCGCTGTTGCTGACCGCCGGAGAGCTTGCCGGGAAAGGCCTTGAGCTTGTCACCCAGACCGACGTGGGTCAGTTGTTTCACCGCCAGTTCCTCGGCTTCGGCCTTGCTCTTGCCCAGTACTTTGCGCGGCGCCAGCATCACGTTTTCCAGCACGGTCAGGTGCGGGAACGCGTTCCATTGCTGGAAGACGATGCCGATCTTCTGCCGCAGACGGTTGAGGTCCGTGGCGCTGTGATGGACCTCGACACCGTCGACGCGGATGTTGCCTTTCTGGATCGGCTCCAGACCGTTGATGCACATCAGCAGGGTCGATTTGCCCGAGCCGGAGCCGCCAATGATCGACACCACCTCGCCCTTGTTCACCGTCAGGTTGACGCCCTTGACCACTTCGAGGTTGCCGAAGGATTTGTGTACGTTGTCGATCTCAATCATTTTCTTGCCACCTTCTTTCCAGACGAGCGCCGAGGCGAGCGACCACCAGGCTCATGACGTAGTAGATGAGGCCCGCGATGCACAGCACCAGCAGCGGCTCCTGAATGCGGGTCACGATGGTTTGCGAGGCGCGCAGCAGTTCGACGATGCCGATCCACATCACCAGCGCGGTGTCTTTCATCACGCTGAGCACCAGGTTCAGCCAGCCGGGAAAGGCTACGCGCGTGGCCATCGGCAGGACGATCCAGCGCAAGTCCTGCAGGAAGCTCAGGCCCAGCGAGCGACTGGCCCGGCGCACGGTGAACGGCACTGACAGCACGCCGCTGCGCACGATCTCGGTGAAGTACGCGGCGGCGTAGACCCCGAGCACAATGCAGCCGACGCTGAAGGCGCTGATGTTCAAGCCGACGATGCTTTTCAGCGAGTTGAACAACACAAACTGGATCAGCAACGGCACGCTGCGAAACACGTCCAGCCCCCAGGCCAGTGGCAGGCTGGCGCGCGGCAACAACGCCCGCAGCAAGCCGAACAGCAACCCGGCGAAGGAGCCGAGGATGATCGACCAGAACGTGAGTTTCAGAGTGACCCAAGCGCCATCCAGCAAGAACAACAGGTCATTCCAGGAAAAACTGGTGGTCAACATGCTCACCTCCTCAGTAGCGGAACAGTCGCCAGGCCATCAGCCGGGCGACGGCGACGATCGCCTTGGCAATCAGGTAATACAGTGCCGCGGCGATGGCGAAATATTCGAAGGTGCGGAACGTCTTGACGTTGTAATCCTGGGTCACGCCGGTGAGGTCATTGTTCAGCCCGACGATCACCCCCAGCGACGTCATCAGCACCGCCCAGACCATCTGGTTACTCAACGGGTAGAACACGATCCGCAGCAGCTGCGGGACGATGATCATCCGGTAGGCCTGGAAGGCACTCATGCCCAGCGAACGCGCGGCGCGCACTTGCGTGCCGGGCACAGCCTTGAGGCCGCCGCGAAAGTTTTCCGCCAGGTAACCGGCGTTGTTGAAGGTGATCCCGGCCAGCAGCGCGAACCATGAGCTGACGTGTAAATCGAGCGAGCCGAGGCCGAAGTAGAGGACGTAGATCTGGAACAGCGACGGGGTGTTGCGGGCGATCGACACCCAGCCGTTGCCGATGCCGCGCAACAACGGTTGTTTGGCTTCGCGCATCACCGTCAGGGCCAGGGCGATCAGCACGCCGAAGATCATCGACAGCGCAGCGGTCTCGAAGGTAACCCAGGCGCCGGCGAGCATGTCCGGCAGGGCGCGCAGGGTCGCGCGCCATTGGAAGGTGTAATCAAACATGCGCGGGGTTCTCCAGAGAAGCGGCCGATTGCAGCCAGGCCGGCAAACGACCACTGGCCGTGGCGCTGCAGGCGGCGTCGACACATTCGGCGAGGTTGGCAAAGTGCACCTTGCGGCCCACCAGGCCGGGTGCGTAATGGGCGTACTTGCCCGAGTTGGTCATCAAGGTTTTGGCGGTCAGCGGGATCACCGGTTCGCCGAGCATGCACCAGCAGGTGTCGGTGACCAGCGTCGCGCCAAAGGCTTCGATCACCGCGATATGTCCCGCCTCGCGGGCCTGCTCCAGCACCGCACGACCGCAGGTAATGGCAAGCACTACTTCGGGGTGTTTGTGCCGACCCCGGCACAGCCGCGCCAGATGCGCGAATTCGCTGAGGGAGAAATGGGGGTTGCCCAGCGAGACCACATCCACCCGGTTGTCGCGGGCACTGTTGAGTTCGCGCCAGCTGAGCAGCAAATCCTTCTGGCGGATTTTTTCCACCGGCACGGGGACATTCGCCTCCAGCACCTGCGTCGGGTCGAGTGCTTCCGGGGTCACCCCGGCGATGTGAAACAGCGGCGCGGCAGAGGTGGTGGCGAAAGCGGCACCGAAGGCTTTCAAATCGTCCAGGCTCGGCCTGCTCTGTTCCAGCCCCAGCACCAGCGGAATCCGGCTGCCGGCCAGGGCACCGATGTGGTAACCGAGCAGCGGATAGAAGGCATCGTCCAGTTCAGCTAAAACCGGCAATTCGATTTGCAGTCTCGCTTTACGTTGCGCGTCCAGATGGCAACCGATCAGGGGCGCGCGGCCGGTCAGGGCGATGCAGATATCCAGGTAATCCGGGTATTTCAGGGTGCGTGCGCCGAGCACGCTGTTGGCATACACCACGGCGTTGGATTCGGCCCAGACGATTTGCTCGCCGGCCTTCGGCGCGCTGTCGAGCAGGTAGGGCGCGCAGGTAAAACTCAGCTGTGCGCCCATCGCCATGTAGGCATCGCCAAGGGCGCTGGCGGGTACCCCGAGTGCCGGATCAATGCCCAACTCGCGCCAACGGCGTTGGTCGACGGAAATCGAATTGAGGGTGGTCGGCACCCGCACTTTGGCTCCCCACTGCACCAGTTGTTCGGCGAAGCGCAGGCTCGCAGGCCCGGTATAAATGCAGCCGTCGATGTGTGCCTGGGTGACATCCACCAGACTGCGCGCACCTTGCAGTTCAGCCATGCGCAGGACGATCTGCATCGCCACTTGGGCGGCCTTGCCATGCTCGCCGTCAAGCAGTGCCTGATCGTGTTCGGTGAGTTCGATGGCGGTGCTTTTTTCTGCTGTCTGCAACGGACTGTCGAGTGCCTGCCAGGCATCGCCCGGCAGGTGTTCGAACAGGGTCACCGTTGAGGCTTCGACCCGAGCAAAGGCCTTGCCGCGTAGGGCGGCAAAAGCCTCCCGGCCGATGCACAGCACCGGCAGGGAACGCTCGAAAATGGTCTGTGCCACAAGCACGCCCAGGGTCAGGATCTCATCGGGTTCGGCCAGCACCAGTGCGGCCGGCGCATGACCGTTGCTGATCAGTTCCATCAGCACACTGCTGCCGGTGCATGAGCCGCGACCACTGGGGATCACCAGCACCCGACCGGCCAGATGTTCGCCGCTGAGCGGGTGGTGACGGTCGATGATCTCTCCACTAAACGGATCGACCCCGCCCCAGAAACTCAAGCCCACATCGGCAAACAGCAGGGCGCCTTGGGCGGCACCGGCGACCAGGCCGCGACCGGTCAGAGAGGTTGGCCTAGGCATGCCGGACACCTCAGTAATAGACCTTGGGCACGGTCAGGTCGGTGGGTGAAATCTCGGTGCCGACCCATTTGGTGAACAACTCGTTGTAGCGGCCGCTGCGCACCTGCTGATTGACGAACAGGTTGAGGTAATTGAGCAGGCCATACTCGTTACGCTTGGCGCCCAGGGACACGTAGTCGATGGTGTACGGCGCGTTACCGGCGATTTTCAGGTTCTTGTATTTGCCCGACTTGATCGTGGCGGCGGCCACGGTGTTGGTGACCACGGTGGCGTCGATGTGACCCTGGGCGACCGCCAGCAGCGTGTCGTTCTGCGACTGATAGGCGCGGAAGGTGCCGGTGCCCCAGTTCTTCACGTCTTTTTCCAGAGCAATGGCTTCATAGGTGCCGCTGGTGTTGCCCAGGGCTTTGCCTTTGATATCGGCGAAGCTGTTGATGCCGGTGTTGTCGCGGGTCAGCACGACCATTTGGAAAGCGAAGTACGGCACGGTAAGGCCGACGGTCTTGGCCCGTTCGAGGGTATCGGAGGTGGAGGCGACGATCACGTCTGCGCGCCCGGAGACCAGTGCCGGAATTCGATCCGGAAAGGGCGTTTCAACCACTTCCGCATCGACCCCGAGGATTTTCGCCAGGTCGCGGCAGTAGTCCACGTCGAAACCGGCCGGGTTGTTACCTTCATCGCGAAAACCCATCGGCGGGAAGTCCAGGGTCACGGCGCAGCGCAGCTTGCCCGAACCAATGATGTCGTCGAGCTTGTCGGCCTGGGCGGTGGCGATAAAGGAGGTACTGAGAACAGCGCTGAGGGCTACGGCAAATGCGGTGTTTTTCATAGAGGCCTCGTTGTCGGAAAGTGCTGTTGGATATCGTATTGTGAATTTCGTATACGATATGTGATTAGCAATGAGCGTGCCCGTTTCCGAACTGAGGCGAGAATTAATCGCCAAGCCTTGAGCTAAAGGTCTTACAAGATTGTGGGAACAGGGCGTAGGAGAAGAGCGCCTCGGCGGGCCGTATCAGGCGGTGTTACAGAAGGGAGCAGTGGGAACGGCGGGCGCCCCTTAAAGGAACACTCGCCCGGCTTCAGCGACGGCTTTCGCGATACTGACTTGGCGCCAGGCTGGTCAAGGCGCGGAACTGCCGGCTGAACGCGCTGTGGTCGGTGTAACCGCAGAGCAGGGCGATCTCGGTGATCGGCAGGTCGGTGTGCAGCAACAGCCGGGAGCCTTCTTCCAGGCGCGCCTTGTGAATCATCTGCCGTGGGGTGAGCTGGAACACTCGTTTGCAGTGGCGCTCCAGTTGCGCCACGGAAAACCCGGCGATCGCGGTCAGTTCGGCGAGGCTGATCGACCTGGCGAAATGGCTGCGGATATGCGCGTCCACCGCCGCAAGTTTCTGGAAGGCCGGATGGCTGGACTGTGGCGCTTGCAGGTCGCGGGAAATGCCGGCCAAACCGACGATCTGACCTTGCAGGTCGCGCAGCGCGAGTTTGTGGGTCAGGCACCAGACCGGCTGGTTACCGTAATACAGGTGCAGTTCGAGTTGGTCGGCCAGTTCGCGGCCGGTGGACAGCACCCGTCGATCCTGCTCGGTGTACAGCGGGCCGAAACGCTCGGGAAAGACCATGTCGGCGGTGCGTCCGAGCAGCTCGTCACTGTGTTTGAAGCCGCAGCGCCGGGCCAGGGTCTGGTTGACGAAGGCGTAGCGGGCCTCGCTGTCCTTGATGAAAAACACCACGTCCGACAGGGTGTCGAGCAGCGCCGCGATCGGCTGCAGACTGCTCAGCAGGGTGGGCAGGTCGCAGGGTTTGAAGGTAGTGAGCGAGGCATACATGGCGCTGGGCGTCTGGAGGCAATGCCCGGGATCATAAAGACTCGGCGACGGAGCCGAAAGCCCCGGGCCGGCATTCAGGCCGGCGGGGTGTCGTCCAGGCACAGCAAGGTCTCGATCCGCGCCGGACTGAACGGCGGGCGTGGTGCCGCAGGTTGCCAGCCGAACAGGTGCTGCAACGCGCCGCCACACACCCGGCCCTGGCAGGCGCCCATGCCGCAGCGGCTGGCCAGTTTGGCCTCGCGCCAGTCAGTGTGCCCGGCAAGCGCTGCGTAAGGCACGTCTTCGCAACGGCACACCAGGGTGTCGGGTTGTGCCAGCGATTTGAGTTGCGGGTCGAGGGTGAATGCTTTGTTGAGGGCGTTGGCGAAACCCTGCCAGCGCGCACGACGCGGCCACAATGCTCGGGCCGAATCAAGGTCACCGACGGCGGCGTGGCCAGCGATGGCGCCTTCGACCAACGCCAGTTCACTGCCACCGAAACCGGTGCATTCACCGGCCGCGTAGTGATCGGCGCGGCGAGTGGTCTGCCAGGCATCGACGGCGATCGCCTGGCCATCGAGTTCGCAGCCCAGAGCCTGGCCGAGCTGGGTGTTGGGGATCAGACCGAAGCCACAGGCCAGGCGACCACATTCCAGTTCGATGATTTTCCCTTGCTGTTGCAGGCGCACACCTTCCAGTCGCTCACTGCCCAGGGCGGCCAGTACATAGGTTCCGGTACGGTAATGGCGGTCGAACAACGTGACCGACTGCATCAGCTTGTTGGGCCAGCGTGGCAGTTGCGCGGCGAAACCGCCAACGGCGGCCGCGCAGGCTTGCTCGGCGATGCGCAGCACTTGGGCGCCGTTGTGTTTTGCGGTGGCGGCGCTGGCCAGCAATAACGGTCCGCTGCCGGCAATCACAAGGCGTTCGTCCTGCACCGGCAGCCCGCCTTTGATCAATGCCTGGAGGCCACCCGCACCCGTCACGCCGGGTAGCGTCCAGCCGGGGAAGGGCAGCAGCAATTCGCGAGCACCGGTACACAGAATCAGTTTGTCGTAACCGATCACCCAGCCTCGATCGGCGTCTTCGACCAGCAGTCGTTTCGGCCCGGCGCAGGCGATCACTCGAGTGCCCGAATGACGGCGGATGTTGCTGCACGCTTCCAATCGCTCGCGCATCTCACGCGCCGGGTTCGGCAGCTTGGCTTGAGGCCCATCACGCCAGATTTGCCCACCCGGCAACGGGTTGTCATCGAGCAGGACGATGCGCGCACCGCTTGACGCGGCGGCGAGCGCAGCGGCCATGCCGGCGGGACCGGCGCCGATGATCAGCAGGTCGGCGTATTCGTTCATGCTTGAGTCTCCACGTGCATGCCGTCACGGCACAGCGTCTGGCAGGCCAGTCGTCGCCGACCGTCGATGGTCACCCGGCATTCCTGGCAAATGCCCATGCCGCACAGCGGTGCGCGACGTTGGCCACTGACCGAGGTGCGCGTGCAGCCGTCGCCACTCAGGGCCAGTGCAGCGGCGACGCTGGTGCCCTCGGCAACTCGCAGGGCACGCCCGTCCAGCATCAATTCAGGCATAAACGGACTCTCCGAGAAAACGTTGCGGCAGATACGGTTGCGCGGCCAGCGGCGGCGTTTCGTCGAACAACTGCGCGACCAATAGGTCGGCGGTGCCGGGGGCGGTCGTCACGCCGAGGCCCTCATGACCGACCGCCAGCCATAAGCCTTTGCGTTGCGGATGCTGACCCACCAGCGGCAAGCCGTCGGGGCTGGCGGCGCGAAAACCGGTCCAGGCGCGGATGCCGTTGAGCTGCGCCAGCCCCGGCATGTAGTAGGTGGCACGCCGGAGCATTTTCGCCAGCATCCAGCCCTCGACCTGCGGGTCGGTGGTGCCGAATTGTCGCGAGGCACCGATGAACAGTTGCCCGGTGGGCCGAGGCTGGATATTGCACGCCGTCGAGGGACCGCTGGCGTTGTGGGCGCTGGTGACGTAACCAAGTTCCACCAGGGTGTGAGTGACTTTGCCGGGGTAGCGGTCGGTGATCAGCAAGTGACCTTTCTTCGGCTCTATCGGCAATTCGGGGCAGAGCTCGTTGGCCTGGACGCCGTTAGCCAGAATCACCGCTTCGGCGCTTAGCCAGTGGCCGTTGTCGAGTCGCACACGGTTGCCGTCGACTTCGCTGACCCGCGCCCGGCGTTGGCTGATGTTCGGTGTGTCGAGCATCCAATTAGCCGTCGCCGGCGCATAAAGAATGCCGTCGCCATTGATCAGCAGTCCGCCTTCCAGGCCTTCGCGCAGTTCCGGTTCGCGCTGGTTCAAGGCACTGCTGGAGATCAATTCGCAGGCCACGCCTTGGGCCTGCAAATTCAGGTATTTGCTGTGGGCGACGGCCATTTCTTCGGCATTGGCGGCCAGCCAGAGGGTGCCATTGCACCGGTAGGCGCAGCCGTCGGGCAGGGCCGGCGCCAGTTCGCGCCAGCGTTGCAGGGAATATTGGCTGAGGGCCAGTTCGGCCGGGTTGTCGTCGAGGACCAGCAAGTGGCCCATGCCCGCCGCCGTAGCGCCGGGCAGGCCGGCGTCCAGCACCAGCACACGCAAGCCGCGTCCCGCCAACGCCTGGGCACAAGCGGCGCCGATAATGCCGGCGCCGATCACGATCACATCGGCCACCCGGCCCTCGTTCACGGACGAATGCCCCAGGCGAACGGGTCGTCCTGCTCGATGATCAGGCTGGCTTCGGCGCTGATAAAGGCGCGGCCGCGAATGGTCGGCACGATGCGCTCGCCCTGAAGTTCGTAGGAACCCTCGAACTCGCTGCCGATGACACTGGCCTGACGCCAGATCTGTCCCGGCTGCAATTTGTCGTCGGCCGCCAGGCACGCCAGTTTTGCGCTGGTGCCGGTGCCACAGGGCGAGCGGTCATAGGCCTTGCCGGGGCAGAGGACGAAGTTGCGGCTGTCGGCCTGCACGTCATCGGCGAACAGCTCGACATGGTCGATCAAGCCGCCGTCTTCGCCGCGAATACCCTGAGCCTCCAGTGCTTGCTGGACGGCGAAGGTGTAGGCGGTCAGCGCATCGAGGTTATCGCCGGCAACGCGCAGGCCATGCTCGGCAATCAGGAAAAACCAGTTACCACCCCAGGCAACATCGCCGGTCACTTGACCGATCCCCGGCACCTGCAGCGACAGCGCTTTGCGGTAACGGTAGGCCGGCACATTGCGCACGCTGACCGAATGGTCTTCGTGCAGCGTCGCCTGCACCGTGCCCACCGGGGTTTCGATGCTGTGGACCCCAGGGCCGATCTTGCCCAGATGCGCCAGCGAGGCCACCAGGCCGATGGTGCCGTGGCCGCACATGCCGAGGTAACCGCTGTTGTTGAAGAAAATCACGCCGGCACAGGCGCTCGGGTCCACCGGCTCACAGAGCAGGGCGCCGACCAGCACATCGCTGCCCCGTGGTTCCAGCACGCAAGCGGCGCGCCATTGATCATGCTGTTCGGCCAGCCGCTGCCGACGCTCGGCCATGCTGCCGGTGCCCAGGTCAGGAAAACCGGCGGTCACCAGGCGGGTCGGTTCGCCGCCGGTGTGGGAGTCGATCACGGTGATGCGTTTCATGGGATGGCCACGTCCGTTCAGATGAGTGAACGAAAGAGTGGCCTGTAGAGAGGGGTGTCGGCTTGATGGTTTTACCCAGTGCCGATGACGAAATCGGCACAGTGTGGCGAGCGGTCAGTGGTGGTGAGGCAGGTGCTCGAACAGGGTCTTGCAGACCCCGGAAATGTGCTCGTCGAGCAACTTCACCGCCAGGTCCACGTCACCGGCGCGACAGGCCGCAAGGATTTCCCGGTGTTCGTGATCGGCGCGTTCCTTGCCGGCCGACAGGCTCATCTGCATGCGCAGGTAGCGCTCCAGCTTGTCGTTGACCGAGCGGATCAGGCCGACCAGAAATGGACGCTGTGCCGGTTCGTAAAGGCAAGCGTGCAGTTCCCAGTTAAGCTCGGCCCAGCGCCCGACGTCATCTTCGCCGATGAACTCCTGGCAGATGCGTTCGGCACGGGCGAAGGTGTCTTCGGTCATGTTCGGAATGGCCAGGCGCAGCACCTTGTCTTCAAGCAGCATGCGCACTTCGAACATCTGCGCCAGTTCTGCATCGGAAACCCGGGTGACCATCGCCCCGCGATTGCGCTGGAACATCACCAGGCCTTCGGCCTCCAGGCGCTTGAGGGCTTCGCGCACCGGAATCTTGCTGACGTTGAACTGGCGGGCGATGTCGTCCTGGCGGATCGGCTCGTCCTCGGCAAAATGCCCGGCGACGATGGCGTCACGCAGATGACGGGTGATGATTTCCGACGTCGAAGGCGAATTGCCAAGGTCGGGAGCGTTGAGTTTTGTCAGGGCCACGGTCGTGATCATCAGGATTGAATTGCAGATAGGGTATACGAATTTGCACTGGGTGGTCTTCGGCGATGGTCAGGACCTCCCGCCCACCGTCTGCCAGCCATCAACGTTCGGGAAGGTTCCAGCTTTCGCGGATTTGCTCGTATTGCGCCTCAGGCATTTGAACCAGCAGAGGGGACTGGCGAGGATCCAGCCAATTGAACAAGCGAGAAATATCCGCTGGGTCCATGGCGGTGCAGCCCAGCGTCGGCGAGGCGGGGCCGCGCCAGATGTGGAAGAAAATGCACGAGCCCGAGGCGGGGGACGCCGGCGTATTGTGCTCGATGAAAATGCCTTTTCGATACATGTCGTCATCGCGACGCATCCGTTCGGAGCTGTTCCAGTCTTTTGAAACAGTCGCTCCATCGACCAGCTCGTTATAGCGTGCGGAGTGGCTGTCATCCACGCATTCGATGGTCGGGGTGAGTGCCAGGTAAGGCAGTCTGGTGTCGGCCGTGCTGTCGTAGCCAAACGCCGTTCCCAGTTTGAACACCCCGGCAGGTGCTTTTCCATCGCCTTCATGTTTGAGCGGGCCTTCGCGTTGCTCAACGCTGCTCAGACCCTTGCCCCACGCCAGCCCGCTCTTGCCGACCACTACCGGAAACGATCCTTCGTATTTTCGAAAGGTGTTGCCCTGCCGTTCATAACGCTGGGCCGTGCCCTGGATGTCAGTCCAGTTTTTTGTGGTGACCACAATCAGCTGATTGGCGGTGTCGAGAACATCGCGTGCACCCAGCGGCGTGATGGGGAAGTCCATGACGTTCTTCGGCGAACCTTCCCCGCTGTAGGTGAAGTGCCACCATTCCTTCGAGTACCCGGTAAACCCTTCTTTCTCCATGGCCCTGCTGAGCTTCTGGCGATTTTCTTTGGCGGCAGCGCTGATCGTCGGGTTGTCGGTATGCGCGCGCTCATCGAAGCAATCGAACCCCGTGCCCATGTCGAGCGCGCCGTCGCGCCAACGCTGGCCATAGGCGGCCGTGCAATCGACTTGCCCGGCTGAAGGCGTCCAGGTCTCGGCGGGCAGGGCATCCGGGCCGGTCAGTGTCAGGTCCACGGTTGAGCCTTTGGAGTGGTTCGACACCCGGGCCACGTAGCCCAGGCGCCAGAAGTCCTGCTTGTCCACACGTGGATAGAACTCGGCCTTGCGCGGGTCACCCGGCTCCGACGCAAAACGCCCCATATCGGCAACGGCACGGCTGGGTCGATAACAGTCAAACACCTTCAAACCGTAGCCTTGCGCACGCAACGCTGTTTGTACCCGAGCGAGGGCCTTGGCGGCGTCCAGCGATAACAGGCACTGTGGCGCGGCGTAACCGTCGAGTGGGTGCCCGGTGAAGTTGTGAGCGCTGGCATAGCGCATGTCTTGCTCGATGCCCGGATCAATCGTACGCAGATACACCATGTTCTCGGGTCGTGTCTCTGCCCCGGCGATGCCGGGCACGATAATGCTCAGGCACAGGATCCATTGCAGCCAGTGCCGCGCGAGCAGGCTGCGCGAACGCAGCGAAAACAGTGTCGAGGAGGGCAGAGGCAGGAGGGTGCAGAGACGGGGCATGCGAGACTCCAAAGAGGCCGATTCTCAAGCTGAATCAGGCGTACAAACCATACCCTGCCGCGATGATCAGCGGAGAAACCAGCAGCGTTGCCCAGAACCCCGATTTTGGAACAGCAATGACGCAAATGATCGAGATCATCAACACATAGAGGCCAACCATTTTAAGTAGCGCGAGATCGCCAACGGCTACGGCGTGAATCGCTGTCTGCCCAGCGAGCATAAAAAGCGGCCCCAGCATGGTAAACCAGAGGGCAGTGCGCCGATCTTCGTGCGCTTTGAATTGGTCAACGAAGCCAGAGTCTACAGCGGCGGCGAATGCTGTTTTGAACTTGATAATACCGAATGGAATATGGAGGACGCCCAAGGCGAACAGGGTCCATGCGACGATGTTTGACATGTCTTATATGCTCCGTAACGGTAAGGCTGGATAAGTGCCTGACGTTTGGTTAAGGGAGCGCGGCACGGTCCCGGTTTTATCGCGTAACGTCCAGCAACCGAAGAGAGCGACGTTGAGTGCATTGTCAGGCTGCGTCCTCACGGTGCGAGCCATCGGAATACCTGGACCAAACAGATGTGTAAATTGCGCTGGTGTTTAAGGTAAATAGATCAGCTCTCCGGGGAAATGGTCGAGTCTAGACCAGGTTCAGCCGCGAGCTTCAATCGGTCAGCTTTACTAATGTATTTAGACTTGTTGGCCGGTGCCAATTTGGCACTGGCCTTTTTGGCGTGAGCCTTTAACAACTGCTGTATTTTTTTACGACGATTCATGTTTTCTGCTCGGCTGGTAAGTTCTTCAATGATGGCAGAGGTTGGCGCACGAAGCCTAGGGAGTGAGAGAGGACTTCACTGCGTCTTCCATGACAAAGATGACATCGGCCCAGCGAATATCCGCTGGACCGATGGGGCTACGTGCGTTCGGGCTTGTGCCTCTCAGGCAAACGCAGTGTCGATAAAGGCCTCCAGCGCCTTGTCTTCCAGGATCTCGATAGAGAAGTGCCCGAAGCGCTTGGGCAACCAGATGATGCGTGTCCCGGACGGGGATTGCAGGTTCGCGCGGGCCAACGGCGCTCCGTTTTCGTCTTCTGGCTGAACACCGGCGACCATCAATTCGTCATAGGCCTTCTCAATGTCCGGTGTCGAGTAGCAGTGGCGATAAATCATCCCTTCACCCGAGGCGTCCAACAGTTCCCTCAGGTTCCCCGCCAACGGCTGAACCAGCATGAAACGTTCTTGGCCGATCAGCGCAATCGCGTAGCGCACGTGCAGACTACCTCGTTCCCAGACGAGCGTTTTGGAGATCCTGGCCTTCAGTATCTGTGCGTAGTAAGCACAGGCTTCCTCGAGATTGTTGACCAGTACATCGACGTGACTGAACTTCAGTTCCATTGCATGCCTCCTGCCGCCCCTGCGTCCTATTGATCCATGGGTACTGATCTTGGGATTGCCCAATCACAGACTGCGCAGTCTAGCGGGAGCAGCTCCCTCGCCAAAGGGTTAGCGTCACGCTTAACTAGCAATCAGCTCCCGGCCCGTTTATTCAACGCCTCTTCCGCCGCCGCAATTTCAGCCTGACGCTTGATGATCATGTCGCCAATCGGCGGCCCCTGAAAACGTCTGGCTTCAAAACCGAACCAGACGATGGCCGTCAGCACCAGAAAGCCGATGGTGATGTACAACGCCCAATCGTTCGGTGGCTGGATGCCGATGACGAAAATGATCACCATCGAGAGGATCGAGAGGACGGCGAATACTGTGTACCAGAAGCGTCCCATGTTCCACGGTCCCATGGTCGGCCACTTCGACGTCCCGTAGGTAAACAGGCCCAGCACGATGGGAATGATGAAGGAGAAGAACAGGAAGATCACCGTGCAGGACACCACGATGGTATAGACCGGCGTTGCGCCGACCGATATCACCGACGATCCCCAGTCGAACAATACCGCCAGGGTGGCACCGGTCCAGATCGCCGCCACCGGGCTGCGATAGGTAGGCGACACCGAGGCCAGTGCTTTCGAGCAGGGCAGGCCACCGTCACGGGAAAACGCGAAGATCATGCGTGAAACCGAGGTCACGGTTGCCAGCCCGCAGAGGAACTGCGAGATGAAAATCGCCACGTACAGCACGAGCTTCACGGTTGGGTTGACCTGCGTGTTCATGGCCCAGAAAAATACGTTCCAGCCTTGCTTCGCCGCCTCATCCATGTTCGGCAGCATCAGCACAAACGAGCAGAGCATGACCCAGCCGAACAGCAGCGACCAGACCACCGACGTGACCATGCCACGCGGCACGGACATGGCTGCCTGCCGAGTCTCCTCGGAGGTGTGCGCAGAAGCGTCATAACCCGTGATGGTATAGATCGGCAGCAGCAGGCCGAGCATGAAAACCCAGCCGTTCGACACCTGTGGCCAGACGCTGCCGCCAGCCTCGCCGGAATAGTTACTGAAGGTCCATAACCGGGCGAACTCATAACTGGGCGCCGAGATCAGGCAGACGATGGTCAGCGCGAGCGCCGTGGCGAAGATCAGATACCCCGAGAAGTCGGTGAGTTTCGCGGTCAGGCCGATACCCAGGTGGTTACACAAGGCCTGGATACCGGTCAGGATCGCCAGGAAAATCACCCGGGTCGTGGTGGTGTCTTCCATTCCCAGGGACGGTCCGAAGGCGCCGAAAAAGAAGTAATAAGTACCGACGTTGATCGCGCCGAGCACGGTGACCAGCCCCAGCAGGTTGAACCACGCGGTCAGCCAGCCGGTGAAGCGGTTACCGAGAATCGAGCCCCAGTGATAGAGGCCACCAGCGGTGGGGTAGGCCGAGGAAATCTGCGCCATGGCCATGGCGAAAACCCCGGAGATCAGGCAACCGATCGGCCAGCCGATGCCGATTGACGCACCGCCCGCCCCCGAGGTGCCCTGGGCGAGTGAGTTGATGCCACCCGAGAGGATGCAGATGATCGAAAAGGAAATGGCAAAGTTGGAGAAAACGCCCATGCGTCGCGAGAGTTCCTGGGCGTAGCCCATGCTGTGCAGCACCTTGACGTCATCGTCTTGCGGCGCGCTCGTGCCGGGCTGGCTTGTTGGCTTCATGTTGTGTGCCCCTTCAGGTTTTGATACGCATCCATCCGGGTTTACGTTGCCGGACGGGCTGGCCTTCAACCCCTTGTCGTACTGCTCCTGTTGCTAACGGATAAACCCCGTCCATGCTGCGCGTTCGCACCTTGGCCATGGACAGACAACTGCTCCTACAAACGGCCGTGGTACGCCGCTTCGAATATTTCTGCCGCGCCATTTCGGGTCAATGGCAGCGGGTTGCCGCCGGCGCAAGGGTCGACAATCGCCATGTCCGCGATCAGGTCGGCCTGCCGGTCATCCACCCCCAGCTCAACCAGCGTATGGGGCACGCCGATGTCCTTGCGCAACTTGAGGACAAAGGCCAGAAAACTGTCGAAGCCGGGCGAGGGCAGACGCAAATAAGCCGCGAGGCGGGTGATGCGTTCCTCGATGGCCGGTCGATTGAATTTCAGGACATAGGGCATGAACGTGGCGTTCGTCATGCCGTGATGGGTGTCGTACAGGGCGCCCACCGGATGTGAGAGGGCGTGCATCCCGCCCAGCCCTTTCTGGAAAGCGGTAGCGCCCATCGCGGCAGCCGCGAGCATTTCCGCTCGCGCCTCCAGGTCCGAGGGGGTGTGTACGGCTCGCACCAGGGCATTGGCGACCAGGCGCATGCCTTCCACCGCAATCCCTTCGGCCATGGGGTGAAAGCCGGGAGCGCAATACGATTCCAGACAATGCGCAAACGCATCCATGCCGGTGCCCGCAGTGACCTTGGCCGGCATGCCGACGGTGAGGGCCGGGTCGCTGATGACCACGCGCGGCATCATCTTCGGGTGGAAGATGATGCGTTTGGTGTGCGTACGCTCATCGATGATCACCGCGGCACGGCCCACCTCGGAGCCGGTACCCGCCGTGGTCGGCACCGCAATGATCGGGGCGATGCTGCCTTCGTCGGCGCGGGTCCAGTAGTCGCCGATGTCTTCGAAATCCCACACCGGTCGGGTCTGGCCGCTCATGAAGGCGATGAGCTTGCCCATGTCCAGTCCACTGCCCCCGCCGAAGGCGACCACGCCATCGTGTTTGCCGGCGCGCCAGGCGTCGAGCCCGCCCGCCAGATTGGCTTCGACCGGATTGGGTTTAAGGTCGCAAAACAGCGCGACACCAAGGCCGGCGGCGCGCAAGGCGTCCAGCGCTGAAAGGGTGATCGGGGCACGCGCCAGGCCACTGTCGGTGACCAGCAACGGTCGCTGGATTCCTTGGCTGCGGCAGATCTCGGCAAGCTCGGCGATGCGGCCGACACCGAAGCGGATGCTTGTGGGGTAGTTCCAGTTCGCGGTCAGGCTCATGGCTCAGATCTCGTGGCGCAAATGGAAGGATTTCGCGCGGGTCAGATGTTCGTAACCCAGGCGCGACAGCGTGACGCCGCGCCCGCTGTTCTTCACCCCGGTCCAGGCCAGGGCCGGGTCCAGGTAATCGCAGCGGTTCATGAACACGGTGCCGGTGTCGATCTCGTTGCCCAGGCGTTCGGCGGCGGCAAGGTCTTGCGTCCAGATGGACGCGCTGAGCCCGAACTCACTGTCGTTCATCAAGGCAATGGCTTCGTCGTCGCTGGCCACCGGCATGATGCCGACCACGGGACCAAAGCTTTCCTCGCGCATCACCGACATTTGATGGGTGACGTCGACTAATACTTGCGGCGCGAGGTAGGCACTGCCCGGTGTGTCGGCGGGAAAGGTCTTCGGATCAATCAGCGCCTTGGCGCCTTTTGACAGTGCTTCGGCGATCTGACCCCGAACGAATTCAGCGGCGGCCGGATTCACCAGCGGGCCGAGGGTGGTGGCTTCGTCCAGTGGGTTGCCCAGCACGTATTGGTGGGTCAGCGCGACGAAGCGCTCGACAAACGCCTGGTAGATTTTTTCATCGACATAGATCCGTTCGACCGCACAGCAGCTTTGTCCGGAGTTGAAGTAGCTGCCATCCACCAGGTTTTCCACTGCGTGTTCGACGTTGGCGTCTGCGCGGACATAGGCCGGGTCTTTGCCGCCCAGTTCCAGGCCTACGCCGAGGAAACTTCCGACGGCAGCCTGTTCCATGGATTTACCGGCTTCGACCGAGCCGGTGAAGTTCACTTGCTGCACGCGTCCAGAGGCAATGATCGCTCCGGTATAAACATGACTCAGCAACAGGTTCTGGAACAGTCCTTCGGGCAGATGGGCGCGGCGAAATGCCTCGGCGAACCGTTCACCCACCAGCAACGTTTGCGACGCGTGTTTGAGGATGACGCTGTTGCCGGCCATCAGCGCCGGGATAATCGTATTCACCGCTGTCAGGTAGGGATAATTCCAAGGGGCGACGACCAGCACCGTACCCAACGGTTCGCGTTTGATATGGCGTCGAAAACCGGCAACAGGCGTGGGTTCAATTGCTGCCAAGGCTTCAGGCGCAATAGCGATCATATGCCGGGCACGCTCTTCGAAACCTCGCAGTTCGCCAGCGCCAAAGCGCACCGGACGGCCCATCTGCCAGGCCAGTTCCGGCACGATGTCGGCCTTCATGGCCAGCATTGCGTCTACCGCGGCACTACAGAAGGCGGCGCGTTCGCTCAGTGGCCGGCGTTTCCATTGCGCCTGGGCCGCTTCGGCCGCCGCCAGCGCCTGGTCGATTTGCGCCGCATCGGCGCAGCGGCGTTCGGCATAGATCCGGCCATCGACCGGGGAGATGAGTTGAATGGTTGAAGTCATGATGGTGGTCTCAATAGCGCTCAAACCCGCGCTGCAGTTCCCAGTCGGTGATCCGCCGGTCGTACTCTTTCTGCTCCCATTCGGCGGTGTGCACGTAGTGGTCGATCACTTCATCGCCGAACGCTTCGCGCAACATGGTTGAGCCCTGGAGTGCGGCGCAGGCTTCGCGCAGGGTCTTCGATACTTCAGGCAAGTGTTCGTCGACGTAGGCATCACCCTCGAAGGGCGGCGCGAGGCTGAGCTTCTCGTCGATACCGGCCAGTCCCGCAGCGATCAAAGCGGCGAAGGCCAGATAAGGGTTGAGGTCGGCCCCGCCAATGCGACATTCGATGCGGATGGATTTGCTGCCTTCTGCGCACAAACGGAAACCTGCGGTGCGATTGTCCCGACTCCACACAGCCCGGGTCGGGGCAAAGGTGCCGGCCTGAAAACGCTTGTATGAATTGATGTAGGGCGCGAGAAAACAGGTGATGTCGTTGGCGTACTTGAGCTGCCCGGCCACCCAGGAGCGCATCAGTTTCGACATGCCGAACTCCGCCTTGGCGTCGAAGAACAAAGGCTTTTTACCGTTCTTGTCCCACAGCGAATTGTGGATGTGGCTGCTGGAACCGGCGGCGTCATAACGCCACTTGGCCATGAACGTGATCGCCTTGCCCTGCAGTTGTGCGATCTCTTTGCAGGCGTGTTTGATGATGACGTGGTGGTCGGCCATGGTCAGCGCGTCGGCGTAACGGATGTTGATCTCTTCCTGACCCGGCCCCCATTCACCCTTGGAATTTTCGACGGGAATGCCGCTGGCCTGCAGATGCTTGCGAATCGCCCGCAGCACCGGCTCTTCGCGGGTGGTCTGCAGGATGTTGTAGTCCTCGATGTAATGACCAGCCGTCTTCGGCTTGTGGTAATTGCGCTCGTGGATGGCCTCGTAGCTCTCGTCGAACAGATAGAACTCCAGCTCTGAAGCGAACATGCCGGTGTAGCCGCGCTCGCGCAGTCGCTCGACCTGCTTTTTCAGAATCGCCCGGGGGCTGTGCGGCAAGTCGCGCCGATGGTGATGATCGAGTACATCGCAGAGCACCAGCGCCGTGCACTCGAGCCAGGGCACCCGTCGCAACGTGGCCATGTCGGGTTTGAGCACAAAGTCGCCATAGCCTTTGCTCCAGCTGGCTGCGGCGTAACCCGGCACCGGCTCCATGTCGATGTCGTCGGCCAGCAGGTAATTGCAGCAATGGGTTTCTTCATGGCCGCTGTCGATGAAAAACTCGACCTGGAATCGTTTGCCGACCAGTCGGCCTTGCATGTCGACCATGCAGACCAGCACGGTATCGATCTCGCCGGACGCGGCGGCACGCTTGAGTTGATCAAAACTGAGGAGGGGCTCGGTCATCACGTAGTCCTGCGTGAATTGTTTGGGCCTGTCTGAAATAGCTGTTGCAGACGCTCTCCAGAACCAACCAAAACCTGCAGACGCGAGCATCGTGTGCAATAAGCTGCTGTAAGCGTAGCCTACTGTTGCAGTGTGCAAGTTTCGCCAATCGCAGCCTGATGACTCGAGCGCAAAGGCGCGAATTGATCGCCCTCCAACGCGAGGAAACAAACATGACAAAGAAGAAAGCGCACAACACCTACCAACGCCTCGAACAGCAGTACCCGGATTACCTGGCCGCCGTGGAGGCCTTGGGGACGGCGGTGCGTCATACCGGCCCACTGGAAGAGATCGTTGTCCAACTGATCCAGCTCGGTGCCGCGGCGGCCATCCGCTCTGAGGGCGCGGTGCACAGCCATACCCGACGGGCACTGGAGGCGGGCGCTACACCAGAGCAGATCCGTCACACGCTGATCTCCCTGACGAGTACGATCGGTTTCCCCACCGTCGTTGCGGCCATCAGTTGGGCGGATGATGTGATTGAGACGTGAACGAGTTCGCTGGCAGGCAGGGCGCCTGTCGCCTTGACCTAAGCAACGGGGTGGACTCCTTTACACTTCGGCAGTCATTTTTTGGCTATTTTCTCTGGCCCAGGGTTTCTCCAACAATCCGCGCGGCATCTCCTGAGGGCGGCAAGCCGAACACTCGTGCGTAATCGCGGCTGAATTGCGTAGCGCTCTCATAACCGACCTCGAATGCTGCACTCGTGACACTTCTGGCGTGGGCCACTAGCAGAGTCCAGACCTGAAGCAAGCGGCCCCTTTTTTGATACGCCGTTGGCGGCTGTGGCGGCTGTGGAGGCTGCGCGCCGGGTGCTGAACGGTGATCGGCGACCAGGCTTTGAATCGCCTGCGCGGGTGTTTGGCGTCGGATTCGCGCAGACGATTGCAGGTTCGACAATCACAGATTTTTAGGGCGCGACAACGCTCGGTTTCGCACTGATCATGAGCAAGGCTGCCGACGTGACGCTGCTGGGTTCGATGGGCCGCATCATTAACATCAGCTCCATTCAGGGTGGGCTTTGTGTTTGGTCTTTGTTCTGATAATGGTATATCGCGAATAAACAGGGAGCGTCCAATGATCACTGCACACGTTTTCATCGCCATAAGTCTGGATGGTTTCATCGCCCGGCAAGATGGCGACATCGAGTGGCTGTTACAGCGCGATGATCCGACCGAGGATCACGGCTATGCAGCCTTTATCGCTGATATCGACATGATCGTGATGGGGCGCGGGAGCTATGAAAAGGTGTTGACCCTCGACACATGGCCCTATGACCGCCCCGTACTGGTGCTTTCTGAACAGCTGGCCGATACACCCGTGCCCGAGGCGCTGCAGGACAAGGTTCGGTTCTGCAACCTCTCGCCAAAGGACACGATTGAGAAACTGGCTGGGCAGAACGTACGTCGGGTTTATGTCGATGGCGGGCGGCTGGTGCAGTCATTCCTGCGCGAAGGGCTCATTGCCGATATCGTCATCACCACTGTTCCTGTGTTGATCGGCTCGGGAAGGCCGCTGTTCGGTGCATTGATAAAGGACATTGATTTGAGACTGGTATCCAGCCGTAGCTTTCCTTCGGGTCTGGTGCAATCCACCTATCGGCTGGCCCCATGACCTGCCCGCGATGAAGGCGGGGGCAGGTCAAATCGAGGCTATTTCCCTGAGCCTTTGTGCCTGATATCTCCGCAAAAAATATCGATGTTGCCACTGTCCGGCGCACTTCGAACGACGATGGAGTACTCGCCGGCCAGCAGGACCGGCAGTGCGACCGGTGCGCTTCTTGAGAACGCCCAGCCGCGTATGGCCTGGCGTTCGGTGGTGACATGATCATTCATTGCGTAAGCGACTGGCCCGGGGTGCTGGCAGCTGCCTTTATTGATGAAGGTGAAAAGGCGCAAGGGCAGAGACGCCCCGCTTGGCGCACCACTGATGAAGAAACTGAGCCCGGTTTCTTTGCCCCAGTCGGCCAGCGTTACATTGCCGATTTGACCGGTGTTTTGCCGGGTGGCAACCAAAGGAACGCTCACGCCATGGTTTGATGAAGTGGTGCAGCCGAAAAGGCTTGCGGTGACCATTAGCGCTGCAAGTGAGTTTCTACGCTTCATTACCAACCTCCTGCGGTGAAGAACTGCAATGGGAGATTAGCGGGTATAGCTCATTCGTCGTCTTCCTGGCGTTGTCTGTTCGAAATCCTCCATTCATGCGGAATCTGGCAACAGTGTTTGTCCAGTGGGTCGCTGTTTGAGGGAGGGGTAAACACCTAGCATCGTCTCTACCGAATGAGCCAATAGCGTCAGTGTCAACTCGCTCACGAGGTTAACTTTGGACGATAGGGTGAATACGATGAAAATTTCAAAACTTGTGATGGTTTTTGCGCTTGGCGTTTTAGGTACACAGGCCTTTGCAGGCGAAAGCCAGTCTACTGCCGCGAAGAGCAAGACGCCTGTAGACACGTACACTTACGACATGAAACTGGATATCCAGAAAGTCATTACAGTGTCAGATATTCCTGACCAGTGCGGGCCCGTCCCGGCGCAAATGACGTATGAAGACTCTCAGGGGCAACGGCATATCCTGCAGTATCAAGTCATGGGCACTGGCTGTTCAAACGGTTGAGTCGTGTGTGGAAGATGGAGGGTCGACACTCCATGCCTGCCGCACTCGTGATTTCAAATGTTGTTATCGTTTCCTGGGTGAACCGGTGATTGTTTCATCGGATGCCAACAAGCCTGGAATATAACTTTTAAGAAATTCCACCCATGTCTTGATCTTTGCATCCACGAACTTTCTTGATGGGTAGATTGCAAATAGATTCAACTCTTCAAGATGATAGTCGGGTAGTACCCGCACTAACGTACCCGCCTTGAGACCGTCGACTGCCGAAGCAATCGGCTGAATGCCGATGCCCATCCCGTTGGTAATCGCGATGGTCATGCCATCGGCGGTGTTGATGTGCAAGGGCGACAGCGGGACGTTGACGGTTTCCATGCCTTCGGGCCCCTCAAATGCCCAGTTTTCAGCCGGCATGACGCTATTCACAATTCTCAGACAATCATGTGAGCCCAGTGCACTCGGGGACTCGGGGTGTCCGCGTTTCTTCAGGTACGCAGGCGAGGCGCAGAGGATGCTGTAGGTCATGCCGAGGCGCTGAGCGACAAACCCTGAATCGGGTAAATCCCGCGCCAAGACAATCGACATGTCATAGCCTTCTTCCAGCAAGTCAGGGAGCCGGTTGGTCAGGGTCAGATCAAACATCACCGAGGGATGAGTCTCTCGATAGCGGGCGATGGCATCGATCACGTAATGGTTGCCAATGGCTGACATCGCGTGAATCTTCAGCCGGCCAACGGGCAAGGTATGAGCCGTGCCTGCTTCTTCGTCCGCTTCACGCACTTCTTCAAGAATTTTCTCGCAGCGTTGCAAGTAGCGCAGACCGGCTTCGGTCAGCGCCAGGCGTCGGGTTGTGCGGTTAATCAGGCGAGTTTGAAGCCTGGCCTCCAGGCTGGAGACCGCTTTGGAAACGTTGGTTGTTGTGGTGTCCAACACCTCAGCCGCCGCGGTAAAGCTACCGCTTTGAGCGACCGCAACAAAAAAACGCATGGTTTGGAAAACGTCCATCGTTTCCACCTCAAGGGTATGGATAAAGAGGGCGGCCCTGCAAAAAGACCGCCCCCTCGTGGTGTATTACTTCTTCTGCGGAATAAATCCAGGTACACCCGTTTCCACGACTGAGTTGAATCGAACCCGGGTCGTAATCTCTTCCTTGATTTCAAGCATGGCCCTGTGCGGCAGGGTAGAAATATCAATGTTTTCCTGAATATGGCTCGGCGTCGCAGACGTGGTCAGGAAAGCGACTCCCCGCTGGACCGACCAGGCCAATGCTACTTGAGGCGGAGTTTTCTGTATGCGCTTGGCGATCCCTGTAATCACCGAGTCTTCCAATACGTTCGGCTCCATGCCATGCCCGAGTGGCGCAAAGGCAAGGACGATAATTCCGTGCTGCTGACAATACTCAAGCAGTTCCCATTCAGGCAAATAAGGGTGGGATTCAACCTGCACGACGGCGGGTTTTATCCGGGCCACTGCCACAATCTCTTGTAACCGCTCCAGCGTGATATCAGACAAGCCGATGGACTTGCAGCGGCCTTCATCCACCAGGCGCTCGAGCGCCCGCCAGGTTTCAATTAACGTCACGCCGGAGTCGTAGATAACTCGACCGTGCTCGTCTCTTGGGTCCTGATCATCACCGGGCTTAAAGGCAAACGGCGTATGGATCAGATAGCAGTCGATGTAATCCACTTGGAGTCGTCGGCAACTCGCCTCGAAAGCAGGTTCGACGCGCTCGGGACGATGGTTGGTGTTCCACAATTTGGTGGTAATGAACACGTCCTCGCGCCGGACCTTGCCTGCCTCAATCACTTCCTGCAGGGCAACGCCGACCCTCTCTTCATTTCGATAACGTTCTGCACAGTCGAAATGGCGAAATCCTGCTTCCAGCGCGTCTTTGACCGCTTGAGTTGTGACGCTGAGATCCCGAAACAACGTGCCAAAGCCAACGGCCGGCATCTCACCCGAACCGTGTATCAGAGGGAATCGGGTATCGCGAAGTGCATCGTGAAATGATTCGTAAGGCATAGCTTTTACTCCAATATCGGGCTCTATTGATAGGAAGGTTTCTGGTCTTCGCGACTGGCCACTCGTTGCTCAAATACACCGACGGAATTACCGCCGAGTGCCACGTACAGCCGCACCGTGTCGAGGTACTGCGCAGTCTTCACTCTGATTTGACCCAGTAACGCTTGCTCATAAGCACGTTCCGCCTCCAGCACCTGGAGAATGCTGTTCTCGCCTTGCGCGTAGGCTTGCTGGTTCAACCGAAAGCTCGTTTCCGCCGCGCGCAACGCGTCCTCCTGGGCCAGGTTTTCCTCGGCGTCATGATTGATCGCCTGCAAGGTGTCAGCGACCTGACCGAACGAACTAATGACGGTTTGCTGGTAGCCGGCGAGGGTTGCCTTGTAGCCGTCGACGGCGGCCTGGCGTTCAGCTTTCAGCGTTCCGCCATTGAAGATGGGCGCCGTGAGCCCGGCGGCGAAGCCCCAGAGTGCGGCGCCGCCATTGCCTGAAGCCGCCTGTGCAAGCGACGCGGACAGTTCAACATGCGGATAGAGGTTGGCTGTCGCCACGCCAACCGCGGCGCTGGCCATGTGCAGTTCTGCCTCGGCTTGTCGTACGTCCGGCCGGTCGTGGGCCATTTCGGAAGGGAGACTGACCGGCACGTTTGCCGGCAAGGCAAACTCGGCGAGCGTGAAGTCAGGTGCGATCCAGTCAGCCGGGCCTTTGCCCGTCAGAATCGAGAGTGCGTGACGTGCCGAGTCGCGCTGCTGGGCGAGGGGCGGCAACAGCGTGCGGTCCTGGGCGAGCCGGGTTTCGGCCAGTGAAACATCGATCTGCGTGGTGCTGCCATTGGCGTGCGCCATGCGCACCAGTTCGAGGTTCTTTGCGTCATTGGCGAGCAACTTTTCGACGGCTGCCATCTGTGCGCTGGCAGAGGCCAGCAACAACGCCTGACTCGCGACATCGCCCGTCAGAGTCAGGTACGCCGCTTCGTAGCGATGCGTCTGCAGATCGGTAAACGCTTGCTGTTGTTCGACCTGCCGTTTGTTACCGCCGAAAACGTCAAGGTCGAAGCCAACCCGCGGCCCAATCGCATAGAAGTTGGAGGTGGAAGGTTCTTTCGCGTTGTGCACCCGTTGGCGGCCAGCCTGGGCACCAAAATCGACCTGCGGATACAGCGCACCTTCCGCCGCAGCGACGGAGGAAGCCGCTTGCCGGATCGTCGCGTCTGCGGCCACGAGCTCAAGATTGCCGTCAATGGCGCGACGTACAAGCTTGTCGAGCTTCGGTGAACGAAACGCAGACCACCAGTCACCGTTGACCTTTTTGCCAAGGTCGATGCGCTGCTCGCCAGGCTTGTTGCTGCCTTGGCCAAGACGCTGCTCGGCCTGTTGATCGTAGTGCTGCGACAGGCTCGGTGGCGGCATTTGATAGTCAGGGCCGACGGTGCAGGCGGTCAGGAACGCGAGAGCCGACACCGCACCGAACGTGGTTTTGAACATTTGTCTATTGATGAAGCGTGCAGGGAATTTCATTTGGCAAACTCCACGAAAACTAGTTGGTCGGAACGGGCTTGCGAAGAAAGACAACCAGTGGGCTGACCACCAGCATCGCGAACATCAAAATCTTGAACTGGTCGACCACCGCGATAAACGCGGCCTGGCCGGTGATCATTTCGTTGAGCCCCGCCAGTGCTTGCAGGGACGTCGGCGCGGAATGCGCAGCGGCGCGATACGGCGTCAGGTTACTGGCCAGCGCCATGTGCATCGCCTGCGTGTTGTTGAAGAAGAACAGCTGCACAATCGCAACGCCCAGGGTGCTGCCGTACACGCGTGACAGGTTGAACAGACCGGTGCCTTCCTGGCGTAACGTCGGGTCGAGCGTGCTGAACGCGACCTTGGTCAGCGACGGCATCAAGATGCCGATGCCAATGCCCTGGATCGCACCCGCCACCGCCACGGGCGACCAGTCCATCAACGGCGAATAGCCGAGCATCAGCCAGTTGGCATAAATCACCACGGCGACGCCTGCCGCCACGAACAACCGACGGTCGAAACGCTCGGGAACACGGCTCATCAACAGGAACGCACCGACCAGCCCGATCCCGCGCGGAATCGTCAGGGAACCCGTGGTGTCAGGCGGGTAGCCGAGAATCTCGTCGAGCATCGGCGAGGTCAGCGCCATGGTTGATAACAGCACGAAACCCACGGCGAAAAAGATCACCGTCGAGAGCACGAAGTTGCGGTCGTTGAACAAACGCTTGTTGAGGAAATGCACCTTCGTGGTCAGCACATGCGCAGCGAACAGGTAGAGCCCCAGTGCACAGCCGATCGCTTCCAGCCAGATTTCGGTCGAGGCAAACCAGTCCAGGCGTTCACCACGGTCGAGCAACATTTGCAGGCTGATCAAACCCAGCGTGAAGCTGCCGAAGCCAAAGAAGTCGAACGACGGACGTTTCTCGGCCTTTTTCTCGGCAAGCAACAGCGCCATCACCAGGAAGATAAACGCCGCCAGCGGAAGGCTGATGTAGAAGATCGGGCGCCATCCGAAATGTTCGCCGAGCCAACCGCCGATGCTCGGGCCGCTGACGATGCCGAACAGCACGATGGCCGTCCACGTCGCGCCAAATTTCGCACGCTTCTCGAGGGGCAATGTCTCCAGGGAAATCGCCATCGACAGCGGTGCCAGCACGCCACTCGCCAGGCCTTGAATAATGCGTGCGCCCACGAATTCCAACGGCGTCGTTGCCTGCGTCGCGAGCAGCAAGCCAAGGACGAAGAAGGCCAGCGCGGCTTGATAAACCAGTTTCAAGCCATAGCGCCCGGCGAGCCATTGCGCAATCGGCATCGTGATGGCGCTCGCCGCGAGGTACGAGGTGAATATCCAGCCAGCCTGGTCGTCGGTCATCGACAGGCTGCCCTGAATCAACCTGAGAACCGCATTCGGCAAAGGCAGGTTCGCCGACTGCATATAGGTGGCGAGCAGCGCGGCGAACCTTAATGTCCGCGCACCTTGAGGTCCGGCAAGTTTGGCGTTCATCAGAAGTTACCTGCGGACAACAGGGCCTTGAGCGGATGCCACCAAGGCGTGCGATAACCGGTATCGATCTTGACCGTGGCGCTGGTACCCGAGAAAAGCGGCAGGGCAGGGTCCATCTCATCGAGTTCGAGTCGGACTGGTACCCGCTGCACAACCTTGACCCAGTTGCCGGTCGCATTTTCCGGCGGCAGCAGGGCGAAGTCCGAGCCGGCACCGGGGCTCATGCTGGTCACGTGGGCTTTGAAGACGCGATCAGGATACGTATCGATCCTGATGGTCGCGTCCTGGCCTGGACGCATGTGGGTCACGTCGGTTTCGCGGAAGTTGGCCTCAACCCAGATCTCGCGATCGGACAGCAGTGCAAAGGCTGGCGCACCGTTGTTCACATAGTTGCCCACCTGCAAGTCGTCGACCTTGGCCACGATGCCATCGTCCGGCGCATACACCGTCGCGTACGAGAGATACAGCTGCGCCTCGTCGAGCTGAGCCTTGGCCTCGCGAACCGACGGGTGACTATCGGCTTCGATGTCTGGATTGCCGTTCAAGGCAACGATCGTACTGGCGATCTGTTGTTCGACCGACGCGATTCGTTGCCGGGCCACTTTAACGTCAGTGTCGGCGCGCTCGTAAATCGAGCGCGAGACAAACTCTGTAGCGACCAGCGCCTTCTTGCGGGCAAAATCCCGCTGGTCGAAATCGGCCGACTCTTTAGCCGATTGCAGTTCAGCCTGCTGCTGGCGGTAGCTGGCCTTGAGGCCATCAATGCGCAACCGCGCGACGCTCAACTGCGCTTGTGCACGGTCAACCGCGATCTGCAGCGGTTTCGGGTCGATCCGGAACAGAATCTGGCCTTTGTGAACAGGCTGGTTGTCCTCGACGGCGATCTCGACGACTTGCCCGGAAATGCGCGCGTTGACCGATGCCTTCGCTACTCGGGCGTAAGCGTTATCGGTCGAAACAAAGGGCTCACCCGCGACATAGTGGGCGTACCCAACTGCAGCGAAGAGGACAGGGAACCCCACCATCAGCAATGGCCGAATTTTCTCTTTAAGCGGCTTCTTGATCGGTGAGTCAGACGGGTTCGGCCCTGGATGCTCGAAGGTCTGTGTAGCTGGGATGTCGAACTGTTTGGTCATGATCGATTGCACCTATTAACCGGGAAGTCGGGCTAACACCCGCAAAAACAGCCATACCGTGTGCGGTCAGGAGGATCGCTCCGCCGCCTCTGTTTCGTCGCCGCAATACCCAGTTCGAGCTCCGCTACAACAAACCTCAAAGCCAAGGAATTTCTGGTTCCTTAATTTTGTGCGATGGTGTAAGAATATCCCCCGGGCTCACTTTCATTCAAGGATTTTGTACGACATGGCACAAAAAAAGATTACAGAGGCGAAAGGCCGCGGCCGCCCACGCGCGTATGACCCGCAGACAGCGCTGTTGCAGGCACTTGATGTTTTTTGGAGTACCGGATATTCCGGCGCTTCCTTGGACAGCATCGCCACGGCGGCGGGCATGAATCGCCCAAGCCTCTATGCGGCATTCGGTGACAAGCACGCGCTCTATATAAAAGCGCTGGAGCAGTATTGGGAGTTTGCCGCTGCGGCCATGCAGGAGGCGCTGACAGACAACGAACTGACCTTGAACCAGGCATTGATGCGGTTTTATGAAGGGCAGTTGTCGATCTACTTCTCGGGTGACGGTCAGCCGCGTGGGTGCTTTGCGATCGGCACGGCGACGACCGAAGCCGTCGAGGATTCTGAAATACGAGACGTGCTGTCGGACCGGCTCAGCAGGCTCGATGCCGATCTCGAAACGCGTCTGCGAACGGCCATCAGTTCTGGTGAATTGAAAGGCGATGTCGACCCGGCGGCCCTTGCCGTACTCGCGTCATCCCTGCTGCATAGCATTTCGATACGTGCGCGGGCGGGCAAATCCCGCGCTGAATTGACCGAGCTTGTGCGCAGCGCGGTCAACGTGATCTGCGGTGGGTGAGGTTTACGGTGAGTGAAGGACTCGACGATATTCTTGCCGAACAGCTGGCCGTGATTTTTTGTGGCATCAACCCAGGCATGACGGCCGCTGCCCAAGGCCACCATTTTGCGGGCAGGGGCAATCGCTTCTGGCGCACGCTGCATCTCGCGGGGTTTACGCCTGAGGAGGTGCGCCCGGAAAACGATCGGACGATCTTGCAGTATCAGTGTGGATTAACGGCCGTGGTGGAACGGCCTACGGCCCGAGCGGATCAGTTGTCTGCCCATGAGTTCATCGCTGCCGCTGCGGACTTCGAACAAAAAATCCTGCGCTATGCGCCGCGCTTTGTGGCGTTTCTCGGTAAAGCGGCGTATTGCGCGCTATCCGGTCAACGAGACATTGCATGGGGGCTTCAGCCAAAGACCTTCGGCAATGCTTCGGTATGGATCCTGCCCAATCCCAGCGGGCGAAATCGCGCGTTCACGCTTGATCAACTGGTGGGCGCGTACCGCCAACTCTATTTAGCAACCGGCGAGCAACCTCACCCTTAAGCCAGGTACCGCCGAAACCACCCCAGCGTCCGGTTCCAGGCCATCAGGGGCGAGGGCAATGAAGCCTGCCTTGGCCACACGCCGCGCGACGTCTTCGATATACGGGTTGAGCCCGCGGTTTTCATGCACGACCACCACCGCGAGCACCTTGCCGGTGGCTTTCGCCGGGTGCACCAGATAGCCACGGACTTGCCCGTTACCTTTGGGTGATGGATAGGTGATGTACTCGGCAACGATGTCCGGGTCGGTAAATTCAACCTGCTCGGCGAGCGCATAATTCGGACTCAGGGCGGCGAGGAGCGCGCTGGCGGTCAAACCACCCAAAGTGAACAACGCCGCCCCGATCCAGAAAATCTCGCCGGTTGATCTTGCCGTGGGCGTAGTAGTCGTACAGTTCGAGCAGTTCCGGAGCAAAGTCTTTCGCAGTGAGACGGGGCATCTGTGCGCTTCCTCTTTGGCGGGTCGGTGAGCGATACCTATCGAGCGTAGGCGCTCACAAAAAAAGAGGCCTTAGCCTCTTCTTTTTTTATTTCCTCCGATTACACCCTCGACTGCTTATACACGCGCCGGAATTTATGCAGCAGCGGTTCGGTATAACCATTGGGTTGTGCGCATCCCTCGAACACCAATGCGCAAGCCGCTTGAAACGCAACCGACTGCTCGAAATCCGGCGCCATGGGCGTGTAGATCGGATCTCCGGCGTTTTGCTCATCAACGACCCGCGCCATGCGCTGCAAAATCTCGACGACCTGATCCTGGGTGATCACCCCGTGTCGCAGCCAGTTGGCCATGTGCTGACTGGAAATGCGCAAGGTCGCGCGATCTTCCATCAACCCCACGTTATGGATGTCGGGCACCTTCGAGCAGCCGATGCCTTGTTCAACCCAGCGCACCACATACCCCAGCAAACCTTGCGCGTTATTTTCGACTTCCTGCCGAATTTCATCGGCTGACCAGGACGGGGCGGTGACGACCGGCACGCTGAGCAAGCCGTCCAGAAGTGCCGGGCCGGCGGCACCGAAGTCCGTTGTTTCAAGGGACGCCTGCACCGAGCGCACGTTGACCTGATGGTAATGCAGCGCGTGCAGGGTCGCAGCGGTCGGCGAGGGCACCCACGCGGTATTCGCGCCCGCTTGTGGGTGGGCGATTTTTTGCTTGAGCATTTCGGTCATCCGGTCCGGCATGGCCCACATGCCTTTACCGATCTGCGCCCGCCCACGCAATCCACAGTCCAGACCAACGAGCACGTTGTTGCGCTCGTAGGCCTCGATCCACGAGGTATTTTTCATGTCGCCCTTGCGCAGCATCGCGCCCGCTTCCATGGCGGTGTGCATCTCATCGCCGGTGCGATCCAGGAAACCGGTGTTAATGAACGCGACCCGTGAGGACGCTGCGGCGATGCAGGACTTGAGGTTGACGCTGGTGCGCCGCTCCTCGTCCATGATGCCCATTTTCAGGGTATGACGTTCGAGCTGGAGCAAGTCTTCGATGCGGCTGAACAACTGCTCGGCGAAGGCCACTTCGGCGGGGCCGTGCATTTTCGGTTTGACGATGTAGACGCTACCGGTCCGGGAGTTGCCGCGACGTTGCAGGTCATGCAAGGCAATCAGGCTGGTGATGACGCCGTCGAGAATACCTTCCGGGATTTCCAGTCCATCCTTGTCGAGAATCGCCGGGCTGGTCATCAGGTGTCCGACGTTGCGGATGAACAGCAACGACCGCCCGTGCAGCGACAGTGAGCGGCCATCGGCCGCGGTGTACTCGCGGTCCGGGTTCAACCGTCGCGTGATGGTTTTACCGTTTTTCTCCAGGTCCTCTTTCAGGTCGCCCTTCATCAAACCCAACCAGTTGCGGTACACCTGCACCTTGTCATCGGCGTCGACCGCCGCCACCGAGTCTTCACAATCAATGATGGTCGAGAGCGCTGCTTCAATCAGCAGATCCTTGACCCCAGCGGCGTCAGCCTGGCCGATAACGCTCTGCCGATCGATCTGAATCTCGACGTGCAGATCGTTGTTTTTCAGCAGAATGGCCGTGGGATCAGCGAGGGAACCCTGGTAGCCGACGTACTGCGCGGTGTTCGATAAACCGGTTTGGCTGCCGTCTTTCAAGGAGGCTTGCAGTGTGCCGTTGTCGATTCGGTAACGCGCCACTTCGGCATGGGAACCGCTGCTCAAGGGGAATGCCTGATCCAGGAAGCCACGGGCAAACGCGATGACCTTCGCCCCGCGCACAGGATTGTAAGTCCGGCCCGGTTCGGCGCCGCCGTCATTGGAAATCACATCGGTACCGTAGAGCGCGTCGTACAGCGAACCCCAGCGCGCATTGGCTGCGTTGAGCGCATAACGCGCGTTGACCGCCGGGACGACCAGTTGCGGTCCGGCCTGCACACTGATTTCCGTATCGACGTTGGCGGTGCTGACCTTGACGTCTGCGGGTTGCGGTTGCAGGTAACCGATACCGCTCAGGAAGCTGCGATAAGCCGCCATGTCCGTCACCGGTCCCGGGTGGGCGCGGTGCCAGGTGTCCAGTTCGGTTTGCAGGCGATCCCGTTCAGCCAGCAGCGCGCGGTTGATAGGTGCGAGTTCATGCACCAGTGCGGCGAAACCACTCCAGAACGCTTGAGGGTCCAGGCCGGTTCCCGGCAGCACGTCCAGATCAACGAAACGTTGCAAGACAGGGGCGACCTTGAGGCCTTGGCAGTTCACGAAATCGGTCACTTTTTGCATCTCCATCACACAGAATTTATCGAGCGCGGATAACGCCCCTGTTCAGTTCAGGCATTGCGCCCCAGCTTTGGCCACCTGCGCGTCCTGCTCGGCTTTGACCCCGGACACCCCGACCGCGCCGATCACCTGACCGTCGACGATGATCGGCACGCCGCCCTCAAGGGACGTCAACAATGGCGCCGACAAAAAGGCGTGGCGCCCGCCATTGACCATCTCTTCATAGCCTTTGGATTCGCGCCGACCCAGGGCCGAAGTGCGGGCCTTTTCGGTGGCGATGTAGGCGCCAATCGGAGCGCAACCGTCGAGGCGTTCGAGGGCCAGGGGATGGCCGCCGTCATCGACAACCACGATGGTCACGGCCCATTGGTTGTTCTGTGCTTCGGTGCGTGCAGCCGCGAGGATTTGGCTGACTTCGGTCTGGCTCAGTACGGCTTTGCTTTTCATGGGGATACTCCAGTGCTCGGTGAGGGCAAGGCGGCTTCGACCAGTTCGATCCAGTGCCTGACAGGGGTTCGGCCCGCACCGTCGAGGTGGGACTGACAGCCGATATTGGCCGTGACAATGACTTCGGGATGTCCGCTTTCCAGTGCATTGAGCTTGTTGTCGCGCAGTTGCCGGGACAGTTCGGGTTGGGTTAGCGAATAAGTGCCCGCCGAGCCGCAGCACAGGTGACTGTCGGCAACAGGCGTGAGGTTGAAGCCCAGACTGATCAGAATCGCTTCCACCGCCCCCCCCAGTTTCTGCGCGTGCTGCAAGGTGCAGGGGCAATGAAAGGCCAGGCGCTGGGCGCTGTGGATACCGAGCTTTTCCAGCGGCTCGTCGCGCAGCACTTCGACCAGATCCTTGGCCAGCGCACTGACCTTTTTCGCCTTCTCGGCATACGCCGGATCGGTGCTGAGCAGGTGACCATAATCTTTGATGAACGCACCGCAACCGCTGGCGGTTTGCACGATGGCTTCGGCACCGTTTTCAATGCTTGGCCACCACGCATCGATATTGCGGCGGGCGCGATCCAGGCCGGCTGCCTGAGCGTCGAGGTGATAATCCACGGCGCCGCAGCATCCGGCCTCGCGGGTCGCGATGACGCTGATCCCCAGTCGATCCAGTACTCGCGCGGCGGCGGCGTTGGTATTGGGCGACAGGCTCGGTTGCACGCAGCCTTCGAGCATTAACACCTGCCGGGCGTGGCGAGTGACCGGGCGCGGCTTGGCCGGATAGACGCGGCGAGGCAACTTTATCTGCAAGGTGTTGGGCAACAACGCCCGGAACACCTGGCCGCTGCTGACCAGCGCTTTGAACAGCGCCGGATTGGGGACGACGCTGCGCAATCCTTCACGCAACAAGCGCTGACCCAGTGGGCGCGGCACCGCCGCATCGACCACCGCCCGGCCGATGTCCAGCAAGTTGTGATAGTCGACGCCGGAAGGGCAGGTGGTTTCGCAGTTACGGCAGGACAGGCAGCGATCCAGGTGCTGTTGGGTCTTCTGCGTGACTTCGTTGCCCTCCAGAACCTGTTTGATCAGGTAAATGCGGCCCCGCGGTCCGTCCAGTTCATCGCCGAGCAATTGATAGGTCGGGCAGGTGGCATTGCAGAAACCGCAGTGCACGCAGGTGCGCAAGATGCTTTCGGCTTCTTCGGCGCGGGGCAGTTGGCGGGCTTGTTCACTCAAGGTGGTCTGCATGGGTCAAAGCTCCGCGTACAGGCGTCCGGGGTTGAAGATGCCCCGGGGATCGAGTTGTTGCTTCAAGTTCCGGTGGTAGCGCATCAATGCATCAGGCAACGGTTGGAACGGGCTGTCGATCAGGCCATGGGTGTAGCAGGTCACATGCCCGCCGACTTCTTCGACGATCGAGCGAATGAACGTTGCCTCTGCGTCGGATTTGAGCCAGCGCTGCGCACCGCCCCAATCGAGCAACTGACCGCCAGGCAGGGAAAGCCGAGGCGTGTTGTGAGGGACAGACAGGCGCCAAAGTGCCTGGTCCTCATCGAAGAAACTCAATCGATGTTCGTTGAGATCAGCCCAATAAGAAGCGTCGAGCAACTCGCCGCCCAATCGGTCATGTGCCGCTGCCACTGAACCTTCGCCACCCTCAAGTCGCAGGTGCAGGCGTTCCCCATCGTGGCACGCAGCGCTGATCGGCAACGGTTGTTGGCCCCATTCGGCGAGGCGCAGCAAGGCGCGATCACTGTCCATTTCCAGGCTGATGCTTAAGGTTTGACGCGGCTTGGGCAGGACCTTGAGCGAGACTTCGGTGACCACGCCCAACGAGCCGTAGCTGCCGGCCATCAGCCGCGACAGGTCGTAGCCGGCGACGTTTTTCATGACTTCGCCGCCAAAGCGCAAATGCTTGCCGTGGCCGGTGATGACCCGTGTCCCAAGGACGAAGTCCCTGACGGAGCCGGACCAGGGACGCCGTGGACCCGACAGCCCGCTGGCGATCATGCCGCCGACCGTGGCGCCGTCGCCGAAGGAGGGCGGTTCGCAGGGCAACATCTGCTGTGCCGCGTCCAACACTTCCGCCAGTTCTGCCAGCGGGGTGCCGCAGCGTACGGTGATCACCAGCTCGGTCGGGTCGTAGCTGACGATGCCTCGGTGGCTGCGCGTGTCGAGCACTTCGCCCGCCATGATGCGCCCAAGAAACGCCTTGCTGTTGGCGCCTTGAATGCGCAACGGCGTGGCGTTTTGCAGCGCCTGGTTGACCTGTTCCAGCAGCGAGGCGCTGTCGTCGATATCGTGTTCGCTGCGCATCAGAAACGCTCCAGTTCAGGGAAGGGCAACTGACCCATGTGAACGTGCATGGCACCGAACTCGGCGCAACGGTGTAGCGTCGGAATGTTCTTGCCGGGGTTGAGCAAACCACTCGGATCGAAAGCGGCTTTCACGGCATGGAACACGGTCAATTCGTCGCTATTGAACTGCGCGCACATCTGATTGATTTTCTCCCGGCCCACGCCGTGTTCACCGGTAATGCTGCCGCCGACCTTCACGCACAATTCGAGGATCTTGCCGCCCAGGGTTTCAGCGCGATCGAGCTCACCCGGTTGGTTGGCATCGAACAGAATCAGCGGGTGCATGTTGCCGTCACCGGCGTGAAAAACGTTGGCCACCCGCAGGCCGTACTCGGCCGATAGCGCGGCGATCGCCTGCAGCACACCGGGCAACTCGCGGCGCGGGATCGTCCCGTCCATGCAGTAATAATCCGGTGAGAGACGGCCCACCGCGGGAAAGGCATTTTTGCGCCCGGCCCAGAAGCGCACGCGTTCGGCTTCATCGCGGGCCTGGCGCACTTCGGTGGCGCCGGCCTGTTCCAACACCTGGCGCACACGGTCGCAGTCATCATGAACGTCGGCTTCAACGCCATCGAGCTCACACAGCAGAATGGCTTCGGCGTCGACCGGGTAGCCGGCGTGGATAAAGTCTTCGGCGGCGCGAATGGCCAGGTTGTCCATCATTTCCAGGCCGCCGGGGATAATCCCGGCGGCAATAATGTCACCCACCGCGCGGCCAGCCTTCTCGACGGAATCGAACGCCGCCAGCAGCACTTTGGCGGTCTGGGGTTTGGGCAGCAGTTTGACCGTGACCTCGGTGATGACACCGAGCATGCCTTCGGAACCGGTGAACAACGCCAGCAGATCGAAACCCGGAGAGTCGAGCGCCTGGGAACCCAGGGTCAGGTGTTCGCCGTCGACGGTGAGGATGTCGACCTTGAGCAGGTTGTGTACGGTCAGCCCGTACTTCAGGCAATGCACGCCACCGGCGTTTTCCGCCACATTGCCGCCGATTGAACAAGCGATTTGCGAGGAAGGGTCTGGCGCGTAATACAAGCCAAACGGCGCTGCAGCCTGGGAAATCGCCAGATTGCGCACCCCCGGCTGAACCCGGGCCGTGCGGGCGGCGGGGTCGATGTGCAGAATAGAGTTGAAGCGCGCCATCACCAGCAGTACGCCTTTTTCCAGCGGCAATGCACCGCCGGACAAACCGGTGCCGGCACCGCGGGCAACCACCGCGACTTGTCGCTCATGGCAGAGTCGGAGCACGCCTTGCACCTCGTCGATGTGGCGCGGCAGTACCACCAGCATGGGCGTGGTGCGGTAAGCAGAAAGTCCGTCGCATTCGTACGGTTTGAGCTCTTCCTGTTGATGCAGGACTTCCAGATCCGGCCACTGTGTTTGCAGGGCTTGCAGCAAGGCGGTTTTGTCGACATCAGGCAGGACGCCATCGACGCGTTCATCGTAAAGAATGTTCATAGTCGGTTGACGACCCTCAGTTGTTTTTATAGGAGGTCTGTGTCCGTTTAGCACTGACTTGCATCATTGGCCTGAGGCGTTCTACTGTCTATGTGTTGTTTGGCTGGTCGAACCAGTTTTTTATTCAGTAGTTTTTAACTGATGAAAAAAAACAGTTTTAAAACATAAGTTTATGTTTGTGGTTGAACATTTGTGGTTTTGGCCGCGAGGCTGGTCATACCAGTTGGAGAGTCGATGGAAAGGGCAGAAACGAGCCGTAATCCACAAGTCGCAGACGTGGTCTGTGAACGTATAGAACGGCTGATCGTGGACGGGGTACTCAAGACCGGGCAACTGTTGCCGTCGGAGCGTCGTCTGACCGAAAAACTCGGCGTTTCCCGCACGGCACTTCGCGAGGGCCTGAAGCTGTTGCGCGCTCGCGGGATTATCAAGACAGAACAGGGCAAGGGCTCATTTGTTGCCGATCTTTCGGGGCACGGTGCCGCGTCACCGCTGATGCATTTGTTCAGCTCACAGCCTCGCACGCTTTACGATTTGTTCGAGGTCCGCAGCCTGCTCGAAGGCGAGTCCGCACGCTTGGCGGCGTTGCGCGGAACCGACGCCGATTTTGTGCTCATCACCCGCAGCTATGAGGCGTTGATCGACGCCCATAGCCATTCGCTGGAGGCGTCCGAACACGCCCGGCTCGATCATGCGTTTCACCTGGCGATTTGCGAGGCCTCGCATAATCCGGTGCTGGTGCAGACCTTGCGCTCGCTGACGGACTTGCTGCTGAACACGGTGTTTGCTTCGGTGAACAACCTTTATCACCGGGAGCCGCAAAAGCGTCAGATCGACCGTCAACATGCGCGGCTCTACAACGCTGTCACCGGTCGTATGCCGGAGCAGGCGCGCAAGGCTGCCATTGCGCATATTCAGAGCATCTGCGAGAACCTCAAGGAAATCGAAAGTGAAGAGCAACGATTGGTTCGGGCCACACTGCGACTTGAGGGGTGGGCGTAATGCCCGGGTCTTCAGGCGTACGCATTCCCCTGTGGGAGCGAGCCTGCTCGCGATGAGGCCCTGTTAGTCGACATCAATGTTGAATGTAAATCCGCCTTCGCGAGCAGGCTCGCTTGTATGGTAGGACTTGAAGGGAGGAGGAGGGACAAGGCTCGATTCCGACTGTTGACGCAGTACAGACCGTGGGAGATTTCGCCCCTCCTCCTTTCACCCAAGC
>NZ_JAHUWL010000019.1:0-138178 GCF_019219045.1 Pseudomonas sp. PDM25
TCTACAGCGTTACTCGCTGCTGTCAACACCTCTTTTACACCGCTTTCGACCGAGAAGATCGAATCGTCAATTAGGCAAAAACAGACTGCCCGATCAACTCCTTCTGGGCTTCGATGACCTGAAGCAATTCGTTGCCGAAAACTGCGTAACCCATTGTTTACCAAGGAGTTTTCCGTTTCGACTGCGCCGGAAGTGGGGCGAATTATAGACTTCCAGAATCTGCCGTCAACACCTATCTTCACAATTCTGTCATATAGGTAAAAAAGCCCCTTAAACGCAAAGGCCGGCCCCAAGGGGCCGGCCTTCTTCCCTTCTACTTACAAGCTAGGGAATGCGAACTGCGAAGCTTCATGGCTCGCTCGTTGTGGCCAGCGCTGGGTAATGGCCTTGCGGCGGGTGTAGAAACGCACGCCATCCGGACCATACGCATGCAAGTCGCCGAACAGCGAGCGCTTCCAGCCGCCAAAGCTGTGATAAGCCACCGGTACCGGCAACGGTACGTTGACGCCGACCATACCGACTTCGATCTCGTCGCAGAACAACCGCGCCGCTTCCCCATCACGGGTAAAGATGCAGGTGCCGTTGCCATACTCGTGATCGTTGATCAGCTGCATTGCCTCTTCCAGGCTGTTAACCCGGACAACACAAAGCACAGGCCCGAAGATCTCTTCTTTATAGATGCGCATTTCTGGCGTGACGTTATCAAACAGGCAGCCACCCAGGAAGAAACCTTCCTCATGACCCGCCACGCTCAGACCACGACCATCGACCACCAAAGAAGCACCCGCCGAAACACCGTCTGCTATATAGCCACTGACTTTGTCCCGAGCCTGACCGGAAACCAGCGGCCCCATGTCCAGACCGCATGAAGTACCGGCACCGATTTTCAGCGCCTTGATTTGCGGTACCAACTTGGCCACCAGCGCATCCGCCACCTGGTCACCGACGCACACAGCCACCGAGATTGCCATGCAACGTTCACCGCAAGAACCATACGCCGCGCCCATCAATGCGCTGACCGCGTTATCCAGATCCGCATCCGGCATCAACACCGCATGGTTCTTCGCGCCACCCAGTGCCTGAACGCGTTTGCCGCGCTTGGTGCCTTCGGCGTAGATGTATTCGGCAATCGGCGTCGAACCAACGAAGCTCAACGCTTTGACTTCCGGCGCTTCGATCAGCGCGTCCACCGCAGCCTTGTCGCCGTGCACCACACTCAGCACACCTTTAGGCAGACCGGCCTCGATCAACAGTTGAGCAATCAACAGCGTCGAACTTGGGTCACGCTCGGAAGGCTTGAGGATGAAGCAGTTACCGCAGACGATCGCCAGCGGGTACATCCACAGCGGCACCATGGCAGGGAAGTTGAACGGCGTAATACCGGCCACCACACCCAACGGCTGGAAGTCCGACCAGGCATCAATGTTCGGGCCAACGTTACGGCTGTATTCGCCCTTGAGGATTTCCGGCGCTGCGCAAGCGAACTCGACGTTCTCGATTCCGCGTTTCAGTTCACCGGCAGCGTCTTCCAGGGTTTTGCCGTGCTCTTCGCTGATCAGCTGAGCGATCCGCGCTTCGTTCTGCTCCAGCAATTGCTTGAAGCGGAACATCACCTGCGCGCGCTTGGCCGGCGGAGTGTTACGCCAGGCCGGGAACGCTGCCTTGGCCGAGTCGATGGCTTTTTGAATGGTTTCGCGGCTGGCCAATGGCAGCTTGTGAATCGCCTGGCCGGTGGACGGGTTGAACACGTCGGCCGTGCGACCGTCTTCGGTCACCAGTTCGCCATTGATCAAATGCGGAATAAGGCTCATGCGGGGCTCCAGAAAAGTTGTCCACAGGCACCCGTCACCGGGCGCCTCTATATAGAAGGGAAAAATCAGTCGATCTTGTTCAGCACTTCGCCGACCGCGTCGAACAGACGATCAAGGTCTTGCGGCTTGCTGTTGAAGGTTGGGCCGAACTGCAGGGTGTCGCCGCCGAAGCGCACGTAGAACCCGGCTTTCCACAGCGCCATGCCGGCTTCGAACGGACGCACAATGGCGTCGCCGTCACGCGGTGCGATCTGGATCGCACCGGCCAGGCCGTAGTTACGAATATCGATGATGTTTTTCGAGCCCTTCAGACCGTGCAGCGCATTTTCGAAATGCGGTGCGACTTCGGCCACGCTCTGCACCAGGTTTTCCTTTTGCAGCAGATCGAGTGCTGCCAGGCCAGCAGCACAAGCCACCGGGTGCGCGGAATAGGTGTAGCCATGCGGGAATTCCACCGCGTACTCCGGCGTCGCCTGGTTCATGAAGGTCTGGTAGATCTCGGAGCTGGCAATCACCGCGCCCATCGGGATCGCGCCGTTGGTGACTTGCTTGGCGATGCACATCAGGTCCGGGGTTACGCCAAAGGTATCGGCACCGAACATTTTGCCGGTACGGCCGAAACCAGTGATCACTTCGTCGAACACCAGCAGGATGTTGTGCTGATCGCAGATCTCACGCAGACGCTTGAGGTAACCCTGTGGCGGAACCAGTACGCCAGCGGAACCGGCCAATGGCTCGACGAACACGGCGGCGATGTTGGAGGCGTCATGCAGCTCGATCAACTTCAACAGTTCATCGGCCAGGGCGATACCGCCCTGCTCCGGCATGCCACGGGAATAGGCATTGCTCGCCAGCAAGGTGTGCGGCAGGTGATCGACGTCCATCATCGCCTGACCGAACATTTTGCGGTTGCCGTTCACGCCACCGAGGCTGGTGCCGGCGATGTTTACGCCGTGATAACCACGGGCACGGCCGATCATTTTGGTCTTGGTCGCCTGGCCTTTCAGACGCCAGTAAGCACGAACCATCTTCACTGCGGTGTCAGCGCACTCGGAACCCGAGTCAGTGAAGAACACGTGATTCAGATTGCCCGGGGTCAGGTCGGTGATTTTCTCAGCCAGCTGGAACGACAGAGGATGGCCGTACTGGAAGCCTGGCGAGTAATCGAGGGTGCCTAATTGTTTGGCGACCGCTTCCTGAATTTCCTTGCGGGTATGCCCGGCGCCGCAAGTCCACAAACCGGAGAGCGAGTCGTAAACCTTGCGGCCCTTGTCATCGATCAGCCAACTGCCTTCAGCCGCCACGATCAGTCGCGGATCGCGCTGGAAATTACGGTTGGCGGTGTAGGGCATCCAGTGAGCATCGAGCTTGAGCTGGCTGGCCAGGGACGTCGGGTTGTTTTCAGGCAAGTTCATGGGCAAAACCTCGCAGGGCAATAAGCGGCATAGAGATCAAAAGCGTTCTTGCAGCTAAATTGCCACGGGGATAAAGTCGGTGAAATCCAACTCTTCTAACGTTCAGTCAGCCCACCACTAAACTTTGAGTGTTTTGAGCATGAGCATCCGTCGCCCCGATCCGCTGGCGCAAGTCAGTGACTTTGATATCCGCTTATTGAGGATCTTCCGCAGCGTCGTGGAGTGCGGCGGCTTCTCGGCAGCGGAATCGGTGCTGGGGATCGGCCGCTCGGCCATCAGCCAGCAAATGAGCGACCTGGAGCAGCGCCTGGGTTTGCGCTTGTGCCAACGCGGTCGCGCCGGGTTTTCCCTGACCGAAGAAGGTCGCGAGGTCTATCACTCGGCCTTGCAGCTATTAAGTGCGCTGGAAAGTTTCCGCACCGAGGTCAACGGCCTGCACCAACATCTGCGCGGCGAATTGACCATCGGCCTGACCGACAACCTGGTCACCCTGCCCCACATGCGTATCACCCATGCCTTGGCGCAATTGAAGGAGCGCGGCCCCGACGTGCAGATTCAGATCCGCATGATCGCGCCCAATGAAGTCGAACAAGGCGTGCTCGACGGTCGATTGCATGTCGGCGTGGTGCCGCAGGCCAGCGCGCTGTCGGGGCTGGAATATCAGCCGCTCTATAGCGAACGCTCGCTACTGTATTGCGCGGTCGGTCATCCGTTGTTTTATGTCGACGATAAACAACTGGATGACGAGCGCCTCAATAGCCAGGATGCCATCGCGCCGACCTTCCGTTTGCCCGCGGAAATCCAGGCCCATTACCAGGCGCTCAATTGCACCGCCAGTGCCTCGGACCGTGAAGGCATGGCGTTCCTGATCCTGACCGGACGCTTCATCGGCTACCTGCCGGACCACTACGCCAGTCTCTGGGTGCAGCAAGGCCGGTTGCGTGCGCTGAAACCAAAGGTGCGGTTTTATGACCTGAGCCTCGCATCGGTCACGCGCAAGGGCCGTCGTCCGCATTTGGTGCTGGAAAGCTTCCTCGAAAGCCTGGCCGCCACACGCTAACCACCCCAATCCCTGTAGGAGCAAAGCTTGCTCCGGGCGGCGTTCCGACGATGGCGGCGTAACATTCAACATTAGTGATGACTGGCCTGCCGTCATCGCGAGCAAGCTTTGCTCCTACAGAGATGGGGGTAGGTTTTATCGCATCAGGACTTGTCTGATGCCGGTGGGTGCGCTATCAACGCACTGGTTGCACCCACTCACTTGTTCGGAAGTGCCTATGACCTTTGAAGTCCCCGCTCACGGCGGCAAACCTGCTAGCCGCATTCGTCAGAAGAACGAAGAGACCATCATCAAAGCCGCCGAAGACGAGTTCGCCCGTCACGGGTTCAAAGGCACCAGCATGAACACCATCGCCCTGAATGCCGGGTTGCCCAAGGCGAATCTGCATTACTACTTCACCAACAAACTCGGTTTGTACGTGGCGGTGTTGAGCAACATCCTCCAGCTGTGGGACAGCACCTTCAACACCCTGACTGCCGAAGATGACCCGGCCGAAGCGCTGACGCGTTACATCCGCGCCAAGATGGAATTCTCCCGTCGTCAGCCGCAAGCCTCGCGGATCTTCGCGATGGAAGTGATCAGCGGCGGCGAATGCCTGACCGAGTACTTCAACCAGGATTATCGCGCCTGGTTCCAGGGTCGGGCGGGCGTGTTCCAGGCCTGGATCGACGCCGGAAAAATGGACCCGGTCGACCCGGTGAACCTGATCTTCCTGTTGTGGGGCAGCACTCAGCATTACGCCGATTTCGCGACGCAGATCTGCCGTGTCACCGGTCGCACCAAGTTGACCAAGCAAGACATGGAAGACGCCGGCAACAACCTGATCCGCATCATTCTCAAGGGCTGCGGCCTGACGCCAACGATCTAAGACACTTATGCCTTTTACCCTCAGCGGTTTTTGCGAGTACCGCGAAGAGATTCGCAAAAGCCGCTTCATCACTTTCGCCGCACCGATCAGCAGCCCTGCTGAAGCCCAGGCGTTCATCGAACAGCACAGCGATTTGAATGCCTCGCACAATTGCTGGGCCTGGAAGCTTGGCGACCACTACCGCAGCACTGACGATGGCGAGCCCGGCGGCACCGCTGGCCGGCCGATTCTGGCGGCAATCGAAGCTCAGGATTGCGATCAGGTCGCGGTGCTGGTGATTCGTTGGTATGGCGGCATTCAACTCGGCACCGGGGGCCTCGCCCGGGCGTATGGCGGCGGCGCCAACAAGTGCCTGCAAGCAGCGGCAAAGGTTGAACTGATCAGTCGGGTGCCGGTGAGTTGTGCCTGTGCTTTTGCAGAGTTGCCGTTGGTGAAGCTTCGGGTGGCGGAACTGGGTGGACTGGTTGTGGAAGAAACGTTCACGGCCAACGGCGTAGACCTGCGATTGGCTATCGGCGAAAGCCAGATCGACACCCTGCAAACGCAGCTGGCAGGCTTGAGCCGCGGACGCATTTTGTTGCAGCACTAATCGCACCAACAACGTTCACCGCCCTTTCGTCGAACCGGTGCATTTGCCCACATCTACTGTGCACCCGGCTGTGGATAACCTGAGCACACCCGGCTGTAACCCTTCTGTCACGCGGCTTTGCGGGCTTTGCTCACTTTTCGTCCAATCCGTCATCAAAAAAGATAAATCCACGTAAAAACAATCAGTTAACGCGGTTTATCACCATTAGAAGAAAGCCACACAGTGCTTATGCCCGACCTTCGGGCTTGCGCACAAATACTGTGGAGCAATCTGTGGATAACCCGTTCATGGCTGTCGCCGCCCCATGTCCGGCATGGCTTGCAGTCGGTTGCTTGTTTTTTGACCAAACCCCTTGAGCAAAACCGGAGCCTGATCAACGGCTTTGCCCTCAAGTGGTGCCTGGTTCGGGATCGACATAGGGCGAGGCGCCGCCCTCAAAGCCTTTATCTGCAACGTATTTGATTTTTCCTGACTCAATGGCCAGGAAATTGCTTTGTCCACAGGCATCACTTCAATCGACCCGAGCCTGTCATGCCCAACCCCGTGCCGATCCTCGATCCAACACCTCGCCTGCAACTGCGCAACATCAGCAAGCGCTACCCCGGTTGCCTGGCCAACGATGCCATCGACCTGAGCATTGCACCCGGCGAAATCCACGCCCTGCTCGGCGAAAACGGCGCGGGCAAAAGTACGCTGATGAAGATCATCTACGGCGTCACCCACGCGGACTCGGGCGAGATGATCTGGCAAGGGCAACGCGTGACCCTGCGCAACCCGGCCCAGGCTCGGGAGCTGGGAATCGGCATGGTGTTTCAGCATTTCTCGTTGTTCGAGACGTTGAGCGTGGCGCAGAACATTGCCTTGGCGTTGGGCGCGGCGGCGGGTACACCGAAACAGCTTGAGCCCAAGATTCGTGAAGTGTCCCGGCGCTATGGCATGGCGTTGGAGCCGGAGCGACTTGTCCACAGCCTGTCGATCGGTGAACGCCAGCGGGTGGAAATCATTCGTTGCCTGATGCAGGACATCCGCCTGCTGATTCTCGACGAGCCAACCTCGGTGCTGACTCCGCAGGAGGCCGACGATTTGTTCGTCACCTTGCGCCGACTCTCCGCCGAGGGCTGCAGCATTCTGTTTATCAGCCACAAACTCGGTGAAGTTCGCGCGTTGTGCCACAGCGCCACGGTGTTGCGCGGCGGTCGGGTGGCCGGGCATTGCGTGCCGGCCGAGTGTTCGGATCGGCAACTGGCGCAGTTGATGGTCGGTGACGCCGCTGCGCTGATTACGGACTATCCGAAAGTCATTGGCGCTAATGCGTTCCTGAATGTGACGGGATTGTCCTGGCACAACCCCGATCCGTTCGGCTGTTCGCTGAAGGACATCGAGCTTGAAGTACGCAGCGGCGAAATCGTCGGCATCGCCGGGGTCGCCGGCAATGGTCAGGATGAGTTGTTGGCCCTGCTCAGCGGCGAAGAACCGCTCAGCCGCAACGACGGCGCAACGATCAGTTTCGCCGGGCAACCGGTGGCGCACTTGCGGCCGGACGCACGGCGCAAACTGGGCCTGGCCTTCGTCCCCGCTGAACGTCTGGGCCATGGCGCGGTGCCGGACCTGAGCCTGGCGGACAACGCCCTGCTCACTGCCTTTCAACAAGGGCTGGTCAGTAATGGTCTGATCCAGCGCGGCAAGGTCGAAGCGCTGGCCGAAGAAATCATCCGCCGCTTCGGGGTCAAGACACCCGATAGCCAGACACCGGCCCGCAGCCTGTCTGGCGGCAACTTGCAGAAATTCATCCTCGGCCGCGAGATCCTCCAACAACCGAAACTGCTGGTGGCCGCGCACCCGACCTGGGGCGTGGACGTCGGCGCCGCCGCGACCATTCACCGGGCGCTGATTGCCTTGCGCGCCGCTGGCGCGGCGATCCTGGTGATCTCCGAAGACCTCGACGAACTGTTCCAGATCAGCGACCGCCTCGGCGCGTTGTGCAGCGGTCGATTGTCGCCGCTCAAGGCCACGGTCGACACGCGCCTGATCGATGTCGGCGGCTGGATGGCCGGCCAGTTCGACGCCCCTCAATCACTCGCACCCGCAACGGTTTAACGGAGTTTCACATGCTGCTTTCTCTCGAACCCCGTGGCCAGCAATCGCGCCTGATGCTGTGGTGCTCGCCGTTGCTGGCGGCTGTCCTGACGTTGGGCTGTGGCTCACTGCTGTTTGTCGCACTGGGGCATGACCCGTTACTGACCTTGCACACGTTGCTCATCGCACCGATCAGCGACCTGTACGGCGTCTCCGAGTTGCTGGTCAAAGCGCTGCCGATTTTGCTCTGCGCGTTGGGGCTGGCGGTGGCGTACCAAGCACGAATCTGGAACATCGGCGCCGAAGGTCAGTTGCTGCTTGGTGCGCTGGCCGGCAGTGCATTGGCGGTGAACATCATCGACCTGCAAAGTCGCTGGGCGCTGGTGCTGATCCTGCTCGTCGGTACCCTGGCCGGTGCCGCGTGGGCCGGGCTGACGGCGTGGTTGCGCACGCGTTTCAATGCCAATGAAATTCTCACCAGCATCATGCTCAATTACATCGCCCTGAACCTGTTGCTGTTCTGTGTGCATGGGCCGCTGAAGGATCCGGCGGGATTCAACTTTCCGGAGTCGGCGATGTTCGGTGATGCCAGCCGTTTGCCGTTGCTGATGGAGGACGGCCGGGTCCACGTGGGCGTGTATTTCGCCTTGCTCGCGTTGGTCGCGGTGTGGGTGTTGTTGCAGAAAAGTTTTATCGGGTTCCAGATCAAAGTGCTCGGGCTGGACAAGCGCGCAGCGAGGTTCGTCGGCTTTCGCGAGAAGCGGCTGATCTGGCTGGCGCTGTTGATCAGCGGAGGATTGGCGGGGCTGGCCGGTGTGTGCGAAGTCACCGGGCCGATCGGCCAATTGGTGCCGCAAGTCTCGCCCGGTTATGGCTATGCCGCGATCACTGTGGCGTTTCTCGGGCGACTCAATCCCATCGGCATTCTGTTTTCCAGCCTGTTGATGGCGCTGCTGTACATCGGCGGCGAGAGCGCGCAAATGAGCATGAATCTGCCGCAAGCCATCACCCAGTTGTTCCAGGGCATGATGCTGTTTTTCCTGCTGGCCAGTGACGTGCTGATTCTCTATCGGCCGCGTTTGAACCTGCGTTGGTCCCGTCGTGCACCAGCCACCGCCGTACACGCAGGAGTGCTGTGATGGATATCGATCTGTTGAGCAATATTTTCTACGCCATGGTCCGTTGCGGTACGCCGCTGCTGTTGGTGGCTCTAGGTGAACTGATCTGCGAGAAGAGCGGCGTTCTGAACCTCGGCCAGGAAGGGATGATGCTGTTTGGGGCGGTGATCGGTTTTATCGTCGCGTTGAGCAGCGGCAACCTGTGGCTCGGCGTGTTGCTGGCGATGCTTGCCGGGATGCTGTTGTCGTCGTTGTTTGCGCTGGTGGCGCTGGTGTTCAACGCCAATCAGGTGGCCACCGGGTTGGCGCTGACGATCTTCGGCGTAGGCCTGTCGACGTTTGTTGGCGCGGCGTGGGTCGGTAAACCGCTGGCAGGTTTTGAGCCGGTGGCGATTCCTTATTTGAGTGAAATCCCGCTGATCGGACGGATGCTGTTTGCACAGGATCTGCTGGTGTATGTGTCGTTCGCGCTGTTTGCGCTGGTGGCCTGGGTGATGGTGAAAAGTCGCGTCGGGCTGATCATTCAGGCGGTCGGCGAAAATCCGGACGCGGCCAGTGCGATGGGTTTACCGGTGTTGGGCGTGCGCACGCTGGCGGTGCTGTTTGGCGGGGCGATGGCTGGATTGGCCGGGGCTTATTTGTCGCTGGCTTATACCCCGATGTGGGCGGAGAACATGAGCGCCGGGCGTGGCTGGATTGCCTTGGCACTGGTGGTGTTTGCCAGTTGGCGGGTGTGGCGATTGCTGCTGGGGGCGTATCTGTTCGGACTCGCCAGCATCCTGCATTTGGTGGCGCAGGGATTGGGGCTGGCGATTCCGTCGAGTCTGCTGGCGATGCTGCCGTATGTGGCGACCATTGTGGTGTTGGTGCTGCTGTCGCGGGATGCGCTGCGTACGCGGTTGTATGCGCCGGTGTCGTTGGGGAAACCGTGGCAGGCCGGGCATTAGTGGTTGTCTGCACCGGCCCCATCGCGAGCAGGCTCGCTCCCACAGGGTTCTGCAGCGACCAATAATCCTGCGGGCAACTCGGTCACTGTGGGAGCGGGCTTGCCCGCGAATGCTCCCGAACAGGCAACACCTGAGCCACGCCCCACGCCAATTCAAAGAACAGGAAAATTGCCAACAGCGAACTGGCGCCATGGAGCAAGGCATAGAGCTGCCAAGCCGAAAACAGAAATCTACCGACGGCGTCATACCGCCCATACACCTGCTGCGGATCACGAATCCGCAGCACCGCCCACACGCAGACAATCGACCCAAACAGATTGGCCATCAGCAAGTGCATCGGCTCAAACGGCGGCAACTCGCCGGACAAATTGAACGCCTGACTCACACTCGACAAAACGGCATGCAACGCCGCAAAGCTCCACGGCGTGACAAACGCCGCCGTCACGATCAAGTCATACCAGGCACTACCCTTCACCAACCGGCGATATTGCGTTGAAGTCCACATCCGTTTTGCTCCATAAATTCAGGGAGCAACAAGGCTAAAGCCTGGAGTATGCTCCAGGGTCAAGCCCTCTCGAGAAGTCATGATGCGCATCGGTGAATTAGCCCAGGCCAGCGCCGTCAGCCGCGACACGCTGCGTTTCTACGAGCAGCGCGGATTGATTGCGGCGCAACGCAGCGCCAACGGTTATCGCGACTATCCGGCGGACATGGTGCAACTGGTGCTGTACATCAAGACCGCTCAGCGATTGGGCTTTACCCTCGGCGAGATCGGCAACAGCGTCGCCGCGATATCGCAGTCGCCCGATCCCGACAGCGCCGTCACGCAATTGCTGCAAGACAAACTCAAACTGATCGAAACCCGAATCGACGAACTCGGCGCGCTGCGTCAGGAGTTGCAGCAACGGCTCGGTCAGCGTTGTCCATTGAATCCGTGATCCTCATTTATCAAGGAAGCCACTTATGTCTACGGCAAAAACCGCACTCATCATCGGCGCCTCCCGAGGCCTGGGCCTCGGTCTGGTGAAAACCCTGCTGGCCGACGGTTGGCAGGTCACCGCCACCGTGCGCAACCCGCAGAACGCCGAAGCCTTGCAGGCCTTGGGCAAGGTGCGGATCGAAAAACTCGACATGGACGATCAGCAAGCGGTCATCGCTCTGAGCCAGCAGCTCAAGGGCGAAGTGTTCGATCTGTTGTTCGTGAATGCCGGGGTTAAAGGCCCGGACGTTCAAACACCGGGCGGCGCGACGCTGGCCGAAGTCGGGCAACTGTTCTTCACCAATGCGGTGGCGCCAATCAATCTGGCCCAGCGTTTTGTCGGGCAGATTCGTGCGGACAGCGGCGTGCTGGCGTTCATGAGTTCGGTGCTGGGCAGCGTGACCATGCCGGATGCGCCGGAGCTGGCGTTGTACAAGGCGAGCAAAGCGGCGTTGAACTCGATGACCAATAGCTTCGTCACTCAGTTGGGCGAACAGAAACTCACCGTGCTGTCGCTGCATCCGGGTTGGGTGAAGACCGACATGGGCGGTGAAGGTGCCGACATTGATGTGGACACCAGCACGCGTGGGTTGGTCGATCAGGTGAATGCGTATACCGGCAAGGGCGGGCATCATTTTGTGAATTACCGGGGTGAAACCATTCCTTGGTAACCCATCGTCTACTGTGGGAGCGGGCTTGCTCGCGAAGAGGGAGTGTCAGTCAACATCAATGTTGCATGACGCACCGCATTCGCGAGCAAGCCCGCTCCCACATGGGGTTTTGCATCATATGGTCGGGCAAGGCTTGCCCGCCGGCTGGATTTGTTTGAAACTCCGCACCTCGTCCCCGCGGCGACCCTGGATCAGCAGACAGGGTAATCACTGAGCTGGCTAACCTGAACCCCACTTTCAGAGGAGCCGGCCAACATGCCTGCGACCCGTACCTGGTTAAAAAATCCCCTTGCGATCTTCACTGCCAATGGCCTCGATGCCCGTGGCGGCCTGGTGCTGCAAGACGGTTTGATCGTCGAAGTGCTCGCCGCCGGCCAGCAACCTTCCGCGCCCTGTGGACAAGTCTTCGATGCCCGCGAGCATGTGATCCTCCCGGGACTGATCAACACCCATCACCACTTCTATCAAACCCTGACCCGCGCCTGGGCGCCGGTGGTCAATCAGCCGTTGTTCCCGTGGCTGAAAACCCTCTACCCGGTCTGGGCCCGCCTCACCCCTGAAAAACTCGCCCTCGCCAGCAAAGTCGCGTTGGCCGAATTGCTGCTGTCCGGCTGCACCACCGCCGCCGATCACCATTACCTGTTTCCGCAAGGCCTGGAAAATGCGATCGACGTGCAGGTCGAGAGCGTCCGCGAACTGGGCATGCGCGCCATGCTGACGCGCGGTTCCATGAGCCTTGGCGAAAAGGACGGCGGCCTGCCGCCGCAGCAAACCGTGCAGGAAGGCGAAGTGATCCTCGCCGACAGCCAACGCTTGATCGGCGAGTACCACGAGCGTGGCGAAGGCGCGCAAATCCAGATCGCCCTCGCCCCCTGCTCACCGTTCTCGGTGACCCCGCAAATCATGTCCGCCAGCGCCGAACTGGCGAACAAACTCGACGTGCGCCTGCACACCCATCTGGCCGAAACCCTCGACGAAGAAGACTTCTGCCTGCAACGCTTCGGCCTGCGCACTGTGGATTACCTCGACAGCGTCGGCTGGCTCGGCCCGCGCACCTGGCTGGCTCACGGCATCCACTTCAACCCGGACGAAATCGCTCGTCTCGGCGCCGCCGGCACCGGCATTTGCCATTGCCCGAGTTCGAACATGCGTCTGGCTTCCGGCATCTGCCCGACGCTGGACCTGACCGCTGCGGGTGCATTGCTGGGCTTGGGCGTGGATGGTTCGGCGTCCAACGATGCGTCGAACATGATGCTGGAAACCCGTCAGGCGCTGTACATTCAGCGGCTGCGTTATGGCGCCGAGAAGATCACGCCGGAATTGGTTTTGGGTTGGGCGACCAAGGGTTCGGCGAGTGTGCTCGGGCGTACTGATATCGGCGAACTGGCGGTGGGCAAGCAGGCGGACCTGGCGCTGTTCAAGCTCGATGAGCTGCGGTTTTCCGGTAGTCATGATCCGGTGTCAGCATTGCTGCTATGCGGCGCTGATCGGGCGGATCGGGTGATGGTTGGTGGCAAATGGCGGGTGATTGATGGGCAGGTTGAAGGGCTGGACCTGAAAGGGTTGATTGCCGATCACAGCCAGGCGGCTCGGCAGTTGATTGCAGGTACCTGATACAACACACATCAAAAACTGTGGGAGCGGGCTTGCTCGCGAATGCGGACTGACATTCAACATATTTGTTGGCTGACACACCGCTTTCGCGAGCAAGCCCGCTCCCACATTGGTTTTGTTTAGGGCTCAAAGGCCCAACAGCGACAACATGATGAAGGTCGCAAACAGCACAAAGTGAGTCATGCCTTCGATGGCGTTGGTTTCGCCATCGTTGAGGTTGATCGCGCTAACGATCAGGGTGAGGAAGACCATCACGGTCTGCACCGGGGTCATCGCCATCTGGAACGGCTGGCCGGTGTAGAGCGCCATCGCTTCCATCACCGGCACAGTCAGGATGACCGTCGACAGTGACGCGCCCATGGCGATGTTGACCACAGACTGCATGCGGTTGGCCAGTGCCGCCCGCAACGCGGTCAGAATTTCCGGCGCCGCCGAGATTGCCGCCACCAGGATCGCCGTGATCACCGGCGGTGCGCCCGTCCCTTCGAGGCCCAGATCGAGGGTCTTGGACATCACCTCGGCCAAGGCGCCGATCACCACCACGCCAAACACCAACGTGCCAATACTCAGCACCAGATTGACCGGTTCAGGGTCTTCCTCCGGGGCTTTCTTGCGACGTTTTTCCGGGTAGCTGTAGCTGAAGAAATAACTGTGCGGCCCGACCTGCATGCGCAGGAACAGGGTGTAGAGCACGACCATCGCACCAATGGTGAACGCCGAATAGAGTTTCCAGCTGCCCTCGGGGATGAACTCCGGCACCACCATGGAAACGCCCATGGCGGTGAGAATCATCACGCTGTAACTGCGGGCCGAATCGTCGTTGTAGGACTGTTCGCCGTGCTTGAGCCCACCCATCAACGCAGCGAGGCCGAGGATGCCGTTGATGTCGAGCATCACCGCCGAATAAATCGTGTCGCGTACCAGAGTCGGCGAGGCTTCGTTGCTCATCATGATCGCCAGGATCACCACTTCCACCAGCACGGCGGCCAGGGTCAGGATCATCGTGCCGTAAGGGTCGCCGACTTTTTCTGCGAGCAGTTCGGCGTGATGGGCGACGCGCATGGAGGCAACGACGATGAAGGCGATCAGTACGAGGCCGGCGGTCAACGCGATGGGTTGGCCGCTGTGCAGCATCCAGTGCTCCAGCGGGTAGGCGACGGCGGCGGCGATCACGGCCAGCAGCAGAAACTTTTCTTGCTTGAGGAGTGTGAGCATTGCGGGCCTTTTTGCCGTGTGAAGCGAAACCAGGATGATGAGCTACTGACTGCGGGGCGGCGCTAACGTTTCGTTACACCTTAGCGCACCAGTGGATGGCAACAGGTTCGGGGGGATGCACTTTTATTGGTCTTGCGGGCCTCTTCGCGAGCAAGCCCGCTCCCACATTGGAATGCGTTCTCCTGTGGGAGCGGGCTTGCTCGCGAAGGCTTCACCACGGTTTCGACGATTTTGTTGTCCTGTTGGTCAGCAATTTGCATTACCCCCTCCAACCTCAAAACAATAGGGAGTGGATTCATGCACAAACGTCCGTTGAAGAAGCTGCTTTGCGCCGTCGCCGCGGCCATCGGTCTGAGCGCAAGCCTGACTGCCAGTGCCGCCGACCCGCTGAAAGTCGGCTTCGTCTACATCGGTCCGATTGGCGATCACGGCTGGACGTATCAGCATGAACAAGGGCGCAAGGCGCTGGCCGAAAAATTCGGCAACCAGATCACCACCAACTATGTGGAAAACGTCGCTGAAGGCGCCGACGCCGAGCGGGTGATCCGCAACATGGCCAAGGACAAGTACGACCTGATCTTCACCACGTCCTTCGGCTACATGAACCCGACCCTGAAAGTCGCCAAACAATTTCCCATGGTGACCTTCGAACACGCCACCGGCTACAAGCAGGACAAGAACCTCGGCACCTATCTGGCGCGCACGTATGAAGGTCGCTACGTCGGCGGTTTCCTTGCGGCGAAGATGACCAAGACCAAGAAGATCGGTTACGTCGCGTCCTTCCCGATCCCGGAAGTGATCCGCGACATCAACGCCATTCAACTGGCCCTGAACAAATACAACCCGGGCACCGAGATCAAAGTGGTGTGGGTCAACTCCTGGTTCGATCCGGGCAAAGAGGCGGATGCCGCCAATGCGTTGATCGATCAGGGCGTGGACGTGGTGTTCCAGCACACCGACAGCCCGGCGCCGATCCAGGCGGCTGAACGTCGCGGCGTGTATGCCGTGGGCTACGCTTCGGACATGGCGCACTTCGGGCCGAAAGCGGTGCTGACGTCCATCGTCAACGACTGGGGCCCGCACTACATTCAGGCGACCCAAAGCGTACTCGACCACCTGTGGAAATCGCAGGATTACTGGGGTGGTTTGCAGGAAGGTACGGTTGAGTTGCCGATCAGCGATCTGGTGCCCGCACCGGTGAAAGCCGAGGCAGAGCAGATCATTGCCGACATCAAAAGCGGTGCTTTCCACCCGTTCACCGGACCGATCAAGGATCAGGCAGGCGTCGAGAAGATTGCGGCGGGCGCGACGGCGAGCAATGCGGAGCTGGCATCGATGAACTACTACGTTGAAGGCATGAAGGCTGACATTCCGAAGTAGTCCCAGAGCCAAACACAAAACCCTTGTGGGAGCGGCGGTGCGACGATTCGACTTGCTCGCGAAGGCGGTGTGTCAGCCAACATCCATGTTGAATGTTCTGCCGTCTTCGCGAGCAAGCCCGCTCCCACATTGGATTTCCAGCGTTCTATAGGACTGCGCATGAACCAGCTCCCGATCATCGACATCAGCCCGCTCTACAGCGAAGACGCAAGTGACTGGCAATCAATCGCCACGCAAATCGACCACGCCTGCCGCGAGTGGGGCTTTTTCTACATCAAGGGCCACCCGATCAGTCGGTCGCGCATTAACGCCGTACTCGACAGTGCCCAACGTTTCTTCGCCCTGCCCGCCGCCGAAAAACTCAAGATCGACATCACCCAAACCCGTCACCACCGCGGTTATGGCGCCATCGCCACTGAACAACTCGACCCGAGCAAACCCAGCGACCTGAAAGAAACCTTCGACATGGGCCTGCACCTGCCGGCCGATCACCCTGACGTGCTGGCGGAAAAACCGCTGCGCGGCCCCAACCGTCATCCGTCGATGCCCGGCTGGGAATTGCTGATGGAGCAGCACTACGTCGACATGCAGGCCTTGGCCCTAACCCTGTTACGGGCCATAACCGTGGCGCTGGGCATCGAGCGCGACTTTTTCGACAGCCGCTTCGTTGAGCCGGTCAGCGTGCTGCGGATGATTCATTACCCACCGCGCCACACCGCCAGTTCCGAAGAGCAACAAGGCGCCGGCGCCCACACCGATTACGGCTGTATCACCCTGCTGTATCAGGATGCCGCCGGCGGCCTGCAAGTGCGAAACGTTAAAGGCGAGTGGATCGATGCACCGCCGATCGACGGCACGTTCGTGGTCAACCTCGGCGACATGATGGCGCGCTGGAGCAACGACCGTTACCTGTCAACGCCGCACCGGGTGATCAGCCCGCTGGGCGTGGACCGTTATTCGATGCCGTTCTTCGCCGAGCCGCACCCCGACACGGTCATCGAATGCCTGCCCGGCTGTCAGGATGAACGGCATTCGGCAAAGTATCCGGCCACCACCTGCGCCGAATTCTTGCTCTCGCGCTTCGCCGATACCTACGCCTATCGACGGGAACAGGAAGCGCTGTGATGAACCGGCTGGTCAGGTTTTGCTAATTGTTTCCTCGGGCATCTGTAGAATGCTCGCCATCTGCACCTGATGAGAAAAGACTATGTACGACTGGCTGAACGCCCTGCCCAAGGCAGAACTGCACCTGCACCTTGAGGGTTCGCTGGAGCCTGAGTTGCTGTTCGCCCTGGCCGAACGCAACAAGATCGCCCTGCCGTGGAGCGACGTCGAAACCCTGCGCAAGGCCTACGCCTTCAACAACCTGCAAGAGTTTCTCGACCTGTATTACCAGGGCGCCGACGTGTTGCGCACCTCTCAGGATTTCTACGACCTGACCTGGGCTTACCTGTTGCGCTGCAAGGCGCAGAACGTGATTCACACCGAACCGTTCTTCGATCCGCAGACCCACACCGACCGTGGCGTGCCGTTCGAAGTGGTGCTCAATGGCATCGCCGCCGCATTGAAGGATGGCGAGCAGCAACTGGGCATCACCAGCGGTTTGATCCTGAGCTTCCTGCGCCACTTGAGCGAAGAAGAAGCCGAGAAAACCCTAGACCAGGCGCTGCCGTTCCGTGATGCGTTTGTGGCGGTTGGTCTGGACAGTTCGGAAATGGGTCACCCGCCAAGCAAGTTCCAGCGCGTGTTTGATCGTGCCCGTCACGAAGGTTTCCTGACCGTCGCCCACGCCGGTGAAGAAGGCCCGCCCGAGTACATCTGGGAAGCCCTCGATTTGCTGAAAGTCCAGCGCATCGACCATGGCGTGCGCGCCATCGAAGACGAGCGTTTGATGCAGCGAATCATCGACGAGCAAATCCCGTTGACCGTGTGCCCGTTGTCGAACACCAAGCTCTGCGTGTTCGATCACATGTCTCAGCACAACATTCTCGACATGCTGGAACGTGGCGTGAAAGTGACCGTGAACTCGGATGACCCGGCGTACTTCGGCGGTTATGTCACCGAGAACTTCCATGCGCTGTATACCCATTTGGGCATGACCCAGGATCAGGCCAAGCGTCTGGCGCAGAACAGCCTGGATGCACGGTTGGTGAAACCCTAGTAACTGATCGTTCCCACGCTCCGCGTGGGAATGCCTCACCGGACGCTCTGCGTCAGCTCTTGGGACGCGGAGCGTCCCGGGCTGCATTCCCACGCGGAGCGTGGGAACGATCATTAAGCAACCGCCTCGCTTAACTCTTCCAGCGTCTTGCCCCGGGTCTCCATCCCGAACACCCATACCACCCCTGCCGCAATCGCAAAACACATCGCCCCCAGCGCAAACACCCCGCCCTGCCCGGTCATCGGGAACACCAGCCCGGTCACCATTGGCCCGAGCAACGAACCCACGCGACCAATCGCCGACGCAAACCCCGAGCCCGTGGCCCGCGCCGATGTCGGGTACAACTCTGGCGTGTAGGTGTAAAGCACCGCCCACATGCCGAACAGGAAAAACTGCATCAGCAGCCCCGACGCAATCAACAGGCTGACGTTGCCGCCAAACACCGCGCTCTGACCATACAGAAACGCCATCACCCCGCCGCCGAGCAACGTCACCACGCACACCGGTTTACGCCCCCAACGCTCCACCAGCCAGGCGGCCATCAGGAAACCGGGAATCCCGCCGAGGGAAATCAGCACCGTGTAATACACCGACTGAGTCACGGCAAAACCCGACTGCTGCAGCAAGGCACTGAGCCAGGACGTCAGGCCATAGAACCCCAGCAAGGCGAAGAACCAGACGCTCCAGATCATCATCGTGCGCTGGCGGTACAGCGGCGACCAGATTTGCTGCAATGCGGAAAAGAAATTGCCAGGCGTACTGGCCACTCTCGGCAGGCGGATCGGCTCAGGCAGCTCCGAACGCCCCAGAGATGTCCGGACCCGAGCTTCGATGCGCAGCAAGACCTTATCCGCCGCGTCATGATGCCCGGCCTGTTCCAGCCAGCGCGGTGATTCGGGAATGAAAAAGCGAATCGCCAGGACAAACACCGCCGGCACCGCCAACACCAGGAAGATGTCCCGCCAGCCAATCACCGGCAGCAAGAAGTACGACAGTACGCCGGCGGCGACGAAACCCAGCGGCCAGAAACCGTCCATCAACGCAATGTAGCGCCCCCGCCGTTTGGCCGGGATCAGCTCCGAGAGCATCGACTGAGCGATGGGAAACTCCATGCCCATGCCGATCCCCAACAGGATTCGAAACAACGTCAGCGTTTCGACGTTCTGCGCCGTGGAGCACAGATAACTGGCGATCCCCCACAGCACGATGCTCCACTGAAACACCGGTTTGCGCCCGAAACGGTCGGCCAGCATCCCGGACAGTGACGCCCCCACGACCATGCCGAAAAAGCTCGAACTGGCCAGCAACCCGGCCTGCGCCGTGCTCAGGCCAAACTCGGTTTTGATCGAGCCGAGCAGGAAGGTCATCATCGCCAGGTCCATGGAGTCGAAGAAAAACGCCAGGGCAATGATGATGAAAATGATCCGGTGATAACCGCTGATGGGCAGCCGTTCCAGTCGTTCTGCCGCGCTGAAGCCTCGTGTTTCCATGCCACATTCCCCCAATCCGAAAGTCCCCGGACGAGTGTGCGCGATAGCTGCTGGGGGTTACTGCTGGATACGACCTGTTCGCAGCTCTGAGCGACGCCCGACGCTTCGGACGTCGACCTCGATGCGTCTACAACGCCATTTCCAGCTCGGTCTCTTTGGCGAACCGATGGATTTCACGCTGCCCCGCGGCGGTGATCTGCAAGGCTCGAGATTCGTTGGGCAGGCTCAGCCAACCTGACTGCATGAACAATTGCAGCAACGCCGCACCCAGTGATCCGCCCATGTGCGGGCGTCTTTCGCTCCAGTCCGGACAAGCGCAGGCAACTCGGCTATTGCGATGAGCCAGCGCCTGGATGAACACACCCCGTGTCGCCAGCTGCGTGGCGCCCTTGTGGGTGATCATGACCCGCTGATCGAACTGTTCGATCCAGCCTGAATCCAGCAGACGCTGGTAAAGATCGGCGGCAAGGGTGCCGCCCAAATGGTCGTCGCAAAGCCTGGCGCGCAAGAGTGACGAAGGCGCCGCCTGAGGTTTGGCGATAGGTGTCGTGCGCTTGAAAACGTCCGGGATTTCCCGAGGCGTGCTGGCCAGGGTGGCGCTGGCCAGTGCCTCTATCGCGGCCCCCACTTCGGGTGCGGCAAGGCGGAAGAACCGCTTGCGGCCGCGGATTTCGACTTTCAACAGACCTCCGCCGGACAATCGCCCCAGATGCGCACTGGCCGAAGACGGTGACAAGCCGGCCAACAAGGCCAGCTCCTCGGTTTGCCGCGCCGAGCCGTCCATCAAGGCCCACATCATTGCGCTGCGCTTTGGGTCAGCCAGCAACGTGGCGATCTGGCTGATGCAAGGTGCATGTTCCATGTATTCACTCCCTGTTGAATCGTTTCGTCTACTGCTCAGAGACATCTTGACCAGTAATGTGTCGTCGGCCAAGGCGTTGAAACCGCCATAAACCGGGCAAAGCCGGCCAATCGCACAGGCCATGCTTGCAGGTTTCGCAAAGCCACGGCGATTGACCTTGGGGCCTGGCTGACTCGGATGTGGACTCGCCATTGCGAGATCGACGGTGCGTACATGAGGCGAGCGCTAGTATATGCGGGTTAACCGCCGGTTCCTGCCCTTGGGAAACCGTTGGTGGTGATAGTTCCTGAGTGAAATTTCGCTATTTGCCTGCGACTAATGATCGGCGCCCGATAACGTCGGAAATTGGCTACTCAAGCGGGCGCATCGGCTGGCAAGCATTTCCCGCAAAAGGTTCACCGGCTTACTCAATTGTGCGCGATGGGCGCACAGCAAATTCAGCGGTGCGCGCTCACAGAGCAGTTCCGGCATGAGCACTTTCAACCGACCGGCCAGCACATCGGCCGCGACATCGAGCCAGGATTTGTAGGCGATCCCGGCACCTGCCACGGCCCACAGCCGCACGACATCGGCATCATCGCTGAAACGATCGCCGCTGACGGTCAGGCTGACCTCGCGTTTGCCGTCGTGGAAACTCCAATGATCGTGAACCCGGCTGCCGAGCATGAACAGCAGGCAGTTGTGCTGAGCCAGTTGCTCCAGTTGCCGCGGCTCGCCATGCCGGGCCAGGTAACTCGGGGCGGCACAAAGGACGCGGCGGTTCTGCGGGGCGATGGGCAGCGCCACCAGGCTTGAGTCTTCCGGCTCGCCGTACCGCAGGGCGATGTCCACCGGTTGGCGGAACAGGTCGGCGATGCGGTCGCCCAACAGCAAACGCACCGTAAGCTTCGGATGCTCTCGCTGAAACTCGTCCAGCCAGGGCAGCAGCAGATTGCGGCCAAAGTCCGAAGGCGCCGACAGCTGCAAAATCCCGCTGACCTGGTCCTGACCGCTGGCCAACAAACGACGGCCCTCATCGAGATTGCTCAAGGCGGCCCGAGCGTATTCGAGAAACCCCTCGCCTTCAGCGGTCAGGCGCAAGCTACGGGTAGAACGGGCGAGCAACCGGGCGCCGAGTTGCTGTTCGATGCGTTTCAACGCCGCACTGGCCACCGCGGCCGACATGTCCATCCCGCGCGCCGCCGCTGACAGACTGCCCAGGTCCGCCGCCCGGACAAACAACTGCAAGTCATCGAAACGCAGCATCGTTCAGCCTCGATTATCAAAAAAATATTGAAAGAGACTGCTCTTTTAGCGGGTTTTATCTTGCAGAGAAATAGCCAATCATCCGTCCCATCGAATTCATCCCGTTCCCGGAGCCGAACATGTCCCAGCCTTTTACCGCCATCGCCACTTTAATCGCCAAAGCCGGCCAGCAAGACGCCCTCGAACAGCACCTGCGAGCGCTGCTGGAACCGACCCGCGCCGAGGCCGGTTGCGGTCAATACGACTTGCACCAGGACCTCGCCAATCCTCATGCCTTCTACATGATCGAAAAATGGAGCAGTGACGAAGCCCTGCAAGCCCATGACGACAGCGCGCATATCCAGAACTTCCGCGCCAAGGCTGGCGACTTTCTCGAACACTTCGACCTCAAGCGCCTGCGCTCCATCGTCTGATTGCTTCCTTCCTTATTACTGTTCAGGAGCCCCTATGAAAGCCATTGCCTATTACGCCTCGTTGCCAATCAGCGACTCAAACGCTCTGCAAGACATCGAACTGCCAGAACCGGTTGCCGGCCCGCGCGACCTGTTGGTGGAAGTCAAAGCCATCTCGGTCAACCCGGTGGACACCAAGGTCCGCCAAAACGTCCAGCCTGAAGCGGGTACGCCGAAAGTGCTGGGCTGGGACGTGGCCGGTGTGGTCAAGGCCGTCGGCAGTGAAGTCACGCTGTTCAAGGCCGGCGACAAAGTGTTCTACGCCGGCTCCATCGCCCGCGCGGGCGGCAACAGCGAACTGCACGTGGTCGATGAGCGGATCGTCGGCCATATGCCGAAAACCCTTGGTTTCGCCGAAGCCGCCGCGCTGCCGCTGACCGCTATCACCGCGTGGGAATTGCTCTTCGAACGCCTGCAAGTGCGTGAAGGCAAAACTGATGAAGGCCAGAGCCTTTTGATCGTCGGTGCCGCTGGCGGTGTGGGGTCGATCCTCACGCAACTGGCCAGCCAGCTCACCGGGCTGAACGTCATCGGCACCGCTTCCCGCCCGCAAACCCAGAGCTGGGTTCGTGAGCTGGGTGCCGACCTGGTGATCGATCACAGCCAGCCGTTGAGCGAAGAACTCAAACGTGCGGGCGTCGATCAGGTGACCCACGTCGCCAGCCTGACCCAGACCGATCATCACCTGGATCAATTGGTCGAAGCACTGGCGCCGCAAGGCAAACTGGCCCTGATCGATGATCCGAAGGCGCTGGACGTGACCAAACTCAAACGCAAGAGCCTGTCGCTGCACTGGGAGTTCATGTACACCCGCTCGCTGTTCGAAACCGCGGACATGATCGAGCAGCACAAACTGCTCAACCGCGTGGCTGAGCTGATCGACGCCGGGACGCTGAAGACCACAGTCGGCGAGCACTTCGGGACCATTAACGCGGCGAACCTGCGTCGCGCCCATGAGCTGCTGGAAAGCGGCAAGTCCAAGGGCAAGATTGTGCTCGAAGGGTTCTGAAACAAACTGACACAGTTGTCGCCCCGATGGGCGACACCGTCAGTCCGAGAGTTGACCCTTGTCACAATTGCGATCGTATTGAGGTCTACAATCGAGACTCTGCGGCACAGTCTTTTACGTAACATCTTTTACGAGAGGAGAGATCAGCAATGAAGATCCTGATAAAAGAATTGGCAAAATCCCAGTGGCAAGTCCGTCTGGACCAACACGCCGTGACATTCCGCAGCGAAGCCGAAGCCCGCGCCTTCACCCGCACCCTTGAAGCGCGACTACAAGCACCTCATCAAATTATTGACCGCCAGCAGCGTGCCGCTGGCTGAGTCCATCCTCAGACCTGGGCTTGCGCCAGCGCCCGGGCATTTTGCAAGCGCCGGGTGAGCATCGCCACGCTCACCACGAGAATTCCGCACAGGCTGATGACCATGGCCATCGGCATGGCGCTGCCGTCGTGTAAAACCCCCACCAGTGCGGCTGCCCCGGCGGCGACGCTGAATTGCAGGCAACCGAGCATCGCCGATGCACTGCCGGCCCGCGCGCCCTGCCCGTTCATGGCGCAGGCCGAGGCGTTGGGGAGGATGCAACCGAGGCTGGCGATGCAGACAAACAGCGGAATCAGCAACGGCCATAGCTGCGCAGTGTGCAGCGAACTGACGGCCAGCAGCGCCAGACCGGCGCCAACGTAGATCCACACGGTGCGTGCCAGCAGAAACGCCGGGCCACGCTTGGCCAGCAATCGCGCGTTGAGTTGCGCGACCAGAATGAAACCCGCCGCGTTGGTACCGAACAGCCAACCGAAATGCTCGGCCGGCACGCCATACAGTTTGATGAAGACGAACGGTGAACCGGCGATGTAGGCAAACATCCCGGCGATGGCGATGCCGCCGGTCAGGGCGTGGCCGAGGAACACCCGGTCCGACAACAGTCGACCGTACTGACGCAACGCCCCGGACAACGGTTGACGCGGCACATGGGCCGGCAGACTTTCCGGCAGCCCCAGCGCCACCGCCAACCCTGCCAGCGCACTGAAACCGGTCAGCACGAGAAAGATCGACTGCCAGCCCGTGGTGTTGACCAACAGCCCGCCCAGCATCGGCGCAAGAATCGGCGCCAGGCCCATCACCAGCATCAGCTGCGAAAAGACCTTCGCCGACCCCACTGCATCGCATTTATCGCTGACAATCGCGCGGGAGATCACCATCCCCGCACAACCGCCCAATGCCTGAACGAAACGTGCGCCCATCAACCATTCGAGGTTCGGCGCATAGGCGCAGGCCAGGGAGGCGGCGGTGAATAAGCCGACGCCGGTCAGCAAGGGAATGCGACGCCCGAAGCGATCCGCCACCGGACCGTAAGCCAGTTGACCGATGGACAAGCCAAGGAAATACGCCGCCAGAGTCAGCTGAACGTGTTTTTCATCGGTGCCGAAGGCGAGCGCCATCGCCGGGAACGCCGGCAGATAGAAATCGATCGCCAGCGGACCGAAGGCGCTCAAGGCGCCAAGAATCAGAATGGTACGGAGGTTCATCAGGCATCCAGTTGGGCGTGAGTCGGCAGGCCGACAGTCTAGCCGCGCAGGGACGCCTTGAACATTCCGTTAGGTCGCTAACTATTAAAACCCCTCAGACAATTGATGCCTGTCAGTTAAAACACCGAACCTGTAGGAGCCGAGCTTGCTCGCGATAGCGATAGAACAGTCACAGAGATGTTGAATGCTCCACCGCTATCGCGAGCAAGCTCGGCTCTTACAAGGATGGGGCTCAGGCAACCTTTGCCTGGTAGCCCTCTTCAGTGATCACTGCGATCACCTGATCCGCCGACAAAGCGCTCTCGACGCCGACTTCTTTCGCGGCCAGATCGATCCGCACGCTGGCCGCAGGATCCTTGGCTTGCAGCGCCTGAGTGATGGCTTTGACGCAGTGACCGCAGGACATGCCTTGAACGTTGAACACTTGCATGGGATGACTCCTTGAGTGAGGTTGCATGCAGTCTCGAGCTTGCCATCATGGCAAGGTCAAGTTCTGAAGTGCGCTGCCGGGCTGGCAATCAGCGCCGCGCTCGGCCAAGCTGCGTCCATCAATGACTCGACATCAGGAGATTCAGCCATGCGCTGGTCAGCTCTCAGCCTGTTTGGCTTTCTCAGCCTATTTGCCGCGACACCTTCGGTTCAAGCCGCCGGGGAGGACTATGGCGTACTGATCATTTCCCGCGAGCGCCTGGAAGTCGCGACCTCCTGCGAGATCGGCGTGTACATCCAGGATCAGTTGTCGGCGCGTTTGTTCCAGGAACAAAGCACCTCGTTCAACCTGCCGCCGGGCAATGTGTCCTTGCGCCTGAAGCTGCTGCCGGGCCAGGCGTCGGGTTGCAACCCGGGCATGCTCGCCCCGGGTTCGCAGAACATCACGCTCAAGGCCGGTGACGTGTTGAAGTTCCGGATTGCGATGACGCAGGAAGGGATGTACTTGAAACCCACTGCCCTGGACTATTGACGTTCACATTTGTGTTGGCTGTTATGGCCTCTTCGCGAGCAAGCCCGCTCCCACATACGACCGTATTCTTTTAGGAGAACGCGGTTAAATGTGGGAGCGGGCTTGCTCGCGAAGGGCGCGACTCGCTCCCCCTGCCCGACCTGAACCCAGCCTGTGGCAATTTGTAGATTGGCGCTTGACCTTACCCGCATGGCAAGGTTGATCCTGTAGGTATCTTCTACAGGGAGCGTGACCGATGTCCGAATCCACCACTTTCAATCTGCCGATTGCCGGCATGACCTGCGCCAGTTGCGCCGGGCGTGTCGAGCGTGCCTTGAGCAAAGTCATCGGCGCCTCTGCCGTCAGCGTCAACCTGGCCACCGAACAGGCCCGTGTTCAAGCGCCCAGCGACAGCCTGCCGGCCTTGATGGACGCGGTGCAGCAGGCGGGTTACAGCGTGCCGCAGCACAGTCTGGAATTGAGCATCGACGGCATGACCTGCGCTTCCTGCGTCGGCCGGGTCGAACGAGCGCTGGCCAAGGTGCCGGGGGTCAAAAGCGTCAGCGTCAACCTGGCCAATGAACGCGCCCACCTTGAGCTGCTCGGCCAGATCGATCCGCAAACCTTGATCGCTGCCGTAACCAAGGCTGGCTACAGCGCCAGTGTCTGGGAAGTCGAACACCCGCAAACCGATGATCAACAACAACGCCTGCATCGCGAGCGTTGGGCCTTGATCATGGCGATCGTCCTCGCCACGCCGTTGGTGCTACCGATGTTGCTGCAACCATTCGGCGTGCACTGGATGCTACCGGCCTGGGTGCAATTCGCGCTGGCCACACCAGTGCAATTCATCTTCGGTGCACGCTTTTACGTCGCAGCCTGGAAAGCCGTACGCGCCGGTGCCGGCAACATGGATTTGCTGGTCGCGTTGGGCACCAGCGCCGGTTATGGCTTGAGCCTTTATGAATGGGCCAGCGCCGCCGGGCGCATGCCGCACCTGTATTTCGAAGCCTCGGCGGTGGTGATTGCCTTGGTGCTGCTGGGCAAATACCTGGAAAGCCGCGCCAAGCGCCAGACCGCCAGTGCCATTCGCGCACTCGAAGCCTTGCGCCCGGAGCGAGCGATTCAGGTGATCGATGGCCGCGAGCAGGATGTCGCGATCAGCGCCTTGCGCCTCAATGATCTGGTGATGGTCAAGCCCGGCGAACGCTTCCCGGTGGACGGTGAAGTGGTCGAAGGCCAGAGCCACGCCGACGAAGCGCTGATCAGCGGCGAAAGCCTGCCGGTGCCCAAACAACCCGGCGACAAGGTCACCGGCGGCGCGATCAATGGTGAAGGCCGGTTGCTCGTTCGCACCCTGGCCTTGGGCGCGGAAACCGTGCTCGCCCGCATCATCCGTCTGGTGGAAGACGCTCAAGCGGCGAAGGCTCCGATTCAGAAACTGGTGGATAAAGTCAGCCAGGTGTTCGTGCCAACGGTCCTGCTGATTGCATTGGCAACCTTGATCGGTTGGTGGTTGTACGGCGCGCCGATGGAAACGGCGCTGATCAATGCCGTGGCGGTATTGGTGATCGCTTGCCCATGCGCCCTGGGGTTGGCCACACCAACGGCAATCATGGCCGGGACCGGGGTGGCGGCGCGCCACGGGATTCTGATCAAGGACGCCGAAGCATTGGAACGTGCCCATGAAGTCAGTGCGGTGGTCTTCGACAAAACTGGCACGCTGACGTCGGGTACTCCGCGAATCGCTCATTTGAGCGCAATCAACCATGACGAAGCGGCCCTGCTGCAAATGGCTGGCGCCCTGCAACGCGGCAGCGAACACCCACTGGCCAAGGCAGTTCTGGACGCTTGCGCCGAACGCGGCTTGACCGTGGCCGATGTCACCGACAGCCAATCCCTGACCGGCCGTGGCATCGCGGGCACTCTGGACGGTCGTCGATTGGCGCTGGGCAATCGTCGTCTCCTGGAAGAGAGCGGCTTGAGCGCCGGTGAATGGGCGGACTCTGCTGCCGCGTGGGAAACCGAAGGCCGGACCCTGTCCTGGCTGATCGAGCAAAGTCCCGAACTTCGGGTGCTGGGCCTCTTCGCTTTCGGCGACACCCTCAAACCCGGCGCGCTGCAAGCCGTGCAACAACTCAACGCACGCAACATCAGCAGCCACCTGCTGACCGGCGACAATCGCGGCAGTGCCAAAGTGGTTGCCCAGGCGCTGGGCATCACGGATGTTCACGCTGAAGTACTGCCGGCGGACAAAGCCGCCACCGTCGCCGACCTGAAAAAAACCGGTGTGGTAGCGATGGTCGGCGACGGCATCAACGACGCTCCCGCCCTGGCCGCCGCCGACATCGGCATCGCCATGGGCGGCGGCACCGACGTTGCGATGCACGCGGCCGGGATCACCCTGATGCGCGGCGACCCAAGGCTGGTGCCGGCGGCGCTGGAGATCAGCCGCAAGACTTACGCGAAGATTCGTCAGAACCTGTTCTGGGCCTTCGTCTACAACCTGATCGGCATTCCGCTGGCAGCGTTCGGCTTCCTCAACCCGGTGCTGGCCGGTGCGGCCATGGCGTTGTCGAGCGTCAGTGTGGTGAGCAATGCGCTACTGTTGAAAACCTGGAAACCCAAGGATCTGGAGGACAACCGATGAACATCGGCCAAGCGGCCCGCCAAAGCGGCCTGAGCGCGAAGATGATCCGTTATTACGAATCCATCGGCTTGCTCAAGGCCGCCCATCGTACCGACAGCGGCTATCGGGTGTACGGCGACGACGACCTGCATACCCTGGCGTTCATCAAGCGCTCCCGGGACCTGGGGTTCTCACTGGAAGAGGTCGGCAAACTGCTGACCCTCTGGCAGGACCGCCAAAGAGCCAGCGCCGACGTGAAGGCCCTGGCCCGTCAGCACATCGACGAGCTGAACCAGAAAATCCGCGAACTCGGCCAATTGCGCGACACCCTGCAGGACCTGGTCGAACACTGCCACGGCGATCACCGTCCTGACTGCCCGATCCTCAAGAACCTGGAGTCGGGCTGTTGCGCACCACCCGCTCACCCCTGATCGCCAGCCCCTTCACCACTAACAAGGTGGTGAGGGGAATGCCGTGGAACAACAGCACCACGGCACCCGGCGTCCACCACGAATAAAACGGCGCGGCGATCAGCATGCCGACGCCGAACCCGGTCATTTGCAACAGCGTCAGGAAACTGAAAATCGGCAGGCGCAGGCTGTCCGGTTCACGTTGCAGGCGCGACATCAGGCCGACTTCCGAGAAACCGTCGCCCAACCCCGCCGGCAGCGAAAACAACAGCAGTCCGTAAAGGGTCTGCTGCTGAAACATCAGGATGAAGCCGCAGGACATCAGCAACACACCAAAGAAGAATCGCCGCTCCAGGTTCACGTTATCCGAGCCTTTCAGCCGGCTGGCGATGCGTGCACCGATGAGTTTTCCACTGGCCCAGACCGCCAGCATCAGGCCCAGCGTGGTGCTGGCCGACTCGGGCGTCAGCAGTTTGGAAATAATCGGAAAACCCACGTTGTGCGCGGCACTGCCAAGGGTGTCAGCCATCGCCACGGCGAGCATCGCCGCCACCACCGGTGTGCTGCGCAGCCCCTGGAGCAGGGCCGCCCACTCACCCCGTTCGTGAATCGGTTCGTCACCGGGCGCAGGGTGTGAAAAACGCAGCGGCAAGATGAACAGCGCGGCCAACAGATAAGTGACCACGTTCAATGCAAACACTGTTTCAAAGCCGAATGCTGCCACCAACAGCCCTGACACCAGACTTCCGCCGACCATGGCGGCCGACGACGCCGAGGTGATCCAGGCGTTGGTCTTGAGCAAATGCTCAGCCTCGACCAAGTGCGGCAACTGACTGTTGAGGCCGATCGCGAACATCGAGTTGCCGAATCCCAGACCGAAAGCGATCACCGGTAACAGCAGCATCTGCTGGGCGACCGGCAGCACCAGCAGCAGGCCCAGCAGCCCGGCACGCAAAAGGTCGAAGGCAATCAGCGGCAGGCGCCCGGCCCAGCGGCGATAAAACGTTGTACCGATGAGACTGGCGAAGATCCCACCGGTCACACGGCTGGCGAGGAAGATGCCGACGCTCATGGCGCTGCTGCTGAGCAGGTAGACGTAGGTGGCCAGCGCGACCATGTTGAGGAAAGCGCCGAAGTCAGAGACCAGACGGGCGGTGATGATCAGTTGGGCGTTACGGGTGGAGTTCACATTCAGTCCTTGAGTGTGGGGAGCAGCAGGGAGAACACAAAACTCTGTTACACCAAGAATCCAATGTGGGAGCGGGCTTGCTCGCGAATGCGGTGTGTCTCCAACATCAATGTCGACTGATCTACCGCATTCGCGAGCAAGCCCGCTCCCACATTGGTTCTTCAGCGTTTGGGGATGAGTGGCAGGCATCTACAAAAAACCCGGCCGAAGCCGGGTTTTTCGTTAGCCGATCACTGCATCCAGGGCGGAGGCGGTTCTTCGGCTTTGCTCGGTGGTGCATCGTCAGCAGCGCGGATCGCTTGCTTGCGCTCTTCATCAAGGCGTGCCGCCTCGATCTCGCGCATGATCCCGCCCACATCGGCCAACTCTTCCGGCTCATCGAACTCGCCGGTCAAGATGCTGGCCGGGTGCAAGGTGCCGGCTTCGAACAGGGCCCACATTTCCTTGGCGTACTTGGTCTTTTTCAACTCCGGCGCAAACCGCCCGAAGTAGGACGCCATGTTGCCCACATCCCGCTCCAGCATGCTGAACGCGTGGTTGTTGCCAGCCGCGTCGACCGCTTGCGGCAGGTCGATGATCACCGGGCCGGTCGGGGTCAACAGTACGTTGAACTCCGACAGGTCTCCGTGCACCAGACCGGTACACAACATCAGCACGATCTGCGAAATCAGGAACGCGTGATACTCGCGTGCCTGATCCGGTTCCAGCACCACGTCGTTCAGACGCGGCGCGGCATCACCGTACTCGTCGGCCACCAGTTCCATCAGCAGCACGCCTTCAAGGAAGTCGTACGGCTGAGGAACCCGGACGCCAGCACCGGCCAGACGGAACAACGCCGCCACTTCGGCATTCTGCCAGGCATCTTCGGTTTCTTTCTTGCCGAACTTGGAGCCCTTGGCCATCGCTCGAGCCTGACGGCTGTTGCGTACCTTGCGGCCTTCCTGATACTCGGCCGCCTGACGGAAACTGCGTTTATTCGCCTCCTTGTAGACCTTCGCGCAACGTAACTCGTTGCCGCAGCGCACCACATAAACAGCTGCTTCTTTACCACTCATGAGTGGGCGCAGCACCTCGTCGACCAGACCGTCCTCGATCAGGGGTTCAATGCGTTTTGGAGTCTTCATCAGCTTTTATTGGGGGTCCTTTATTACCAAACACGCGAAAGTCATTCGTTATACGGCAATCCACTCATTCGGGGGAGGGGTTGCCGACCTATGAACCTTCCAGTAACCGTCAACAAGCACACAATGTGCCGGATTAATCGGTCAACAACCGCCGGTCGTCATCGGCCGCCACAGATCATAGCTGACCCTGCGTCACTTGTTGCTGAAGGGCTAAGCGGGTATTTGCGACAGAAGCTGACATCTCGATTCATACCCTTCGTAGGATTTTTCTTCACAGGCCTCAATTTCTGCCTCGGCCAGCCGAAGTCATCAGAGACAAAGTGATTTGTCCGACAATCGTTTCGACGACAACAACGATGGCGCACTCACGGAACCGGGTCGATCAAGAACGTTTACGGCTGCCAATAATCCGCGAGTCATCTGCACTGCGTGGGCCTACAAGAAAAATCTGGAGCGCGGATGAACATCAAACAGAAGTTGACCTGGGCGTTTGCAATCATCGCCTGCTTGCCGGTGGTGCTGGTCGCTACCCTGGTTGTGCTGAACTTGCGCAGTGATGCCAAGAACAGTTTCGTTGACGGCAGTGGCCGCGAGATTCGTCAGGTCAGCAACGCCATGCAACTGTTCTTTGACGGCATCAGCCAGAACGTGGATTACCTGGCGACCCAACCGCTGATCAAGAACTCCGACGACAGCCTCAAGACGTACATGAGCGCCAACGCCGAGAGCATTCCTCAAGGTGAGATGGACAAAAAGGTCTTCGGCCTCCTTCAGGACCTGGGAAACAGTCACCCGTCGTACGCCTACGCCATTCTCGGCACTGCGGCGGGCGGTTATGTGTCCTGGCCGGACGATGCGAAGCTGAGCAATTACGACCCGCGCCAACGCCCCTGGTACAAGGCGGCCCAGGCCAAACCGGGCAAACCGTTGCGCACTGAGGCCTATTACTGGGCCCAGGACGATGCGACGTACGTCAGTACCGTGCGCACCATCGACAACAAGTTGGGTACCAATGGCGGCGTGGTCAGCATCGACGTGACGCTCAAGCAGCTCACCGAAATCGTCAAGCAGATCAAGCTCGGTGAAACCGGCTACCTGATGCTGCTGGAAAACACCGGCACCGTGCTGGTCGATCCGAAGCAACCGGAACACAACTTTAAAGCGCTGAGCAGCCTCGGCGAGGGCTACGCGCAACTGGCCAAGGCCGGCAAAGGGCTGGTGGAAGTCGAGCTGAACGGCGAACGCTACATGGCCAACGTCTGGCCGTCGGAGCAGCTGGGCTGGACCTTTATCGGCCTGATCAAGCAGACCGACGTGATGAGTTCGGCCACCCAACTGACCTGGTTGATCGCGATCATCGCCGCCGTGCTGGCCGTGTTCTTCGCCATCGTCGGCGCCAGTTTCGCCAGCCTCATCGTGCGGCCGATCCGCAGCGTGGCCAGCGGTCTGGAAGGCATCGCCCAAGGTGAAGGCGACCTGACCAAGAACCTGCAAATCCGTGGCAGCGACGAAACCGCGCAACTGGCCAACTGGTTCAACCAGTTTTTGGCGGCGATTCGCAACCTGATCCAGAGCATTGGCGGCGCTGCGACCAAGATCCTCGCCACCTCCAAGAGTTCGACCCAGGTCTCCAGCGACATGGCCGAAGCGGCCGGGCGTCAGCGTGAAGCGGTGGACATGGTGTCTACGGCGTTCCACGAAATGGTCGCCACCGCCAACGAAGTCGCGCGTTCTTGCAGCCAGGCGGCGGAATCGGCCGACAGCGGCCAGCGTCAGGCGCGTGAAGGTCAGCAGCAAATTGATGCGGCCGTGACCAGCGTTGATCGCTTGAGCCAGGAAATCGAACAGTCGGCCCAGTCGATGCAACAGCTTGAGCGCGACAGCAACGACATTCAGTCAATCCTGGGGACCATTCGCTCGATTGCCGAACAGACCAACCTGCTGGCGCTGAACGCGGCCATTGAAGCGGCGCGGGCCGGTGAACAGGGTCGTGGGTTTGCGGTGGTGGCCGATGAAGTTCGGGCGCTGGCCAAACGCACGGCGGATTCCACGGCGGAAATCGACGGTTTGCTGGGCAACCTTGCCAAACGTACCAGTCAGGTGACTCAGCAAATGCATGCGAGCCTGGAAGTGTCCCAGCAATCGGTGACGCGGATCGGTGAAGCACGCAGCAGTTTCGGGCTGATTCGTGAGTCGGTCGACGTGATCCGCGACATGAACACCCAGATCGCTACTGCGGCGGAAGAACAGCATCAGGTGGCTGAAGACATCAATCGGCACATCAGCCAGATTCATGGTGATGCGCAGTTGGTGGCGGAACTGGCGAACTCGGCGCGGCTGGATTCGCAGAGTCTGGCCGGGTTGTCGAATGAGCTGGATGGGTTGGTTCGGCGCTTCAGAACCTGATTCAGAACTCCGGTGGCCGCTGCGCGGCCAATCGCGGGCAAGCCTTGCTCCTACAAGTTCGCGTCAGTACCGAAATTGGGCACGACATAACACCTGTAGGAGCAAGGCTTGCCCGCGATGGGGCCGTTACTGCTTGAACAGTTCACCGGGGGTAAACCCGAACAGGCCTTTGAACGCCGCAATAAACGCCGACGTCGAGTCATACCCGCAAGACAGCGCGGCATTCGTCACGCTGCCCCCCTCCTCCAGCAAACTCAATGACGACAGCAACCGCATCCGCTGGCGCCACCCTCGAAAGCTCAACCCGGTTTCCCGCTGGAACAACCGCATCAAGGTCTTCTCCGACGTCCCCAACCGCTCGGCCCACGCCTGCAACGTCACATTGCGCTCAGGGCTTTCGATCAGCTCGTTGCACAGCCCCAGCAACCGCTCATGGCGCGGTAAGGGTAGCGAGAAGCCGACCTCCGGCAGATGCGCCAACTGATCCAGCAGCACACTCACCAGCCGCGATTCCTGGCTGTCGCCCTGTGGATACTCCACTGGCAGCAAACAAAAACTCTTGATCAGCTCTCGGGCCAACGGCGTCACTTCCAGCACCCGGCAACGCCCGTCCGCCCATTCACACTCCTCGCGGCGCACATAGAGGCTGCGCATCTCCGCGCGCATCGACGTCACCACCTGGTGTTCGAGATCCGCCGGAATCCAGATGCCCCACTGCGGCGGCGCAAAGAAACTGCCTTCGGCGGTGTGCACGCCGAGAACGCCGCTGATCGCGTAGGAAAACTGCACCCAATCGTGCCGATGCGGCGGCGTCCATGAACCGGCGTTGAGACTTTCCGCACGGGCATACAGCGGACGCGGCAGCGCCGTCAGCGTCGGAATCGTCCGCTCGAGGGAAAGTTGTCCGTTAGTCGGCATTGATTGGCCTTATGTCGCAAGACGGCTGATAGAGCCGACGTTAGGCTAAGTCACCAATTCTTACAAATGTATTCGGTGCCTGTTATGCATGCCTTCAAACACCTCAAACGCGTGGTCACCGACTGGTTCTTGTGCGGCATGTTGATCGCCACACTGCTGGCGTATTTCTTCCCGACCTTTGGTGCCACCGGCGGCGGAATGCACGCTGAATACGTGATCAACATCGGCGTGTTCCTGGTGTTCTTCCTGCACGGAGTCAACCTGTCCAGCGAGCAGATCACTCACGGTCTGAAAAACTGGAAGCTGCACGTGATGGTTCAGGGTTTCACCTTCGCGGTGTTTCCGCTGATCTGGCTGCTCAGCGACACGCTGTTGGGTTCGCACATTCCGTCGCTGCTGATGCTGGGTTTCCTGTACCTCTGTGCCCTGCCCTCGACCATCTCCTCGTCCGTGGCCCTGACCGGCAGCGCGGGCGGCAACGTACCGGCGGCGATTCTCAACGCGAGCCTGTCCAGCGTGCTGGGGATTTTCCTGACGCCGTTGCTGGTGAGTTTTGTGGTCGGCAGCGGCGCGGGCGGCATCGATCTGGGCTCAACCCTGCTCGACCTTTGCGCCATGTTGCTGTTGCCACTGGTGCTTGGCCAATTGGTTCGGCCATTGCTGGGCACGTTCTTCGCCCGCCACAAGCGCTACACCAATATCGCCGACAAACTGGTGATTCTGTTGCTGGTCTACGCGGCGTTCTGCAATTCGATGGTCTCGGGGATGTGGCAAAAGCAGGGCAACAGCGTAATCCTCACGGCGCTGATCGGCAGTGCGATCCTGCTGGCGATTATCCTGTGGATGACCACCCGCACCGCTCGCGCATTGAAATTCAGCCCGGCCGATGAAATCGCCGCGGTCTTTTGCGCCAGCAAGAAATCCCTGGCCGCCGGTGCGCCGATGGCAGCGCTGATCTTCGGCGCCAACCCGGGGCTTGGGCTGATCCTGCTGCCGATCATGATCTACCACCCGTTGCAGCTGATCGTCTGCTCAGTGATGGCCGAGGGTTACGCCAACCGCAATCGGCAGTTGGCCCAACAGCAAAGCGCCCCAGCCCTCAGCGCTCGATAATCGCTGTCACACCCTGGCCACCGGCGGCGCAGATCGAGATCAACCCTCGGCCCTTGCCCGCCGCATCCAGCAATTTCGCCAGGCTCGCGACGATGCGTGCGCCAGTCGCGGCAAACGGATGCCCCACCGCCAATGAACTGCCTTTGACGTTGAGGCGGCTGCGGTCGATCGAGCCCAGTGGCGCATCGAGACCGAGGCGGGTTTTGCAATACTCCGGATCCTCCCAGGCCTTCAGCGTGCAGAGCACCTGCGCGGCGAAGGCTTCGTGGATTTCGTAGTAATCGAAGTCCTGCAAGGTCAGGCCGTTGCGCGCCAGCAAACGCGGCACCGCGTACACCGGCGCCATCAACAATCCTTCCGCACCGTTGACGAAATCCACCGCCGCCGTCTCGCCGTCACGCCAATAGGCGAGGATCGGCAAGCCGCGCTCCTTGGCCCATTCTTCACTGCCCAGCAGCACCACCGACGCACCATCGGTGAGTGGCGTGGAATTGCCCGCGGTCAGGGTACCTTTGGCGCTTTTCTCGAAGGCCGGTTTCAGTGAGGCCAGTTTTTCCAGGGTCAGGTCCGGGCGCAGGTTGTTGTCCCTTGTCAGGCCGAGGAACGGGGTCATCAAATCGTTGTGCCAGCCTTCGGCGTAGGACGCAGCCAGTTTCTGATGACTTTCCTGGGTCAGCCGATCCTGTTCGTCACGCGGGATGTTCCAGGTCTGGGCCATCAGTTCACAGTGTTCGCCCATCGACCGGCCGGTGCGCGGCTCGCCGATACTTGGAAAGTAGGGCACCAAATGGCGGGGACGCAGTTGCAGGAAGGTTTTCAGTTTGTCGGCGGTGCTTCGGGCCCGGTTGGCCTGCAGGAGGATCTTGCGCAGGCCTTCGTTAACACCGATCGGCACGTCCGAGGCGGTGTCGACGCCACCGGCGATGCCACATTCGATCTGACCCAAGGCGATTTTGTTCGCCACCAACAATGTTGCCTCCAGCCCCGTGCCGCAGGCTTGCTGGATGTCGAAGGCCGGCGTCATCGGCGACAACCGCGAGCCCAACACGCATTCGCGGATCAGGCCGGAATCGCGCAAATACTTGACCAGCGCACCCGCTGCCACTTCGCCCATGCGCACACCGTGAAGGTTATAGCGCTCGATCAGGCCTTCCAGCGCTGCGGTGAACATCGCCTGGTTACTGGCAGTGGCGTACGGCCCGTTGGACCGGGCAAAGGGGATACGGTTACCACCAATAATTGCAACGCGGCGCAGTTGAGTCATGAAAAGCTCCTGATATATCCAAATTGAGAACCAACCCCCCTGTAGGCGCTGAGCTCGCTCGCGATGGCGGTGGGTCAGCTACATTGATGTCAACTGACACACTGCCATCGCTAGCAAGCTCAGCTCCTACAATAGCCAAGCGTAGGCCTTATCTCGTGGATCGAACGACTGATTGCCATTCATGGTCCACACTTTGAACCCCAGCTGCTGGAGCGCGTCCATGTCTGACCGTTATATCGACTTCGCCAATTCGTCCATCGGCCATCGTGTGGTCGGTGCCCTGGGTCTGCCGTCGCCGGTTCGGCTGGAGCGCTGGCAAGCCGGCCGGCTGCGGCCTGTCGAGGGGGCGCTGTTGATAGGCGGTGGCCCGTTGACGGAGAAAATCAGCACCTTTGCCAACCGCCTCACCGACGCGATTTACAGCTACGGCACCGAGCCTTCGCTGGCCACCGCGTGGATTCCCGGCCACGGCCCCAAACTCAAAGCCGTGGTGTTCGACGCCAGCGACCTGGTGCAGACCGATCAACTCAAACAGTTGCGCGAATTTTTCCAGCCACTGATAAAAAACCTCGATCACAGCGCGCACCTGGTGATTCTGGGGCGCGCGCCGGAGACTTTGAGCGATCCGTTCGCCGCCAGTGCCCAGCGCGCGCTGGAAGGCTTCAGCCGTTCGCTGGCCAAGGAGCTGCGCAGCGGCGGCACCTTGCAGCTGATTTATGTCGGCGCAGGTGCAGAGGATCAACTGGAAGGCCCACTGAGGTTTTTTCTCTCGCCCAAAAGTGCGTTCGTTTCCGGGCAAGTGATTCGCTTGAATGCCTGCGACGCGCAGGTGACGGACTGGACTCGCCCATTGGCCGGCCGCAAGGCGTTGGTCACTGGCGCGGCACGCGGCATCGGCGCCTCCATCGCCGAAACCCTGGCCCGCGACGGGGCGGACGTGATCCTGCTCGACGTAGCACCGGCCAAGACTGACCTCGAAGCCCTCGCCGCACGCCTCGGCGGGCGCAGCATCACCCTGGACATTTGCGCCGACGATGCCGCCGCGCAGTTGGTCGAGCATCTGCCCGACGGCATCGACATCGTGGTCCACAACGCCGGCATCACCCGGGATAAAACCCTGGCCAACATGACCCCGGAATTCTGGGACGCGGTGCTGGCGGTCAACCTCAATGCGCCGCAAGTGCTGACCAAGGCATTGCTCGACAGCGGCACCCTGCACGACAACGGCCGGGTGATCCTGCTGGCGTCCATCAGCGGCATCGCCGGCAATCGCGGGCAAACCAATTACGCCGCGAGCAAGGCCGGGCTGATCGGTCTGGCCCAGGCCTGGGCGCCGACGCTCAATGAACGCGGCATCAGCATCAATGCGGTAGCACCCGGTTTCATCGAAACCCAGATGACCGCGCATCTTCCGTTCGGCGTGCGTGAGGCCGGGCGGCGCATGAGTTCGCTGGGCCAGGGCGGCCTGCCGCAAGACGTCGCCGAAGCGGTGGCGTGGCTGGCTCAACCGGGCACCGGCGCGTTCACCGGGCAAGCGCTGCGAGTGTGCGGACAAAGTGTTTTGGGGGCTTAGGCATGATCATCGATTGGCACACACTCAACCGCGAACCAAGCCTGTCGGGACTGTACGTGCGAGCTGCGACGCGGCGCAAAATCACCGGCATCACCCTGCCCGATTCGGGTTTGCGCTGCTGGATCAATGTCGACCCGGAGCACCTGGCGGACTATCGCAAAGTCTGCGGTTTTGCCGAGAACGGTTTGTTGCCGCCCACCTACCCACACATCCTCGCGTTCGCCTTGCAGATGCAATTGCTGACGGCCAAGGAGTTTCCGTTCCCGCTGCTGGGGTTGATTCACCTGAGCAACCGCATTCGCATCTTTCGCCCAATGGGCGGCGTGAATCGTGTGCGGGTCAGCGTTCAGGTGCAAAACCTCCAGCCCCATGAAAAAGGCGCGACGTTCGACCTGGTGACGACACTCAACGATCAGCTGGGGGCGTTGTGGGAAGCTGAAAGCCAGATGTTGTGTCGCGGGGTCAAACTCGCAGGCGAGCCCGTCGAAGACGTGTTGGCATCGACACTGGAAATGTCGCAAGTGGCCCGCTGGAAAGCGCCGTCGGACATTGGGCGGCAGTACGCCAAGGTGTCCGGCGACTACAACCCGATTCACCTGAGTGCCATCAGCGCCAAACTCTTCGGTTTCCCGAGGGCCATCGCCCATGGCTTGTGGATCAAGGCGCGAACCCTGGCGGCGCTTGCCGATCATCTGCCGGCGGCGAATGTCGAGATTGCGGTGCAATTTCGCAAACCGGTGCGATTGCCCAGTGAGGTGACATTGCTGGCCAGTGCGGCAGGGTCGAGCGGGGATTTGCTGTTGGTCGGTGCGGGGGATCTTGAGCATATGGCGGGGCATTGGCGGCCGGTTGCCTGACCCGGACGCTCCTACGCTCTGTGTTCGACTCTTGGGGGGCAGTTCAGAGCGTGGGAACGATCAATCACTGACTCACTAAATCCAGGCGAGGCTGCGGGAACAAATTATTCAAAGTCTCCAACAACCGCACGTGATAAATCGGCTTGCGAAACAGGTCGAGCACCTGCAACCGCAACATGTCGCTGACATCCTCCATGTCCGCATGCCCCGACGTCACAATCACCGGCAAATGCTGGCGGGACGTATGCTCGCGCAATCGCTTGATCAACGACATGCCGCTTTCCTCCGGCATCCGCAGATCAGTAATCACCAACGCAATATCAGGGTGGCGCGTCAGATGATTCAGCGCGAGCTTGACCGACGTGGCGGTAAAGCAATTGAAGCCCTCGCCCTCCAGCAACTCCGCCAATTCCAGTAAGGCATCCTCCTCATCATCGACCAGAAGAAGCTGTTGGCGCGGAAGTGAGGAAGCGTTCATGGGCAACACCTGCAATGGACTAAGCGCTGACGTTAGAAGCCCTTTGCGGGATTGGCAAGTCGCTGACCCTTGACAGCAGGCAGGTCAAAGCGCGTTTTGGATAGTGGTAAACATGGTGGTGACAGCGGTGGAGATCGGCGTCACAAACGCCGCTAGAGCGACTGCCACCATGCCCGCAATAATGGCGTACTCAATACCCGAAGCCCCCTCGGTATCTTTAGCCAGGCCCTTGTAAAAAGCGATTTCGGATTTGATCTTCTGAGCAATCTTGGAAAAGGACATGGCAGCTCTCCTGAAAGACGACGGGTGTTGCACGGTCGCAACATGATTCCCCTATGCCAGCATCAGCATTGTCGGCATTCCCCGTACCCACAACTGTAAGAACGAATTATCACTAAAGTATTAATCGCGTCGTTGACGCCAAAAAAGTCACGTTTTCGCCCTAGCTACTTACTTTTGTTAGTTATTTTCAGTCCCGTAATGGCTTTTTGCTCTAGCTGAGCTACCGTCAAATAGCGAAATAGTTCCATGTTCATAGCTGCCTGATTGCGAAGTTTTCTCGTTGGGTGCGACGAGGTCTCAAGCAGCAGGAAAGGGAGAGCCGTCATGAACAGTCGTGTCACTCTAGGCTTGGCTGGCTTGTTTCTGGTGGGCGCCATTATTGCCGGTTACTGGGGCCTCACGCTGAGCCGCCAACCCGTTCCCGAGGCGGCCGTGCAAGCCGGGAATGTTACGCCGGCCCCCATCGCCCAGACACCTGCCCCCGTGGACGACCCCACCCGCCAACCGGTAGTGGTGCTGCTGCATGATGTGCCACCGTTCGTACCGATCAGCGCCGCCGACGTGACCCTGGAAAAACTCCGTACCGCCCCGGCCGGCAGCCTGAGTCGCCTCGATCAAGCCATTGGCCGAACACCCTGGCGCGCCCTCAGTGCCGGCACCTGGCTCAATGATGAAAGTTTCGAAGCCGGCGGCAGACTGGCGCGGATGATTCGTCCCGATGAACGCGCCCTCGCCGTCGCGGTGGATGAAGTGATCAATGCCGGCGGGCAACTGACACCGGGGGACTACGTCGATGTGCTGCTGTTTCTGCGCATGGACAACAACAACCTTCAGTCGTCGGCGCAACTGGTGGTGCCGGCCTTGCGGGTGCTCGGGGTGGGCGAACAGATGGGGTTGACCAACGACGGTCAACCTGCAAGCCCGGCCCGCAGTAACGAAGAAAAACTCAGGCAGGAACAAACGCGCACCAGCGCCCACAGCGTCTTGCTTGCCGTCCCCGAACAACTACTGAGTCGGTTGATGCTCGCGGCCCAGGCCGGCGTGTTGCGCCTGGCCGTACGCAGCGCCGATGAAAAACGTCTGGCTCGTTACTGGGCCGGCGAAAGCTATTCAGCGGCCAACCTTGCCAGTACCAACCGCGACTTGATCCAGTTCAGCCAACTGGCCATGACGCCCCCACCCAAACCTGTCATCACCCACGGCGACACAGCACCGCGCAAGCCGAGCGTGGAAGTCATCCGCGGCAACGAAATCACCCAACAAACCCCCTGAATCGAGCAAGGACGAATCTAAATGCCCAGTCGTTGCATGCCCTTATTTCAAGCGCAACGACGACCCGAACTGGTATCACCTGAACTTCCTCGAAAACTGCAACTTCGATAAACGCGGCGGATTATCGCAATGAGCCAGAGCCAGAACCTGAGCCAGACCTTCCTCGCGATCACGCGCAACAGCACCGACCTTGAGTGGCTGCAAGGTGCCCTCGCCCCGTTGGGCCAAGTGGTCAGCGCCGGCAGTGGCAGCCTCGACGAATTGCTGGCGCTGGTGGACGTGACCTTCGCCAGCCTGGTGTTCATCGGCCTGGACCGCGAACACGTGGTGGCCCAAAGCGCACTGATCGAAGGTGCCCTGGAAGCCAAACCGATGCTGGCGATCGTCGCGCTGGGCGATGGCATGGACAACCAACTCGTGCTCAATGCCATGCGCGCCGGTGCACGGGATTTCGTGGCCTATGGTTCGCGTTCCAGTGAAGTCGCGGGGTTGGTACGACGGCTGGGCAAACGCCTGCCGCCCGTGGCCCCGAATACCCAACTGGGCAGCCTGACGGTGCTCTACGGTGTGCAGATCAACGCCGACGGTGCGCTGCTCGCCACGCACCTGGCGCAAGTGGTGCAAAAGAGCGGGCAGCAAACGTTGTTGCTGGACCTGGGCCTGCCACGCGGTGACAGCCTGGCCTTGCTCGGGCTGGAGAGTTCGTTCCACTTCGGCGATGCACTCAGGCACTTGCGGCGCCTCGACGCGACGCTGATCGACAGCGCGTTCACCACCTGCGCCGCCGGGTTGCGGATCCTCGCCTACGCCAGCCACGATATGGCGCTGGAACACACCAGCACCGCCGAGTTGTACATGCTGCTCAGCGCCCTGCGCCAACACTTCCAGCACATCGTGGTGAACCTGACTGGCCAGCCGGACAGCGAAGCGCTACGCACCTTTGTCACCCATTGCGACAAGTTGCTGTGGTACACCGATCAGAACGTACTCGACTGCCGCCGTAACCTGGCGGTACTCAACCTGTGGCGTGAAAAAGGCATGAAGCTCGATCACGCCAGACTGCTGGTGGATCGCTACCTGCGCAACGTCGCTCCGGACTCCGAAACCCTGAGCAAAAGCTTCGGCATGGAGATCATCGCGACCCTCGTCTACAGTCCGGAAGTGCGGCTCAACGCCAAGAACCAAGGTGTGACGCTGTTTGAACTGGCCCCCCGCGAAGGCCTGACTCAAAGCCTGCGCGCCCTCGGCGATCAGTTGGCCAAGCGTTCCGAGGGCCTGGCCAAGCCCAAGTCTGGCTGGTTCAACCGGTTGAGGGGTGCGCAATGAGCGGTGAAAAACTCTTCGGTGCCCCTGTACGCACCACCACTGGCAACACTGACCACGAAGGTCTGAAACTGGTGCTGCACCGCTACATCATCGACGCCATCGAGGAGTCCGGCAAAAACCTGCTGGAGGGTTCGCGGCAGGTGCTCTCACAGTTCGTCATCGACAAGGTTGCCGAGTACATCGCCCGGCTGCACCTGGCAATTTCCCGCTATGAAATGGAGCGTCTGGCCGAAGAAATCGTCGACGAACTCACCGGTTTCGGCCCCTTGGAAGTGCTGCTGCGGGACCCGGCGGTGACGGAGATTCTGGTCAACGGCCCGCACCGGGTGTTCATTGAACGCGACGGCATACTGCATCTAAGCGACCTGCGCTTCATCGATGCGCATCACGTCGAACGGGTTATGCAACGGATCCTCGCGCCCCTCGGCCGACGGCTCGACGAGTCGTCGCCAATGGTCGACGCACGACTGCCCGACGGTAGCCGGGTCAACGCGATCATTCCACCGATTGCGCTCGATGGCCCCTGCCTGTCGATACGTAAATTTCGCAAGGACATGTTCAAAAGCTCGGACTTGATGGCGATGCAAACCATCGATCAGCCGATCTTCGACTTTATTCAGGAGGCCGTGGGCAAGCGCTGCAACATCCTGATCAGCGGCGGCACCGGCACCGGCAAAACCACGCTGCTGAACATTCTCAGCCAGTTGATCAACCCTCACGAGCGACTCGTCACCATCGAAGACGTCGCCGAACTGCAACTGGGCCACCCTCACGTGGTGCGCCTGGAAACCCGACCGCCGAATGCCGAAGGCCACGGCGAAGTGAAGGCCAGTGACCTGATTCGCAACGCCCTGCGGATGCGCCCGGACCGAATCATCCTCGGCGAGATTCGTGGCGTCGAAGTGCTGGACGTACTCACCGCCATGAACACTGGCCACGACGGTTCCATGAGTACCGTGCACGCCAACAACGCCCAGGATGCGCTGTTGCGCCTGGAGACCTTGGTGGGCCTGACGGGCCGTACCATCGCCGAACGGACCTTGCGGCAAATGATCTGCGCCGCACTGGACGTCGTGATCCAGCTCACGCGCCTGCCCGACGGCCGCCGCTGCGTCAGTGAAGTGGTGGAGGTGGTTGGCTTGCGTGAGGACGTGTATGTCACCAACACGTTGTTCCGGTTCGACCGGCGCAGCGGGTTCGGATTCATGCGTGAGGCGGCCAACCCCGCTGGCGACAAACTGCGCCGTGAGTTGGCGCTCTCTCCCTCTGCGTACTGAAGGCCACGGCATGCTCAAACCGGTGCTGCTCATCCTCGTTTCCCTGGTCTTGCTCGGACTGTCGATCCGCCTGTTTTATCGCGGTTTGCGCCAGACCGGCGCCGAGCGGGTACTGGGACGCCTGACCGAGGGGCAACTGCAGCCGGTGCCAACGAAAACCTCCTGGGTCGGTCTGGATCGGGCCTTTCTGCGGGCCGGCCTTGGGCGTCCCTCCAAGCGTCTGAGGGGGTGGCTGCTGCTCTGGGGCTTTGGCATCTCGCTCGGATTTGCTACCGGTGGCTGGTTCGGCTTGTTGGTTCTGTTACTGCTGCCGCCGCTGATTCTGCGTCTGTATGTCAATTGGCGTTATCAGCGCCGACTCCAGCGCATGATCGAACAACTGCCACAAATGCTCGATCACACCGTGCGCAGTCTGAAGTCCGGGCGCACCCTGGCCGATGCGGTGCTGGGCGCCATCGACACCGCTGAAGACCCGCTGAAAAACGCCATGGGGCGGATTCAGCGCAACGTGGTGTTGGGGGTCAGCCTGCCGGATGCCGCGGCGGACTTTGCCGAGTTGTATGAGAAAGACGAACTTCGCCTGTTCGCGCTCGGGTTGAAGGTCAATCACCGCTATGGCGGCAACGCCAGCGAACTGCTGGAAAACCTGATCAAGATGATCCGCGAGCGCGAGCAGGCTGCGCGCCAGCTCAGGGCCATGACCGGTGAAACCCGGGTGACCGCGTGGGTCCTGGGCTGTTTGCCGATTGGCCTGGCCGGCTATTTCCTCGCGACCAACCCTCATTACTTGCTCGCCATGTGGCACGACGGCTCGGGGCAAATCATGCTCGCGTCCGCGTTCGGCTTGCAGGTGGTCGGCAGCCTGACGCTCTGGCATATGTTGCGCAGCGTATGAAAGTGCCTTTGCTGATCTGCGCATTGCTGTTTCTGGGGGCAACATTGTTGCTGCTCAGCGGTTTGCTGGAACACCGTCGGCGGGTTCGCCAGGTGGCGCAACGGCTCGACGGCAAACTGGCGAGCGACAACCGGGTAAATCAGTGGCTTGAGCTGCTGGGCAGTAGCCGGATCGGTCAGCGCTCGGTCAACCTGGATAACGAAACCCAGGCATTGCTTAACCGTCTCGGCTGGCGCAGTGCCCGGCGACGTTCACTGTTCGCGGCGTTCCAGGTAGGCGCTCCGGTGCTGGCGCTGGCCCTGACCTTGCTGATCCAGGCCGTGTTCTTCCCTCACACAAACAATCACTGGATGGCCCCGGCGTTCGCCACCTGCCTCGGCTATCTATTGCCCAAACGGTTGCTGGCCGCTGCCGCGCAGCGTCGGCAAAAACAACTGGCGTTCGAGATTTCCACCTTCATTCCGCTGCTGCGCATCCTGTTCGAATCGGGCATGGCGGTGGAGCAGTCGCTGCGAGTGTTGAGCAATGAAGGCAAACAATTATTGCCGGCCCTGACCCATGAATTGCGCCTGGTATTGGCCCGGGTCGATTCCGGCCTGGAACTGGGCGAAGAACTGCACAAAACCACCCTATTGCTGGCCGTCGACGAGTTCACCGACACCTGCGTCATCCTTGAGCAGTTGATCCATCAGGGGGGCGGTGCAATGAAATCCCTGCTGACCCTCAAGCAATTGCTCGATGACCGGCGCCTGACGCGCCTGCAGGAATACATCTCCAAGCTGTCCGCCAAAATGTCCATCGTGATGATGCTGTTTCTCTTCCCGGCGTTATTGATCGTACTGGCCGGCCCGGGCTTCACCGCCCTGTCCCGTGCCTTTGGTCATTAGAGGGATCGTGATGAAAGCAATAATTGCCGGTTTGAATCGGCTGTTGTCAGGCCGTTGCGCGAGCATGGTGCGGGCACTTGGTAAAAAAAGACAAAAACCTAATGCGCCGTCACCCCCTGACGTAATCCATGACCGGGTAACAACGCCAGCGCCAGCTGCGTCCGGTTATGCATACGGGTCAACCGCAAAACCTGCGACACATAAAGCTTCACCGTGTTCTCGGTAATCCCCAGCTCACAGGCAATCTGATAATTCGTCTGCCCCTTCCCCACCAACCGCGCCACCTCCAACTGCCTAGGCGACAGGTGATTGAAAATCGCCGGAATCTCAACCCGATCCACAGCGATGACAGCCTCATCAGTGGAAACCGATAACCGCGGCCCCCGCCGAACCTTATCCAGATCCTGATACAGATCATCGATCGACTCGGCAAGGTACTGCAGCTTCTGATCCAGATGCCCCAGCTGCAGACTCTTCTGCCGCTCCTGCAAAACCACTGCCTGACGCGCAATCCCCTCGAGCAACTCACCCGGATTAATCGGCTTCTGGTAGTAATCGGCAAACCCGGCCCGCAACGCCTTGATCACATCCTGCTTGTCCGCACGTCCAGTGAGCATGATGGCTTCAAACACTCGGTGCTTGCCGGATAACCGTTGCAGCTCCTGAACCAGTTGAATCCCGTCCAGACCGGGCATGTGCAAATCGCAAAGCACCAGGCTGATCGCTTCGTCTTCATTGAAACGTTCGACGGCCTGATGGCCTGTCTCGCAAGAAACGCAACGGTAACCGCGGCCGTCAAGAAGCTCGCAGAGCTCTGCGGCAATCAACGGCTGGGCATCGACCACAAGGATTTTTACTGCCGATGAAAGCTTGTTCACGTGCGACTCCCTGCAAGGTCAAAATTGACCGTTCCTCTACAAACAGCCACAGACAGTACAAATGCTGAGTTGAAAGTAGACGTACTTTCCGACTCTGTACATAGAACGGGCGACTAGTGAAACCAGGCGAGTGTGAGCAACAGGCCCACCAATACGAAGGGTGCAAAGGGCTGTTTCTTTGACATTCCAGGCCCCAGATATCGAAGATGATTTCTAAGCCCTTGGCCCATATGAAGCCAGACTCTTGGCGCCAGCAGCAGCCACAGCACACTGGCCAATCCGGCACCGATGAACACGCCGAGCAGGTGCATGCCGTCCGTCGCCAGACCCAGGCCAGTCATTAATTTCACATCGCCTGCGCCCAAGCGTCTCAGCGCATAACCGGGCAAGGTGAAAGCCAGCGCCAGCAAAAAAGCCCAACCGCCCTGCACCGCTTCGGCCCCCAGCCAGGTCGTGCCCGTCCACAGGAGATACGCCAGCGCCAACGCCGCTGCGCCAAGGGTCAGGCCATTGGCGATGTGTCGTTCTCGAGCATCCTGTGCTGCGCATAGCGTCAGCCAGATCAGTAATACAAAGCTCTGCATCCGGTAAAAAACGTCCGTTTTGGCTGAATGATTCTATGCTGATATCACGTCGTGAATATCAGGGTAGACGCAGTCATGAAAACAGGCCTCCCCCGTAAGCAAAAAGGCGCTGTAGCGATTGAATTCGCGTTGGTGTTTCTCATCTTTTTCGCCGTGTTCTATGGAATCGTCACGTACAGCTTGCCGCTGTTGCTGATGCAATCGTTCACCCAGTCGACCGCCGAAGCGGTGCGCCGAAGCGTGGCGCTGGACCCGAGCACCCCCGGGTACACCACCGCGATAAAAACCGTTGCCACGACAGAACTGAGCCGACAGTTGGCCTGGATTCCTGCCGCACTGAATTTCAATATCGCCACCGACGCCAGCGCCACCTACGTGGGCGGGGTGTTGAAGGTCAGCATCAACTACCCCACCAGCAAACTGCAGCAGGTCATCCCGTTTCTGAACGTGCCGGGAATTGGCCAAGTGCCCAATCTGCCGGCCAACCTCTCCGCCAGTTCGAGCCTGCAATTTTGAGTTCCGCAGACAAACTCTTCGGGCGCCTGCTCAATCGCCATCCGCCTCCGCCAGTGGACATGCCAGACACCCTGAGCGTGCAAAGTGTCGGTTTGCAGATGCACCTGGATGCCGAAGGTCGAGTGATTCACCTGACCGGCCCGCTGCGGCATGTGCTGGCCCAGCAGACGCCCGCAGCGCAAGCACCGCACCTGCTCGATTTCCTCATGCCCCACAGCGGCCTCGCCGTTGAAGGCTCGCCCGTCGACTGGCAGGGCCAGAATCTGGACCTGGACTTTTACAGCCTCAACGGACAACCCCTGCACTTGCGTGGCTGGGTCCAGCCATTGGCCGATGCCTGGTTGTTGCAGTTGCTGGACATCGGCGACTTGTTGCTCGAACGCCGGCAATCACGCAGCCGCGAGCAATGCCAATTACTCGCAGCGCAGATCGGCGAACAGTTGCGCCGGTGCAACCTGACGCGCCTGCCCGAGGTGTTGGAGGAACAACTGCAAGGCCTGGCCCAGCGTTTTCACATGCCCTGCATTGCGGTGGCGTTACTCGATGAACAGGAAGAAGGCTGGCAGATTCACCAGCATTACACGGCCGTCGATGCGCCCCTCCTGTGGCAAAACGCGCAGCGCCTGGGCACGGGGCTCGACAGCCTGAACGGCTCTGCGCCGCAATGCCTGACGCCCGCTGAACATCCCCGTTTACAAGGCATCTTCGGCAATGCCGAAGGGTTCGCGGTGCCCTATCACGATGCTCAGGGTGTGGCCGCCTGGTTGCTGTGTGGCCTTTATCCGGTGCAGCAACAGGCGCCCGACCTGAATGATCGCGACTGGTTACAACTGACCGCCGCGCTGGCAGGCCCGTTGCTTGAGCGCTTGCGCGAGCACCGGCACCATCTGCAACTGGAACGGCTGGAGTCGCTGCAAGCCCTGCTCGGCACCGGATGGTGGGAGGTGTTCAGCGACAGTCGCGAAGTGCAATTGGCGCCGTCGCTGGCCAGCAACCTGAACCTTACGATCGATCGTTTGCCCCTGCACGACTGGCTTGATCGGGTGCACCCCGCCGACCGTGAAGAGTTGAGCAGTCGTCTGCAAGCCTTGCAAGACGACGGCACCCCGCTGCTGCTGTGCGTGCGTTTGGCACAAACGCCGAACTGGTATCGCCTGCAAGGCCAGGTCCTGGGCATCGGTAAAAACCGGCGGTTGGTGGGCTTCATGCTCGACATCAGCGACATCAAAAACCAGGAGCAAAACGCCGCGGCGGCCCATGCCCGACTGGACAATCTGATCGCCAGCTCGCCGGCGGTGATCTACGTGCAACGCTATGTCGAAGGTGCGCTGCAACCGACGTTTTTCAGTGACAGCCTGATGCCGCTACTCGGCTGGACACTGGCTGATTGCGCGGCGGGGACCTTGGTTGAAAAGGTCCACCCGGATGACCGCGATCGGTACTTCGAACGTACCCGACATTTGCTGCGTGAAGGTTCGGTGCGCGCCCGCTATCGGCTGCGCGACAGTCGCGGCGAATACCACTGGCTACTCGATGAAGCCAAGCTCCTGCGCGACGACCTTGGCTTGCCGGTGGAAGCCGTCGGCCTGTGGCTGGACGTCACCGAAGCGACCCAGGCCGCCGAACAGGTGAAGCAGAGTGAAGAACGTTACCGGATCCTGGTGGAAGACTCTCCGGCGATGATCTGCCGCTACCGCCCGGACCTGACCCTGAGCTTCGGCAACCGCCCGCTGGCGACTTACCTGGAGTGCCAGCCCGAGCAACTGCCCGGGGTGAATCTGGGTAGCTGGATGTCGCAGGAACAGCGCGAAGCGTTTCTCCTGCGGCTCAGCCGACTCAGCCCGGAATTCCCGGTCAGCACCGCGGAAATCAACCTGCAACTGCCGGGACGGGAACATGCCTGGTGGGTGTGGTCGGATCGCGGGGTGTTCGATGAGCACGGCCATTTGCTGGAGATTCAGGCCGTGGGGCGCGACAACACCGAGGTCCGCCGCGCCCAGCAGCAGCTCACCCAAAGTGCAAAAATGGCCACCCTCGGTGAAATGGCCACAGGGCTGGCCCATGAAATCAATCAGCCGTTGAATGTGATGCGCATGGCCATCGTCAACGTACTCAAGCGTCTGAGCAACGGCGATGCGCAAATCGATTACCTGACCGACAAGCTCAACCGTATCGATGCACAGGTCCAACGCGCCGCGCGGGTGGTGGATCACATGCGGGTGTTTGGCCGCCGCTCGGAGATCGAGCAGCATCCGTTCAATCCGGCGCAAGCCATCGAAGGCACAATGTCGCTGCTGGCTGAAGGGATGCGCGGCAAAGGGGTCGAGCTGCGGGTCAACGAGACCGGGTTTGAAGTGCAAGTGCGCGGTTATGTCGATCAGCTCGAACAGGTGTTGATCAATTTGATGGTCAACGCTCGGGATGCGTTGCTCGGCAAACGCGAGGCCAACCGCGAGTTCAAACCGTGGATCTCGGTGTACGCCGAACGTGATGCGTATTCGGTGCGGCTGTGGGTCGAGGACAACGGCGGCGGTATCGATCCGCGGTTGCTGGAGCGGATCTTCGAGCCGTTCTTCACCACCAAACCCGTGGGTGTCGGCACCGGGCTCGGGTTGTCGGTGAGTTACGGCATCGTCGAGAACATGGGCGGAAAACTGAGCGTTAGAAACTCGGTCGAGGGCGCACGGTTTTGTATCGAACTGCCGATTATTGCCGATGATCAGATCACCAGCGTCGCTCGTCCTGAGTGACAACTGAGGTTGGCGCCGACATCGACCTTGTTCAGATCGATTCCCAGGCTGAGCAGCAGTGTGTTGATCAAGGTGTCGAGTAACGGGCTGAGCACGCTGTTGATCGTGTTGATCAGCAATGTGGTGACAGTGCTGAGGATCGCCCCCAGACCACCGACCAGACTGCCCGTCGGGCCGTACATGTCGACTTTGATATTGGTCGCCGTGTCGGTAAGGCTGCTGACGATATTGCTGGTGGAATAGGAATAGTAGAACGGTGTCTGGTTGATCTCCGGCAGGCTGGTGGCCGGCGGTGCGGAATAGACGTGCGGCATGTTGGCGCTGGATGCCACGCTGGTGTCGGCCATGATATCGATACCGCCGCCGACGCCTGGAATCCGCGGGTCGCAACTGACAGGAAGGAACAGGAACCGGCGACAGGTTTTCACCCCGATATCGATCACCTTCAACGGCTGCACCACCACGGCGGGCGGCGTGGTGTTGTTGCCAAAAGTCGTGCTCGGGTCGATCTTGCCGATTTTCAGCGTCACCAGTGAAGTGCTGGTATTGGTGGTCAGGGATTTGTTGGTAGTGCTGACGCAGCTGTAGGCGGTGACGTAACTGGAGGCGCTCGCAACGTCCAGTGCGACATCGAGGCTCACGGTACTGGAAAGCGGCACGATCGAGGGTGTTTCACACGCCGCGCCGAGCGCGCAGGTCAGTGAGTTAATGACACCGACCAAATCAAGATTGAGCAAGGCGTTCAAGGTATTGGTCAACGGTCCGGCAAGATCAGCCGCCGCATCGACCAAAGGTTGAATCGCACTCAGAATGGGCAAGTCGATCGACAGCAATGTACGCACCTGAGCGGTTTTCACATAGATCCGGTTAGGTCCCAACGGCGCGAGCGCGGCGTTTTTCGGATTGCCGATGGCCGAGAGCTGTGGCGGCTCCAGTATCTGCACCCGAGCAGTGATTTGCGCGAGCCCCGCGAGGTTGATCGGCAAGGTTGCCACCAGGCCGTTTTTCTTGTTGGCCAGTTGCACGAAGGCTTCGATCAGGTCGAACACTTTCAGGTTGGTCCCCAGCGCCGTCACGGTGCTGCCAGCCTCGACGTGCAACACATTGCCGAGTACGACGGTGGTTGCGCCTGCCGCGACCTTCAGCGCTTGAAGACTGGCAATGGTTGCGGTCGCGCCGAGTGTGCCGCCGGGGTCCAGTACATTGACGGCGGTCTGAATCAACTGGCTGACGGCAATCGTATTGCCCAATACCTGGTCATACCCGGCAGCGCTGAGGTTAAGGTCGACCTTCAATCGATCGAGGTAGCCGAGCAGGCTGATGTCGGTGTTCACCAGGCCGTTCCAGCCCGCCGCGCTGATGTTCAGATTGCCTCCGAGCAAACCACCGAACAGCGCGTTGAGCGTGGCCGATTTGCTGGTATCGACGCTCAACGTCGTGCTGCGCAGGGTCAGCGAAGCCTGCGGTGGCGGTAATGCGGCGACAGCGCTGGCCGTCAGGTTGATTGTCGCTGCGCGTGGAGCGCCACCGAACAGCGCGCCGACACCGCCGGCGAAACTCTGCTGGACCCAATGGCTGGCGATCACCCGAATGGCTTCGCTCTTGCTCGGGTCGGCGCCAAACACTCGCAGGTTATTGGCATCCAGGGTCAAGGCGCCGCAAGCGACCAACAGATTGCGATTGGGGTCAGGAAGGGTAAAGCCGTTACGGTTTGCGCTGGCGGTGGCATAGACGGTGGCTGTGTTGCCAGCGGCGCAATCCCCCCCTCGGGTGGAAGCTTCAAGTGCGGCCATGTCCGCCACGCGCTGCAGGTCACGCTTTTCCAGGTACAAACGACCGCTGTCGACCACGACCAGCAAGAACATCAGGGCCATGCCCAATGTCAGCGCCGCCATCAAACCGATCGCCCCCCGTTGCCGGGACGGGCTGCGAAACTGCAAACGCGGAGACATCGCACACTCCTTTGCCGGTGCACAACCGAGGGCTACCTCCATGGGTGAACAGCAGTGTAGACAAGACTTGGCTGAACTGCTGGCAACATGCCAGCGCAGACAACAAAAACCACTGTGGGAGCGGGCTTGCTCGCGAAGAGGGAGTGTCAGTCGACATTGATGCTGACTGATACACCGCATTCGTCGGAACGCCGCCCGGAGCAAGCCCGCTCCCACAGGTTTTTTGGTTGTTGAGTTTATTTGGGTGGGTAGTTGGCGAGAATTCGCCCGACCGTTTCCTGGATGGCAGTGCTGCGATCCGACGGGTTCGGTGTGCGGCTAAGTATCTGCTCGTCACTGCCGCGCCATACCAGTTTGCCGTCCTTGCCGTCGAGCAGGTCGATCTGGATGATCGCCACGTTGTAACTGACGTTACGGGTTTCGGTGTACATCGGCCCGCCCCAGTAGCCGTTCCATGGATTACCCCACGCGCCGCCGTAGTTGGTGGTTACTTGTTGCTGGCGCTGTTCGACGATCAGATAGGTCTGCACGTTCAAATCGCCCTTTTGGCCACCGGCAGCCGGACGCAGGCCACGTTGATCGAGCTGATCGCTCACCGATTGGCGGATGCGTTGTTCAGTCAGGTCGCTCTTGATGCGTGGGTCATCGGGCCGATATTGCAGGGCGGGCTCTTTCCAGCTCCAGCTGCGATAGGCGGCGAAGTCGCGGCTGGCATCGAAGTCATGATTGACCTGGTTGCCGGCGCAGGCACTGAGCAGCCCGGCCACAGCCAGTAAAGCGAGACGGCGGAACATGATAGTTCTCCGGTTGAAGACACGAACCTGCGTACTGCTTCTTGACTACAGAAGCTAACTAGGAGGATACGCCGACATCGCCTTTTCTACAGCTTCACGTATCGCATCGGCACGCTCCCTCTCGCTGCCGCGATTGCTGGTTTCGGCGCTGGCACTCCATACCGGTTGACCGTTCTGAGCGTCAAACAAATCAACCCGCACCACCACGACCTGTTCCTGATAAGTCCGCACGATCGGCACGGTGTTGTACATGCCGTAACCGCTGCCGTAGCGGTTGTAACCGCCATAGCCGCCGCCGTAATAACCATAGTCATCCCGAACCTGGCGCAGACGGGTTTCCAGGTGCAGCTCGGCGCTGACAAACAGGTCGGCCGGGCGGTTATCGTGCAGCGGGCGCAAGCCACGTTGATCGAGCGCATTGCTGACGGCTTCGGCGACCTGCGCCGAATCCGCCCAGGCGGTGCCCGACGGCAGCTGCCCGTTGAGCCAGGCCCAACTGCGGTAACGCCCGTAGTCCCGCGGCGGTGCCGGGTAGGCGCTATGGTCGAAGGTGTTGGCCGCCTGAGGCGGCGCGGGTGGCAAGGGGTTGGATGACGCCACATAAGGGTTGCTGCCCTGGCAGGCCGCCAACCCGAGACAGATCACCAGTAACCCCGAACGACTGTTCATTTCGTGCTCCGATCAGACCGGCCGACAGATCCAGTGCAAGTAGCGCCCAAGCCCGGCAAAGCTTGGGTGACGACGGTGGGCCAGTTCCATTTCCAGCAAGTCCACCAGTTCGGCACGGGCCTGGAATTCCACAGGCATGTAGTCGTGAAAAACCCGCACCCCGCTCTGGGTTTCGACCTGCCACATTCCTTCAAGTTGCGCCGCCAGTTCCCGTGGATCAAGGGGCTGCTGCGGGGTCAGGCTTTGCTTTTCGCCGGCCATGTCGTTCTTGCGCATCTTGCGGAAGTGGCCTTTGAGCAGGTTGCGATAGATCAACGCATCGCGGTTGTAGAAGGCCAGGGACAACCAGCCAGCTGGTTTGGTCAATTGATGCAGCACAGGCAGAATCGCGTGGGGTTCGGCCAGCCATTCCAGCACGGCGTGACACAGCACCAGATCGTAGGGTTCGGTGAGTTGGCCGAGCAGGTCCTGCCACGGCGCCTGAATGAACGTCGCTGTTTGCCCGGCGTCGGCAAAGCGCTGACGGGCGCCTTCGAGCATCGGCTCGGCGGGCTCGGCCAGCGTGACCTCATGACCACGCTGGGCCAGCCACAATGACATGTGGCCCAGGCCGGCGCCGATGTCCAGTACACGCAAAGGTCGGTCCGGCAGAGTCTCGGCCAGGTCGGCCTGAAGCACCGCCAGACGGATCGCGCCTTTGGCACCCCCGTAGATTTTTTCGGCAAAGCGGGTCGCCAGTTGATCGAAATGACGGTCGCTCATCAGCTGAACCTCCGTTCGCTGTCGGCGAGTTTGCTGCGCACCACTTCATTCATGTCCAACCCCAACTCGCTGCACAGCAGCAGTAGATAGAGCACGATGTCGCCGATTTCCTGCCCGGCATGGGCGAGCTTGTCCGCCGGCAACTGGCGCGACTGGTCTTCGGTCAGCCACTGGAAAATCTCCACCAACTCGGACATTTCCACGCTCGCGGCCATGGCCAGGTTCTTCGGGCTGTGAAATTGCCGCCAGTCATTGCGGTCACGGATGGCGTGCAGGCGTTCGGTCAGTTCAACAAGGTTCATCGGGCTCTCCTGAAGGCGTATAGCTTCGGGGGGATGACGGGGGAAGGCAAGCGTCTCGGTGTGACGCGGATCTTTGCACCATAATCAAAAGATCGCAGCCTGCGGCATCTCCTACGGGAACTCGGCACCCTGCTCGATAGCCCAAGGCTCAAGTCCGGCAACCACGCCACCACTTTCATCAAGGACGCTCACGATATGCAGGTAGAAAGTTTTTTCGAATGGCTCGGCCAGGCACTCGGTTCGGTTATCCGTTTCATCGTTGACAGCCTCAGCGGCTTGTTCAATCTGCTGAGCCATGCGGGCAGCAACTTTGTCGAAGGGCTGTCCCGTGCGCTGGGCATGGACGCGTCGATCATCAGCATCATTGCGCTGATTCTGGGGTTGATGCTGTTGTGGTCGGCGATTCGGGCGTTCATGAATGCGTCGATCATCATGGGGATTATCTGGTTGCTGCTGGGGTTGTGGTTGTTGAGCTGGATAATCCACTAACACCACAAATCCATTGTGGGAGCGGGCTTGCTCGCGAAAGCGGTGTGTCAGCCAACATCAATGTTGAATGTACTGCCGCCTTCGCGAGCAAGCCCGCTCCCACAATGGATCGCTGCAGACTCCCAATGTGTCGCTACAATGCCCGCTCCCCCAAGGAGCCTGCATGTCCAACCTGATCGCCGACTGGCGCGACCGCCCCACCCATCGTCGAGTCTGGGCGCTCGCCGCACCGATGATTCTCTCGAACATTTCCGTACCGCTGGTGGCGCTGGTCGACAGTACCGTCATCGGCCACTTGCCCCACGCCCATCAATTGGGCGCCGTGGCGGTCGGGGCCAGCCTGTATACCTTTCTCGCCTGGGCCATGGGTTTTCTGCGCATGGGCACCACCGGTTTCGCCGCACAGGCCGCCGGACGGGGGGACGGCGCGGCCTTGCGGCAGATCTTGCTGCAGGGTTTGTTGTTGGCAATGGGCCTGGCCATTGTCCTGGGAGCACTGGGCGTGCCGTTGAGCGGGGTTGCGCTGCACTTCATGCAGCCATCGGCGGAGCTGGATCAGCTGACCCGCGAGTTTTTCCACACGCGCCTGTTCGGTCTGCCGGCAGCACTGGCCAGTTATGCGCTGGTCGGCTGGTTCCTCGGCACTCAGAACGCCCGGGCGCCGCTGGCCATTCTGCTGAGCACCAACCTGGTGAACATCGCGCTGAACCTGTGGTTCGTTCTCGGGCTGGAGTGGGGGGTGGTTGGTGCGGCTCGCGCATCGGTGATCGCCGAATGGACCGGTGCGCTGATCGGCCTGCTGATGACCCGCAACGCCCTGCGCGCCTATCCCGGCCACATCGCCTGGGCCGCGCTGGCGCTGTGGCAGAGCTGGCGGCCGCTATTGGCGGTCAACCGCGACATTTTCATCCGCAGCCTGGCGCTGCAATCGGTATTTTTCCTGATCACCGTGCAAGGCGCGCGACTGGGTGATGCCACCGTCGCCGCCAACGCGCTGCTGCTCAACGGTTTGCTGCTGACCGCCCATGCGCTGGACGGCCTGGCCCACGCGGTGGAAGCCCTTTGTGGCCACGCCATTGGTGCCCGTGATCGAGAGGCCCTGCGCCGCTCATTGGTGGTGGCCTGCGGTTGGTCGTTGCTGGCGAGCCTGGGCTTTGCCGTGCTGTTCCTGTTCGCCGGGCATCTGTTTATCGAGATGCAGACCAACATTCAGAGCGTGCGCGACACGGCGTTCATTTACCTGCCCTACCTCGCCGCGCTGCCGCTGATTGCGGTCGGGAGTTACCTGCTCGACGGGTTGTTTATCGGCGCCACCCGTGCCCGGGAAATGCGCAACGGTATGCTGCTGACAGTGATTTTGTTACTGCCGTTCGCTTGGGCGCTGCAAGGTTTTGGCAACCATGGACTGTGGATAACCTTTCTATTGTTCATGTTGCTGCGCAGCCTGACCCTCGGCGCGTTTGCCTGGTATCTGCACAAAAACGACGGCTGGTTCGCCGGCAAAGCTCACTGAGTCGGCGTGGCGAGTGCGCGAGAACAGGTCCTGCACCGGCACGCCAGACCACCGGTGTGTTCAGGGTTGATCGCTTTGCCAGCGGTTGCGCAGGCTATCGAGCCGCTCCTGCTGGGTGAGTCCCGGCAATGCGTGCCCAGGCAAAGCGCCGGGGTACTGCAAGCGTAGCCATAACCAGTCATCGAGTACCGGGCGCTCGGTAAAACCCAGGGCCAACCCTTCCTGCACGTGGGACCACAGCGTGTTGTAGTCAGTCCCGGTGGATCGACTCCAGTGCCAGGCATGTTGCTCCAGCAGGCAGGTTTGCAGTTTTTCCTGCTGACGAGGACTGAGGTTTTCTTCAACCGCCAAAGGGCAGACGGCAAGCCCCGGATTGACCAACTGCTGCCAGCCCTGACTGCCGATCGCACGGTCAGCCCACGTCCCGCCGAACCAGCGCAAATGGCTGATAGGACCCAGCCAGCGACTCAGCTCCTGCGCATCGCAGGCATCGAACAAGTAACTGGCCGTTTGCGGGTTGTAGTAACTCAACAAGGCTCGGTGATGCAGGCCGAACGTGACCGTGAGCATGCGGCGCAAATGCTCCAGCAACTGCGTCGACGACACCTCGCTGGCTATCTGCAAGCCGCGCCAGAAGAGCACTTCGCTGTGGCACAACCCGGCCAGCGCGGGGCATGTCCGAAGGTCGATCAGGGCCGGGCCGTGTTCACGCAACGCATGCCACTCAGTGTCTTCGAACAACCAGAACCACCGGGCATGCGCAAATTGCTGTTGCAGCATCGCCCCCGCCCGTGGCGCACCCGGCACATCCAGCAATAGCCATTGCGGGGTCGCGACGTTCATGCCGAACCGCTCTGGCCAAACCGCTTCGCCACCCGGCAGGTGCAGAGGGCCTGCGTGCAATGGTTGAAACTGCCCCCACCGGGCAGCAGACACAGCAACATCAAGGGTTCGCTCGATTGCAGAAGCGCCAGCATGCCCTCGACATCATCTGTCGCGGATGTGCGCGGCGGGCCGCCCTCCTCAGCCTCTTCTACGGACGAAGGGACGTGAAGAAACCCGGTAATCAACGGCTGATCCGGATCCCCCTCGATAAAGCTCACCACCACCTCGGCCCCCTCACTCAACTGCGTGACTGCCGCGGCGCCCAGTTCAGCGGCCACCGGCAGCCAACTGTGGCTAGGCACCGCGCCTTCGCCCTGATAAAGCCAGTCAAATTGCACGGCAACCGGTCTCGACGGATCGGGGCATGCCTCATCAATGTTGACCACCCAGGCCCGTTGCAGGCTGTGCATCCTGGGTTTCAGTGCGCAATGAGGCGCTACAAAAGACGCCTGCCAGTGAATCGCACGGATCTGGTTGCTGTAGGTCGCCGTTAAATCCTGACTGCCCTGATGCTCCACATGAGTCAGCAGCCAGGGCTGATTGCAGTCGGCAATCGGATGACCGGACAGCGGCATCAACTGCCCGCTGCGCAGCGCCGCCAGGTCCGTCCGCCCTTCGGCCATCGGCGCGGTTCGTTGCCCTGCGCACCCCAGAAGCTTGAACTGACGCACGGCCGATTGCTCGCTCTCGACCTGGTAGACCGCGTTCTCGCCGAAACGAAAGGGCTCCTGACCATCACCGAAAACCACGCAATGCCCGCGCTCGCCGTGTTCGAAATGGTAATGAAGCCGTTCCTGGGCACACAGACGCTGGATAAATTGCAGGTCTGATTCCCGGTACTGCGTACAGAATTCACGGGCCGGGTAAACGCCACTCAGCTCAAAGCGCCGACTCTTGCCGGCAATACCGTGCTCCTTGAGTACCTGACTGAGGATTTGCGGCACCGAGCGCGCGCTGAAAATTCGCTGACTGAAGCGCAGGGAAAGGCACGCCAGCTTCGGCCCCAGACGTACGCGGCAGAGCCTGACAGCCAAGTCGTGGTCACGCTGGACGAGTTCATGCAATTGTCCGTGGAAGCCGTTTTCCGCAGGCCCGACATGCAAAAAGGCCGGACGGTACAGCAGGCTTGCAAGGTCGAGTGTCGGGTCATCGATCAGCAGATCCACGTCGAACACAAAAGGCTCGCTGATGGCTTCTCTACCGGTAAAGGCCAAGACCTCAAAGGGGTCGGACAGACCCTCTACATCCAGACGAAATGACGGCTCGTTGACTGGATCGAACATCGGCGATTCTCTACAGGAGGGGCGGTCGGGGATTCTCTCCGAGAGAGTTGGCCGAGTAGAGTGCCGAAGTACAACTTAGGAAATGACCTACGCGAAAAGAAGACCACATCGCTTGGATGGCCAGGAATGTGAGTCATTTCGCTTGAAATCAGAGAGGCATCTCACCAAGTCATCTGAAATTTCCGCTACGCGCAGTACATTTTCAGACAACCTGATGAGAGCGGTGCCTTACCTCAAGAAGACAGGTAAGAGGAACGGGTCAGCCCCAGACGCAGGGCGTCGAGGAACTGGGTACGCTCGGCGGCGGTGATGCGGGCACTGGCGCATTTGTCGCGGTAGTGGGTCATCAACTCTTCCGGCGACAAGTGCACGTAACGCAGCATGTCTTCGATAGTGTCGTGGGTTTCGATACCAGCGTGGTACACACTGCCGTCAGCGTTCTGATAGATGTTCACCGAGTCGGTGTCACCGAACAGGTTGTGCATGTCGCCGAGAATTTCCTGGTAGGCGCCGACCAGGAAGATACCCAGCAGGTAGTCTTCACCGTCGTTCAAACCGTGAACCGGCAGGCTGGTTTCGATGCTCTGCTCGTCGACGTATTGCTTGATCTTGCCGTCGGAGTCGCAGGTCAGATCTTGCAGCACCGCACGGCGCAGCGGCTCTTCGTCGAGACGGTGCAGCGGCAGGATCGGCAGTACCTGGCCGATGGCCCAGGTGTCCGGCAGGCTCTGGAAGACCGAGAAGTTGCAGATGTACTTGTCGGCCAGCTTGTCGTTGAGTTCGTCGAGCACCTGACGGTGCGAACGCTGACGAGCCTTCAACGAGTTGTGCAGGCGACGGCATACCGCGAAATAGCATTGCTCGGCCAGGGCTTTCTCGGCCAGGGTCAGCTTGCCATCGGCGTACTGGGTCGCGATGTCGCTCATGTAGTGAGTCGCGCGCCAGTAGGTTTCGGTGACCATCTCGATGTCGGTCGGGCCCAGCAGGTCAACCAGCCACTGCACGGTTTCCGGCAGTTCGTCCTTGTTCTCGATCTGCGGCACGTCGTCGTTGTGCTTCTCGACGTCGGTCACTTGCACCACCAGCATGGCGTGGTGAGCGGTCAGGGAACGGCCGCTTTCGGAGAAGATGTTCGGGTGCGGCAGGTTCTGCGCGTCGCAGAATTCCTTGAGCATCCCGACCACGACACCGGCGTAATCGTCCATGTCGTAGTTGATCGAGCTGGCGTTACGCGAGTGCGTACCGTCGTAGTCCACGCCCAGACCGCCACCGACGTCGATGTGGTCCACTGGCAGGCCAAGGTTGCGCAATTCGCCGTAATAACGGATCGCTTCCTTGAAGCCGTGCTGGTAGTCCGCCAGGTTGGCGATCTGCGAACCCATGTGGAAGTGCAACAGGCGAATGCCCTGATCCAGGCCAGCCGCGCGGAAACGCTCGACCACCGACAGCAGTTGCGCCGCCGACAGACCGAACTTGGATTTCTCGCCACCGGTGTCAGCCCACTTGCTCGAGGCCAGGGACGACAGACGCACGCGCAGGCCAACCTGAGGCTTGACCTTGAGCGAGGCGGCTTCTTCGATCACCAGCCCGACTTCGGATTCTTTCTCGATCACGATGAACACGTTGTGGCCGAGCTTCTGGCCCATCAGCGCCAGACGAATGAATTCGCGATCCTTGTAGCCGTTGCAGACGATGGTGCCGCCCTTCGGCGCCAGGGCCAGCACGGCCAGCAGTTCAGGCTTGGAGCCGGCTTCAAGTCCAATGGACACGTCTTGGGTTGCAATGATGTTCTCGATCACTGCTTCTTGCTGGTTAACCTTGATCGGGTACAGCGCGGTGTACTTGCTCTGATATTCCAGACGCTCGATGTTGGCGTCGAACGCGCCGGTCAGCTGACGCACGCGGTCTTGCAGAATGTCAGGGAAACGCACCAGCAACGGCAAGGACAGGCCGCTTTTACGCAGCTGATCAACTTGCTCGAACAGGTCGATAGGCGAACTGGTCGGACCGTTCGGACGAACTTCGACGCGACCGGCGTCACTGATCGCGAAATACCCGGCCCCCCAATGGCGAATCCCGTAAACACTGCGGCTGTCCGCAACTGTCCATTGGCTGCCATCGTCTTTGCGTGTGCGTCGTACGGACATTGAAGTCCCCTATAAAGAAGTCATAGAGCGTCGCCTGGGTTCAGGCCGGCGCAGTCTAAAGAATGAAAATGACGGTTCGTCAACGAGGGGATAGACCTCGCTGACCGCAGTGAGTTTAGAAACCGGTCAGAACAGGCTCTGTGAAAACCATGTAGACGGCGCCAGGCCTGCTGTCAGGACTGGATCAAGCCGAGGGTGGTTTTCACAGAGGCTGCTAGCCGCCGGACTTCTTCGCTTTGAAACCGTGTTTGATCAGCTCGGCCAAGAGTAGCTCGACATGATCGCCCTGGATTTCAATGATTCCGTCTTTCAACGCACCGCCGGTCCCGCAACGTTTCTTCAACGTGGTCGCCAGGTCCTTGAGTGCGTCTTCGGCCAACGGCACGCCGGTGATGGTGGTCACCGTCTTGCCGCCACGCCCCTTGCTTTCGCGACGCACGCGAGCGATGCCGTCGCCGGCCGGAATAACGGTCTGTTTGCAGATGCAGGCATCCACCGGTTGACTGCAATCCGGGCAATGACGACCTGCGTCGGTGGAAAATACCAGGCCACCAAGGGCGGCGAAGGATGCGGCTTTTTTGGCCACCGGCAATCCTCTTGGGAGGACAAAGACTGGTCGCGGCAACCTGGACAGTTGCCATCGACCGCGAAGCCCCACTCAGGCAGGGGCAGCGCTACTGAAACGGTACAACCTTGTAGGAGCCGAGCTTGCTCGCGATGGACGTCAACGATAACGCGAGCGTTCTGAATGTACGCGTCGTCCTTGCGCTCTTCGCGAGCAAGCTCTGCTCCTACAACAAGCAATGCCGGTTCAGCTTAAAAAGGTCGCGCAGTGTAACGGCAAAAAGCCGACTTGCTAAGAGCCAATCGGCGCCAATTTATGCCTCTTTTGCGACGCCATTCTTCCGAGAACCAAGATAGCGCTTCAATGCGGCCAGAGAGTCCGGGCAATAAGGCTTTTGCTGGATTTCCAGCAGGACTTGATCAACGGGAATAAAACGCGCTTCAAGGACTTCTTCGGGTTGCAGGATCAATGGACCGTCCCACACCGCCGAAAATGCCGAACACCAGAGCCGATTACCGGTGTCTTCGAAGAAAAAGTGATCATGGGCGGTCAGTTCCACCCCGCTCACGCCCAACTCTTCTTCCAGCTCACGGGCCGCCGATTCGGCGTAGGTTTCGGTCGCTAGCACCATGCCCCCCGCCGCCACGTCCCAGAAACCTGGATAAATGGCTTTGCTCAGCGTGCGTCGATGCACGCAGAGCTCACCGGCGGAATTGAACAGCATGATGTAAGTGCCGCGCCCGATCAGCCCGCGCTCACGCAGGTCGGAGCGGACCAGGGCGCCGAGCAGGTTGTCCTGCTCGTCAACCCAGGCGATCTGTTCGGCATCCGAGGCCGCGCGGTGCGCGACCTCTCTGGCGCTATTGACCATGACTCAGCCCTGATTGAGCAATTGACGCAAATCGATCACTGCGGCGTTGGCCCGGGAGATGTAGTTGGCCATGACCAGCGAGTGGTTGGCCAGCACCCCGAAGCCGCTGCCATTAAGGATCATAGGACTCCAGACCGGTTCCTGCGAGGCCTCCAGTTCACGAATGATCTGACGCACGCTGACCGTGGCGTTCTTCTTGGCCAGCACATCGGCGAAGTCGACTTCGATGGCGCGCAGCAGATGGGACAAGGCCCAGGCCTGACCGCGAGCTTCGTAGAACACGTTGTCGATCTGCATCCACGGGGTTTCGACGATTTCTTCGTCAACCTGCGGCACCTGACCCGGGGCGACGACTTCGGTTTTCAGCGCCGTGTTGAGCTTGACCCGGCCAACGCTGGCCGACAGCCGTTGCGACAGCGAACCCAAACGGGTACCGACATCGCCCAGCCAGTTGTTCAGGTTGTCGGCGCGGGCATAGAACAGCGCGCTTTTCTGACTCGGGTCAGACAGGCGCGCCTGATAACGGCTCAGGGAGTTGATGCCTTCCTGGTATTCGGACTCACTGGAGGGCAGCACCCAGCTCTTGTTGTCGAAGTTGAAGCGCGGCTCGGCCTTGGCTAGGTCAGCGTCTTCGGTGGACTGCGACTGGGAACGAGCGAAGTCTTTACGCAGTGCACGACTCAGGTCACGGACCTGGACCAGCACGCCATATTCCCAGCTCGGCGTGTTATCCATCCACAGGCCCGGCGGGAAACGGTCGTTGGAAATATAGCCACCCGGTTTGGTCAGCAAAGTACCGGCGACGGTCTTGAGGGTTTCGACCGTGGTGTAGCCGATGACCATTTGCTTGCCTTCTTTCTCGGCGGCCATCTGGGCATTTTGCTGAACCGGAAACAGCGCAGGTTCCTGGCTCCAGTACCAGCCCAATGCAATCGCCACCAGCAAGTAAATGGCAATCAGAGTGGCCAGCGCCCGGCTGAACAACAGGCCACCCAAGTAACTGCGGGTGGCCGATTTCGGTTCAGCGGCACGTTCAGGCGCGCTGCCCGCGCGGTTCTTCCAGTCCAGCATGGCGATATCCTTTCAATCACTTGAGTTCATCGGTTCGACCACAACCATACAACAACGTGCCTTTGGCCGGCACCCGTCGTGGGGTTATCCGGATAAATTACCGTCGGGCAGCCGTGACAACCGCGCTCCCATTAACTCAAGCGACGTCGCCTGTTTAAACGCCGATGATCACCATTGAAATCTGCTGCACCCCGGGCGATACAAAAAGATGCGCTATGCCCTCGCCGTCGGTTCTGCGCGGCGCAGTGTCCCCATCTACCGTCGCGATGTAATGCCGCTGAGTCAGAGGATCGCCTGTCACGCTGTCTACGAGGCGAAAGATCTTTGGCGACCTTGAGGGCTGGACGGGCGGATTTTGCATCAGCTCCATGACCTTTGGATCAAAGGCACGATCCGGCATTTTCCAGTCAACGTAGTCGGCTTCAGGCCTGACTAACCGCCACTCTCCCCGTTCAATCAGATCAAGCACCTCGCTGTCGATATCGATCAGCAGGCCGGCACGCAACTGGCCCAGGCCTTCAATGGGTTGTCGATCAAGCAGCGCCTGGCGCAACACTTCCAGTGCTTGCTCACTGGAGTAGGCATGTTGGCGCTCCCAATCGGACAAATCGAGTTCGTTGACCAACCTCATCCCTGCACCTCGGTGTTCCACTCATCGGACCCCATGGTTCGACTGACTTCGTGCCGCCAGTAAATTCGCCGGTAACTGAAATGGACCTTCTCCAATTGAGTGAGGTGAGCGGTGCCGGGATCCTGGCAATGCGGCATCAGAACCTCAGCGCCAATGATCAGCGCGTCTTCCAGCTCCATTGTGTAGAAATGCTCCTGGGTGCCCTGAGCCGACGTACGATACCACTCGACGCGGCACACTTTGAGCAATTCTCCCGAACACAAAGCGTTGTTGATCAGCGGTGTCGCTTTGTCGATGGTCTTGGTGATGATCAAAGGCTTGTGCATCCGACGCCCCGCACCCGAGCCTTTCGGCACGAAAATGCCATGGCTCAGGGCCTGAATCATGATTTGGTCCTCACGCCCTAATTGGTAGGTGTTGCCTACCGATGCTTCGGTAAAGGCGCCGGCGCTGATCAGACCTTGCCTTTCCCCGTGAAGGGTCATGAAGGCGGGAGTTGGCATGGTGGGGCTCCTTTGGTTTTTGTGGGGAATAAGGGGGTGTCCGGGATGGATTGATCCAGTTCGATTAGAGCTTCTTCGTCCCCGTCTTCTGCGAAAGGCGTCCACGGCTTGCCGATCGACAGTGTGATTAGGTAACGCTCTTCATTTGGTCGCTCGTTGTATTCGAAGCGGCTCATGAACATTGCGATTTGGTATTGTTTGCCTGCCTTCCAGTAGACGGATCCTCCTTTATTAACGTCTCGCAGCTGCGCTCGCCATTCAGGTGTGTCGGCAAAGGGGGGATAGCGCGTCTTGCCCGCTACCCTCCATCCGCTCCCGCGCCATTGGTCTTGCAAATCCAGAGCGACCTTCAGAGCCTCATCGAGTAGCAACGGTTCGACCTGCGGGGACATGCGAATACTGCTAACGACATTGTCGTCAAATACAACCGTGAAAAATCGTGCTCTCGGCGTGACGAACTCGTACTGCGGATCGATGAACCTAAGCCGTGCATCCCCCGAGGGAAGGCCCATCCAGACGTGGCCCGGAACCCTTGGGCTGAAGGAGACCGAAGAATGCTTGAGCAACGTTTCATAGCTGCCGCCCATTTCCAATGCAATTACCGGCTCCTGCAATAGGGATTCGATCATCTGATTCGCCGCCATCAGTATCAGGAAGGCCAGAAGCAACAAGCCAACCCCAAGCCGCCAACGGCCCTTGCCTCGTCGCGAATTCATCGCAATCCCTGCCCTGTTGCGATCGCGGTGATCGACTGCTCCAGCACACTACGGTTTGTGCCGTTGAGCATCTGATCGAAGCGTGCCGCTGCCCGAAGTACGAAAGGCATTCGCTGCTTGAGATCCGACAAATCCGCCAGCGGACTGTCGCTGAAACCAATGGTGCGTCCGTCGTCAACACGTTGGCATTGGCTGGAGAGCGTCAACTCAATTGCCTGGGCTACGCCAGTAGGAAAACCGGTTACGTAAGAAGCGTGGTTACCACGCAGTAGAGCTACCAGTTGCCCATTCTGATAAATCGTGGGCTGTAGGATATTTTGCTGCTCATGCCAGGCTAAATGCTCGACGCTTTTGGCAATATCCCCTGAATCCAAAGCCTCGAAGGCCCGTAGTATTTCTCCGTAGTTGCGCCCGAATTTTAGCTTTTTCTGCCCTACCGGCCAAAGCACCGGGTGCTTTGGGTGTCCATAAATTCCTTCGCGCGCTTCCAAGCATGTTTTCAACTCTTTCAACCCACGCTTCGCATAAAACTCATGCAACGGAAAAACATCCAGAAACAGCGTGGTATTCCCCAACGCCATCATGTCGCGCACATGCCGAAACTGTTGTTGCACCAACGACAAGTCCTCACCCGCAGAACGAAAATCCACAGAGGGCACAGGATTACGCGCATCCGCTTCTTTATAGTCACGCAACTCATCCACCTGCTCGGGCATCCTGTCCGGCGTCAGCAAACCGTACTCTCGGCGGCTGTCGCGCAATCGCTGCCGCGCCTCATGCTCGTCGCGTATGAGATCGATACTGTCCACCGCGTGAAGCAATCCGCAGCCGACCTGCTTGGAGGCAAATGCCGCCAGCCCCGCCCACTGAAACCGAGAATCGTGTAACCAGAGTCGAGCGTACGCAGCGTTGATAGCGCGGTTGCGCTCGATAGGGTCGGCAATCAAGACCCCATTGGGTGCGACGATTTCTTCCGCCTCGCGCTGGTATCTACGCCAAAGGCACGCGCAGGTCAGAACCGGCACGTCGGTAACAAGCGTCTTGCTCCCATAAAGCAGCTCCTCTTTACACTCACAGTCAGCAACGGGTGTGCTGTTGTAGTTCAGGCGCTGCTCATCGCAGGGGTGTTCCTTGAAACACTGGGTCATGGTTTGCGGACGAGCGACTAAGGGAATCCCTGAACCCTAACAGCCGCAATTCCCGACCGGATCGTTTGGCCGAAAAATCAGAAATACCTGACAGACGAGGCTCGCCGAGCCTTGGGAAATAACCTTGAAATATTCAGGAAACGTCCTGAAACACCCGGTTCCTCTGGCTCTATCGGCCAGTGACGCCCTGGCGGAGACTCATCGGTCAGAAACTGAATCAGGTCGCTTTACAGTTAATTGATGTACGACACTCATGCAATTGAAAAGAGGTGCTAGCATAGAGCCACCAGTCAATCTCAGCATGCCCCCTAACTAGTTGTCAGGATATGACCGAGCCAGAAGACCCCAGCCGTGAGCGCCTCAAGCACCACTTTGCCCAGCGGGTAATTCATCAGGCACGTCAAATTCTTGAGATATGGCAGCGCCTGCAACGCAGCGAGTGGTCCACCACCGACCTATCGGAACTGAGCGAGGCCAACCTGCGCCTGCTGCGTTTCGCCGAGCGCTTCGAACAACCTGAACACACCCAACTGGCACGCCATATCGGTCAGTCGCTGGAGGCTGTCGACGCCAATCGTGGACGCCTGAGCAGCGGACTGATCACAGAGCTCAATCGTTTGATGCAGCGCCTGTCACGCACCGGCCTGCGCCATGGCGATCAGTTGGAGCAGACCTTTCTGCCGCCGCTGCGCAAGCCGGTTTACGTGATGCTGCAGGATCATGACCGTGGCGAGCGCCTGGCCAAACAACTGGAATTCTTCGGGCTCAGCGCGCAAGCCCTCGACAGCGTTGCGGCGTTCCGCTCTTCGATGATCGAGCGCTTGCCCGCGGCGATCGTCATGGACGTGGACTTCAGTGGCGCCGGCATCGGCCTGAAACTGGCTGCCGAAGCCCAGGAAGGCCTCGATCATCAATTGCCGCTGTTGTTCTTCAGCCTGCACGAAACCGATACCCCGACCCGCCTCGCCGCCGTGCGTGCCGGTGGCCAGGAATTCCTGACCGGCACCCTCGAAGCCTCGAGCCTGCTGGAGAAAATCGAAGTCCTGACCTGCGTCGCCCAGTACGAACCTTATAAAGTGCTGATCATCGACGATTCCCGCGCCCAGGCCTTGCACACCGAGCGCCTGCTCAACAGCGCCGGGATTGTCACGCGGACCTTGATCGAGCCGATCCAGGCCATGGCCGAGCTCGCGGACTTCCAGCCAGACCTGATCATCCTCGACATGTACATGCCGGCCTGCACCGGTACTGAGCTGGCCAAAGTGATCCGCCACAACGACCGTTATGTCAGCGTGCCGATCATTTACCTGTCGGCCGAAGACGATCTGGACAAGCAGCTCGACGCCATGAGCGAGGGCGGCGACGACTTCCTGACCAAACCGATCAAGCCCCGACACCTGATCACCACCGTGCGCAACCGCGCGGCGCGGGCGCGCAATCTCAAGGCGCGGATGGTCCGCGACAGCCTCACCGGGCTGTACAACCACACGCACATTCTGCAATTGCTCGAAGACTGCAGCTTCCGCGCCCGCCGCGAAAACAAGCCGCTGAGCTTTGCGATGCTCGACATCGACCACTTCAAACGAGTCAACGACAGCCACGGTCACCCCATGGGCGATCGGGTGATCAAGAGCCTGGCGCTGTTTCTCAAGCAACGCTTGCGCAAAACCGATTTCATCGGCCGTTACGGCGGTGAAGAGTTCGCGATCGTGATGCCGGACACCGATCTCGAATCGGCCCACAAAGTGCTCGACGAAATCCGTCGACGTTTTGCCGAGATTCACTACCCGGCTCAACCGCAGGACCTCTGGTGCACGTTCAGCGCCGGCGTGGTGGAACTGTGTGAACACTCCGACAGCCTGATGATGGCCAGCCAGGCAGACGAAGCGCTGTACCGCGCGAAAGACGCCGGACGCAACCGCGTGCAGGCTGCGCGGACGTCAAAGCAAAGTGCCACTTTTTCATCAGAATCGACCGATTCGGTCATAACCCTGTAACACAAACGCAATAAATTCAGGCGCTTACCATTCTGCCGCTGGTAGACCCGCAATGCGCCTGAAGCTGCTGACCAATCTCAACACCCTCCTTTTAGTCGCCGTGTGCGTGGCCCTTGGCGCCACACTGTGGTGGTCGCAAAAAGCCCTGGAGCGCCCCTATCTTTTGATGGAGCGTTACTTGGGTTTGTCCCAGCAATTTCAAAATGAAGTCGCGCGCAACATCGACGACTACCTCGCCAGCGGCGATGCCCTGCGCCTGAGCAGTGCCAGCCAGGCCATCGACAGCCTGCAAAGGGAACTCGGCGAATTGCCGCCGGCCCTGGCCGACACCCTGCGCCCGAGCCTGTCGAACCTCGAAGAATTCAGCAAAACCGACCTGCTGGCCGCGGGCAAACTCGCGGGAGATCCGCAAGCGTTGCTGCTTCAGGCCGAACGCGAACTGGGCGCCAGCCTCGATCAGCTCAGCCAATACGCCAGCGCTAACGCGGCGTATCTGACACCGTTGCTCGCCGCCTCCCAGCACTTGGGCAAGTTGTCTTTGGCCCGGGACAAACTGGTCAGCAGCGGCCGAAGTGAATTGGCCGCCGATGTCGAGCGTGAAGTCGCCAACATCCGCACTCAGGCTGAGTTACTGGGCGCGTTGCCGCTACTCGGTGTAGCCAGCAGCAGCGAATCCGGCACCGATGATTTCGCCGCGATGATGGGCCTGGAGAACACCGAAAAAGCGGTTGCCGAAGATGCGGGCGTTGGCCTCAAGCGTGAACTGAACAGCCTCCTCACTCGCTACCCGGCCGAATTGGCGCGCACACGTGACCAGATCCAGAAACGCACCGACCTCAGCGCCGCCACTCACCTGAAAATCGCCGCCGTGCAGCAGGCCATTGCCGGACTGGAGCCGGTGGTTCGCGCCCAGCACGGACAGATCCAGGGCGAAGTGCGGCTGATGCAAGGCGTGATGATCGGCCTGATCCTGCTGATTGCTTTGCTGATCGACACCTTGCAACGGAAACTGGCCCGGACGCTGACCAACCTCGCCCCGGCCCTCTCGACCTGGGCCGAGGGCGACTTCAGCCGGGACATTCAACTGGGTAAAACCAATCGCGAACTGCATGACATTCAAGCGTCGCTCAATCGCTTGCGCGCCTATCTGGTCGACCTGGTCGGGACCATTCGTCTCAACGCCGAACAGGTCGCCGGCAGTAGCCGAACGCTGGCCGAGCTGAGCAATGACCTGCACAGCGGCGCCGAACATCAGGCCGGCGACACGGCGCTGATCCGTGATTCTCTCGGCGAACTGGAAGCGACCATTCAACAGGTTGCCGGCGATGCCAGCCAAGCCGCCGACGCCAGCCGCCATGCCGGGCTGGCGGTGGAGCACGGCCAGAAAGTCATCGGTTTGAGCCTCACCGGGCTGCACGCGCTGGTCGGCGAAGTGCAAGGCAACGCGCAAATGATCGAACACCTGGCCGAAGAGTCGGCAACCATTGGCGGCGTGCTGACGGTCATCCGCTCAATTGCCGACCAAACCAACCTGTTGGCCCTGAACGCCGCCATCGAAGCGGCCCGAGCCGGGGAAATGGGTCGAGGGTTTGCCGTGGTGGCCGAAGAAGTTCGCTCACTGGCGCAACGCACCGCTGGCGCCACGGCAGAGATCCAGACGTTAATCGCCGGGTTACAAACCGCGGCGCGACAATCGGTGGAAGGCATGCGCGCCCAGGTCGAACACGCCGAAGCCACTGCCAATCAGGCCCAGGCCGCCGACGGTGCGCTGGATAAAATCGTCGGTGCGATCCAGACCATTTCCGACACCGCCGTACGCATCGCCGATGTCACCGCCCAGCAGAGTGGCGCTGTCAGCGAAATCCGCGATCACAGTGAGCGGATTCACCAATTGGGTGGGGATAACTTGCTGCGCATCGGCGAGGGACGCGTGCAGGGGGAGAATTTGCTGGTGCTGGGTGGACGGTTGCATACAGCGGTCCAGGCCTTCCGCGTCTGACAGATCGCCTTCGCGAGCAAGCCCGCTCCCACATTCGACCGCGTACCCATGGATGAACTCGGTCGATGTGGGAGCGGGCTTGCTCGCGAAGGCGTCAGAACAATCACCACAGGACTCGCCCTGCACACCCGACCGCCGTCCGCTATCATGCCCTCACTTTCGATACGCGAGATTGTCATGCGCCGTTTGCTCTGCCTGTTGTTTTTAGTGCTCGCCCTGCCGGCCACCGCCGCCGGTTTGCTGGACAGTCGGCCCAGTTCGACGCTGGGCTCGATCAACAACAGCGCCGATTTTCTGCCGGTGCGTGAAGCCTTTCAGCTGAGCCTGGTAGAAAGCACACCGCAATCGATCAAACTGCGCTTCGTCGCCACCGAGGGCTACTACCTCTACCGGCACCGCTTTCAGTTTCGCGCCGACCCGCCCGATGCAGGCCTCGGCGCCGCGCAACTGCCCAAGGGCGAACAGAAGCACGATGAGTATTTCGGCGATGTCGAGGTCTACCACGGGGTTCTCGACGTAGAGCTGCCGCGCACCGATCAACGCGCCTTCACCTTGGTGGTGACGTATCAGGGTTGCGCCGACAAAGGCTTGTGCTATCCACCCGAAACCGAGCGCCTGAGTATTGATGGCAGCGCAGGCGCGACTCCGGCCTGGAGCTGGCGCGAACTGGCGCTGTTCTTCCTCGCCGGCATAGGCCTGACGTTCACACCGTGCGTGCTGCCGATGCTGCCGATCCTGTCCGGCGTGGTGTTGCGCGGTCAGGTGGGTGGTTTGCGCGGCTTCAATCTGTCCCTCGCTTATGTGCTGCCAATGGCCGCCTGCTTCGCCCTGCTCGGGGCCTTGATGGGGATGTTCGGCGCACAGCTCAATCTTCAGGCGCGGTTGCAATCGGCGTGGGTGCTGGTGCCGTTCGCGACGTTTTTTGCGTTGTTTGCCTTGGCGATGTTTGGCGTCTTCGAACTCAAGCTGCCTTACGCTATCAGCAGTCGGCTGGATCGGATCGCCGGTCGCACCGAGGGCGGTTCGTTGTGGGGCGCTGCCGTACTGGGCGTGGTTTCCAGCCTGTTGGTGTCACCCTGCGTCTCGGCACCGCTGGCCGGCGCGCTGCTGTACATCAGCGCCAGCGGCGATGCAGTGGGCGGTGGTCTGAAATTGTTCATGCTCGGCCTGGGCATGGGCGCCCCGCTATTGCTGGTCGCCACCGGTGGCGCCGCCTGGCTGCCGAAAAGCGGCCCCTGGCTGATCTATGTGAAAAACGCGATTGGCGTTTTGTTGCTGGGGCTGGCGATCGGTCTGCTCAGTCGAGTACTGCCGGGTCAGATCACGTTGCTGCTGATCGGCTTGCTGGCCGGTGGCGTTGGGTTGTTCATGGGTGCGCTGGAGTTCGTCTACAAACCGCCGAGAAAACGCCTGGGCCAGTTGCTGGGGATGTTCCTGCTGTTTTATGCGCTGGCGTGTTGGTATGGAGCGTTCAGCGGCCAGACCGACCCATTCAATCCGATTGGCCAGTCGCGCACGGTTGCCGGCAATGAGCAGCCGCAAAGCACCAGTGCCTGGCAAACCGTCAGCACTCCGGCAGACCTGGACCGTGTCCTCGCCCAAGCCAAATCGTCAGGCACCCCGCTGCTGCTCGACTGGTACGCCGACTGGTGCATCAGTTGCAAAGTCATCGAACATGAAGTGCTCAACGACGCCAGGGTGGTCGAACGCCTCAAAGGCTATCGACTGATCCGCTTCGACATCACCGCCAGCAACGCCGAGCAACGCGCCCTGCTTGACCGCTACAAACTGTTCGGCCCGCCAGCGCTGATGTTTTTCGGCAAGGACGGTGTCGAACACGCCGATGTGCGAGTGATCGGAGAGATCAACGCCACCGACTTCGCCGAACGTGTTGCGAAAGCAAATGACCGGATTTAATAACCCGGTCACATATTTCGCGCAAACATCGGCCATCGTGCTGGCTATTGCATAGAACTGGACAGTCACAAAGGCTTTGCGGCATAGTCGCCGGGTTCTGACAATTGCACACAGATCACAAGGAACAGCAGATGGCGACGCTACTGGTTCTGCACGGACCCAACCTGAACATGCTCGGCACCCGTGAACCGGGCACCTATGGCGCTACGACACTGGCGCAGATCAACCAGGACCTGGAACGCCGTGCCCGTGAAGCCGGCCACCATTTGCTGCACCTGCAAAGCAACGCCGAGTACGAATTGATCGACCGCATCCACGCTGCCCGCAGCGAAGGTGTGGACTTCATTCTGATCAACCCAGCAGCTTTTACGCACACAAGTGTCGCATTACGTGACGCGCTGCTGGCGGTGAGCATCCCATTCATCGAAGTGCATTTGTCTAACGTGCACAAACGCGAACCTTTCCGCCATCACTCTTACTTCTCCGACGTAGCGGTGGGAGTGATCTGCGGCCTTGGCGCCAGCGGTTACCGACTGGCCCTGGAGGCTGCGCTAGAACAGCTTGAAACACAGGCAACGACTTGAACTACAAGCGTTAAACGCCCCTGACCGACCCTTGGGAGTTGATGATTCATGGATATCCGTAAAGTTAAGAAACTGATCGAACTGCTGGAAGAGTCCGGCATCGACGAGCTCGAGATCAAGGAAGGCGAAGAGTCCGTACGCATCAGCCGTCACAGCAAGACCCCGGCTCAGCAGTACTACGCTCCGGCTCCAATGCATGCTCCGGCGCCGGCACCTGTTGCTGCTGCCCCGGTCGCTGCCGCCGCACCTGCTGCTCCGGCCGCGCCAGTTCTGAACGGCAACGTTGCCCGTTCGCCTATGGTCGGTACCTTCTATCGCAAGTCTTCGCCATCCTCGCCGTCCTTCGTTGAAGTCGGCCAGACCGTGAAGAAAGGCGACACCCTGTGCATCGTCGAAGCCATGAAGATGATGAACCACATCGAAGCTGAATCCAGCGGTGTGATCGAATCTATCCTCGTCGAAGACGGCCAGCCGGTTGAGTACGACCAACCGCTGTTCACCATCGTTTGAACCGCGGAGAGACTTTGATGACTGCGAAGTTGGAAAAAGTTCTGATCGCCAACCGCGGTGAGATCGCCCTGCGGATTCTGCGTGCCTGCAAAGAGATGGGCATCAAGACTGTCGCCGTTTACTCCAAGGCCGACAAAGAGCTGATGCACCTGGGCCTGGCAGACGAATCCGTCTGCATCGGCCCGGCCTCGGCCGCGCACTCTTATCTGCACATCCCGGCAATCATCGCCGCGGCTGAAGTGACTGGCGCTACCGCCATTCACCCAGGCTACGGTTTCCTTGCGGAAAACGCTGATTTCGCTGAACAGGTCGAGAACTCCGGCTTCGCCTTCATTGGCCCGAAAGCCGACACCATTCGCCTGATGGGCGACAAGGTATCGGCCAAGCACGCCATGATCGCCGCTGGCGTTCCAACCGTTCCGGGTTCCGACGGCCCGTTGCCTGAAGACGAAGAAACCGCTCTGCGCATCGGTCGCGAAGTCGGTTACCCGGTGATCATCAAAGCCGCTGGCGGCGGCGGTGGTCGCGGCATGCGCGTTGTGCATAAAGAAGAAGACCTGATCTCCTCGGCGAAACTGACCCGCTCCGAAGCTGGCGCGGCGTTCGGCAACCCGATGGTCTATCTGGAAAAATTCCTGACCAACCCACGTCACGTGGAAGTTCAGGTACTTTCCGACGGCCAGGGCCACGCCATCCATCTGGGCGACCGTGATTGCTCGCTGCAACGTCGTCACCAGAAGGTTCTCGAAGAAGCGCCGGCACCGGGCATCGACGAGAAGGCACGAGCTGAAGTCCTCGCACGCTGCGTCAAGGCCTGCATCGACATCAACTACCGTGGCGCGGGTACTTTCGAGTTCCTGTACGAGAACGGCGCGTTCTATTTCATCGAAATGAACACCCGCGTTCAGGTTGAGCACCCGGTTTCGGAAATGGTCACCGGCATCGACATCGTCAAGGAGATGCTCAGCATCGCCGCTGGCAACAAGCTGTCGTACACCCAGGAAGACGTGGTTATCCGCGGTCATGCACTGGAATGCCGAATCAACGCCGAAGACCCGAAAACCTTCATGCCGAGCCCTGGCACGGTCAAGCATTTCCACGCACCAGGCGGCAACGGCGTTCGCGTCGATTCGCACCTGTACAGTGGCTATGCCGTTCCGCCGAACTACGATTCGTTGATCGGCAAGCTGATCACCTACGGCGCAACCCGTGACGAAGCACTGGCGCGCATGCGCAATGCGCTGGACGAAATCGTTGTCGACGGGATCAAGACCAACATCCCGCTGCACCGCGACCTCGTCCGCGATGAAGGCTTCTGCAAAGGTGGAATCAACATCCACTACCTGGAACACAAGCTGGCTGGCGAAAAGCATTAAGCTGTGATCCATACCAACAAAGCCGCTTTCGAGCGGCTTTGTTGTTTCTGAAGGTTTCATCCGTCCTTGCGCGGCTAATCTGACAGGCACTGGCCTGTCCTGGCTGGCTATAATCGCCCTCTTATCAGCGCAACGCCGACGAACCAGAGCCAGCCCATGCCTGAAAAACTGCCCATCAATCTCAACGATCTCCTGCGCCAGCGGACAGTCGAGGGTGAGCGAATCGAATACAAATCGGGTTGGAATCCTGATCCGATCATTCGCACGCTCTGCGCTTTCGCCAACGACTTCGAAAACCTGGGCGGTGGTTACGTTGTGATTGGGCAGGATTGCGATGCCAATGGTCAGCCGATCTTTCCTCCACTGGGACTTTCCGATCAATTACTCGACAAGATCCAGCTCGAACTGCTAGCGGCTTGCCAATCAATTCAGTCTGCTTACTTTCCAGTGTTGAGTATTGAAGAGGTCGAAGGTCGCAAGTTGATCGTGCTATGGGCGCCCGGCGGGCAAAATCGTCCCTATAAAGCTCCGGCCGCAGTGACAGCCAAGTACAGAAGCTTGCACTACTACATCCGTCGCTACAGCAGCACGGTGGAAGCCAAGGGCGAAACCGAACAAGAACTCTTGAGCCTTACTGCCAAGGTGCCTTTCGATGATCGCTTCAATTTGGGCGCTCGTGTCAGCGATCTATCCAAACCTCTAATGCAAAGCTTCCTGCAAGAAGTGGGCAGTGCCCTGGCCGAGGATGCAGCGGTCCTGTCTACCGAAGCGCTAGGGCGACAAATGAACGTCGTGGGCGGCCCGACCGAGTCGCCATGGCCCAAAAATGCGGGACTGATGTTCTTTAGCCCAGCCCCAGAGCGATTCTTCCCCGGCACACAGATTGATGTGCTGTGGTTTCCGGAGGGCGCTGGCGGTGATCGCTTTGACGAAAAGATTTTCAAGGGGCCACTGGCAACCATAACCCGCGAATCACTGGCTTATATCCAGCGCAATTACCTGCATGAAACAGTGATCAAGCATGCAGGCCGCGCCGAAGCTACACGGATCTGGAATTTCCCCTTCGCAGCAATTGAAGAGGCACTGGTCAATGCCGTTTATCACCGATCCTATGAAGAACGCGAACCGATTGAAGTCCGCATCAGCCAGGAGGAATTGGTGATTCTGAGCTTCCCGGGGCCAGACCGCTCGATTCGAATGGAGGACCTGCGGATAGGCCGCGCCGTGAGCCGCCGTTACCGTAACCGGCGAATTGGTGAGTTCCTGAAAGAACTGAGTCTGACCGAAGGCCGCTCGACGGGCATCCCTAAAATCCTCAAGGTCATGGCGGTCAATGGCTCACCTGCGCCATTATTTGAAACCGACGATGATCGGATTTCGTATGTCATACGGCTTCCAGCGCACCCTCAGTCACAGAGAGCAGAAGCAACAACCATGGAAGTCAACATGGAAGTCAACATGGAAGTCGCTTCGGTGCTGAGGGCCATTGAAGGAAACATGAGCAGGCTGGAACTTCAGACCAGTATGGGCCTGAAAAACGCCGACCACTTCCGTAAGGCTTACATACTGCCGGCCATAGCCGCCGGGGTGCTTGAAATGACGCTGCCTGAACGCCCCAACAGCCGCCTGCAACGCTATCGCCTGACGAACAAAGGCCTGCAATGGCTCATAGCCAATAATGCAGGGCATCAGCATTAATATGTGATCCAGACTAACAAAGCCGCTTCCGAGCGGCTTTGTTGTTTCTGAAGGCTTCCTAATGTGCACGCGAGCAAGGCCACTCCCACAAAACCTCCGCGCTCGCGTAAACTTGCGCGCTTCTCGCAGCCCGCTAGGCTGCAATCAATATTTTTCAAAGGTGCCCGCCATGCCTTGGCTGCAAGTCCGTCTCGCCATCAGCCCAGAACAAGCCGAAACCTACGAAGACGCTTTCCTTGAAGTGGGCGCCGTCTCGGTGACCTTCATGGACGCTGAAGATCAGCCGATCTTCGAACCGGAACTCAACACCACGCCGCTGTGGTCGCATACGCACCTGCTGGCCCTGTTCGAAGGTGGCACCGAAGCCGCCGCCGTACTGGCCCACCTTGAGCTGCTGACCGGCAGCCCGCTGCCCGAGCATCACAGCGAAGTCATCGAAGACCAGGACTGGGAACGTAGCTGGATGGACGGTTTCCAGCCCATGCGTTTCGGCCAGCGCCTGTGGATCGTCCCGAGCTGGCACGCTGCTCCTGAACCAGACGCGGTGAACCTGCTGCTGGATCCGGGCCTGGCGTTCGGCACCGGCACGCACCCGACCACCGCGCTGTGCCTGGAATGGCTCGATGGCCAGGACCTGAAAGACTGCAACGTCCTGGACTTCGGCTGCGGCTCGGGGATTCTGGCGATTGCTGCCCTGCTGCTGGGCGCCAAGGAAGCCGTCGGTACCGATATCGACGTGCAAGCCCTGGAAGCGTCCCGCGACAACGCCGGGCGCAACAACATCGCCGAAGCACTGTTCCCGCTGTATCTGCCGCAAGATTTGCCGCAGGTTCAGGCCGACGTACTGGTCGCCAACATTCTTGCCGGCCCGCTGGTTTCACTGGCGCCACAATTGTCCAGCCTGGTCAAAACCGGTGGTCGTCTGGCGCTGTCGGGCATCCTCGCCGAGCAAGGTGAAGAAGTCGCCAAGGCTTATGCCCAGGACTTCGATCTGGACCCGATTGCCAATCGCGATGGCTGGGTGCGCATCACTGGCCGTCGGCGCTAGAATGAACGCCTGCATAAACCGGATTGCCGCATGACCGACAGCTTCGTCACCCAGTGCCCGCATTGCCAAACCAGCTTCCGCGTCAGCCATGCTCAATTGAGCGTAGCCCGCGGAGTGGTTCGTTGCGGCTCGTGCTTGCAGGTGTTCAACGCCGCCAAGCAGCTGCTTGAACAACAGGCCGGCAAAGACACGATCACCCCGGTTGCACCGGCCATCGTCGAACCGCCGGAGCCGCGAGCCATCAGCCAAAAGCAATGGTCCGCGGCCGAGCTGGATCTGGACAGTCTGGACCTGGACGAAGAGCTCGCCCGCCTCGAACAGCGGGAAATCCAGCCGACCACGGAATTCGGCCGACAGCGCGAAGACAACCTGAGTGCCAGCCGGGATACCGTCGAGCACGAAGAAGCGCCGTGGCCCGACAGCCTGTTCAGCGAATCGGCCGCCGATCGTGCGCAGACCACAGAAGCCGACTTGCCAGAGCTGGAACTCGATCCGAGCAAATACTCGCGCACCGAACCTTCGCTGTCCCTGGAACCGGTGGAGCTGGACGACGAACATCTGCCGCCACAGCTGCGCCTGCACGACCCACTCGACGCACCGATGCATCATGAACGCCTGTCGGCGACCGATGACATCGACGACGATCGGCCATCGATCGAACCTGTGCGCAAAAAGCGTGAGCCGGCTGTCCGCGCTGAAGCCCTGCAAGACCTGACCGATGACCCGCTGCAACTGGACTGGCAAAAGCGCCGCTCTCCCTGGGGCCGACGCTTTTTCTGGCTGCTACTGATCCTGCTCGGCCTCGCCGGCCTCGCCGGTCAATACATTGCCTACCACTTTGACGAGCTGGCACGCCAGGACCAATACCGTCCGTGGTTCCAGCAACTGTGCCCGCAAATCGGCTGCACCGTGCCATCCAAAGTCGACATCGCCAAAATCAAAAGCAGCAACCTGGTGGTCCGCAGTCACCCGGACTTCAACGGAGCACTGGTGGTCGACGCGATCATCTACAACCGCGCGCCCTTCTCCCAGCCTTTCCCGCTGCTGGAGTTGCGTTTTGCCGACCTCAACGGCCACCTGATCGCCAGCCGGCGCTTCAAGCCCGGTGAGTACCTCAACGGCGATCTCGAAGGGATGGCGGAAATGCCTCCGCAAACGCCGATCCACATCGCACTGGATATCCTCGATCCAGGCTCCAAAGCGGTGAATTACAGTCTGAGCTTCCATTCGCCCGAGTGAAACGGCTCAGTATTACGGCTTTGACGGCATATTTCTGACTTTGACCGCTCACACCAAACCGCTGGCGATAACAGAATAACTGTTCAGATTTTGTTCAATTCAGCCTTTATCCAGTCATCGAGAGCGGGTATCATGCCAACCCTTTTTCGAACTCTCATGATCCGACCCCACAACAGGGAAGTCCTATGTCGGCGGTACGCATCGGTCCTTACACATTGCACAACGGCTTGATTCTCGCCCCGATGGCGGGGGTCACAGACCAACCCTTTCGTCAGCTGTGCAAGCGACTGGGCGCAGGACTTGTAGTCTCGGAAATGGTCACCAGCGACATGAGCTTGTGGAACACCCGCAAATCGCGGATGCGCATGATCCACGAAGGTGATCCCGAGCCCCGCTCGGTACAGATCGCCGGTGGTGATGCACAGATGCTGGCGGATGCAGCCCAGGCCAACGTTGAACTGGGCGCACAGATTATTGATATCAACATGGGCTGTCCGGCGAAAAAGGTCTGCAACAAGGCCGCCGGGTCCGCGCTGTTGAAGGATGAAGCACTGGTGACCGAGATCCTGCAGGCCGTAGTGGCTGCGGTTGATGTGCCGGTCACCCTGAAGATCCGCACCGGCTGGGACCGGGACAACAAGAACGGCCTGACCGTGGCGAAGATCGCCGAGCAGGCAGGCATTACGGCGTTGGCGGTCCATGGGCGCACCCGTGCCGATCTGTACACCGGCGAAGCCGAGTACGACACCATCGCCGCGATCAAGCAGGCCGTGTCGATTCCGGTGTTTGCCAATGGCGATATCGATTCGCCAGAGAAAGCCCGGTACGTGCTCGATGCGACCGGTGCCGATGGCCTGTTGGTAGGCCGGGCCGCTCAGGGGCGGCCATGGATTTTTCGTGAGATCGATCATTTTCTGCGTACCGGCGAAAAACTCCCGGCACTGGAACTGATCGAGGTGGAACGCATTCTGCTAGAGCATCTGGCTGCGCTGCACGTCTTCTATGGAGACGTCATGGGCGTGCGCATTGCTCGAAAGCATGTGGGCTGGTATCTCGCAACCTTGCCGGGCGCCAGGGAGTTTCGCGCCCACTTCAATCGTTTGGAAGATACGGAAGCACAATGCGCCAACGTTCAGGGCTTCTTCGCCGAACGTTACAAGAGCCTGACAGGGGACGGAGAAGAGGTGGCCGCATGACGATGATGACCGAGACTTTAGTGAGTGGAACAACACCCGTGAGCGACAATGTGAATTTGAAACAGCACCTCAATACGCCGAGCGAAGAAGGTCAGACCCTTCGCGGGAATGTCGAGAAGGCGCTGCACAATTATTTCGCCCACCTTGAGGGCGCTGCCGTCACGGATGTGTACAACCTGGTGCTCTCCGAAGTCGAGGCTCCCCTGCTCGAGTGCGTGATGAACTACGTCAAGGGCAACCAGACCAAGGCCAGTGAGCTGCTCGGACTGAACCGAGGCACGCTGCGCAAGAAACTCAAGCAGTACGATTTGCTGTAAGCATTCAATCAAACCAGAAAGGCGCCCGCGTAGAAACGGTCGCCTTTTTTGCTGACTCCTTTGCTTTTGATGGAAATTGAAATGACCGACCAGACTACCCGCCTGCCGATCCGCCGCGCCTTGATCAGCGTTTCCGACAAGACCGGGATCCTCGAATTCGCCAAAGAGCTTGAAGCCCTGGGCGTCGAGATCCTCTCCACCGGCGGAACGTTCAAGCTACTGCGCGACAACGGTGTTGCCGCAGTGGAAGTCGCGGATTACACCGGTTTCGCAGAAATGATGGACGGCCGGGTAAAAACCCTGCACCCGAAAATCCACGGCGGGATCCTCGGTCGTCGTGGTATCGACGACGCCATCATGAACGAGCACGGCATCAAGCCGATCGACCTGGTAGCGGTCAACCTGTACCCGTTCGAAGCCACCATCAACAAGCCAGGCTGCGACCTGCCGACCGCCATCGAGAACATCGATATTGGCGGCCCGACCATGGTCCGCTCGGCAGCCAAGAACCACAAAGACGTGGCCATCGTGGTGAATGCCAGCGATTACGCCAGCGTCCTTGAAAGCCTCAAGGCCGGCGGCCTGACCTACGCTCAGCGTTTCGACCTGATGCTCAAGGCCTTCGAACACACCGCAGCCTATGACGGCATGATCGCCAACTACATGGGCACCGTGAACCAGGCGGCTGACACCCTCAGCACCGAAGGCCGCAGCGAGTTCCCGCGCACTTTCAACAGCCAGTTCGTCAAGGCTCAGGAAATGCGCTACGGCGAGAACCCGCACCAGAGCGCGGCGTTCTACGTTGAAGCCAAGCCTGCCGAAGTCGGTATCGCCACCGCCACCCAGCTGCAAGGCAAAGAGCTGTCGTACAACAACGTGGCCGACACCGACGCCGCGCTGGAATGCGTGAAGAGCTTCGTCAAGCCAGCCTGCGTGATCGTCAAGCACGCCAACCCGTGCGGCGTGGCCGTCAGCCCGGACGCCGAAGGCGGTATCCGCCAGGCTTACGAACTGGCCTACGCCACCGACACCGAATCAGCGTTCGGCGGCATCATCGCGTTCAACCGCGAGCTGGATGCTGAAACCGCCAAAGCCATCGTCGAGCGTCAGTTCGTCGAAGTGATCATCGCCCCGTCCGTCAGCGCAGAAGCTCGCGCCATCGTGGCTGCCAAAGCCAACGTGCGCCTGTTGGCCTGCGGCGAGTGGTCGGCTGATCGCGCTGCTGCGTGGGACTACAAACGCGTCAACGGTGGCCTGCTGGTACAGAGCCGCGACATCGGCATGATCGGTGCCGACGACCTGAAAGTCGTGACCAAGCGCGCCCCGACCGAGCAAGAGATCCACGACCTGATCTTCGCCTGGAAAGTCGCCAAATACGTTAAATCCAACGCCATCGTCTACGCCAAGAACCGTCAGACCATCGGTGTCGGCGCTGGCCAGATGAGCCGCGTGAACTCCGCGCGCATTGCTGCGATCAAGGCTGAACACGCTGGTTTGCAGGTGGCAGGCTCGGTGATGGCCTCCGACGCGTTCTTCCCATTCCGCGACGGCTTGGACAACGCAGCCAAGGTCGGCATCACTGCGGTGATCCAGCCGGGTGGCTCGATGCGTGATGCGGAAGTGATTGCAGCGGCCGACGAGGCCGGCATTGCCATGGTCTTCACCGGCATGCGCCACTTCCGCCACTAAGCACAACGATCAACTGTGGGAGCTGGCCTGCCAGCGATAGCATCCCCTCGGTTTAGCTGATAAACCGAGTTGTTTGCATCGCCGGCAGGCCAGCTCCCACAGAAAAGCGTCCCTGCGGTGCTCCCCAGAATTAGCGTCATCCGAGGTTTTTGAAATGAATGTTTTGATCATTGGCAGCGGTGGCCGTGAACACGCCCTGGCCTGGAAAGTGGCTCAGGATCCGCGCGTGCAGAAAGTTTTCGTGGCTCCGGGCAACGCCGGCACCGCCATTGAAGCCAAGTGCGAGAACGTCGCTATCGACGTGCTGGCCCTTGAACAGCTTGCAGACTTCGCCGAGAAGAATGTTTCCCTGACCATCGTCGGCCCGGAAGTGCCGCTGGTCGCGGGCGTCGTCGATCTGTTCCGCGCCCGTGGCCTGGATTGCTTCGGTCCAACCGCTGGCGCTGCTCAGCTGGAAGGTTCGAAAGCCTTCACCAAGGATTTCCTGGCGCGCCACAAGATCCCGACCGCCGACTACCAGAACTTCACCGAGATCGAGCCTGCCCTGGCTTATCTGCGTGAAAAAGGCGCACCGATCGTGATCAAGGCCGATGGCCTGGCCGCTGGTAAAGGCGTGATCGTTGCCATGACGTTGACCGAAGCCGAAGACGCCGTGCGCGACATGCTCGCGGGCAACGCATTCGGCGACGCCGGCTCGCGCGTCGTGATCGAAGAGTTCCTGGACGGCGAAGAAGCCAGCTTCATCGTCATGGTCGACGGCAAGAACGTATTGCCGATGGCCACCAGCCAGGACCACAAACGCGTCGGTGACGGCGACACCGGTCCGAACACTGGCGGCATGGGTGCCTACTCCCCGGCCCCGGTCGTGACCGCGCAAGTGCACCAGCGCGTCATGGACCTGGTGATCTGGCCGACCGTGCGCGGCATGGCCGAGGAAGGCAATGTTTACACGGGCTTCCTGTACGCCGGTCTGATGATCGACAAGGCTGGTAACCCAAAAGTCATCGAATTCAACTGCCGTTTCGGCGACCCTGAGACCCAACCGGTGATGCTGCGTTTGCAGTCGAGCCTGGTGTTGCTGGTCGAAGCGGCGCTGGCGCAAGCCCTGGACAAGGTCGAAGCACAATGGGATCCACGTCCGAGCGTCGGTATCGTGCTGGCGGCTGGCGGCTATCCTGGCGACTACGCTAAAGGCGTTGCCATCAACGGTCTCGATGCCGCTGCCGCACTGGAAGGCAAAGTCTTCCACGCCGGTACTGCACTGAAGGACGGTCAAGTGGTGACGGCCGGTGGTCGGGTACTCTGCGCCACGGCAATGGGTGCCAGCGTCGATGCCGCTCAGCAGCAGGCTTACAAGCTGGCGGCCAAAATTGACTGGGAAGGCTGTTTCTATCGCAAGGACATTGGCTACCGTGCCATTGCCCGCGAGCGTGGCGAAAATCAGGAATAAAACGCCATTCGGCCAGGCAAGGGCTTCGGGCCCTTGCCGGACTATTCCGGCGCCGCGCATAGTTATAATCTGGCATTAACCTACGAAGGGATTTCGCCGTGCGCTGGCTCAGGATTGCCATAGGATTCACCGTCACTCTGCTGACCTTGCTCTGCATGCTCCCGGCCCAGGCCGCGCAAGGCAGTGGCTGGGCGGTATTGCTCGACGAACAGGGCGACCTGCAACTCAGCGACATCCGTTCCGCTCGCTACACCAATCAATTCAGCCCCATTGAACTGGAACGCCTCACCGCCGCCGAACCCGATGGTGCGTTATGGCTGCGTTTCAGACTCGCTCCCGGCAAGCATGAACAGTTGCTGCGGGTATTCGCGCCCGATCTGTCGCACCTCAATCTGTATGTGCTGGACGGCGACACGCTGATCGAGCAACTGAACACCGGCACCGGCCAGCCCCAGGCTGAACGGCCGCTGCCCAGCAGCGACTTCATGTTGCCTCTGCCGCAAAACGAAAAACCTCTCGATGTTTACCTGCGACTGGTCTCCGACCATCAGCTGAGGCCTTACATCACCCTGCAGTCGGCGGTCATGACCGCGGCCAATCAGAATCAGACGCTGATCTACGGACTGTTGTTCGGTTGCCTCGGGATGCTGATCCTGTACAGCCTCGTCCGCTACGCCTATAGCCGCTCACGCAGCAGTTTCTGGCTAGCCGGATGTGAAACATTGTTGATGCTCAGCCTGTTGCTGTTGCTGAATCTGGCAGGGCCCTGGCTGCCGAACTGGCATGCGGTGCAAACACCCGGCGCCTACTTCGCCTTGCTGCTGACGGCGCCGTGCGGCCTGATGTTCGCCTATCGCTTCTTCACCCCACTCGGCCCGCACCCACTGAACAAACTGCTGATGGGGGACATTCTGTTCATCGTGGTCTGCAGCTTGCTGCTGTTGTTCGTCAACACGCTGCCGCTGAACATCATGACCTATGCCCTGGTTGCGCTGGCAGGCCTGAGCATGTTGTTCGTCAGCGCCTATCACTGGCAAAAAGGTTATCGCCCGGCGCGCCTGTTCGTCGCGGCGATGGTGGTGTTCAACATTGGCACTCTGATCATGTTGCCGGCCCTGCTGGGATTGACCCTGGTCGCACCGCAGGGCTTGATCATGACCCTGCTGGGGTTAATCTGCATCAGCGGCGTGTTGATGAGCATTGCCTTGAGTGAACGTCAGCGCAGCATTACCGAAGACCGTTTCAGCGTCAGCCGCGACCTGGCCGCCAGCAACGCCGAGATCAACGCCAAGGCCGAATTCCTGGCAAAGATCAGCCACGAAATCCGCACCCCGATGAATGGCGTGCTGGGCATGACCGAGCTGCTGCTGGGCACGCCGCTCTCGGTCAAGCAGCGCGACTATGTACAGACCATCCACAGTGCCGGCAACGAACTGCTGACACTGATCAACGAGATTCTCGACATCTCCAAGCTCGAGTCCGGGCAGATCGAACTGGACGATGTGCAGTTCGACCTCAACGCACTGATCGAAGACTGCCTGAGTATCTTCCGCGCCAAAGCCGAACAACAGAACGTCGAGCTGATCAGCTTTATCCAGCCGCAAGTGCCGCGTGTCATCAGCGGTGACCCGACGCGCCTGCGCCAGACCCTGCTGAGCCTGCTGGAAAACGCTCTGAAGAAAACTGACGAAGGCGAAATCCTGATCGTTGTCGCGCTCGATGAGCGCAGTGTCAAACCGCGCTTGCGCATTGCCGTACAGGACAGCGGTGAGCCGATGGACACCGAAGAGCGCGATGCATTGATGCACGCTGAACTGCACAGCAAGCACTTCCTCTCGGCCACCCGTTTGGGAGGCAACCTGGGGCTGGTGATCGCCCGTCAGCTGATTCGCTTGATGCACGGGGAGTTCGGGATCAAGAGCGGCGCCAATCAGGGCAGCACCTTGTGGCTGACCCTGCCGCTGGACCCTGACCGCCTCGAACACCCGACGTCTGACCTCGATGGCCCCCTGCAGGGTGCACGGGTATTGGTGGTGGACGATAACGACACGTGTCGCAAAGTGCTGGTGCAACAGTGCAGCGCCTGGGGTCTGAATGTCAGTGCCGTAGCGTCCGGCAAGGAAGCGCTGGCGCTGCTGCGCACCAAGGCTCACTTGCGCGATTACTTCGACGTGGTCCTGCTGGACCAGAACATGCCCGGCATGACCGGCATGCAACTGGCGGCCAAGATCAAGGAAGACCCGAGCCTGAACCACGACATCCTGCTGATCATGCTCACCGGCATCAGCAATGCGCCCAGCAAGATCATCGCGCGCAACTCGGGGATCAAACGCATCCTCGCCAAACCGGTGGCCGGTTATACCCTCAAGACGACGTTGGCCGACGAGCTGAACCAGCGAAACAAGGGCCTCTCCCTCTCGCAGCACCTGACCACCGGCCCGACCTTGCCGGTGAAAGTGCCCAGCGATTTCCGCATCCTGGTGGCCGAAGACAACAGCATCTCGACCAAGGTGATTCGCGGCATGCTAGGCAAACTCAACCTGCAACCGGATACCGCCAGCAATGGTGAAGAAGCCTTGCAGGCGATGAAAGCCCAGCGTTATGACCTGGTGCTGATGGACTGCGAAATGCCGATCCTCGACGGCTTCTCCGCGACTCAGCAATTGCGAGCCTGGGAAGTCGGCAATCAGCGGATTCGCACACCGGTGGTGGCTTTGACTGCGCACATTCTTGCCGAACACAAAGAGCGCGCGCGCCAGGCCGGTATGGACGGGCACATGGCCAAACCGGTGGAGTTGTCGCAGTTGCGGGAACTGATCGAGCACTGGGTGGCCCAGCGTGATCAGCAGATCCGGGCAGCGACTCAGACGTCCTGAGCCGACAGCCCCCGCAGCGCCTGATAGACTCCCCCTCGACTTCCCTCGCCAGTGAGCTTGCACCCATGCTCCACGTGTTGTTCAGCGTTTACCTGAAGATGCTGGTGCTCTACAGCCCGTTCTTCGTGTTGTCCTGTTTCATCAGTCTGACCCGCGGTTATTCGCGCAAGGAACAACGCCGTCTGGCCTGGAAAGTGGCGACAGCCACACTGGTCTCCAGCGTCTTGCTGTACCTGTTCGGGCGAGTGATTTTCAGTGTGTTCGGCATCACCGTGGACGCGTTCCGCATCGGCGCCGGCAGTGTGTTGTTTATCTCGGCGTTGGGCATGGCCCAGGGCAAGTCGGCGGTGCAAACCGACAACGTGCAGCAGGACGTGACCATCGTCCCGCTGACCATTCCCCTGACGGTCGGCCCCGGCACCATCGGCGCCTTGCTGGTGATGGGCGTGAGTCAGCCTCATTGGGACGACAAACTCACGGCCATTCTGAGCATTGCCCTGGCCAGTTTTACCGTCGGCGTGGTGCTTTACCTGTCCAACCGCATCGAGCGCATTCTCGGTGACCAGGGGTTGCAGATCGTCAGCCGGTTGATGGGGTTGTTCGTCTGCGCATTGGCGGCGCAGATCATCTTTACCGGGGTGAAGGGCTATCTGGTTCCCTGAATCGGCTTAGGGGACGGCCTTCCAGGCCGTTCCCCTGCCACACCAGCCGGTATACGGGTCCGCACGGGCAACTCGATAGATTACGTTGTTGTCTGGTGTTGATTACTTACTCCGGAGCATTTCTGCGGCGATTGAAGCGTTTCTGCAGCAGCGGCTTGTAATACTGCCCCAAGTACTCTTCCAGCTCATTCTTCAGTCCAGCATAACGAATTGGGTTAAAGGTAATAAAAGAACTACCACGAAAGATATCGAGATCCGAAGTTTTCCAGTTAAAAAAGAGAGGCGTGGTTTCCTTACTGATGCCCACGCAGTCGATCGATGCCAACGAAGTCACGATAATACCATTGGCCAATTGATCACATGGCATCACCGCCAGCCGGACACCTTTACTGCCTATAACTTCGCGATTGAACAAGTTGATCGCTTCCGGTTCCTTCTTCAACGCATCCAATGTCGAACTAGCAACTGCGTCAAGTACAGAAGCCCCCGGAATCGCGGCTTTCGCTGCATCCATACCGGCCTTGACGATGTCAGTAACGATGTTATCCATGGTCAATTGGCGGGAACTCTTCTGATAAACGGTGTAACCGGAATCTGCCACGAAACACCCTGCTTCATCCATGCATTTCAGGAACGCGAGATACCACGCTTGAGGGTCATCGCCTGGCACTTCGTAACTTGCCTCCAGCTTCGAAAACTTGATCAGGTTTTCAATGATCGCCATATTTTCCAGCGTAATTTTTTCGCCATAACCCACCAGCGTATTGGCCAGCACGACCGCATCCAGCTCTTTGGTCGGGCTCGAAGTATCTGTTGCCACAAATGACCGCATACGAATGACAGGCTGCTCAGACAACCGCCGACTAATACGCGCTTTCACTAAATCAGTACACTTTTCGACACCGACAGCACTTTCAATAATATCCATATTCAACATTCCATTTAATAAGTTAATAGTACCCTAAATAGGGCAAGGCGAATCTAACGCACCCTACCCGGGCAGACAAACCACAATTAAATTCCATATATGTATAAGAACAGCACCCAACTCAAGAGAAAACTTCACACATATAACAAAGCCGGCACTGACACTCACCACTGTAAGCTGTGGACATTGCACAACGTGCAACACCCTCATATTTATTTTATCAGGAGTTACTTATGAGCAATACGCTACCGTCCGGTGTGGTGACGGGCCCCAATCTAATTTCAAGTGTCGGCGAACTTACTCTGCAAGACTTTGACGACTTAACCAACTGCACGCACATTGCCACACGGTCTGCCGACCTCGTCCATAATCGCTTTGCCAACTCACAATACTGGCTGGATGAATATGTTCGCACTCTCATGTTTCTCGGCTGGTCGCTCCATGAAGGTGCCATTACGACACGAATACGTTTTGATGTTTCTGGCAGCGTTGCCGATTTTCTGGTGCGCAAAGCGCAAGCCCTGAGCGACTCAGGGCAAGCAAATGCCATGATTGACACCCTCGACGCCTTGCGACCAGACATTGGCGCCGTGCGCTCACTGGACGACGAGAGCCTTAAAGGGCGTCGATTCCAAGTGCTTCCTGCGCGTTATGACTCAAGTAGAAATCTCCATATAGCCGTTTTCAACCTCGAGTTGGTTGCCAATGAAACGAAGAACGGCTTCTTGTTTTGGTCCTGGGAAAAGCAATCGGCGAATCTCGTTCAACAGAGTGCCTTTCTCAAATTGAACAGAGCCATACTCGACACAAAAAGACCGCTTATGGAGACCAAGCTCCGTGAACAAGTCATGAAGCGATTTACCTTGAGGAAGGTAAACCCATAAACCGCCTCGCACACATAAAAAACCCCTTCACACGTTTGAACATGTGAAGGGGCGACGCCGAACGCGGGGATCAAACTTGTACGATTGCTTCTCTCTGCCGGGTCATCAACAACGTCATGCCCACCTTCGTCATTAGCGCCGCAAGCTGCCTGTCCTCGCCATTGAGGGCCAGTGCCTGCACTAGCTGATCAAGGGTTACGGTCATTGTGGTGCCATGAACCTGAAGACTCAGGCTCATCGCACGGCGCTCAGTCAAACCGTCGGAGTGGTTGAGCAGGATCAGGCTGTGTCCGGTATTCGGGTCGGTGAACAGCAACTGATTTTCAACCAGACTGACCCGCCACGCATCCTGCGTCCCGGTATCCAGAATCAACGTGCCAGGCATCTGTGACTCAGCGCTCAACGAACGACGACAATCAACCATAATGCATTCAAGCCGCTGCCAGACAGTGCTCGATAGGCTGCAGCTGATCGCTCTTGGCCCATAACTCAAGATCAACTGTGTAACGTCGTCAGGTATCAACGGCATAACGTCACTGAGCTCGCCCTGAAACTCCAGCATTAGTACCTCGTCTTCACGACGAGCAACGCTTTTCTCCAGCCACACATCCTTCGAAGCGCTGTATGTCAGTTGGCTGGGCGTTTCATGTAACAAGGCAACCGTTTTGTTTCGAACACCCAGCAGTCGGGTTTCCAGTCTCGTATCGACCTCACCCACCACACGATCGATACCCTCGACATACCATTGGTAGCCCGAGTAACCGCCAACCGATACAAATGCTTCGTGGGGATGTTTGCTCACCAGCGCCTTCAACGCTTGCCTCAACCTCGCATCGTATGGGTCTTTCGTCCCCTGTTGCGCCAGCACCCAGCCTCCCGTGACGCCGACAATACGTGCCGGCTCACCGAACACCATCTCGAGTTCAACCCCTTCAAGCGTCCGTCCTCGCAGACCGGAGCCATGTGTCCATACCTGTGCAAAAGACCATTCGGGCCAAACCTTTTGTGGCACAGGCAACAGGTCCTGCCGCAGAAGCTGCAGACCATTGTCAAAGAGGGTCGGTAGTTTTTCAGGCTCAAGGAACGCTTGGCGGTAAAGTTGCCCAACGGAAACATCCAGCAGCCAGCCCGTCTCCTCATTTGGCGTCGTTGCCACCAACTGCATGACCTTGCCGGGGCCCATATCCGCCATCAGCCATCGATGGTCGACGTACCAGGCACACAGTTTTTCATCCCGTACGCCGCTACCCAGACCAAGAATCGAAAAGCTCGACGCTTGATGCGCCTTCGCAAGCGCCTCAACGTCGGTCCAGAACTCAAAGCCTATGCCCAACGGCCCTCTGGCATCCTCCAGCCAGTCTTCGGAGACTCCGGCCAGCTGCGACTGCCCTTGCTCGTTGATATCGAAATACAGCCCTTCCCTGGTCAACGCAACGTAGCGTTTTTCATTAGCGATGACTTCAATCACATTCCAGGGCCCGATACGCTCAGCCTGGGCATCCGCACCGCTAACGGTCGTCCCGATCTTCTGGCGATAGAGGGTCCGATTGAGCTTGTCAAAGAACAGGACGGTATTACCCTTCCTGGTCGCGGGTGTCAGCAACATCGGGCTGACCGGGCCGCGCGGTCCCTCAATCTGCGACACAGCGGGACGAATCAGCAGGCCATCGGCAGCACGGACCCACGTGCTGAGCGATTCCTTTTTGCCCTGTGTCAAAGGTGTTATCGAGACAAACGCCGCTGGCTGATAATCCACGACTTTCACTTGGGTCAAAGGCCAAAGTTTGGAGTCCTTGACCAACAATTCGTAATCCCACAGGAAGTTCGACCACCCCCGCATCACGCCCTTGAGCAGCAGGTCTTGCTGGCGCTCGGTCAAATGACCTGCAATCGCCAGCAGCAAGACTTCGTCCTCACCCAACAGGTAGACCACCTCGGCTTCACGCCCAGTGCGCTGGGTCACTTGCTGGACAATCCGAATGACCCCCTGCCCCAGGACCTGGAACACCGAAATGCTCGAACCGGGCACCGGGTCCATCAGCCTATAGAATCGATTGACTTGCCCGGTGACCACGTCAGAGCGCCAGATGAGTGCTTCCCGGGAGCAATAGAAATACGCCTGCCCACCAATAACCGCGCCCAGCCTGGCTTGGTTCGCCAGGGCTGGTGGGAGGTCGCGAGCGTAGATGAAACGATCACGGGCCTGCTCATAAAAAGCCATAGTGAGTTGTGGTTCTTGTGGGTCTGCGAACGGAACCGGGAAATTCTGTACCGCGGTGAATGGGCTGGCTAAACGATTGGCGCGGGCCAGGTTCCTGACTCGGGCCTGGATCATCGCGGTGTCGGCAGTCGGATCGTTCTCCAGCTCTTCAAGCAGCAGTTGCCGTTTCGCCCAGTCAACTCGAAACGAGTTATGCGAAGTCTGGATAACCAATTCGGGTGTACCCATGACATGAACGTCGATAGCCCCCACCTTCAAAAAGCCGTCGCTGACAACGATGTCCGCTTCACTCAACCAGAGCGCACGCAGCGTCCAGGCCATGGGGCGCGCCTTTGCCTGTGACAGATTGATCGAGCGCACGCCCGGGGCGAGTGTCAGCGCGCAATGACCACCCACCCCTTCAACACTGTAGGTCAGCTTGCCGTGCAACATCTTGGGCAGCTCAGGCACCAGCAACAAACGCGGTTCCTCATCCAGCAAGACCCTGATCGTCGTCTCGACCTCTATCGGATACAAGTTGTGCAGGATGTACTCGGAGGGGAACTTGTAAAAGGTAAACCAGAACTGGCGATTGCCTGCTGTGTCGTACTCCAGCTTCAGCGCGGTTTCAAAATGCTCGGAACGCGTGGTCGAAAACGGCAGGGCCGAGTAATCGAAACCGAACCAGGTCTTGGCCACACACGGCAGGACAATGGCCTGAAAGGTCGTCAAATCGCCAATAGCCGCATGCTCCGGCAACCCGAGGTGTTGACGAATGTTGATGGCTTTCGAACGATCAGGATTCTGATCTGGCGGGTTCAGCGTATAGGTGTTGGCCGACAAAATTTCCTGACTGTCAAACGTCAGCCGCTGGTTGCGCAAATCAATCTCGCGGATGGCCGCGTAAGGATTCGGATAAAACACACCCTCCCTGATCGAGTGACCGCCCGAGCGATACGCCTTATCGACGCGGTTCAGGTACTGACCGATCCGCCGTCCTCGTTCCAACGTGCCATTGAACCCTTCAACCAGCGCACTGATGCCAATGGCGAACCCACCCAGGATCACACCGGCTCCGCCAAGAAACGCAGCGACCGTACTGGCACCTGCCAGGCCGGCGCCTATGCCGGCCGCGGACAGTGCCAACCCCGCGGAATCGAACGCCAACTGAGTACCGTATTGCGCCTGTTGCAGATCGTCCTTGGCATTGGCCAGCAGATAGATATCGAAACCCAGAGTAGCCAGTTGCATCACCGTGGCCAAACCATCCCTGGCAATATGTCCCAGCGCATTGACCACTACCGAGGAGGTGGTTCGGGCCACCAGCGGTGCGTCGTTCAACGCCACCCTGACCAGTTTGACCAGTTCCACGATGTCGAGCAGATTGCCATGGGCCAGTTGCGCGTAACTGAGGTAACCGTGCATTCGCACAGCGGTCGTCAGGCTGCGGTCTTCATTGATGGCGCTGATTTGCTCATGAGACTGGAGCGCTACCAATAGCGCCTGAACCGTAAAAGCTGCATTCAAGGTATGCACGGCGCTGACATCGCTCGGGTCAACCCTGCCCGGCACTGACGGCTTGACCGACAGTGTCTGGAAAGTCTCCGTCAGGTAGGAGCGGATCCGCGGAAGGACACCGTCAGTGCTTGGCACCCTGACGGTGCGCGTTGGATCCTTGAGATTGACCAAGCTGATTTCATAGTGTCCACCAGACACCTCTCGCACACTGTCGAACACCGGAACAAAGTCTCGCCCAAGGCTACTTTCCGCGTGGAGGCGATCAGCGCTGTGCTGAATCTGCTGCGCCCAGTGACGGGCATCCAGTTCGTTCAGCCCTCGCCCCAGTCGGGCATTTTCCACCAATGAACGGGCCCGTAACTCAGCATGGTGTTCCCATGGCGCCACCGTTACCCCGATGCTGATCGGATCATGACTCAGCAAACCTGACACATTGATCTGCGATGGAAGCGTCAGATCGGCGACACGTGGACCATTGAGGTCGACGACGTTGAACGTCGCTTCCATCACGTGATTGATCTCATAGAGTCTGGCCAGCTCAGGGCTGCTGAGGAACCGCTCAAGACCACGGTGCAGGTCCTGCGCCTGTTCGAATCCGAAGACACCGAAATTCGGATCGTAGAAGTGGTAGGCACTCGACTCGCCAGCGACGACTTTTGCCACCAACAGGGAATGGCTTTCGGTGTTAAGCATCAAGGTACGGGTGGAAGTACTGGCTTGCAGGGTCCGCATGACCTGATCCAGCCCGAACGCTCCTGATAAAACGCCCGACCGCGCCATTGGTACAGTTCGCAGCTCATCGAGGGTTCGCAGAAAAGCATGGGTTTCATTGGCGTCGGGCGCAAGGTTGGCATTGGCCAACCTGCCGCTCAAAGCGTCCACAGCCGAGGGGCCTTTTTCAATGGCCGCCGCCATGGCCAATACCAGCGGATAACAACGCCTTCCAGGATCGCCTTCACCCCTGACCAATAAACCCTGAGGCATCAACCTCCCCGTCGAAGCACCTTGCTCGATGAAGGTTTCCAGCACCGTGGCGCTGCGCTGGAAGATGTGTTGACGCAGCTCATGTTGGGCCTGAAACCTGATACGGGCCATGTGCTCGCCCCATTGGCGCAAGGTCAGCGGTTTCTCGAACGCGAGGGCCTTGAGCACTTGAGCGCTGTTCTTCGATGGCTCAACCCTTGCCTGGGCAGCTGCAAAACCAGCTTCGAATGCAGGAGGCCTGCGTGTGAGCAAGGCCTGCTCGATGGCCAGATAACGCTGGGCGAAACCCAGGTCGGTGGTGCTCTGCGCAAGGGCTCGGGTGTGCTGCCAGGCATCGTCGAATCCGGCATTATCCAGCGTCTGCGCGCCGAACAGCCCGCCGAGCAGTACTCGATGCACCGGGCTCAACTGATCAAGCGGCAGAGAGTCGTGGCCAATGCGAACGATCATTTCATTCAGATTGCCGATCGGCTCAAAACCGTGCGAGACCGGAAGTTCTACACGGGCTTGCGCCAGGATCCGCTGACGCTCATCGAAGCTCAGGGACCAAGGCTTATCGAAGCTCAGGTCGCCGCTAAGCTTTTCGTTCATGGCCCGGATGAAGGGGGCTCCCAGGTCATCCACCAACTGCTGCAAGATGTCGGTCTGTAAAACCGGGCGGCCTTCAATCACAGGCCAACCCTTTTCAAACGTCATGAACTGACCTTTAAGCAGCTCCGTGATGTTGCCTTTGAAATGGGCCTTATAGCCGCCCTGGCTCGCTTTTGTTGTCTCAAGCTCGAACCAGGCCGCCTCAGTTTTGGCATTGTCTTTCCAGCTGTGATGGGTTTCTTCTTCGGTGGCGAGGTTAAAGCCGTCGAACAGGTCAACCTTGTCGCTGATCTGTTGGCGGCTTTCAAGCACCGCATGGTCGTCGACAAAGTCACTCAACCCGCTGGACACCGCCGTCGGCCCGCTCATCGCAATGGCCGACTGGGCACCGAATCTGATCCCGTCGGCATCATAGTCATTGATCGCCTGCAAAAAACTGTTGAGGCTTTGCAGATTCGAGTTCCAGCTTGAAATCGGACCGTGTTGTTTCTCCATCTCCCGGATAATCAGATCGGGAAATGCCTGGCGATCCTGAAGCGATACATTGCTGCTCAAGGCCTGCGCAACTACCCGGTCCAGGAATTGATAGTTGCTGCGAATTTTTTCCATAACGGCGGCGAGTTGTGCAGAACCCGCATGACCACTCAACAGGGCATTGGATAATCCGTTGAATGGCGTCTTGATTTGATTCGCCATCGAATCAGGCGTGTTTTTATTACCGACACGCAGACCGTTCGACGCGACCATGACGTCATTGAACGGGGCAAAAATATCGCTGAGGGACGGCGTGCTTTTGGCAAATGCGGTTATCGCCTCTCGGTGTTGTTCGGGCACCTTGGGGCGAAAATCCGCATAGGCCTGTCCCCGATTCGGAAGCAGTGTCGGGTTGTAATCAAACAATACCTGCATCACACCTATACGTTCTTCGGCACTGAAGGCGGCGAGGTCCACACCACCGAGCACTTTATGCAGAGACGGCAGCAAATCAGCATCAAGATAGGTTCCACCCTCGCTATTCAGAACTTGTAAACGTGTGATATCGGATGCAGCCGCCAAGTTGGTCCGAAACGAGATTTCGCGCTCATAAATATCGAACATCGGTTGATCGATAAGCTCTACGTGTATGTCTCGATGAGTCATTTCCAGGCGTTGCAGAGATTGAAGATTGCGGGCTTTGAGTGCCTTGAGCGCACCTTCATCCTGGCCATAGGCACTGACTAAAAGATCGATTCGCGCCTGATCGGCGCTACCGCCCGCCTGTGTGACCGTCTGGATATGCTCGAACATCTGCTGTCGCAACACTCGCGTTCGCTCGATGTAACGGCGACCCAGCGCGGCAGACGTATCGACTGCGCCTTGTGGCGCAGAAATCGTCCCCAGCGCTTTGGCTGACTCGACGATAATGCGATTGGTCTCATGGGCCAGCAACGCATCGCTGTCATACCACAGGTTGAGGCTGTAACCCTGCGGGGCAAGCATTTGCCTCCAGACATTGATGTAGTCTCCCTGAATAGCACCAATGCCCCCGCCCACCCAGACAAAGTGCAACTTTTTAGGCACGGGTTTGGCGGTATTCAGGAGTTCGACCGTTGTACTCAAACGCAGGAAATAGTCCGTCAATTTATCCCGGACTTTTGGCAGTGTGGCCGCCGAGCCTTTCGGGCTTGTTGATTCGAGCGTTTCCTTCAATAGACTTATCGCCGTCAGTTGAGCGTCAAGCGTCGACGCTTCGGTAGCACCGTCGAAGTAACGCAAGGCCGCTGCATGCGCCGGCATATCTTTGAAACCGCTCAACGCAAATTCCAATTCGCTGCGATCAAACGGCGTGGGGAAAGTGTCAGTCTGATTTAATGTTTCGCCAGTTGTACTTTTCATTTTCATATCCATATGTAAAAAGCTGACAGCCACTCCCCCATCGAACAGGCTCAATGTGTCAGTGGCTGTCAGAACTCAACCTTCTATCGTTTCAATTATTGCGGTGGGCAAAATGTCTTTGAGTAACACACTGCTCGTGCTGCCATTCCTGGCCAGGGCACTCACCAGTGTTGACACCGCGAAGGACTGATGGCCGCTCATCGTCAGAAATACGTTCCGTTGCAAAACGACATCCGTCGAGAACACGTCGCGAAAGATCAAACTGTGTCCGCTGTCGGCATCCACAATCACCAAGTGCTCATCGACCCGGCTCGCCCACAATTGATCCGCAACCACGATATCCCAGATCAGTTTTCCCGGATCCGAGGGCGAGTGGTCGAGCGAAGGGCGGCAATCGACAATGACCGATTGAAGTTTCAACCACGCCGCCCTGGTAAGCCGACAGGTCGTTGAACCCTCACCCATTTTGAGCACCAGGATGCTGACATCATCGGCAATCAGCGGCAGCAGGTCGCTGCCCGTCTTTGGCCCTTCGACCACCAGTACTTCGGCGTTGCGCTGGACATAGTCGAGCGGCCCGACCCTGTTGTTTTGCGGATAGGTGTGCAAAAAACCATCCATGGAGTCATGCAGCATCACGTTGGTTTGATGCTGGGTGCCGACGAGTGTGAATTGCGCAACGACAGCGGTCTTCGGAATGCGGATCAACCGCCCGGTCCGGACTACGTACCATTGTTGGTAGTCAGGGTCTTCGACGGACAGAAAATCGGCGCATCGATGTTCATTCGCCAGCGCCGCCAACCCCTCGCTCAACTCACCTTCCAGCGCCGCGACCCAATGGCTGTCAACGCCCGTAATCCGTGCCGGTGCGTTGTACTGTAAATCCACCTCCACACCTTCAAGCGTCGTGGCCCTCAGACCAGCGCCTTCTACTGTTACATCGCTAAACGTCCAGCTCGCCCATTCCTGCGTCGCGGCTGGCAATGCCGCAGGCGTTAACAGTTTCGTTCCCTGGGCAAATGCTGTGCTCAAGTGCTCTGGATCGATAAAACCCTGGCGGACAATCTTCCCGGTTGATAAATCGAACAGCCAGGTGGCCTGATTATCTGGAGTAATACTCAGCAACCGTACTTCTTTGCCGTGCCCCATTTCAGCGAGCAGCAACCGACCATCCAGGTACCAGGCGCACAAGGCATCGCCCTTGAAACCGGTCAAACCCAGGATGGCAAAACTCGGCACCTGGTGGTGCAACGCAAGCGTTGCCAGCGCCAACCACCATTGGCTTTTGTCCTTGAGCCAATGCTCGGTCAGCCCGCCAAATCTCAGGTTCCCTTGCGGCGTAATGTCAAAGAACAGACCCGCGTCGGTCAGGACGAGATAGTCCCGCTCAACGGCGACAACATTTTTTAGCCCAAGGGGGGAGATGTTGCTGGACGACCATTGTGCACGACCATCCACCATCAACCTTTGCTGGCACATGAGGCGTTGGTGAAGTTTGTCGTAGGTCACGAACACTTCGCCCTCGGCACCGGCGGGAGCGATGAGCACAAGATCACTCAAGGCCTTGATCGAGTCTGCCCATCCTCGCGCACGGTGACGCCTGGCAGGTGCACGAATAATCAACCCATCACCGCTGCGCACCCAGACCAGATCCCGCAACTCGGCATTGATCTGCCAACAAATCGAAACCAGTGCAGCGGGACGCCAGTTCACCGTATTGGTGGACTCCAGCGGCAGGTGATAGTCGCCCAGTACGTGCTTCCAGTCCGTCAGCGTGTCGGCCTCTAAAAGCGACTGAAGTGCAGGATCCTGACCGCGGGTGATCGAACTGAGCAACACGCTCCGGTCATGGATCACATAGGTCAGTTCATCGCGCTGGCCGTCCTTTCCAGTGAGCCGCTGCACGATCTGAATGCCGCCATTGGCCACGGCCTCAAAGCGGACAATCGCCACGCCAGTTCTGTAAAGCAATCGATAGCGCTGAACCAGCGTCCCGGTGATCGCATTGACCTGCCAGACATAGAAATCATCGGGATGATAGAAGTAAGCCGAACCCTCCAACACTGCGCCCAATACCACCTCGTCGGACAACAGCACCTGCGGATCGCGGATGTACAGAAAACGATCCTGAGCCGAGTCGTAATACGCGACTACAGTCCTGGGTTCGTCCGGCTTTTCATAGGGCACCACAAAGTTGTGAACCGGGGTATAAGGCATGGCCAGGCGATGTTCACTGGCCAATGACTTGAAGTGATCCAGCAACGCTTGCTCCCCAAGCGCCGGATCGGCCACTTCTTCGACCACCTCCATGCGCAGGGCGGCAAGATCCACGCGCAGGATTTTGTTATCCGCAAGCTTGAGCAATACATGGTGAACACCACTGCCACTGAAGGTCACATCCAATGCCCCCGAGACAAGGCGGCCCCCGGCCTCTATCCGGATATCTGCCTCCACCAGCCATGGCATCAGCAGCACCCATTGCATCGCAATCTGACCGGGTGCGGCGAGTTCAAGGCTCACCCCGGGATTGAGCAGCACGGAACATTGAACCCCTGCGCCTTCTACTCGGTAGGACACCAGCCCGTGCCACATTTTCGGTAGCGCAGGCACTGCCAGTGAACGCTCGACATTATCGAGACGAACATTGAATAGCGTTGGCTTGTAGACCGGATTCAGCCGGTTGACCACGTACTCTCCGGGGAATGAATAGAACGAAAACAGAAATTGCCATTGCCCCTGTTCGTTCTTTTTTTCCAGTCGACGCGCCGTGTCGTAACCGCCGGCATGACGAAACGTGACAAACGGCAGCAACTTGTATTCGTAGGCGTACCAGGTCTTGGGGGTGCAGGGCAGAACGATTGTCTGTCCTGCCTGTGGGAAGAAACGCGCCGAGTCCGGCAACCCAAGCCCCTGGCGAATATCGGTGGCGCGGTCGTAATCCACATCGAAATCCGGAACCCCGAAATGGTCCCGAAGCGGGAACAGTTTCGGACTGTCGAAATGGACGGTGGATGCGCGCAAATCCAGATCGGCAAACACCAGCAAGGGATGCGCTATCCAGGCATTCGAGGCCTTGTCCAGGTGATAGCCACCTTCTAAGTGCGCCTTTTCCAGCCCATCAAAAAACAGCGCGACCTCCTTGGCTTCCTCGGCAATGGTGGCAAAACCTTCGGCCAGCGCCGTAATGCCTACCGCCAGCCCGCCAAGAATCACCCCGCCCCCTCCCAGCACCGCAGCCACCGTACCCGCGCCAGCCAATGCCGCCCCCAGACCGGCTACGCCTACCACCGCACTCGCGGAATCAAAGGCCAACTGCGTGCCGAACTGCGCCCTCTCAATGTCATTGGTGGCGTGGCTTAACTGATAAATATCAAACCCGACATTCACCAGCCCCAGCACAGTACCGACGCCTTCATTGGCGATATGCCCCAAGGCCTTTTGCACCAACGGTGCGCTGGTACGGGCGATCAGCTTTTCATCGTTCAGGGCCTGACGCACCAGGTTCACTACGCCGAGCACATCCACGATGTTGCCGTGGGCCAGTTGGGCATAGTTGACGTAGGCATGCAGGCGAATGGCGGTGGTCAGGGCCTTGTCACTACCGCTGACCGCGCCCTCGTGATGTCGCAGCGCATTCATCAGGGCTTGTACGGTGAACCCGGCATTGAGCGTATGAACGCTGCTGGCCTCCGTCGGATCAAGCGGACTGACCGATGCACGCGGGCGAGCGGCCAATGAATGGAAGGTTTCGGAGAGGAATTGTTTAATTCTCAGGAACCGATGATCGCTGGTGGTGACACGCTCGGCGTGCCCGGACTCAGTGTTGACCAGACTGATTGCGTATCCCCCTGTCGGGGTTATCTCCAGTGTCTCGAACAGCGCAACAGAATCCGACGCCAGCCCGTGTTGCTCCTGCAATTGACGTGTCGCCTGCGCGATCTGCCCACCCCACCAGTGCGCGTCCAGTTCCAGCAATGAACTGCCCAGCGCCGCATTGTTGACCAGCGACCGTCCCCGGGCACTGGCCAGCCGTTGTCTTACACGTGGCACCGTTTGCTCAGGCAGCGCGCCTGACTCCGACAGGCTTGAAACCTCAATACCGGAGGCAAGTACCCTACTGTTCAGTTTTTCACCATCGAGCTCGATCAGATCAAAGGTCGGCCGTTGCGCATCGCCAAAGGCTGCGTAATGCATGGCCATTTTTTTGCGCAGGAGAATGTGCGTCAGTGCGTTACTGAACGCCAACGACGTAACCATCTCGAGGATCCCTATATTCGGATCGAAGAGCAGGTAATTGCTGCGCTCGCCTTCAAAGATTTTCGCCACTAGCATCGAGTGGTTATCCGAATTGAGCATTACAGTCGTGCTGGCCGTTTTTTCTTCCAGTAGCGCTACGATCTGAGCCAGATCAGAACGCATCAGTGGCTTGCCTATGTCATTGACAGGCGCGTCACGCAACTCCTCGATCATGCTCACAAACGCCTTTGAGTCCGCGGCCTCAGGCTCGCCGACAGCCAGGTAAAAGCGTTCTCTCAACGTGCTTGCCGCATTGTTGCCTTTGTGGAGCGCTGCGGCCATCGCCAGCGCTAATGGGTAACAGCGTCCGGCAACCCGGTCACCCACGCCTTCGAGCAACAAGTCCTGTGGCAATTCTTTGTAACTACCGTAAGGGAAGCTCTCCAGCACTTCATTGATTCGTTCGCCGACCTTGTGGCGGTACTCGAGTTTCGCCACATGCTGAATTCTGGCGACCGAGCGTCCCCATTCCAGCAGGGTCAGTGGGCGTGCGAGCGCCTGCTTCTTGAGATCGACACTGGTTTCAGACAGGGCCACGGACGGATTGGAAGCCCCCTTCAATCCGGCAAGGAAAGCTGGATGACTTTGCTTGAACAGCTCCTGTTCAATGGCTCCGTAACGGTGGATGACCCCCATGTCCGACATCGAGTTGGCAAGGTTTTCAAGCGTTGCACTGGCGGCATCAAAATGCTTTTTATCCAGTGTATTGACCCCCAACAGCCCCCCCAGCAACAGATATTGCAGCGGGTTTAATTTCATACTGATAAGCGGGTCTTTAGCGGTCTGACTCAGCAGTTCATCCACCGACAGGTTTTGTGTCGCTGCGTCCGCAGGGGGAGTCAGGGGATGGCTTCTGACATCCTGAGCAATGATTGCTTGCCGGTCATCGAAGCTCAGGGACCATGGTTTTTCAAACGTCACGCTGCCGTTGCGGCGCTGACTCATTGCCTTGCGAAATGGCTCACCGAGATCATCGGCCAGTTGCTGCAACAGATCAGTGATCAACACATGACGACCTTCGATCACCGGCCAGCCTTCATCGAAATCAATGCTCTGGTACTTGAGCAGTTGTGCGACATCGCCGACATAGCGGGTTTTGAACTGCCCGGCCTGCCAATGCTGCTGTTCTCTATTCAGCCATTGAGCCAAGTTGCTCTCGTTCTCCATCCAGGAGTGATCCAGCTCTTCCTCGGTCGCCCGGTTGACGGTGGCGATGGCGGGTATGGCGACTTCAGCTCTCGAAGCTTCAGCGCCCCGTGGGGTGAAATGCATCTTCTCGTAATCCGCAAGCCCATTGCGCATCGCCGCAGGTCCGGTCAGATGAATCGTCACGTCACCCAGTGGACGGATACCGTCGCTGTAGTAATCAGAGGCAGCTCTGACCAACCCCCTGCCCGCTGATTCCTCCGCCGGTGATAATTCAAATAAACGCCCGAACCTTTTCTCGACCACTTCATTGGCAACCTCATGGATAGCCTGAAAGTCGTTAAGCGCAATCTTTCTTTCAGTGACTAACCGAATGGTGGCATTCACCACCTCATAGTTCAGCCTGAAACGGTCAAGAATGGTCTTGAGCATCGCTGCCCCGGGATGAGCCATCATGAACGCGTTACTCAACTCACCTTGGTCGACGACGGCACGCAGTCCATCAGGTCGCACCTGACGTTCAACCGGGCGCCGGAAAACACTGGCGAGATCGGGCTTGCTCTTGGCAAAACGCTCCAGCGCCTCACGGTGCTCCTGGGGAATTCGCTCGAAATAGTTTTTGTACTTGCTGCGTATAACCTGCCGCCCCGGCATCCACTCAGGACTGTGGTCAAGTATCAACTGCAAAACACCCAGGCGTGCATTCGGCTCAAACCGACTGATGTCCACCCCACCCAACGATTCCAACAGTGGAGGCAGGTTGTCGACATCGGCATAACTGCCACCGTCGGCCAACAGCGCCTCGACGCGGACAATGTCGGAGGCGGCAGCAAAGTTGCCACGCAAGCGTATTTCTCGCGCGTAGATGTCCTGCAAGTACAACGATGTCGCCTCGGTGGCGAGATCGCGAAGGACAATACCGCCCTCGCCCAACGACAACAGACTCTGACGGTTCTTTTCCCTTAGAGCCTTCAACCGTGCTTCATCTTGGCTATAGGCTCGAACCAACAGATCGATCCTGGCGTTGTCCGCGCTCTCACCGCTCTCTACCGCTTTATTAATGTGCGCAAACATTTGCTGCTTGAGAGCGATGACCCGCTCTTCATACTTGTTGCCTAGTTCAAAAGCGTCACTACTGGCCTGCCCGCCATTAAGCATGGCGTCAGCCTTGGCGGCCTCGACAATAATCCGATTGGTTTCGTAAGCCAGCAATGCATCGCTGTCGTACCAGAGCTTGAGGGTGTAACCCTGCCCAGCCAGGGTCTGTTTCCAGATATTGATGTAGTCGCGCTGGATATCGCCCAAACCGCCGCCGAGCCAGACAAAGTGCAGATTGTCAGGAACGTTGGTTTTGGGCGTTTGCAACTGCTGCGCACCGTTCGACAAACGAGCCTCGAAACCTTCGAGCCGTTCGTAGATGTCTACCATATCGGGGGCAGGGCTCTGGGGAGGAAGCGATTCAGTCGTTCGTCGTTGTCGACTCTCAGGCCCGACCAAAGATGCCAAAGCCTGCTTCAACAGGCCCAGCGGCTCCAGCATCCTGGGCGAATCGAGCAAATCGATGCAGCCAGAGTAATACCTGAGGATGGCGTCATACTCCTCGGTACCTTTGTGCGAAATCAACGCCTGTTCAAGATCTTCAAGATTAAAAAGTTTTGCAAACTTTACATACTCACCGACATACGCAACATCCAAATAACTATTAGACAAGACACTCTCCAGCTTCAATACATGCAATTAAGTTCCGAAAGCCAGCCGCGCAAATACCGCTCAACGACAATGGCAGCTCTTTTGTATTTTTGAACGAGACCAGATCAATACGCGAAGCAATTGCTTCACATGAGACAAAACTAAATCGTAAAAACAGCCACTTCAAACCCGAAGAAATTCAATTAATTTCAACACAATCAAATTTGAAAAAAAATAAAACCTTATATTGCAGACCTAAATAAGCGCACTTAGACAAACAACATCGCGCGAACCATCAGCAAACAGCCGGTATTGTGACTCATGCGCAACGCCGAAGTGTTCGACTGCAAAGAAAGCATTGGATAACGGAAGAAAGCAGCGACAGAAAACAGTATTAATTCTTCGTGGCGAGATTCATAAATCCCACAACGACTGGTGAAATAAACGACGCATCAACGCCAAAGGGAAAGTGCCGACAGCAGACGGGAATGTATGAAGTGAGAAGCGGCCCTCGCGGGGCCGCTGTGTTCAGGAGGCAGGCTTGATGCCATACCACCGCGGCGTATACACCCACTCACCACCCTCGGCACGAGGGAACACGCAAGTGGTAGACGAACCGATCAGCACCATGGTGCGCATATCGACCTGATCAGGGGTCAGTTCGCCGAGCGTTGTGACCCGCAACGTCTGGCCAGGACGGCCAATGTCTCGCCCCAGCACCACCACCGTTTCCGGTGTGCGATGCCGGCCGACGATTTCCAGCGCCTGGCCCAGTTGCCACGGCCGCGCACGGGAGATCGGGTTGTAGAACGCCAGCGCCAGATCGGCTTCGGCGGCCAGGTCCAGGCGCTTCTCGATGATCGCCCAAGGCTTGAGGTTGTCCGACAGCGACATCACGCAGAAGTCATGGCCCAGCGGCGCACCGGCCTGTGCAGCGGTCGCCAGCGAAGCGGAGACTCCCGGCAGGATTTCCAGGTCGACGCTGTGCCAGCTCGGCTCGCTCGACTCATGCAACGCTTCAAGCACCGCCGCCGCCATGGCGAACACACCGGGGTCACCGGATGAAACCACAATCACCGAACGGCCTTGCGCCGCCAGCTCGAAGGCGTGGCGGGCGCGCTGCATCTCTTCGCGGTTGTCAGTGCAATGCAGCACTTGGTCTTCGCGGAACGGTCCGGCCATGCGCACATAGGTTTCGTATCCGAGTACGTCGGTGGCCCTGGCCAGCTCGGCCTTGACCGCTGGCACCATCAGTTCGGCGGCGCCAGGGCCCAGACCGATGACGGCCAAACGACCGCGTGCCCGGCCGATCTGCGCAGCGTCCAGCGGCTCAGTGGCCACCGCGATGGCAATGCCGGTATCCGCTGACACGATGGTCGCGTTCGGCACGGTGTGGCGGGACAACTCGCTAACGCCGCCGCTGACCGACGCAAAACGCAGCGTCACGCCCAGCTCTAGTGCCGCTTCGCGCAGCGCCGAATTGGCCATGTGCAGGTCGCTGGCCAACAGGCACGCCACCGATTGCACGGCGATGTTCGCTTGATGCAGGGTCGCGCGAATGACACCTGACAGATCCGCGACCTCACCGCTCACCGCCACCAACACATTGCGCGGGTAGATCATCAATTCATTGGCCGCAGGCGCACGCTCGGCATGGCCGACATGGATCGACAACTGCGCGTGAGGATCTTGCGGCAACTGCGCCTGCGCCAGCCACGGCGCAGCCCCTTCGACGCGCACGCTTTGGCCGGCGAGCAAATCCGAGACGAAGCGCTTGCCCAGTTCCAGATCGCCGAGGGCATAACCGCTGGGTGGATTGAGCAGGCAGGTGCCAAAGCGCAATTCACCGCTGGTGGTGATCGCTGCAGCCACCTCGAGACCGGCAGCAATCTCGCGCGCCATGACGTTCACGCCACCGAGGCCGCCGAGCAGCGGCACCACGGCGCTGCCGTCTTCAGCCACGGCCAGCACGGGCGGCTCGGCGCCTTTTTCCAGCAGTAGCGGCGCCAGGGTGCGGATCACGATGCCCGCCGCACACAAGGCGATAATCGGCGTGTCCTGCTGATAGAGCTCACGCAAGGTGGCGCCGAATTCGTGATAGACGCGGTCCGCGCCGTCCACCCGTTCAGCCAGACCATGGATCAATGCGCCAGGGTACAGCTGCGCAATCTTGCGCGCAGTCGCGAGGCTGCCATTGCCCAGAATGACAATCGCCGGAACTGGACGGGCCATCAGCCTTGCCACCGTTCGCCGGGCACAATGATCAGCGAGAAGTACGGCGAGGACATCGGCTCGACCTGATCCAGCGGGACGATTTTCTGGTTGGCCATGGTCGCGCGTTCGACGTACAGCGCACGCCCCGCCAGCCCGAGTTCTTCGAGCACCTGACGGACCTTGGGAAAGTTGCGCCCCAGCTTCATGATGACCGCCGCATCGGCATCGGCCAGACGACGCTTGAGATCGTCGGCAGGCAATACGCCCGACAACACCGACAAACTCTGATTGCGATACACCAGCGGCGCGCCCAGTACCGAGGCACCGCCAAGCATTGAGCAAACACCCGGCACGACTTCGGCTTCATAGCGCTCGGCCAGTCGATCGTGCAGGTACATGTAGGAGCCGTAGAAGAACGGATCGCCTTCGCAGATCACCGCCACGTCACGGCCAGCGTCCAGGTGCGCGGCGAGTTCTTCGCCGGCCGCATCGTAGAAATCGCTGATCACTTGTTCATACGACAGCGGCGCCGGAAGCGCTTCGGTGGTCACCGGATACACCAGCGGCAGCAGCGTTTGCGCGTCCTGCAAATGCGCCTCGATGATGCCGAAAGCATTGCCCTTTTTGCCCTTGGCGACGAAGTACGCCACCACCGGCGATTCGCGCAGCAGGCGCAGGGCTTTGACGGTAATCAGTTCCGGATCACCGGGGCCGACGCCCAGGCCAATCAAACGTCCAGGTTGCTGCATCATTCGATCTCCGTGGCGAGGGCATTGACGGCGGCGGCGGCCATGGCGCTACCGCCCAGCCGGCCTTGCATGATGACGAAAGGCACGCCACGGCTGTCCGCCGCGAGCGCTGCCTTGGATTCGGCGGCGCCAACGAAGCCCACCGGGAAGCCGAGGATCAGCGCCGGTTTCGGTGCGCCGGCGTCGAGCATTTCCAGCAGATAAAACAGTGCGGTGGGCGCGTTGCCGATCACCACCACGCTGCCTTCAAGGTGCGGGCGCCATAGCTCCAGCGCGGCGGCGGAGCGGGTGTTGCCCAGCTCACGGGCAAGCTCCGGAACGCTGTCATCACGCAGGGTGCAGATGACTTGGTTGTTCGCAGGCAAACGCGTGCGGGTCACGCCTTCGCTGACCATCCGCGCATCGCACAGGATCGGTGCACCGGCGGCCAGCGCATCACGCCCGGCCTTGCCCGCGCCTTCGGAAAATTGCAGGCCGTCGATGGCGTCGACCATGCCGCAGGCGTGGATCACACGGACCGCGAGTTTCTCCAGATCGGGCGGAATACGCGCAAGGTTGGCCTCGGCACGAATGATCGCGAAGGAGTTGCGATAGATCTCCTGACCGTCGCGGATGTAATCAAGCATCAAGGGGGCTCCGTGAGCGGGCGTCGAGCAAGGCTGCGACCGCTTCAATAGTAAGGTTGCGTGCGTGCAGCGCGCCGAAACCCGGCTGCGCTGCATCGCGAAAATAGAGGTCGTAGTGACCGGGGGCGACGGCCAGTAACGTGACCGGCACCCGATGGGCGGCGGCGCAGGAACGCGGGCAGCCAGACAAATGCACCGTTTGATCGTGACGTCGCAACAGCGCCGCCAATTGCAAGGCGTCGCTCTTGGTATCGGTCAGGCCTTTGCCGCAGCCAGCGGAACCCGTGCAGGCGATCAACCGTGACAAGGGCTGACCGGCCTTGCACAGCAGGCCCAGTTGCTCCAGACGCCCAATGACTTCGGGCGCCCGTTCTTTTCGAACATTGGGCAGCAACAGACTTTGCCATGGGGTGAAACGCAGGCTCGCGTCGCCGAACTCGCGCGCCAGTTGTGCCGCGCCTCTGAGCATGACGGGATCGAGCCGCCCCAAAGGAGGTACGGCACCGATATAGACATATTCGGTTCCAGCCTGCGGATGAACGCCAATGTGCAGAGCATCCGGGCTCAATGAACGCCGCCAATCGGTGATCGACTTCAAGGACACTCGTTCGGCCAAACGAGCAAGAAACGCTGCGAACGGGTATTCGGCCAGCAAATGACGCATCCGCGTTTGATCAGGACGCGCCAGTTCAAGAAACAACTCCAGCACCGCAACGACCAGTGCATGCCCCTGCTCAAGTGGCACCGCGCCTGCGGGCCTGTCCGTGGGGCAACCCGCGAAACCGAACACCAGCAACCACTCGCCACCTCGCTCAACCGCAGACAACCACAGATCATGCGGGTGTTCGAGCATCGCCAACGCTTCGCCGCCATCGAGTTGCACCGCAAACTTGGCGCTGAGTTCGTGGAAACGTTCGTGGCTTTGCAGGGTGGCGAGGATCTGTTCCGCCAGCGCACGCGTATCAAAGAGCATGCGCCGATCAATCCCGGCGCTCGGGCTGAGCATCAGATTGCGTACATCGTCGCCCGCCGCGGTACGCGGCCCCAATCCAGCGGCGAGCAGGCTGTCGATCAGTGCTGTCTGTTCGCTGCCGATCCCGCGAATCTGCAGATTGGCCCGATTGGTCGCCTCGATCACGCCCCCCGCAAACTGTTCAGCCGCGCGGGCCACCGCTTCAGCCTGGGCTGCGCTGATCGAGCCGCCGTTCAATTTGATCCGACAGATGCCGCCATCCAGCGCCGGGACGATACGCAGCAACCCCGGGCAAGCCGAGGGGCGTAAAGCGGTGGACATCGGGCGTTCGTTCAAGGGGGCGACCGGCTGTGTGGGAAAGGCGCTTCGCGGGCGAAGGCGCGGTATTATGCCTGCTTTGTTCGACGGCATGAAAAGCCTGCCCGTCGGAACAGTCCGTTTGAGGACTATATTTGAGGGCTATAGATGTCACCGTGGCTGACAGTAGTAGGAATCGGCGAAGACGGCTTCAAGGGCCTGGGCAAAAACGCCCGGCACGCTCTGCTGCGCGCTTCGCGGATCATTGGCGGTCAGCGACAACTGGATTTGCTGCCGGTGTGCATCCGTGGCGAGCGCCAGTTGTGGCCCAGCCCTTTCTGCCTTGAGCCGGTTTTGGCGCTGCGCGGCGAACCGGTCTGTGTGCTGGCCAGCGGTGATCCGATGTTCTTTGGCGTGGGCGCAAGCCTGGCCCGGCATCTGTCCCGTGATGAAATGCTGATACTGCCGGCGCCCTCCTCCTGCTCGCTGGCGGCGGCGCGAATGGGATGGCCGCTGCAGGATGTGGTCACGCTCTCGGTGGTGGCTCGCCCCATCGCCGCACTCAATGCGCAGTTGTTCAGCGGTGTTCGCTTGCTGGTGTTGAGCAACGACGGCCAGAGCCCGGCGGTCATCGCGGCGCTGCTGCGTGAGCGTGGTTTCGGGCCGAGTCGCCTCACCGTGCTGGAACATCTGGGCGGCGAAGCCGAACGACGCATCGAGGGTGTCGCCAATGACTGGAACAACCCTGTGATCGCCGACCTGAACCTGATCGCCATCGAATGCATCGCCGAACCGAACACGCCGCGCCTGTCCCGACTGGCCGGCCTGTCGGATTCCGCTTTCAAGCACGACGGCCAACTGACCAAGCGCGATGTGCGCGCCATGACCCTCGCGCGCCTCGCTCCGGTTCCCGGCGAACTGCTGTGGGACGTCGGCGCCGGCAGTGGTTCGATCGGCATCGAGTGGATGCGCGCTCATCCGAGCTGCCGGGCGCTGGCCGTCGAAGCGGATGAAGGTCGGCAGTTGTTGATCGAACACAACCGCGATGCCTTGGGCGTGCCCGGTCTGCAACTGATTCGCGGCAGTGCACCGCAAGCCTTGACCGGGCTGGAACGCCCGGACGCAATTTTCATCGGCGGCGGCGTCACCCGCGAAGGCGTGCTCGACACTTGCTGGGCGCAACTCAAACCCGGCGGCCGGTTGATCGCCAACGCAGTCACCCTGCAAAGCGAAGTGACCCTGATGGCCTGGCGCGAACGGCATGGCGGTGAACTGACCCGCATCCACGTCGCTCAGGCGCAACCCTTGGGCGAGTTCGACACCTGGCGTCAGGCGCTGCCGATTACCTTGCTGGACGTGACGAAACCCCTCGATGCGTGACGAAACCGCCGAACAACCCGCCCCGCTACGCAGCGGCCTGACCACCGGCAGCTGCGCCACCGCCACCAGCCTCGCAGCGGCACGTCTGTTGCTCAGTGGCGTGGAAGCAGACGCCGTCGAAATCATTCTGCCCAAGGGCAAACAGGTGCAGATGCGTCTGGAGTTCTGTCGTCTGATCGACAACGGCGCCGAAGCCGGAACGATCAAGGACGCCGGCGACGACCCCGACGTGACTCACGGCGCCCTGCTGTTTTCCCAGGTGCGCCTGCACAGCGAGCCAGGCATCCGCTTCAGCGCCGGCCGGGGCGTGGGCACCGTCACCCGGCCGGGGCTGGTGCTGGGCGTCGGCGAACCCGCGATCAACCCGGTGCCGCGCAAGATGATTACCGACCACCTGACGCTGCTGGCCGAAGAGCTTGATTACCGGGGTGGTTTCGAGGTCACGGTGAATGTCGAGGACGGCGAAGCCCTGGCACTGAAAACCATGAACCCGCGCCTGGGGATTCTCGGCGGTTTGTCGATCCTCGGCACCAGCGGCATCGTCCGGCCGTTTTCCTGCGCGGCCTACATCGCCTCGATCCATCAGGGCATCGACGTCGCCAAAACCAACGGCTACCTGCACATCGCCGCGTGCACCGGCAACGCCAGCGAAGACACCATGCGCCGGGTCTACGACTTGCCGGAAATCGCCCTGATCGAAATGGGCGATTTCGTCGGTGCGGTGCTCAAACATCTGCGCAAAGTGCCTGTGGATAAACTCAGCCTCTGCGGCGGCTTCGGCAAGATCAGCAAACTGGCGGCCGGGCACATGGATTTGCACAGTCGGCATTCGAGCATCGACCTGCCGCAATTGGCCGAGTGGGCGGCGGCGATTGGCGCCGATAAGGCGTTGCAGCAAGGGATTCGCGAGGCCAACACCAGCCAGCAAGCCTTGGCAATGGCCAGCGCTGCCGGGATCGCCCTGGGTGATGCGGTGTGTCAGCACGCGCTGGACTTTGCCCGCAGCGTGGTGCCGACGCAGGTTCAGGTCGAAGTGTTCGCCATCGATCGCCAGGGCGGGATTGTTGGCCATGCGGGAGCTTTTCAATGAAGCGCGTGTTGTTGCTGGGTGGCGTGACGGAAGCCTTGGCCATCGCCCGGACCCTCGGGCCGGAACACATCTATAGCCTGGCCGGCGTGGGGCGTGTGCCGACAGATCTTGACTGTCAGGTTCGCGTTGGCGGCTACGGCGGTGCCGAAGGGCTGGCGCAGTTCATTCGGGATGAAGGGATCGACCTGCTGCTGGACGCCACCCATCCCTACGCCGCACAAATCAGCCAGAACGCCGCTACCGCTGCGCGGTTGAGCGGTATTGCCTGCTGGGCCCTGCGGCGCCCGGCCTGGCAACCACAGACCGGCGATGACTGGCGAGATGTCAGCGACTGGGCCGGGTTGATCGAGGCCCTCAAACCTTTCCGCAGACCGTTGTTCACCCTCGGTCGCGAACCCTTGCAGCATCTGCATGAAATCCCGCCAGAGCAATTCTGGACCTTGCGCGCACTGGACGTTTACCCGAGCAATGAACGCTGCGAAGTGATCGGCGCGCGTGGGCCGTTTCTGATCGAAGATGAACGTGCGCTGTTTGAACGTCGGCAGATTGATGTACTGATCAGCAAGAACAGCGGCAGCACCGCGACCGAGCCGAAGCTGGAAGTGGCACGGGAGCGTGGGGTGCCGGTGATTGTTTTGCAGCGGCCAGTGTTGCCGGGGGTTGATCGGGAGTTTGGGTCGGTGAATGACGTGTTGGCAGCCCTGGCGAAGCACAATCTAACGGACGAATAAATCATTGTGGAGAGGGGGCTTGTCGGCTAGCCTCAATTCATCCGGCATTTCCAATCGATACCGCTACACTCGCTTGAAAGTCTGCTGCGACACCACACCGCACGCCGCTTTTTTACTTATCGGCCCTGATCAGGCTAAATAGCCGCGCCTGATCCCCCACCCAACCGGATTTGTCCCATGTCCCGACAACGGCTCGCATTTGCCTGGATCGCCTGCTTCGCAGTGCTGTTCAACATGCTCGCCATGCCGATGACGGGAGCGATGGCGCAGACGGCGAAATCGCCTGCCGAGCAGGTGTTGTTGGGCAGTTTCTGTTCGTCCAGCGGCACAAAAATGGTGGCGATTTCCCTGGGCGATATCGAACAGAAAGCCCCGCAGAGTGACGATCACTCCAACATGCAACATTGCTGGTGCTGTTCAGGTTCCGCGCCACTGGTGGCGCTGCCGGGGCATGAGCCCCAACTGTACTTTGCTCAGTTCGAGGCTAATCGAAGCCTGCCTGACGCCTCTCTCGATACACCGACACCGCGCCAGCAATGGCCGAGCCTCAACCCCCGCGCTTCCCCTCTGGTGTGATTCCTTCTCGCAATTGACCTGCGTTTTGAATCGTTCTGGAGAACTGCCATGTTGAACAAACTCATCGTTCTGGCTGTGTTGCTGCTGCCTGCCTGTTTTGCCAATGCTCACGAATACAAGGCCGGGGAGCTGGAAATTGCTCATCCGTGGTCGCAGGAGTTGCCGCCCAACGCGCCGACCGTTGCTGCGTATTTCGTGATTCACAACGGTGGCAAAACCGCTGACCGCTTGCTCAGTGTCGACTCGCCCATTGCAGGCGAAGCTCAGTTACACGAGCACGTCATGCAAAACGATCTGATGAAAATGCAGCAGGTGCCGAGCGTCGACATTCCTGCCGGTGGCAACGTCACCTTTGCGCCGATGGCCTACCACGTGATGCTGGTAAACCTGAAAGACCGCAGCCTGCTGAGCGATGGCAAACGCTTCCCGTTGACGATGCATTTCGAGAAGTCCGGCGATGTGACGGTCGAAGTCTCGGTGCAGAAGAAGCCACCGGAAGACATGCAGACGCACGCCCACGCCCAGTAAGCGACTGAGCAAAACGCCCATGCGCCCGCTTAGCGCCAGGTCATCCGCACACCGTCGTCAGCCGTTAAGCCTGACGCGCGGCAGCTGGATCAGCCTGTTCGCCATGTTGATGATCTTTATCGGCCCGCTGATTTCTCAGTCGATGCCGATGGATCAACGCGCCTCGATGTCCATGAACATGTCGATGGACATGAGCATGGACATGTCGGCGATGGAGCACGCCGACCACGGCGCGCAACCCGCTGCCGAGCACTGCCCGCCCAAGGCCGAACACCACGCGCTCTGGGAAAAATGTGGCTATTGCAGCCTGCTGTTCAATTGCCCGGCGCTGACCGGCGGCCAGTCCTTCGTCGCATTCGGCACGCCAAAAGCCACTACCTTCACCTCACCTTCCCCTCGCCTGGGCCACGCCCGGCAAACCTTCTTCCCCGGCGCCCGCACCCGCGCCCCGCCCCTCGCCGCGTAAACACCCACCTCCGATCTCACACGGTTCGAAGACAGCCACAGCAACCAGTGGGAGCGGGCTTGCTCGCGAAGAGGGACTGTCAGTCAACATTCATGTCGTCTGACACACCGCTTTCGCGAGCAGACTCGCCCCCACAAGGAATGCGCAGGCTGCCGGCCGTGTCGTTTACGACTGTTCGATGGAAATTGTCATGTCCAGGTTTTCTGCTGACACACGCTTGAGCGCTGCCCAAGCTTCTTTTGCCCCGAACGAATCCAGTATTCGTTTCAGGCACGCCACCGCCATCCTTTGCGGTGCACTGCTGACCCCCATGGTGCTGGCCGATGAACACGCCGGTCACCGTGAAGAACTGAGCCCGACGGTGATCACCGCCATCGCGCCGAGTTCGCCCCTGACCATCGTCACCAACCCCAAGGATCCGCGCCAACCGGTGCCGGCCAGCGACGGTGGCGACTACCTGAAAACCATCCCCGGCTTCGCCCTGGTGCGCAATGGCGGCACCAACGGCGACCCGGTGCTGCGCGGCATGTTCGGCTCGCGGCTGAACATCCTCACCAACGGCGGCCAGTTGCTCGGCGCCTGCCCCGGCCGAATGGATGCACCGACCTCATACATCTCGCCGGAAACCTACGACAAACTCACCGTGATCAAAGGCCCGCAAACTGTGCTCTGGGGACCAGGCGCGTCGGCCGGGACCATCCTCTTCGACCGCGAGCCGGAAAGCTTCGGCGAACTCGGCACGCGAGTGAACGCCAGCGTGCTGGCGGGCTCCAACGGCCGTTTCGACAAAGTGGTGGACGCGGCTGCCGGCGGGCCATTGGGTTACGTGCGAGTGATCGGCAACACCGCGCAGGCCGACGACTACCGGGACGGTAACAACGACACCGTGCCGTCGCGCTATGACAAATGGAATGGCGACGTCGCAGTGGGCTGGACCCCGGACGCCGACACCCTGCTGGAACTCACCGCCGGCAAGGGCGATGGCGAAGCGCGTTACGCCGGTCGCGGCATGGACGGCTCGCAGTTCAAGCGCGAAAGCCTGGGCCTGCGTTTCGAGCAGTCGAACATCGGCGACGTGCTGGACAAGGTCGAGGCGCAGGTTTACTACAACTACGCCGACCACGTGATGGACAACTACACCCTGCGCACGCCGTCCGGCACCGGCATGATGGCCGGTCCCATGGCCTCCAACGTCGACCGTCGAACCCTCGGCGCACGGATCAAAGCCACGTGGCGCTGGGCCGACGTGCAATTGATCAGCGGCATCGATGCGCAGACCAGCGAACATCGCCAGCGCAGCGCCATGGGCATTGACGTCTACAAGGACTTGCCGCGCAACAAGGATGCCGACTTCCACAACTACGGCGTGTTCAGCGAATTGACCTGGTACGCCGCCGACCGTGACCGGCTGATTACCGGCGCGCGCCTGGACCGTGCCTCGGCCAAGGATTTGCGGCAGACCACTGGCTCGGGAATGATGGCGCGCCCCAACCCAACCGCCGACGACACCCGTGCCGACACACTGCCAAGCGGCTTCGTCCGTTACGAGCATGACCTGGCCGACAGCCCGACCACGCTGTATGCCGGCCTCGGTCACACCCAGCGTTTCCCGGATTACTGGGAGCTGTTTTCACCCAAATCCGGCCCCGCCGGCTCGGTGAATGCCTTCGATTCGATCAAGCCTGAAAAAACCACCCAGCTCGACTTCGGCCTGCAATACAAGACCGAAGACCTCGAAGCCTGGGCCTCGGGTTACGTCGGACAGGTGCGCGACTACATCCTGTTCAACTACACGCCAACAATGATGGGCACGACCTCGCAAGCACAGAACATCGACGCGCGGATCATGGGCGGCGAATTGGGTGCGGCCTACAAGCTGACCAGTAACTGGAAAGCCGATGCGACCCTGGCCTACGCCTGGGGCAAGAACAGCAGCGACGGTAACGCACTGCCGCAAATGCCGCCGCTGGACGCACGTTTCGGCCTGACCTACAGCGAAGACAACTGGAGCGCCGGGGCCTTGTGGCGGGTGGTTGCGGCGCAAAACCGCATCGACCAGAACAAGGGCAACGTGGTCGGCAAGGACTTCGACAAGACCTCGGGGTTTGGCGTGTTCTCGCTCAATGGCGCGTACCGGATCAACCAAAACTGGAAGGTCAGCACCGGCGTCGACAACCTGTTCGGCAAGGCGTACGCCGAGCACTTGAACCTGGCCGGCAACGCCGGTTTCGGCTACCCGGCCAATGACCCGCAAGCCATTAAAGAACCGGGGCGCACGCTCTGGACCAAGGTGGACATGAGCTTCTAAAGCATCGTCGGAGCGCCGTCCGGAGCAACCTCGCTCCCACAGGTTAAACACCGGCCATGTGGGAGCGGGCTTGCTCGCGAAGACGGCGGCATAGCCGACATCAATGTCGCCTGATACATCGCTTTCGCGAGCAAGCCCGCTCCCACAGGGGGCCAGTGTTCAACCCTTGTTTGCGATCAATTACCCAACAACTAAAAGACCCAAGCCTAGCGGAGCACACGTGATGAAACAGCCCAAACCGAATTTCTACAACCTGGCCTGGCGTTGGCATTTCTATGCCGGTCTGTTCGTCGCGCCTTTCATGGTGATGCTGGCCCTGACCGGGATCATTTACCTGTTCAAGCCGCAACTCGACCCGTTGATGTACGCCAGCCTGCTGAACGTCCCGGCCGGGCATCACAGCGTCCCGGCCGATGACCTGCTCAAGCGGGTGAAAGAGGCTTACCCTCAAGCCACGATCAAGCAGTATTTGCCGCCGGTCAACGCCGAACGCAGCGCGCAATTTGTCGTGCTCGATGGCGGTAACGAGCTCAACGTTTTCGTCGATCCCTACCACGGCGATGTCCTCGGCGAGCAAGACGCGAAAAAGAATCTGCAAGCCGTTGCGCGAGCGATTCATGGCGAATTGATGATCGGCACCGTCGGTGATCGACTGATCGAACTGGCCGCCGGTTGGGGCGTGGTGCTGGTGGTCTCCGGCGTCTTTCTGTGGTGGCCGCGCGGCCAGGCGGCCGGCATCCTGTGGCCACGCTTGAGCAGTCGCGGTCGAGTGCTCTGGCGTGACCTGCACGCGGTGACCGGGTTCTGGGGCGCGTCGTTGCTGCTGGTGATGCTGCTCAGCGGCATGACCTGGACCGGGTTCTGGGGCAAGCAATACGCGCAAGTGTGGAACGTCTTTCCGGCCGCGATGTGGGACAACGTGCCCCAGTCCGATGTCGAGGCCCGCAGCCTCAATACCGCCACCCGCCAGACCGTGCCTTGGGCCATGGAAAACACACCGATGCCGATGTCCGGCGACCACGCCGAACACATGGCCCACAGCGGCACGCAAGCGGGTCCCGCCGCACCGACCATCAGCCTGCAAGACGTGCAGGACATCGCCGTGCAACGCAAGGTCGAACCGGGTTACAGCATCACCTTGCCGACCACGGCGACTGGCGTGTTCACCATCGCCGTGTTCGCCGACGACCCGCGCAACGACGCCACCTTGCATATCGATCAGTACACCGGCAATGTCCTCGCCGACGTGCGTTTCGAGCAGTACGGCACCGTCGCCCGCGCGACGGAAATCGGCGTGATGTTGCACGAAGGCAAGATGTTCGGCCCGCTCAACCAGATCATCATCCTGCTGATCTGCCTGATGATTCTGCTCAGCGCCGTCAGCGGTGTGGTGATCTGGTGGAAGCGCCGTCCAGACGGCAAGTTTGGTGTTCCACCGTTGCGTCATGACTTGCCGAAATGGAAAACCGCGATGGTCATCATGTTCGCACTGGCGGTGGCGTTCCCGTTGGTGGGCGCGTCCCTGGTGGTGGTCTGGCTGCTCGATCGGGTGCTGCTGTCGCGATTCAATCGGCAAACTGAATCGGCCTCACCTTCATCATGAAACAGGCGAGATGCGCGGCTTAGAGGGATCTGTAGACTTCCCGCGCTTATCTCCCGGTCATTTTCAGTGTTACTGTGTAACGCAAAATGCCGTTCTGATCCAATGGCCCCTTCGCGAGCAAGCCCGCTCCCACATTAGATCGCATTCCAGAGTGGGAGCGGGCTTGCTCGCGAAAGCGTCATCAGCATCACCAATATCTCAGAGCAAATGCATGACCTCGCTGAACCTCACGAACCTCGCCTGGACACCCCTGGGCCACGGCCATTGTCATCACCAGTTTCAACTGCGTGATGCAACCTTGCACGTGCTCCCCGGCGAGTTCGTCGGTCTGATCGGGCCCAACGGCAGCGGCAAAACCAGTCTGCTGCGCTGTGCCTGGCGCTTCAGCAAACCCGAGCGCGGCGAGGTCAAGCTCGACCACCACAACGTCTGGAAGCAATCCTCGCGCTGGTGCGCGCAACGCATCGCCGTGGTCCTGCAGGAATTCCCCGACGCCTTCGGCCTCACCGTCGACGAAGTCGTCGTCATGGGCCGCACCCCACACAAAGGCCTGTTCGACGGCGACACCCTGGAGGACAGAAAACTCGCCACCCAGGCCCTCGAATCAGTCGGTCTGAAAGGCTTCGAGGATCATGCCTTCGTCACCCTCTCCGGCGGTGAAAAACAGCGCGTGATCCTCGCCCGCGCCCTGGCTCAGCAACCGCAAATGCTGATCCTCGACGAGCCGACCAATCACCTCGATCCGCGGTATCAGCTCGAACTGCTGCAGCTGGTCAAACGCCTGAAGATCGGCACCCTGGCGAGCATCCACGACCTCAATCTGGCGGCTGCTTTCTGTGATCGGCTGTACGTGATCAATCATGGCTGCATCGTCGCCAGCGGCACGCCGAAAGAAGTCCTGACCGCGCCACTGCTGCGCGACGTGTTCGGCGTCGAAGCGCTGATCGATGAACATCCCTTGCACGGCTACCCACGAATGACCTGGATCACCCAACCATGACTTTGCGTTCCCTGCTTTGCGCTGCTCTGTTGCTGGGCAATGCCCAAGCATTTGCCGAGGCCACGCGTTACCCGCTGACGATTCAGAGCTGCAACCGCGAAGTGACCTTCAAGCAAGCACCGAAACACGCGGTCAGCCACGACATCAACATGACCCAGATGATGCTCGCCCTCGGCCTGAAATCCAGCATGGCCGGTTATAGCGGTGTGACCGGCTGGAAGTCGGTCACGCCCGAGATGCAAACCATCCTCGACGGCTTGCCGGAGCTGGCGGCCAAGTACCCGTCGGTGGAAACCCTGCTCAACGCCAACGTTGATTTCTTCTTCGCTGGCTGGGATTACGGCATGCGTGTGGGCGGTGACCTCACACCGCAAACGTTGCAGCCGCTGGGCATCGATGTCTACGAGCTGACCGAGTCCTGCGCGTTCGTGATGAAGCGTCCGCCGGCCAGCCTGGAAGACACCTACAACGACCTGCGCAACCTCGGCAAAATCTTCGACGTGCAGAATCGCGCCAATGCCTTGATCGCCCAGATGCAATCGCAGGTCGCCGAAGTGCGAAAGGATCTGCCGGCAGACAAACCGCGGGTGTTTCTCTACGACAGCGGTGAGGACCGGGCCATGACGTCCGGTCGCCTCGGTATGCCGCAAGCGCTGATCGACGCCGCTGGCGGGCGCAATATTCTGGATGACGTCGAAGCGAGCTGGACCCGGGTCAATTGGGAGAACGTGGTCGAGCGCAATCCGCAGGTGATCGTCATCGTTGATTACGGCGAAGTCACCGCCGAGCAGAAGCAACAGTTCCTGCTCAACAACAAGGCGCTGCAATCGGTGGACGCGATCAAGAACCGGCGCTTCATCGTGATTCCGTATGTGCAGGCCACGCCGGGGATCGACAACGTGCTGGCGGTCGAAACCCTGGCCAAGGGTTTGCGCGGCGAATGATCAATCGTCGCTACGCCTTGTTGCTGGTGGCCCTCGGCGCGTTGTTGCTGGTGTCGTGCGTGGTGTCGCTGGGCTTTGGCCCGGCGCGGGTGCCGGTGGAGGTGGTGTGGCGGATTCTGTTGCACAAGATGTTCGGTGTCGGCGTGCCGGACTGGGCCGCCGGACAGGAACACATCGTCTGGCTGATTCGCGTGCCGCGCATGCTATTGGGTGCGCTGGTGGGTGCCGGACTGGCGCTGATCGGTGCGGTGCTGCAAGCGGTGACGCGCAATCCGCTGGCCGACCCGCATTTGCTCGGGGTCACCTCCGGCGCGACCCTCGGTGCCGTGATCGTGGTGCTGCATGTCGGTGAAATCGTTGGCCTGCTGACCTTGCCGATCGCCGCGTTTATCGGCGCCTTGCTGAGCATGCTGATCGTGCTGATGATCGCTAACCGCAACGGGCGTCTGGACAGTGATCGGCTGCTGTTATGCGGCGTGGCGGTGTCCTTTGTGATGATGGCGATCGCCAATCTGCTGCTGTTTCTTGGCGACCATCGCGCGAGTTCGGCAGTGATGTTCTGGATGCTCGGCGGGCTGGGTTTGGCGCGCTGGGAATTGCTCGCGGTGCCGGCGGCCAGCGTATTGCTGGGGCTGGTGTTGCTGCTGGGCATGGCTCGACCGTTGAATGCGTTGATGGCCGGCGAACAGACCGCCGTAACCCTTGGCCTCAATGCTCGCACCGTGCGTTTGCGGGTGTTTTTGATTGCGTCGCTGATGACGGGGGTGCTGGTGTCGATCAGCGGGTCTATCGGGTTTGTCGGGCTGATGGTGCCGCATATCGCACGTCGGCTGGTCGGGGCCGAACACCGGCGATTGCTGCCGGTGTGCGTGCTGTTGGGCAGTGTGTTTCTGGTGTGGGTCGATGTCGCCGCCCGCACCCTGATCGCCCCCGAGGATTTGCCGATCGGCGTGGCCACGGCGGCGATTGGCGGGTTGTTTTTTATCGGTCTGATGCGCAGGCGCTGATGCCAACGGTTGTGACCGCCCCCTCTTTACAACTCATCCCTCGTGGGGTGGGGGAAGATATCCTGAACCTGTTGGCGTCTGAGGCTCCAGTCGGAGCCCAGGCGCCTGGCCTGATTCCAGAAATACGCAGGCTTGAGCACCTGCAAATTGCCGATGTCCGCCAGACGGGTAATAAACACATCGGTCGACAGCACGGTGGCCCACTTGCCTTCGACGAGCTGAACGGGCTGGGTCAGCAGCAATGTTCGTTCCGAGGCTGAATAGGTTGGCGTGTATTTAAGCAATGCTCCATAACGCGTCGAATAGTAGTAGGCGTTGATATCGAACCCTTTGGCTTTCAAGGCATGGGTGTGCGCATGCACCTGGGCTGGAGAGGCGAAGTTTGCGTCAGTTGCATCGGAGCGTTCGGCCAGTGTCGAGCCTGCTGCCTGGAAAAGCTGATGACCGGCCACCAATGTGTAGCCGTCGGGAAAACGTGGCGGCTTATTGCGCGATGAGGTCAAGGGATCACTCGCAATACGGAAAATTCGCTTGATGGCTTCATTGGGATACCCAGGGTCTGCAATGGGCTCCAGTGCCACAAAGGAATTGCTGCCGGGGCGGCTCAAAATCCCGCTGGCGTGCACCGTCGTTTGACTCTCGTGACTGCCCAGCCGCGACTGCGCATAAAGGGCCGCGTCGTCAGGATGATGGAACATCGGCCCCAAGGCTGGCGCAGGGCTGTTGGCCCACTGCTCATCGACGGAAACAGAAGGCATGCGGGGCCGCCAGTTCTGGCCCACTTTGCCTTTTCGGGACCAATAGGCGCTGGTCACCAGGACCTCCAGTTCTCCGGACTTGGCCATTCGCTGGATGTAACTGCTCAGCCTGAACCTGCCCTCACCGATGTCCTTCCAGTCACGCTGTGCGTGCTCAAGCGCGGCAAACGGATTGTCCTTGAATTCGTACTGGCCGAATTTGTCCCGCGAAAGGTCCGGGTCGAAGGGGCTGAGCAACAATCGCAACAAGGCACCATCGGCGCAGGAGAAATAAATCGGTCTGAAGCCATGGGGCGTTCGCGCAGCGTCACGGGCCAGACTGACGTCCACGGGGGAAAGGAAATGCCGGTAATCATCGTCCGACAGCTTTTGCGGCACTTGCCCCGCGCACAGGTGAATCGCGCTGCTGACGTGAGAAGAAGGCAGTACACCGGGAAAGATACGCTCATACGCTAACCATGTGCCTTGCACGTCAATGGGCAGAGTCGCAATGAAGGCGCCGGTACGGGTATTTTTCAGAATGAATCCAAAACCTGTCGCTGAACGATTGCGTGCACGTTCATGAGCGAAACAGGCCGCATCCTGTTCTCGAAGGTACATCGGGCTGCAGGCCGGCTCGGCAACCGCTCGTGCATAGCCGGAAGTTACCGAGGCGGCCGGGGGATAGGCTTCGAATTCTGTCACTTTACGAGCCGGGCCCCATAGCGGGCTCCCTGAAACCACTTGCAGGTAACCGGACTTCGCCAAGCTTTTTACCCAGTCTGTCGGTGACAGCAGCCCCCGATAGATTTGCTCCTTGATCGATGCGGCATCCAGCTCTCGCCCCGGCTTGCCCGAAGTGCCCAGGGCAATGGCCAGGTCGGCTTTGAATCGTGCCCATAACCCGGCCCGATAGCGAATGGTCGCGCCGTCCGGCGCCAGAAAGTATTCATCGTACGTTTGCCCTTCCCGGGTGAATGCGGTGTACGCGACATCGGCGGAGAGCATGTTGAGATACACCTCCTTGTCGACTGTCGACAGCAGCACCGGCAACTCGCGAGGCACTCGGGAGCGATAGCGCGCAACGATCGAACACCCCGCCGGAAACTGGCCAAGCGTCACGGCTTCGTCCGGGAAGACCCACGGGATATCAAAGTCTTCTCGCAGGATAGCGATCGGATCGGTGGCCACAAAAAAACCATCGGCTCGTTTCAGGATCACACCGCCAAACGCCTTGGCGCTAACGCTCGGTATTTGCGAACGCACATGCAGAGCCGCATCATCAGCCGTCAGAAATACCGGGCCAAGGGTGCGCCGTTGCAGGTTCATGCTCGACTGCCAGTACTTGTCGACCCCCCCTTTACTGTCCCAGCAGACATTGGTGCGCATCACCTGCAACGCACCGCTGTTGGCGACCACTCGGACAAAACCCGTCGGGGTCAGCACACCACTGGCCAAATTTTTCTGTATCTCCTCCAGCCCCATGCCGGGGGTGTCGTTGTCGAACAGCTTGGTGCCCTTGCGCGGGACGTATTTGAGCAGGGCTCCGTCCTGAGTCGAGACGTAGAGAGGAATGACCCTGTCCGGGTCCAGCACCGGACGTTTGTTGGAGTCATAAACCACTACAAACAGATCCCTGGGCACAATGAAGTGGTGCGCCAGCCAGCGCCTGGCCGGGTCGCGGGCATGCTTGACCCGTTGGCGCGAATAGTAAAAAGCGTGGAGCTTGAATGACTCGGGATAGTCATAGTCCCCGGCCTTGCGGGAAATGCCAAACAGGCTGCGCAACGAGTAAAGCTTGTCTCTCCCATCGCTGACCGGGACCAGTTCAGTGGCGATGTATTCTTCCTTGCCTTGTTGTTTGAGGATGAATCCGAACCAGGTTCGTTCTTCGTCATGCAGCTCGGTGTCTTTGGCGTAGCGCTCGAGTGCCGCCTCATCGGCTGACCGGGAAACCGCACCAAACGACACCCGCTGCGGCACGCTACGTTCCCACGGACCGGCGGCAACAGGGCCGGTTATTCTTCCCCGAGGCCGCCAGCGACCGTTGCTGACGAGGACTTGTAAATCGCCGGCCGCCGCCGCTTCCTCGACGAATTGCTCCGGTTTGATGACTCCCGTCTTCATTCCCAGGGCAAACACGCCAGGTGCGGCCTCGGTGCCCAGTTGCGCCAGCAGGCTCGACGTACCAAGCCTGTCGGGAGTGAAACCGATCAGGCTGTTTTCGGCCCCCGAAAGATAAGCCGGCAGACCGCTCCGCAGGCTGTTGCGCAGTTCGTCAACGCTGAACATCAACAGGCTGGTCGCGGCATCTTCGACAGTCCACTTCAGCTGAGTAACCTTGGCGACGTCGAGCGTCGAAAGCGCAGGATGCGAATAGAAACGACTGTGCAAGACATGCTTGTCGGGGATCACCTTGTGATGGGAAGTCATGCTGACCGGATGCCCGGTCAGGTCGGTGAGCACAAACCGGTGATCGTTTCGCTGAAGGATATAGCCGTAATACCCGCGGTTACGGTGGCGGCCGATTCGCTCATGGGCATAACGAGCGGCATCGTCTGCGGAAAGAAACGCCCTTTCCAATAGGTTCAGTGCCGATCCCGACGGGGTCGACGCGAGTTGTTGGGGTTGTTCGTCCATGCAGTGGAACTCCATTGAGTCATTCAAGGGTGGTCCTCACTCTCGCACCGCAAAGCATTGCGCAAGCGGTACATAGTTACTACTTCGTGCGCTCGGCACCACTTGGACGCATCGCCATGCACGCAAGCGTTTTTATGCCCGTTCACGGTGCAACAAGTAGCTGCGCCGAACGTTTTCACCCCCGCGCAAAAGCACTTGCGGTGTTAGGCACAGCCCTTGCTAAAGACCCTTCAGTAGTCCGCATCTGCCAACCAAGAAAATTCATAAGTTCATGGAGATCGCACAATGAAGCGTCGCAGCTTGATCAAGGCTTTCACACTGTCGGCAAGCATTGCCGCGATGGGCATGACCTGGAGCCTCCAGGCCGCCGAGACCATCAAGGTCGGTATTCTGCATTCGTTGTCCGGGACCATGGCGATCTCCGAAACCTCGCTCAAAGACATGGCGCTGATGACCATCGATGAGATCAACGCCAAGGGCGGCGTGAACGGCAAGATGCTGGAACCGGTGGTGGTCGACCCGGCATCGAACTGGCCGCTGTTCGCCGAAAAGGGCCGTCAGTTGCTGACCCAGGACAAAGTCGCCGTGGTGTTCGGTTGCTGGACGTCGGTGTCGCGTAAATCGGTGTTGCCGGTGTTCGAGGAGCTCAACGGCCTGCTGTTCTACCCGGTGCAGTACGAAGGTGAAGAGATGTCGCCGAACGTGTTCTACACCGGCGCCGCGCCGAACCAGCAAGCGATCCCGGCGGTGGAATACCTGATGAGCGAAGAAGGCGGCAGCGCCAAGCGTTACTTCCTGTTGGGCACCGACTATGTCTACCCGCGTACCACCAACAAAATCCTGCGCTCGTTCCTGCACTCCAAAGGTGTGGCGGACAAGGACATCGAAGAGGTCTACACCCCGTTCGGTCATAGCGATTACCAAACCATCGTGGCCAACATCAAGAAATTCTCGGCCGGTGGCAAGACAGCGGTCATCTCCACCGTCAACGGCGACTCCAACGTACCGTTCTATAAAGAGTTGGCCAACCAGGGCTTGAAAGCCACCGACGTTCCGGTCGTGGCGTTCTCGGTCGGCGAAGAAGAACTGCGCGGCATCGACACCAAACCGCTGGTGGGCAACCTCGCGGCCTGGAACTACTTCGAGTCAGTCGAGAACCCGGCGAACAAGAAATTCGTCGCCGACTGGAAAGCCTACGCCAAGAAACACAACTTGCCGGGCGCCGACAAAGCGGTGACCAACGACCCGATGGAAGCCACGTACGTGGGCATCCACATGTGGGCGCAAGCGGCTGAGAAAGCCAAGTCCACCGACGTCGACAAAGTCCGCGAAGCCCTTGCCGGCCAGACCTTTGCCGCACCGTCGGGTTACACGCTGACCATGGACAAGACCAACCACCACCTGCACAAACCGGTGATGATCGGCGAGATTCAGGCGGACGGTCAGTTCAACGTGGTGTGGCAGACCGAAGGGCCGATCCGTGCTCAACCGTGGAGCCCGTACATCTCGGGTAACGACAAGAAGCCGGATTATGCGGTGAAGAGCAACTGAGTCACTGGTTGTCGGACCGAGCCCCAAGCCCGGGCCCGACACAAATCCCTGTGGGAGCGGGCTTGCTCGCGAAGACGGCGGCACATCCAACATCCATGTGTCTGACACACCGCATTCGCGAGCAAGCCCGCTCCCACATAGTCCGCGCAAGGCGACTCTTTATGCCCACTGCCCTTTACCGTTTCATCCTCGCCCTCGCGCTCTTACTGCCGATGGCCGCGCATTCTGGCGACGCCGAAGACTTCGTCGTCGCCAATCCCATGCAGCAAGCCAGGCTTCTGGAAGCCTGGGCCGCGCAGCCCGATGCCGCCCGCATCGAACTGATCAACGCCCTGCAACAAGGCGAGTTGAGCGTCGACGGCCAACCGAAAACCTTGCGCCTGAACAATCGCCTGCGAGGTCTTATCGATACCGCGCTGGCCAGCCATCAATTGCTCGCGACCGACGCCAAAACCCGTCTGGCCGCCGCGCAACAATTACAGAAAAGCGCCAAACCGGCGCAGTTGAAATTCCTCGACCAGCAACTGGCTGGCGAAAAAGATGAAAGTGTTCACGCCGCTTTGAGCCTGGCCCTGGCCAATCTGCAACTGGTGGACACCGACCCGGCCGTACGCCTCGCCGCTGTGCGCCTGCTCGGTGAAACCGGTGATCCGCTGGCTCGCACCCGCCTCGAAAGTCTGCTGCAACCCGGTGTCGAAGCCGACGCGGGCGTACGCACCGCTGCCGAAACCAGTCTGGCCCAGGTCAAACGCAAACTGCTGATCGGCGAGATCCTCGGCCAGGCCTTCAGCGGCATGTCGCTGGGTTCGATCCTGTTGCTTGCCGCACTCGGTCTGGCAATCACTTTCGGCCTGCTCGGCGTGATCAACATGGCTCACGGAGAGATGCTGATGCTCGGCGCCTACTCGACGTACGTGGTGCAACTGATGTTCCAGCGCTTCGCCCCGCAAGCCATCGAGTTCTATCCGCTGATCGCGTTGCCGGTGGCGTTTTTCGTCACCGCCGCCATCGGCATGGCGCTGGAGCGCACGGTGATTCGTCACCTCTACGGCCGCCCATTGGAAACCCTGCTCGCCACGTGGGGCATCAGCCTGATGCTGATTCAGCTGGTGCGACTGGTGTTCGGCGCGCAGAACGTTGAAGTCGCGAACCCGGCCTGGTTGTCAGGCGGGATTCAGGTGTTGCCGAATCTGGTGCTGCCGTACAACCGCATCGTGATCATCGCGTTCGCGCTGTTTGTGGTGGTGCTGACCTGGCTGCTGCTGAACAAGACGCGCCTGGGCTTGAACGTGCGCGCCGTCACCCAGAACCGCAACATGGCCGCCTGCTGTGGCGTGCCGACCGGGCGCGTGGACATGCTCGCCTTCGGCCTCGGTTCGGGCATCGCTGGCCTTGGTGGCGTAGCCCTCAGCCAGATCGGCAACGTCGGCCCGGACCTCGGCCAGAGCTACATCATCGACTCGTTCCTGGTGGTGGTGCTCGGTGGCGTTGGTCAGTTGGCCGGTAGCGTGCTGGCCGCGTTCGGCCTCGGCATCGCCAACAAGATTCTCGAACCGCAGATCGGTGCCGTGCTCGGCAAGATCCTGATCCTCGCGCTGATCATTCTGTTCATCCAGAAACGTCCGCAAGGCCTCTTCGCACTGAAAGGACGGGTGATCGACTGATGAATCAGCCCCTGCTCGTTACCGCAACACAAAAAGCCGGTCCCAAAGTCACGATCGCCGTTGGCGCGGTGATCCTCGTTCTGTTGCTGGCGTTGCCGCTGCTGTCGTTGTTGTCGCCGGACAGCGCATTTCACGTCTCGGCTTACACGCTGACGCTGGTGGGCAAGATTCTTTGCTACGCCATCGTCGCCCTCGCGCTGGATCTGGTCTGGGGATACGCCGGTCTGTTATCCCTGGGTCACGGTTTGTTCTTTGCCCTCGGCGGTTATGCGATGGGCATGTACCTGATGCGCCAGGCCTCGGGTGATGGCTTGCCAGCGTTCATGACCTTTCTGTCGTGGACTGAATTGCCGTGGTACTGGATCGGCACCAGCAGCTTCCTCTGGTCGATGTGCCTGGTGGTGCTGGCGCCGGGGTTGCTGGCGCTGGTGTTCGGTTTCTTCGCCTTCCGTTCGCGGATCAAGGGCGTGTATTTCTCGATCATGACCCAGGCCCTGACCTTCGCCGGGATGCTCCTGTTCTTCCGCAACGAAACCGGGTTTGGCGGCAACAACGGCTTCACCAATTTCCGCACCATTCTGGGCTTCGGCATCACGGAACCGGGGACTCGCGCGGTGCTGTTTTTCGCCACGGTGGTGTTGCTGGTGGCGAGCCTGTTCATCGGCTGGCGTCTGGCGCAGAGCAAGTTCGGCCGGGTGTTGACCGCCCTGCGCGATGCGGAAAACCGCTTGATGTTCTGCGGCTACGATCCACGCGGTTTCAAGTTGTTTGTCTGGGTGTTGAGCGCGGTGTTGTGCGGCCTGGCCGGCGCGTTGTATGTGCCGCAAGTCGGGATCATCAACCCAAGTGAAATGTCGCCGACCAACTCCATCGAGGCCGCCGTGTGGGTGGCGCTGGGTGGTCGCGGCACGCTGATCGGCCCGCTGCTCGGCGCCGGTGTGGTCAACGGCATGAAGAGCTGGTTCACCGTGGCGTTCCCGGAATACTGGCTGTTCTTCCTCGGCGCACTGTTCATCGTCGTGACCTTGTACCTGCCCAAAGGCGTGATCGGGTTGCTGAAAAAAAGAGGTGAGCAATGAGAGTGACTGCAACGGCTGAATTCATGCTCGAACCGGCGTTTTTTCCACCACTGGAACCCAACCGGGACGCCGGCAGCAGCCGTGACGCTATTGGCCTCGGCCAGCGCGCCAGCCCCGGCCTGAACACGCGCCACGGCACGATCCTGACCCTGGAAGACATCAGCGTCAGCTTCGATGGCTTCAAGGCGCTGAACGATCTGAACCTGTACATCGGCGTCGGCGAATTGCGCTGCATCATCGGCCCCAACGGCGCGGGCAAGACCACGCTGATGGACGTGATCACCGGCAAGACCCGACCCAGTCACGGCAAGGCCTGGTTCGGCGAAACCCTCGACCTGACGCAGATGAGCGAAGTGCAAATCGCCCAGGCCGGCATCGGTCGCAAGTTCCAGAAGCCGACAGTGTTCGAAGCCTTGAGCGTTTTTGAAAACCTGGAACTGGCGCAGAAAACCGACAAATCGGTGTGGGCCAGCCTGCGGGCGCGCCTGAGTGGCGAGCAGAAAGATCGCATCGGCGAAGTGCTGGACACCATTCGCCTGACCCCCTCGGTCAATCGCCCGGCGGGTTTGTTGTCCCACGGTCAGAAGCAGTTTCTGGAAATCGGCATGTTGCTGATGCAGGACCCGCAACTCTTGTTGCTCGACGAGCCGGTGGCGGGCATGACCGACGCCGAAACCGAATTCACCGCCGAACTGTTCAAGCGCCTGGCGGGCAAGCATTCGCTGATGGTGGTGGAACACGACATGGGTTTTGTCGGCTCCATCGCCGACCACGTCACCGTGTTGCACCAGGGCAGCGTGCTGGCCGAAGGGTCGCTGGAGCAGGTGCAGGACAACGAGCGCGTGATCGAGGTTTATTTAGGCCGATAGACCTGCAAATACCTATCCAATGTGGGAGCGGGCTTGCTCGCGAAAGCGGTGTGTCAGGCAGCGAATATGTTGAATGCCAGTCCGCATTCGCGAGCAAGCCCGCTCCCACAGGGGATCTGAGGAGATCTGGAACATGCTGCAAGTCGACAAGCTGCACCAGTATTACGGCGGTAGTCACATCCTGCGGGGCCTGACGTTTGAGGTGAAGGTCGGTGAAGTCACCTGCCTGCTCGGGCGCAACGGTGTGGGCAAGACCACCCTGCTCAAGTGCCTGATGGGTTTGTTGCCGGCCAAAGAAGGCGCGGTGAACTGGGAAGGCAAAACGATCACCGCGTTCAAGCCACACCAGCGGGTTCATGCCGGGATCGCTTACGTGCCGCAGGGTCGGGAAATTTTCGGCCGACTGACCGTGGAAGAAAACCTGTTGATGGGCCTGTCGCGATTCCCCGGCGCTGAAGCCAAGGAAGTCCCGGCGTTCATCTACGAGCTGTTTCCGGTGCTGCTGCAGATGAAGCAGCGCCGCGGCGGTGACTTGTCCGGTGGCCAACAGCAGCAATTGGCGATCGGCCGAGCGTTGGCCAGCCGTCCACGCCTGCTGATTCTCGACGAACCCACCGAAGGCATCCAGCCCTCGGTGATCAAGGAAATCGGCGCGGTGATCAAGAAGCTTGCGGCACGTGGTGATATGGCGATTTTGCTGGTGGAGCAGTTCTACGATTTCGCCGCCGAACTGGCCGATCAGTACCTGGTGATGTCTCGGGGTGAGATCGTGCAACAGGGTCGCGGGGAAAATATGGAGGCCGAGGGTGTGCGCGGTCTGGTTACGATCTAGTCTGTAGCGTCCCGACGATAATTAGACATCATGAATTTACCTGTTCCCACTGCCGTATTTACCCCGAGCTGGCACGCCGAGCTGGAACTCGGCTACGCCCGATTCGGCGACAGCACGCGCCCGGTTCAGCGCCGGCACAAAGGCCCGCTGCGGGTGCAGAAGCATCTGTATGCCGAAGGACCCGAGGTTTGCCAGCACATCATCGTGCACCCGCCGGGCGGGATTGCCGGTGGCGATCGGCTGGACATCTCGGCCAGTGTCGGCCGTGATGCCTGGGCGCAAATCACCAGCCCCGGCGCGGCCAAGTGGTATCGCGCGGCGGGGCCCGCTTATCAGAAGCTCGACTTGAAAGTAGCCACCGGCGCGACACTGGAGTGGCTGCCACAGGAAACCATTATCTTCAGCGCCGCTCAGGCTGAGCTCAGCACCTCGATTGATCTGGAAGGCGATGCGCGATTGTTTTACTGGGATGTTGTGGCGCTGGGTCGCCCGGCCAGCGGCGAGCGTTTCGACCTCGGGCATTTTCAGGCGCAGCTGGACATCCGCCGCGACGGTCAGTTGCTCTGGCATGAACGCCAGCGCATTGTCGGAGGCGATGGTTTGCTGGATTCGCCGATTGGCCTGGATGGGCAGCCGGTGTTTGCGACCCTGTTGGTGACCGGCGACATCGATAGCGATTTACTGGAGAAATGCCGCTCGCTGCCCCATGACGTGCGCGGAGATCTGACCCAGTTGCCCGGGCTTTTACTCGCCCGCTGCCTGGCCAGTGAAGCGTTGTTGGCGAGGGGGTGGCTGATTGATTTGTGGCAACTGCTTCGGCCGGCATTGCTCGGCCGCGAAGCCGTCCCCCCCAGAATATGGAGCACCTGAATTGCTTTTCTGTGGGAGCGAGCCTGCTCGCGATGGCGGTCTCAAAGCCAATATCTTCACTGGATGTGACGACCTCATCGCGAGCAGGCTCGCTCCCACAGGGGTTTCGTGTTTACAGATCCGAATACCTTTTTTATCTGCCGATATGGATTCCAAACGATGGACCTGACCCCACGCGAAAAAGACAAGCTGCTGATCTTCACCGCCGGCCTCGTGGCCGAGCGGCGTTTGGCGCGCGGCGTGAAACTCAACTACCCGGAAGCCATGGCCTTCATTTCCGCAGCGCTGCTCGAAGGCGCCCGCGACGGCCAGACCGTGGCCGAGTTGATGCACTTCGGCACCACCCTGCTCAGCCGCGAACAAGTGATGGAAGGCATCCCGGAAATGATCCCGGAGATCCAGGTCGAGGCGACCTTTCCCGACGGCACCAAACTGGTCACCGTCCACCAACCGATCGCCTGAGGCCGCGCCATGATTTATCACATCCGCGATGCAGCGCACGCCGACTTGCCGGCGATCCGCGACATCTACAACGACGCCGTGCTCAACACCACGGCCATCTGGAACGAACAGGCCGTGGATTTGGGTAACCGCCAGGCCTGGTTCAGCGCCCGTCAATCCCAGGGCTACCCGATTCTGGTGATTGTCGACGGCGACAACACGGTGCTGGGCTACGCTTCATTCGGTGACTGGCGGCCGTTCGACGGGTTCCGTCACACCGTCGAGCATTCGGTTTACGTGCGCAGCGATCAGCGTGGCAATGGTCTCGGCCCGCAATTGATGACCGCGTTGATCGAGCGCGCCAAAGGCTGCGACAAACATGTGATGGTCGCCGCCATCGAAAGCGGTAACGCCGCTTCTATTCGCCTGCATGAACGAGCCGGTTTCGTGACGACCGGCCAAATGCCCCAGGTGGGCACCAAGTTCGGTCGCTGGCTGGACCTGACTTTTATGCAACTGACCCTCAATCCTGGCGCGGAGCCGCCGACCGCCAACAAGGAGTAATTTGCCATGAACGCCGCCCAACTGCGCCGCGTCAATGTTGAAAGCTTTGCGCACTATCGTCAGGGTTTGATTGATCTGCTGCTCGACGCCGTCGGCTATGGCGCCAGCGTCGGGTTCATGGCCGATCTGGACGCCACCCAGGCCCGTGCCTATTTCGATGATGTTCAGGACAACCTGAACAAGGGCAACGTGCTGCTGTGGGTGGTGGTCAAGGACGAGCAAGTGCAGGCCAGTGTGCAGCTGACCCTGTGTCAGAAAGCCAATGGCCTGAACCGCGCTGAAGTGCAAAAAATGTTGGTACGTGAACACGCCCGTCGACGCGGCCTGGGGCAACAGTTGATGAGTGCTTTGGAACAAGCCGCCCTTCAGCACAAGCGCGGCATGCTCTACCTCGACACCGAGGCCGGCTCCCCCGCCGAAGACTTCTACAAAGCCCTGGGTTACACCAAGGCCGGTCAAATTCCCGACTATGCCTGCGACCCGAGCGGCCAGTACAAACCGACCGCCCTCTACTACAAGATTCTCCAAGGAGCCCATTGATGATTCCCGGTGAATACCAGATCCAGCCCGGTGATATCGAACTCAACGTGGGCCGCCGCACCGTCAGCCTGAAGGTGGCCAACAGCGGCGACCGGCCGATCCAGGTTGGCTCGCATTACCACTTCTTCGAAACCAACGACGCCCTGACCTTCGACCGCGCCGCCAGCCGCGGCATGCGCCTGAACATCCCCGCGGGCACCGCCGTGCGCTTCGAGCCGGGGCAGAGCCGCGAGGTCGAGTTGGTAGACCTGGCCGGGCATCGCCGGGTGTTCGGGTTTGCCGGGCGGATCATGGGTGACCTGTAAGTAATGCGGTGTCTGCGCTGGCCCCTTCGCGAGCAAGCCCGCTCCCACAGGGGAATGCGGTCAACTGTGGGAGCGGGCTTGCTCGCGAATCTGTGAGCGAAGCGAACAGTCTCAAATTCAATTGAATCTCAAGGCGAACGAATGAAGATTTCCCGTCAGGCCTACGCCGACATGTTCGGCCCCACCGTCGGTGACAAGGTCCGTCTGGCCGACACTGAGCTGTGGATCGAAGTCGAGAAAGACTTCACCACCTACGGTGAAGAAGTGAAATTCGGCGGCGGCAAAGTCATCCGCGACGGCCAGGGTCAAAGCCAATTGCTCGCTGCAGAGGTCGTGGATACGCTGATCACCAACGCGCTGATCATCGACCACTGGGGCATCGTCAAGGCCGATGTCGGCCTCAAGGACGGGCGCATCGCCGCCATCGGCAAGGCCGGCAACCCGGACATCCAGCCGAACGTGACCATCGCCGTCGGCGCCAGCACCGAAGTCATCGCCGGTGAAGGCATGATCCTTACCGCGGGCGGCATCGACACGCACATCCATTTCATCTGCCCGCAGCAGATCGAAGAAGCCTTGATGAGCGGCGTCACCACCATGATCGGCGGCGGCACCGGCCCGGCCACGGGCACCAATGCAACCACCTGCACGTCCGGCCCGTGGCACCTGGCGCGCATGCTCCAGGCCGCCGATGCGTTCCCGATGAACATTGGCTTCACCGGCAAGGGCAACGCCAGCCTGCCGGAGCCGTTGATCGAACAGGTCAAGGCCGGTGCCATCGGCCTCAAGTTGCACGAAGACTGGGGCACCACCCCGGCCAGCATCGACAACTGCCTGAACGTCGCCGACCAGTACGATGTACAAGTGGCCATCCACACCGACACCCTCAACGAGTCCGGTTTCGTCGAAACCACCCTCGCCGCGTTCAAGGGCCGCACCATCCACACCTATCACACCGAGGGTGCGGGCGGCGGGCATGCGCCGGACATCATCAAGGCCTGCGGCTTTGCCAACGTGCTGCCGAGTTCCACCAACCCGACCCGGCCGTTCACCCGCAACACCATCGACGAACACCTCGACATGCTGATGGTCTGCCATCACCTGGACCCAAGCATTGCCGAAGACGTGGCCTTCGCTGAAAGCCGCATCCGTCGCGAAACCATCGCCGCCGAAGACATCCTCCACGACCTCGGTGCGTTCTCGATGATCAGCTCCGACAGCCAGGCCATGGGCCGCGTTGGCGAGGTGATCACCCGCACCTGGCAGACCGCCGACAAGATGAAAAAACAGCGCGGCCCGTTGCCCGGTGATGGTGAAGGCAACGACAACTTCCGCGCCAAACGCTACATCGCCAAGTACACGATCAACCCGGCAATCACCCACGGCATCAGCCATGAAGTGGGTTCGGTGGAAGTGGGCAAATGGGCCGACCTGGTGCTCTGGCGTCCGGCGTTTTTCGGCGTCAAACCGACGCTGATCCTCAAGGGTGGCGCCATCGCCGCCAGCCTGATGGGCGATGCGAACGCGTCGATCCCCACACCGCAACCGGTGCACTACCGCCCGATGTTCGCCAGCTACGGCGGCTCATTGCATGCCACCAGCCTGACCTTCATCAGCCAGGCGGCACAAGACGCCGGATTGCCCGAAGCGCTGGGTTTGAAGAAGAAAATCGCCGTGGTCAAAGGCTGTCGCGAGGTGCAGAAAACCGACCTGATCCACAACGATTACCTGCCGAACATCGACGTCGATCCGCAGACTTATCAGGTCAAGGCCGACGGGGTTCTGCTGTGGTGTGAACCGGCGGATGTGCTGCCCATGGCGCAGCGCTATTTCCTGTTCTGAAGGTTCAAGGCACAAGAAAAAACCCTGAGTGCGCCAACACACACTCAGGGTTTTTCTGTTGTATCACCCGTTTCTTGAAGCGGGGTTTCAGCCAGCAGCTGGTCAGCTATTGGTGTCCACCGTAAAGAGCGGAGGTTCAACCCGTTGCAGTTTTGCCCGGTCCATGGCTTGTTGAGTCAGTTGTTTGAGAAGGGTTTCACGCTCCGCCTTGATCAGGTCAAGCTCGGCGGCAAACGCTTCATCGGTCACGACTTGCCCCGGCGCAAAGGCACTTTCAGGTTTACCGAGTTCGGCGGCCAGTATCCTTATTTCTTCCTTCAGCTTCTCTCGCTCTTCCAGTGTCAGGTCCGTGCGGGAGGCTCGTTCGTCAAGAGCAACCTTGAACTCGGTCGTCGCTACCGTCTTGCGATCAAACGCCCTGAAACGTGCGCGATTCGAACGCTGCACATAAGTCCGCCAAAATGGCTGCTCGGCAATCGAATCACGCAGCAGATCACCCTCCTCCAGCCCCAAGACCCGCTGATAGGCGTTTTCGATCATTTCGCCGGTAACGCCCGCGATCTGGCGAAACTGCATTCCACGCGCCTGCCAGGGCAGGTCAAGCCGTTCTGCCAGGTCCGTCATGAACGCGAGGTGAACCTCGACCTCGTCAATGGTTCCGCTGACATTGCCTTGGCCGTCGACACGTCGAAAACGTTCACCCGCGGCCTCGCGGTCGATGATATGGCGACGGGCGACTCGCTCGATTTCATCCAGGCGGCTCTTACCCCTGGCCAACTCGATCAACTGCGCTTCAGTCAAACTGGGGTTGCCCAGTTCAAGGGCTTCCTGGACCAGCACATCAACCCCCAGAACATTGAATAGCTGGGTCGCGCCATCCACGCATTGGGTGCGCATCGAAGCTTCGGTGAAAAACTTCGTGCGCAGTTCAGCGTCCCTGGCCATGGTCTCGATCATCCGCCACATCTTGGCCGTCAGATCGGTTCGATAGGCGCCACCGGCGGTGAAGTCCGCCGATTGGGTCAGGCGCCTGATCTCGTCGAAGAAACCGGTCGAGTTGAACTCGTCTTCAAGCGCATCCCAGAGCTTTTGTTTCTCTACCCACTCGTCAAAGGTAATACCTTGCTGCCAGTCCAGGGTGTCACGCACGCCCCGGGGTGGATACGGGCGGTCAGGGTCCAGTCCTGTTGACCTGATGTATTCCTTGAGCAGCTCCAGGTTTTCGGGGGACATAAAGGGCGGTTGGCGGCTGAGCAACGTACGTGCCAGCAACTCCGCGTCGACCGAACCTGACGTGACTTCGGGTATGTGTGTGAGCAGGTTGCGCTGCAGGTCCAGATAGATATGCCGGGGGCGCGGAAGGTCGAACAGCCCCGGCGGCCAAGTGGTCGCTCCGGTGTCGTACAGAAGCAGTGTGTGCAGGTCGGGCATGCGACCGATGTTCGGCAGCAGACTCAACGGATTGCCGGCCAGCGCCAGTGTTTGCAGCTTCGTGCAACGGCCGAGCATTTCGACATCGGCGGGCTTCAGTACAATCCGGTTTCCCGTGAGTTCGAGGAAATTGAGGTGCGGCATGTCGGCGATGTGTCGCGGCAAAGTGGTCAGTTTATTGCGACCAAGGTCCAGGGCTCGCACCTTGCGAAACGGCTTTAGAAAGGACTGTTCCGCATCGGTAATACCGGCGTTATATAGTTTCAGGTACGTGACATGGTCGAAATTGCCCTCCAGCGCCGGCATTTTTTTGAAATGCAGGTTCAGCGGAAAGCTGCTCAGGTCGAGCTTCTGCCCAACCACATTGCCGAGCGAGTCAAACTGTTTTGGCCCGGTACGCTGCCAGCACTGCCTGATTTTTCGGGCGAATTGATTCCTGGCATTCCACTCCCCGACGCCACTGGGACTCAAACGAAAATCCCGGGTCGGCGAATTCACCCATCGCTTCAGCGTTGAACTCAACCGTTCGAACTCAAGTTCAAGCTCTTCGAGCTGCATATCGACCGGAATCCCTTGTTGGTTGAAACGCTCCAGCAACGCAGTGGATTCTTCCTCCGTGAAAGCGGGGTAGAGTTTTCTGATCCGCGCCTGGGAACTTTGCTCCCCACGCCCGCCGGCGAGTTCACGCAAATACCCCAACATGCCGCCTGGCAAGCGCATGGTTTGCGAGTCGTACACCGGTTTACGAATCGGCTGCTCAAGCAGGATCGGTTCGAATTGCTCGTGGCTGAGTGGTGAACGCCGCACCGCACCCTTGAGCCGTGCACTTTCGTGAATGTCATAACCCAATGCGTTTCGTTCGGTATCCGGCAGGGCATGCAACACCGAGGCGTAGAGATCGTCGGTACCGTGCAGGTGCTGGTCCTCCGCGCCCCGCGCCTGATAACGACCATCCTCACCCAGCACCAATACTTTGCGGATCGGCGCATCCGCCGCCCCTACGCTTGCGAGCAGATCCCCGGAAAATCCCAAATGACGAATTTCGATCCGGACTTGCGTCGACCATCCGGGCAGGCTGGCCAGCGTGGCCAGTTCGAGCCGGCGAGTATCGGTACTTTCCAGTTCATCGAGGTAGAGCCCTTCATACGCCCGGTTCAAGCGCACGCGCTCCTGCGCCCGGCGTGTCTGCTGGCGCAAACGCAGCGGCAGGCGCTGTTTCTCGGCCAGGTGTTTCAGGTCGGCGGGCTCGGCGTTGTCGAGTAATTCTTGCGCAACGCTGCCGGGCAGTTGCGGGTAATCGTCCACCAGCAAACGCACCTGCGCGCTGTCGGACACATCGCGGCTCTTGTATAGCGCGTCGAACAGGCGCTTGTGTTGTTTGCGCGCCTGCATGGCCAATCGGCTGCGCAGCGCGTCGATCCGTGAGGGCGTGTCATTGGCGACCTGCTGGCCAAGCATTTCCCGCAGCTCGGTCGGGTTCAGGGAGTCAATCACTCGCTCAGGCAGTTTCCCGGCCACCACCTCCGAGCGGCTGATTTTGATGGTCTGCGGCTCAGCGGCCATGCTGTTGCCATGTTTGACGGATGCCCCGGTGCTATCATCGCCTTCGAACACTTCCAGGGCTCGGGACTCCGGCCAGCGTGGCAGCTCGACCAGAGTCGCCGGCAGAAAACCGGACATCTCCTCCGGCACCTGATTCGCCAGGATTTGCTCGGGATAGCGTTCCGCGTCGGCGTAGGTATTGAAGCGCTTGAGGGTGTCGCGCAGCAGCGCTGGCGGCGTTTCATGCTCGGCATGCAGCCGGCGCAACACGCCCTCTTCAACGCCACTCACCTTCTGGATTTTGGCCAGGGTGGCGGCCGAGTAATCCTCCAAAGAGTCGTCCAGTCGACGCATCAGGCGAGTCGTGTCCCAAGCCAGCGGTTGCTCGGTTTCAGCTTTCCAGGCGCCGGCGCCGTTATGCTCCACCGCCGGTTGATAAGCGTTGGGCCGGGTCGGATGTTGCAGGCGATGCTCGCCCGTCGCCGGGTCCTGGCGCACCTGGTAATGCTTTTGTTCCAGGCGCAGCCATTGCTGATCGTTGTGTCGATACAGCCCCAGGTCATCGGGTTTGGCCTCGGTCGGCAGCGTCACCGGATGCTCGTACGGCGTCAGGTCCGGTTTCCACAGGCGGGTCTTGCCCGTGGGCAGCTCCACCGGTTTGAGGTTGTCGATCAGCGGACTGGGGGTGATCGGGATCCGGGCCGCCTGCGGGATGACGTGCCCGGCGCTCATCAGGGCCAGTTGCGCAAAGTTGATGATGACCCCGTTGATGTGCGCCGACGCCTCGTCGCGGTCGCCCTTGCTCCAGTCTTCGATGCCTTCCAGCAACTCTTCGGCCATCTGCGCCACCATCAGCGCCAGCATGGCTTCGCCCAGCCCCGGCACCAGCATCGCGGCAAAGTTGAAGACGTTCCAGCCGATGTCCAGGTAGCTGCTCAGGCGCTTCCAGCGCGTGGCGGCGTCCTCATCGCCGGTCGGGACGGCAATCGCGCGCGCGTCGCTGAGCGCCTTGTCGCGCTTGAGCCGATACAGCTGCGGCCACAGTTCACCCGACAGTCGGTTGGTGACGGGTTCGGCATTCGGGTTCTCCACCGCGGTTTCCCGCCACCAGGGCCCCATGTCCAGCGGCTCGCGCTGCTGCCAGGTGATCCGGCTCAGGCGCTCGCGGACCCGGGCAAAGAACCGGCCCTGGTCCTTGTGCGCCACGAAGCGGCTGAAGAACGCCTGATAGTCCGGCTCGCGCAGTTGGCTGATCAGCGTTTTCATGAAATCCGCCAGCGAGGCGTACTCTTTCAGCGGGTGCTGCGGGTCGTCCGGCACATAGGCAATCACCGGGCCGCTCAAGCGACTTTGCCGGTAAATGTCGCGCTGGCGCAGCATCTCTTCGCTGACCCCGGCCGGGCCATTGGCGAAAAACGCCTGCAGCAGTTTGAACTTGTCCAGGTCGAGGCCCGGTGACATCACCGACAACACGCTCGACCAGTCGAGCCAGGAAGCCCGCACGTCAGGGGCCAGGGCCTCCACCGCCGCCTGGATCAGGCCCGCATCGCCCTCGGCGCTGAACAACACCACACCGTGCAACTTGAACCCCATCAGCGACAGCCGATGCAGGTGCAGCGGCCGCCGATGAAAACGGATATCGCTTGTATGCTCGCGGACCTGGCGCAGCACCCCGTAGGCGTTGGAACTGATGTCGTCTTTCAGCAGGGCGATCAGCGAGGCCAGTTCGAACGCCGCCTTTTCACTGGCGGCGC